>NC_014225.1:1200000-1800000 GCF_000092785.1 Waddlia chondrophila WSU 86-1044
TATGATCATAGGAATGATTATCGGCAAAGCTATCGATCACTTCTTTGATACATCTCCTTATATCATGTATGCCCTGCTTGCTTTAGGTTTTGCCAGTGGTATGAGGGAATGCTATAGGATCATTAAACAATTTGGCGGTCTATGAACCTATCCGTCTATTCAAATATCCATTATCTTCTTGTCTCCCCCATTCTACAACATCCACCTAACATCATTTCATTATTATATAAAATTTTTCCCAATAAATTAACACAGATGCTGCACCAATGGGAAGATCTCGCCTTTTCCATCATCATTGCTACTTTCGTCATCATCTTATTCCGCATTGGCATCAGAAAAAGAGAAATGATCCCAAAAGGTCTTCAAAATGGATTGGAAATGATCACAGAACTCCTAATGAAAGTGATCTATGGAATACTAGGGTCTGAAGAGAAAAAATATATTCCTTTTCTTGGAACGCTTTTTGTGTACATTTTAGCCTTAAATCTCTTTGGCTTAATTCCTTTGATGAAGCCTCCTTCGGCCAATTTAAATACCGCAATTGCCTTGGCGCTATGCGTTTTTACCTTGGTTCAATATTTAAACATCAAACACATGGGCATTTTTGGATTTTTATACCATATGGCAGGCTCTCCAAAAACAGTACTGGAATGGATCATTGTCCCTCTAATCTTTCCTTTGGAGCTTTTAACGCAAATCTCACGTCCTGTGACACTTGCTCTTCGCCTTTTTGGAAATATCATGGGAGAGGAAGCATTAATCGGATACTTTACCTTGGCAGGCGTTGCAGCATTTTCCCTACTGGATCTTCCAATGCAAGGAGGACTCCCATTACAAATCCCTTTTATGTTTCTGGGAATACTGACAAGCTTTATGCAGGCTTTAGTCTTTACTTTATTGTCTGCTGTATACATTTTGTTGTCGATCCCGCATAAAGAAAAACACCAACCTAAAATTTAAGGAGCCACTATGGACGTAAATACCGCATTCGCCCTTGCCACTCCACTTGCCGTCGGCATTGCTGCTTTCGGCTCGGGCATCGGCTTAGGACTTGCCGTCAAAGGAGCGATGGAGGCAATCGGACGGCAGCCGGAAGCTTCCGGTAAAGTTTTAACTACATTAATTATCGGCGCAGCCTTGATCGAAGCCTTGACAATTTATGCATTAATCGTCTTCTTTGTGATCATCGGGAGATCAGGGTGAATGTCGAGGTCGGGCAGATAGTCGCCCAAGTCATCGCCTTCCTCATCATCTTATGGGTGCTGCAACGGTATGCTTGGGGACCTCTTTTAACAATTCTAGAAGAGCGGCAAGAAAGAATCCGTTCCGAATTGTCGGCAATTGATGCAGAAAAACTGCAAGTTCAACAACTCCGCTTTTCGTATGAAGATAAACTTAAGAATATCGATCATCTTGCCCAAACGCGCATGCAAGAAGAAATGGAAAAAGCGCGCCAAATCACTCGAGAAATCGAAAAAGAAGCGCATCAACGGGCGCAAGAAATCATCAACAAAGCCCATATTGCAGCAGAGTATGAGACAAATAAAGTCAGAAGCGAGTTAAAAAACGACCTGATTGATTTAACGATCGCTGCTACAGAATCGGTATTGAAAAAAGAGCTGGACGAAAAGCACCGAAAAGAACTCATTGTAAAAAGCATCGAGGAATTGAAGTTGTGACAAAAGCATCGACAAAATATGCAGGCATCCTTTTCTTTTTAGCATTAAAAAAGCAAGAGCTTGAAACCTATCTTTTTCAACTGCAAGAAATCAAAAAAATCACAAGCAACACTCATCTTCAAGAGGCTTTTGCCTCTCCTTTAGTGCCTCTCCAAGCGAAAAAAAACGTTTTAGAGCTCCTGTTCAAAGATAAAGTTAAAGAAGAAATTCTTCTTTTCTTAAAAATCTTGACGGAACAAAAAAAAATTTCTCTTATAACTGAAGTGATTGAAGAATTTTCTATAAAAATGAAAAAGCAAATGGGAATTCTATCCATAAAATTAATCTCTGCAGAAAAAATCGATGAAGAGAATAAGCTTCTTCTACAAAACAAACTGGAAGCAAAATATAACAAAAAAATAGAGTTTTATGAGGAACAAAGCAGTAAAATCATCGGAGGAATGATTCTTTTATTCCCAAATGGCAAGATCTTGGACAAAAGTCTGAAAACTTGTTTAGAACATCTCAGAAAGCATCTTAAAAAAGGAAAAAGACATGCAGCTTAATCCAAAAGAGATCTCCTGGGTTCTTACACAAGAAATTGAAAGTTTCGAAGATCATGTCAAGTTGGAGTCCGTTGGACGCGTCATTCAAGTGGGAGATGGAATTGCTCAAATATGGGGGCTTAATGACGTGATGGTATCAGAACTTGTCGAATTCCCAGACGGAACGCAAGGAATCGCCTTAAACCTTGAAACAGACACTGTTGGCGTCATTATCCTCGGTAGCGGGCAAGAGATTAAAGAACACGATATTGTTAAGCGGAAACATGCCGTTGTCTCTGTTCCTGTAGGAGATGAGCTTCTCGGCCGCGTCATTACCCCTTTAGGCCAGCCCCTTGACGGAAAAGGCCCCATCAATGCTTCCCAAATGCGCCCTGTTGAATGCACAGCACCTGGGGTCACTCAACGCATGCCTGTCTGCGAACCTTTGCAAACAGGGATCAAAGCCATTGATGCCATGATCCCCATTGGCAAAGGACAGCGCGAACTCATCATTGGAGACAGGCAAACCGGCAAGACAACCCTGATTTTAGATACGATCCTCAATCAAAAAAATCAAGGCGTTCACTGCATCTATGTGGCGATTGGACAAAAGCTTTCAACCATTGCCAATTTCGTTTCCATTTTAGAACATCATGGAGCGATGGAATACACAACCATTGTCGCCACCTCTGCTGCAGACTCAGCCTCCTTGCAATACTTAGCCCCCTATGCAGCAACAGCAATGGGAGAGCATGATATGTACCAAGGGAAACATGCAATCTGTTTTTACGATGACCTTTCCAAACACGCCCAAGCCTATCGGCAGCTAGCGTTGCTGCTTCGGCGCCCTCCCGGGCGAGAAGCCTATCCAGGAGATATTTTTTATCTTCACTCACGTCTTTTAGAAAGAGCCGCAAAATTGAATAAAGAGCTCGGAGGAGGATCCCTCACCTCCATTCCTGTCATCGAGACGCAAGCAAGCGATGTTGCCACCTACATTCCAACAAATGTCATCTCCATTACAGACGGACAGATTTTCTTAGAATCGGATCTTTTCTTTGCAGGGGTTCGTCCGGCCATCAACGTCAGCCTTTCCGCTTCGCGAGTTGGAGGAAAAGCACAGACAAAGGCCATGAAAAAAGTCGCGCAAAGCCTGCGCTTAGATCTTGCGTTATACCGAGAATTGGCAGCTTTCGTGCAACTAGGTGCAGATCTTGATGAAACCACAAAAGCGCAGTTAATACGCGGCGAACGCATGGTTGAAATCTTGAAGCAAAACAAACTAAAACCTTTGCCTCTTCAAAATCAAGTCATTGAAATTTTTATTGGAACAAAAGGATTTCTAGATGATATCGAACTTCATCTTGTTGATACATTTATTAAAGAACTGATGAGTGAAATTGAAAAAGAGCATCCGGCTCTTCTTCAATCGATTGCTGAGTCTCAGGACCTGGAACCTAAAGTTGCTGAAACCATTGAACACACGGCCAAAGCTTTTAAAGAGCAATTCATTGCTCGGCAACGCAAAGGTTGACACACATGCTTTCTTTAAAAGAGATCCGTAAACGCATCCGGTCTGTTGAAAACATTCAACAGATCACAAAATCCATGGAAATGGTTGCTGCGGCAAGATTGCAAAAAGCGCTTGTCCAAGCAGAACATTCCCATGACTATGTATTGAGCATGCACGATATGCTCCCGCGTTTAATAGCAACAGCCACAAGAGATTGCCACCCCCTGCTAAAAGAAAATAAAACCGGTTCTACACTCTTTATCGCTGCTAGCACAGACCGCGGCTTGTGCGGTGCCTATAATAGCAATCTTTTTTCCGCTTTAGACCGTCTTTTAAAAGAAACTCATACAGCAGAGCTCATCATTTTTGGCGGCAAAGGGATCGATTACTATCATAAAAAAAAACAGAAGATCGCTCAAGAAATTCCAGGGTGGGGAGGAAAGATTTCAACTCAAACAATCAAAACATTTGCAGAGGGACTGATCAAAAATTACCTTTTGAGCAAATATAAAAAAATCAATCTCATCTATACGAAACATCAAACCATTTTCTCTAGGACAATTATCAACAAGCAATTGCTGCCAATTCCTAAAAAAACAAAACCGATCGAACGTGATTATATTTTAGAGCCCTCTTTAGAAGAATTGCTAACCGAATTTCTTTCCCGCTACTGCATTGCAGAGATACAAGAGATGCTAAACCAAGCTTATGTAAGCGAATTGGCCGCCCGCGTTTTAGCGATGAGGGCTGCTGCGAAAAATGCCGATACAATGATCGAAAACCTAACCTTGCTAAGCAACAAGGTCAGACAAGCAGGAATTACCAGCGAAATGCTGGAAATCATGATTGGCGCTGAAGCCATGAAATAGAAGGTGCAGACAATGAGCAATACAGGAATCATCAAACAAGTCATCGGACCAACAATTGACGTAGAATTTTCCAAAGATGAGGTTCCTAACATCTACAATGCAATTGAGGTCATTGATGAAGAAAGAAACATTCACCTCTTTGCAGAAGTCGCCGCACAAATTGGCGACGGAATTGTACGCTGCATCGCTCTTTCCTCAACTGATGGCCTTGTAAGAGGAATGAAAGCCATTGATACCGGTGCCTGCATCCGTGTACCAGTCGGAGAAAAAACTCTGGGACGCATCTTTAATATCTTAGGAAAACCGATAGATAACCTGGATTCCATTTCACCAAAAACGCCGCACATGCCCATTCATCGCGCCCCTCCATCATTAGAGCAGCAAGAAACAAAGGAGATTGTTTACGAAACAGGAATTAAGGTCATCGATCTCTTGGCTCCTTTTCTCAAAGGAGGAAAAGTCGGACTTTTCGGAGGAGCTGGTGTAGGAAAATCCGTCATCGTTATGGAACTGATCCACAATATCGCCACACAACATGGAGGATATTCTGTTTTTTGTGGAGTGGGAGAACGAACAAGAGAAGGAAATGATTTATGGCTGGAAATGAAAGAATCGGGAGTGCTTGACAAGACATGCTTGGTCTTTGGACAAATGAATGAACCTCCAGGAGCAAGGCTGCGAGTGGGTCTTACGGGCTTGACAATGGCTGAATATTTCCGCGATAAAGAACATCAAGACGTCTTGCTTTTTGTGGATAACATTTTTCGTTTCGTGCAAGCAGGATCGGAAGTTTCCGCTTTATTAGGAAGAATGCCTTCAGCCGTCGGCTACCAGCCAACACTTTCAGCAGAAATCGGGGCATTTGAAGAACGGATCACATCAACACAAACAGGGTCGATTACATCGGTGCAGGCCGTTTATGTTCCTGCAGATGACTATACAGATCCCGCTCCAGCAAGCCTTTTCTCCCATTTTGATGCATCCATCACCCTATCCAGGCAAATCGCAGAGCTTGGAATCTATCCCGCAGTCGATCCTTTAGCTTCATCATCGCGCATCTTGGATGCCTGGACTGTTGGCGAGCAGCACTACGACCTTGCTTGCAAAGTGCAAAAAATCCTACAGCGCTATAAAGATCTTCAAGATATTATCGCTATCTTGGGGATCGACGAACTCTCTGCAGATGATAAGCTCATCGTTTCTCGCGCACGCAAGATCCAACGCTTTTTTTCCCAGCCATTTTTTGTAGCAGAGACTTTTACGGGAAAGTCCGGACGCTATGTCAAACTGAAAGAAACCATCAAAGGCTTCCAAATGATTATCGAAGGAGAATTAGACGATCTCCCCGAGCAAGCGTTTTATATGACAGGAACGATCGAAGAAGTTTTAGAAAAAGCAGAAAAAAAATAATCCTTTTTACAAAAAGAGATCTGCCGTGTTTTCATTGAAAATTTTGACAATAGATAAAAAAGTCTATGAAGGGAAAGCTTTATCCTTAACAATACCCGGAACACTCGGCTACTTTGAAGTTCTCAACAACCATGCTTCCTTAATGACGCCTCTTCAGCCAGGAAAACTTGCGATCACGTTTTCCCAACAAGAAAAAAGCGTATTCGCCATTTCTGGAGGGATTATGGAAATGCATCAAAACCAAGTCACCATTTTAGGCGATACCATCGAGTCGGCAGGCGAGATCGACTACGATCGTGCAAAAGCTGCCTATCAAAAAGCCTACAAGCTGCTTGAATTTCCAGAAGAAGAGATCGACCAGCATGAAGTCACTCAAGCATTACTCAGAGCTAAAAATCGAATGGAAATTGCAGCCTCAAGTAATTCTTAACATGTTTTGAAATAAAAATTCTTTATCAAAACATCCTCATTATGATAGAATTTAAATTCATTTTTTTAAAACAAAAAAAACTATCTATCTATGATTAATTTTTTAAGCCTACCTCATAAATTTCCTGATGTGCAAAGCAATTTAGATGACTTATGGGAGACACAGCATACCCCTCCCCAAAAAATTTGGGGAAAAAGAAAAAATTATCCGCCTATTCCCTCTGCATTTCTAAAGCAGAAAAAAGGAGGCTCCATCAACAGAAAATGGTTTGTAATATCAGGAGGCAGGCAGTTGTTTTTTGCTGACAAATGCCTTTATCGAACAGAAAGCGGACGAGAAGAAACAAGACTTGCACTTAAACCCGTGACAAGAGATGAACTGGTGAGTCAACCATGCATCCGCAACAGGCGAAGGCAAATGAAAAGGAAAGATGGTGATCTTTTACTCAGGCACCGCGGTCTTGATCTTGCCGAAACACACCAACAGGTTTTCCCATTATCGACACCTCTAGAAGATCCAGCTCCAAAACTCCAGGAATCGCATCAACTGGAAATTGAAGAGCCTCAAGCAAAAGAAAATCCTGAAAAAAGCTGTCCTCTGAGGACTTCAACGGTCCCGCAACGAAAATCCCCTCATCATCATATTTTTACGCGTTTTTTTGCGCTTGTCCGCAAAATCATTAAAATGGCTTACCTTTTATTTTTAAAAATAAAAGAATGTTTTTTTAGTAAAAATCAAAATCATTCAGAAATTCATCAAACAAAACCTTTGATTAATAAAGAAACTCCGCCAAAAACTAATGAATATCAACAAATAGAATTATCTGATAGTGAAAGCGAAGGATCAAATGATGATGACCTTTTAGATCTATTTTAAAAAAAGGAGAGATAAAAATGACCCCTCTTACAAGTACAATAAAAGACATACAAGTCCCCGAAGCATCGCCTTCGAATATTCAAACATTTGCAACTCAAGCGGTAGCTTGCTTTGAAGCAATCCAAAACGCTTGCCAAGGAATTGTGAAAAACGCCGAGAGGCAGCAAAAATACTTCAAGCTGGAAGAGCTGCGGAAGCAGATCAAAAGCTTAGACACCTCGCAGGTGAAAGAGCTGAGCCAACTCAATCAAAAAATTAGAAGGGAGATGCGCGCGCTAAGAAACCAATATCAGACAAATTCCCATTGGCTTGTATTAACGCAAAAGCAATCCCACCTCGTAGAAATCGAGCCAAGCATTTCTCTTGTTCCCAGGGTAAAAATCCATCCAGACGATCTGCAAGCGTCATTCAAGGAGATCGCAGCACTTCGAAGAGGAGTTGAAAAAGTGCGCGCCCTACAGCATCTTTACCAAAAAGCTGCCTCCTTGGAAGAAAGCGACAGCTCTGAATTACTTATAGAAATCCAACGTTTTTCAGATAGCAATTTGAGCTTGTCAGAAAAAATCCTCGCATTGAAGCAGATCAAATGGAGAGATAAAGATGACAAACAGCTAGACGAATTGAAAGCTCTAATCGACCCAACGGGAAAAGACTTTGTTCAATATTTTCTACGCGGCGACTTAAAGCCAAAAGATGCAGTCAACTACATCACAGTCGTTTTAAAAGACCGCCTCATGTACAACCCTTCAGTGTCTCCTCTTGAGTTGCTGAAGAGTTGGCCAACAAGTATCGAGAAAAAAGACTCTGATCAATGGATAGCTGCCCTGATGAAGATGGAGTCTAAAAAAAGCATCCAGGATTCCTTCACTAATTTTACCATTTCCTATTTATTAAACTGCATCGACCCTTCAGGCCTGCAAAGATGTGCAGAATTGAATAAAAAGCGCCTAAGCAGTGCCTCTTTTGCAAAAGAGGTCTCCGAAGTGATCGATACACTAGAAACATTTGGCCTTGATTCAAAAGAAATCTATCAACGCTACCGCTTCACGACAAAAGAAAACTTGCCGCTTCAGGAAATGGAGAAAAAAATGATGAGCGCACTTTTAAGCGAAAGTGAAATCAAACAATTCGCCAAAGCTTTAAAGAGCGCTGTTGCAAGGGATTGGCTGACATTCGACATGAAAACATTTATGTCTGGATCTAAATCATTTGAACAACTTATCGGCAATCGACTAAAAATTTATGACGACTTGGCAGAAAAATACAAAAATGCTCTCAAAGCCTTGTCTGACGAAAAAGAACAAGCGCAGATGATCAGCAACATGCTTTTGCTATGTTATCACCTTATGCGAAGTGGTGAATTTGGTTTGAGCTTCACGCTTTTTTCTTCAGGAGTCGATATGACAAAAAATTCTTGTCAGAAAGGCTGGGATATTGCCCTGAAAAAGCATCAAAAGCATCACGATTTTCTAGAAAAAGTATGCGACCCCGTAAAAAATTTGAAAAACTTGCGCAAATTGATTTCTAACAGAGAAAGCGAAAAAATCGCATGCGTTCCATTTTTCGCCATTGTCCTGAAAGATATCATCCAGTTTAAAGAGCAAATTTCGCAACCCCGTGACAATTTAATCGAACAGCTATTTGGTGATCACGGTCATCTTGCTAAAAAAATTGTCGACCTATTAGCAAAGGGGAAGATCGAAGAAGAAGAGAAAGACTGGGCAAAAAGCCATTTTTTCAAAGATATTCAAAAGCTTTTCCGAATCATCGAGATGACCGATGCTCCCTATGCCGAGAAAAACCTCGTGAGAAAAAAAATTGTTGACATTCTACAGCAAGAAAGAGAATTGCAACTAGAAATTCTCAAAAGAAAAAGAGCGCTTAATCAGGGGATTTCTCTACTTAGTCTCTATTATAGCAATCAAACAGAAGAAGAGAGTTTATCCTCCTTATTATAAAGTTGTTAAAAATTTCGTCATTGTCTTTATGCAACTGCATGGACAATGGCGTTTGATTTAAATTAATGACACACTCTAAGCTTAAGAGCATGGCTTATGATAACTACAAACTTAATCCTCTGATTGAAGCAACGCGCCAATTCAAGATTCCCGATTCATGCATTCTTGTGATTTTTGGAGCAACAGGCGATTTAACCGCACGAAAACTCGTTCCCGCTTTATATAACCTCGCCAGCGCCGGACAACTTCCAGCACATTTTGCTTGTGTCGGATTTGCCAGACGGAACAAATCTCATGAAGATTTCCGCAAAGAGATGCACGAGGCAGTCTGCCAATTTTCCCGTACAAAGCCGATAGATCTAAATCTTTGGCAGTCGTTCAGCGAAAAACTGTTCTATCATCAGTCCGAATTTGACAACGATGAAGGGTATGACTCTCTCAAAACATTTTTGGAGCAGCTTGACAACCAATTCAGCACAAAGGGAAATCGCGTCTACTACCTTTCTACCCAGCCTAGCTTTTTCACGCTGATCACAGAAAAATTAAATAGCCACGGATTGATCTATAAGACAGAAGACCGTAAAAAATGGTCCCGTCTCATCATCGAAAAGCCCTTTGGACACGATTTAAGTTCCGCAAAAAAACTTCAAAATGATCTGACCCATCACATGGATGAAAGCCAGATCTACCGGATCGACCACTACCTTGGGAAAGAGACCGTTCAAAATCTTTTAGTCTTCCGCTTCAGCAACCCAATTTTTGAGTCTCTTTGGAACAATAAGCATATCGATCACGTACAAATTACTGTCAGCGAAGATATTGGAATTGGAACGCGTGGACATTTTTTTGAAGAGGCAGGACTTCTACGCGATATCGTTCAAAATCACATGATGCAGCTTATTTCGCTCGTCGCAATGGAGCCTCCTGCCAGCTTGTATGCCAATGCGATCAGAGATGAAAAAATGAAAGTGATGGAGTCGATTCGCGAGTTTCCGGCCGGTCATTACGACAATGCCATCATCCGTGGGCAATATGCCGCGGGCATGATCGATGGAGAACCGGTCAAAGGATACTGCGAAGAGGAAAATGTCGATCCTCAATCGACAGTGGAAACCTATGTTGCTATGGAGCTAAAAATCGATAACTGGCGTTGGGCTGGAGTGCCGTTTTTCCTGCGAGCAGGAAAAAGGCTTCCCAAAAGAGCAACAGAGATTTCGATTACATTCAAAGAAGCTCCGGGCTTTTTATTCGAGAAGCAGGCTAGCAAGGTAGATTCAAATATCTTAGTCATCCGTATCCAGCCTGATGAAGGAATTTCCCTTAAAATGAACTGCAAAGTTCCCGGATTAAGCAGCCAAATCCAGCCTGTTAAAATGGATTTCCGCTACAGTACCTACTTTGGATCAACACCTCCTGAGGCCTATGAAAGATTAATTTGCGATTGCATGGCAGGCGACAGCACTCTTTTTGCTCGAGCAGATGAGGTGCTCGCTTCGTGGAAGCTGTTTACGCCAATTCTACAGCACTGGCAAAACATCAGGCCACCATCTTTGCCATACTACCAGGCTGGTACATGGGGACCGGAAGAGGCTGACAACCTGATCGAAAAAACCGGCAGAAAATGGCGGCTCTTATAATATGGTTAAAGATATTAAAGGATATCTATTCAATCTGATCATCTATACTGCAGAAAAACGGCGCTCCGACTATTTTGAGCAAATCGTACACCCGCTGATCGAAAAATTCCCTTCCAGAGTCATTCATATCCAATGCGGCAAAGAAGAGTTAAGCCATACAGGTATTGAACCATGCGGCCATGCAAGCGAGCGCTTAATGCTCTTTTCATCACCTGAAAACCTCTCAAAAATTCCCTTTATTGTTCTTCCCCGTCTCGTTCCAGATCTTCCCGTCTATTTATTATGGGGAGACGACCTCACAGCAGAAAACCCCATATTGCCGAAATTAGAGAAATTGGCAACACGGTTAATCTTCGATACGGAAAGCACAGCCAATTTACAAACATTTGCTCAGAAAATGCTGAATAAAGTGGAAACGTTAAATACTGAATTCATGGATATCAGCTGGGCAGAGATCGCCGGCTGGAGAGATGTGATCGCCCAAGTATTCAACACCAAGAGTCAACTGGATTATCTAAGGCAATGCAACTATATCCACATTAAATACAATCAGTTGCAAGACGAGTACATCAATCACGACTCGGTGCAAGCGATCTATCTTCAAGGATGGCTTGCTGCACAGCTAGAGTGGACATTCAAGACAATAGAAGAAATCGACGGCGAACATCATATTGAATATCATGGAAGAAAAGTGGTTTTAACGCCTCAAAAGCGGCGCACGTTGAATCCGGGAATTATTTTCGAAATTTCATGCATTGATGATCGCAATCTCAAAACAACATTGACCTTTGCCGACCAGCAATCCAAAGTCATGATCTACATCTCAACACCGGATCACTGCGATGTTCCTTATTCTTTGCAGCTTCAGGCAATGCAAACAGGAGCTACCGCAATGAAAGAGATGTTTTACTTCAGGCCAAGCCATCATTATCGAAAGATGTTGCAAACCATCGGCAAGATCCCGTGGAGAAATTTTTAACATGGACATTATCGATCCACTCAAACAATCCATTGACGAAAGAAGAGATTTGATTAAAGGTGAGGACAAATTTCATACGATCCAAATCTGCGTCCTGCATTTTATCAAAACCGCAGAACAGGCGATTTCTGAACGAGGCGTTTTTCATGTAGCTCTGTCGGGCGGCTCCACTCCCAAAGCCATTTTTCAAAGCCTTGCGGACGAGGCCAACCGCGATCAAATCGATTGGAGCAACATCTACCTTTGGTGGAGCGACGAGCGCTCTGTCGATGGAGAAGATGAAAATAGCAATTACCGCATGGCAATGGACGCCGGACTCTCCGATCTTCCTATTCCTGAAGACCATATTTTTCGCATGAAAGGAGAAGGAGACATCGAAGCACATGCATTAGAATACGAAGAGTTGATAAAAAAAAATGTTCCGGATGAAACATTTGATCTCGTGATGTTAGGAATGGGAGAAGACGGACATACGGCATCCCTTTTCCCAGAGACGCATGCTCTGCACTCCGACGGAAGACTTGTTGTCGCTAACTTTGTCGAAAAGCTCAATACTTGGAGGCTTACATTTACCTTCAAACTCATCAACGCAGCTAGACAAACAGTCGTTTATGTCATCGGAGAAAATAAAGCGAAAATGCTAAAAAAAATCATAAAAGGCGACTATACCCCAGACCAGCTTCCACTCCAAAGAGTAGGCACAGCCTCCAATAAAGCTCTAATCATTACCGACAACACTGCGGGAAAAGAGCTCTATGAATGAATTGCGTTTATCTAAATTAATGTCTTTGAGAGGGATCTGCTCGCGTCGCGAAGCAGACAGAATGATTGAAAAAGGGCTTGTGCGCGCGAACGGCAAAGTGATCTCCGAGCTCGGTACAAAAGTTCCTGAAAATGCTGAAATAGAGCTTCTACCTCACGCAAAAAAATGGCAGGCGGAAAAAGTAACGATCATTTTAAACAAGCCGATCGGCTACGTTTCCACCCAGCCCGAAAAAGGGTACAAACAAGCTCTCGACTTAATCACGCCGGAAAGGCAGTGGAACAGCAAATCATTCGATCCGAAACATCTCCGAAAGCTATCTGTTGCCGGCCGCCTTGACATTGATTCCAAAGGCATTTTGATTCTCACTCAAGACGGGGTCATCGCCAAAAAAATTATTGGGAATGAATCCGAAATCGAAAAGGAATATCTCGTTCGAGTTGACGGAGCTGTAACCCCAGGAATCATCAAACGCCTGAGCTTTGGGTTGGTATTGGACAATACCCCTTTAAAAAAGGCCAACATTCAGCAATTGGACGAACATCTCATGAAATTCACCCTAATTGAAGGGAAAAAGCGGCAAATTAGACGAATGTGTGAACTCGTCGGATTAAAAGTTGTCGACTTAAAGCGAGTCCGAATCGGTAAAATTAGATTGGGCGATCTTCCAACCGGATATTGGCGTTATTTGAAGAAAAGCGAAACAATTTAAGTTTTATGCCTCCAGAGATCAGAGAACCTAGTAAAGGTTCCGTCAAAGCGATGATCATTTTAGGCTTGATTGCCGCCTTGATGGGCGGATCAGTGATGCTTAGCTGGCATCTGCATCGGCTCAAATTCATCGAAGCGCATTCCTATTTTACCACAATGCCGTACAACACAGCGTTGGGATTTTTTCTCGGCGGACTTTCTTGTGCCATCTTTAAAAGTGGATGGAGAAAAACTGCATTAGCGATGGCCTGGTGTGTTGCCCTCATTGGCTATTTGACTCTTCTGGAATATATCCTTGGGTTTGACTTTGGAATCGATCAAGTATTTGTCAACGACACTAATCCCTATAAAGGAAGAATGGCGCCTAATGCTGCTGTTTGCTTTTCCTTTATCGGAACAGCATTAATTTTCGTTTTCAACACCTGGCGGTTTGAAATGCGCCAACTGTTGATCCGCATTTTTGCTTGCCTCACAGTCGCTTTTGCGTTAATCGGCTTTTCCGCCTGGTTAACAGGGGCTGTTTCGAAAGGATGGATCGAATTCACACGGCTTGATGGAAGGCCGACGATCGAATTTTTTACACTTTCCGCGTCCGTGATCGTCTATGCGTGGACACACTGTAAAACATACGACGGCGCTCTTCCTCCAATGCTTCCCATGCCGACAACAATTGCCGTGATTTTAGCCACAATCTTTTTATGGCAAGCATTGGACGGACAGGAACGGATCCAATTTCGCAACCTCAATCTATCTGATGCAGAGCACATCAAGTCAACCATTGAAACCTATATCAACCATCAAGTATCCGCTCTTGAAAACATGGCCAAAAGATGGGAAATGCGCGGCTCCACTCCCAAATCGGAATGGGAAATGGACGCCATCGCCTATATTGATATTAAATCCGGCCTCAGAGTCATTGAGTGGGCAGATTCCTCTTATCACGTGCGCTGGGTCGTGCCAACAGAGGGCAATGAACCGGCCATTGACCTCAACATGATGATCGATCCGAAAAAAGGCGCAACCCTCCAAGAGATGCACCGGCAAAAGGCAACAGCCGCAAGTCCAATCATTAATTTAGTTCAAGGAGGAAAAGGATTCCTCGTCTACGTTCCCCTTTTTCCCAACGATCAATTTGACGGCTTTATTGTCGGAGGATTTGACGTCAAAGCCATGTTCGACGGCATGATCACAGGCAACATCCTTAACGATTATCTCGTGCAAGTCAGTGAAAACGGAAAAATTATTTATGAAAGAGACGATACCGGAAAACAGGATCAACACTTGGACGGAGCAACTGTCGACTTGAATTTCTACAACAATGTCTGGAAACTTATCCTGAAGCCACGTGCCGAACTCTTAGCGGAACACCGCTCCGTTCTCCCCGCTTTTACCCTTTTTTTTGGAGTCTTTTTGGCAATCGTCGTTTTCTTCGGCGTTTACTTTGCACAATCCTCCTATCTGAGATCGCGCGAACTGGTCAAAGCAATGAACGAGTTGAACGAATCTAAAATCCAAACAGAAGTGCTGCTTCATTCGATGGGTGAAGGTGTTTTTGGTTTGAACAAAAAGAAGAAAGTGGCATTTGTCAATCCTGCCGGCGAACACATGGTCGGCATGCGGCAAGAAGATGTTGTCGGCAAGCCGATTCAAGAGCTATTCCATCTCATGAAATCAGACGAAACCCCTTATCATATCAAAGACTCAGCAATCTATAAAGTTTTCGAAGACGGTCGGATGCATACCGTCAACAATGAGCTATTTTGCAGAAAGGACGGGACAAGCTTCAATGTAGAGTTCACATGCGGCCCGTTGAGAAGGGAAGATACAATCGAAGGAGTCGTTTTAGTTTTCAGAGACATTACGAACAGAATTCGCGCAGAAGCTGAAATTAAGGAAACACAACGTAGGCTGCGCGCGATCATCGATAACGCAACTTCAGTCATCTATGTAAAAGATCTCAAAGGAAGATATCTAATCGCTAATAAGCAGTACCTCGATCTCTTCCATCTAACCAACGAAGAAGTGATCGGCAAAACGGACTACGAGATTTTTTCCAAAGACGTTGCTGATAAATTTTCACTTAATGACAATGACGTTTTAGAAAAGGGAAAAGCAGTGACCTATGAGGAAACCGCGCCTCTGGATGATGGAGAGCATACCTATGTTTCAGTTAAGTTCCCTCTTTACGATGCTGAAGACAATATTTACGCAACATGCGGAATCTCGACAGATATCACAGAAAGAAAAGAGCAGGAGCTCAAACAGTTGGAATTTTTAAAACAGATCGAGCAATCCAACCAAGATTTGGAAATTGCCCGAAAAAAAGCCGAAGAGGCCAATATTGCCAAAAGCACATTCCTTGCAAACATGAGTCACGAAATCCGCACCCCCTTGAACGGCGTGATCGGAATGACCTCTCTTTTGCTGAATACCCCTCTTGATAAAAGCCAAGAAAAATATGCCAACCGCATCGATCTCTCCGGAAAAGTCTTGCTGGAAATTATCAATGATATTTTAGACTTTTCCAAAATCGAAGCCGGTGAGCTCAATTTAGAAAAAATCCCTTGCAATTTAGAAGAGATTGTTGAAGAAGTCGGCGAATTGATGCAGCCAAAGGCTGAAGAAAAAGGATTGAATCTTGAAATTTCCTATGCCCATGACACCCCCAAACACCTCATCGGCGATCCTACGCGAATTCGCCAAGTGATCATGAATCTTACGAGCAACGCTATCAAGTTTACCCAGGAAGGATCCGTTGCCATCAAAGTCAGCAATCCCAAAAAAGCGTTTATTCGAGTTGAAGTGACCGATACAGGAATTGGAATCCCTCAAGAAAAAAAAATGCATATCTTTGAAAAATTTTCACAGGCGGATGTTTCGACAACAAGGAAGTTCGGAGGAACAGGACTTGGACTTGCGATCTGCAAACAACTCATTGAAATCATGGAAGGAAAAATCGGATGCGAAAGCATCGAAAACAAAGGGTCGACTTTTTGGTTCGAGATCCCCCTGCAAAATGGATAGGTTCATGGGAAAAATTTTATCAACATTTAAAGGAAAAAAGATCCTAATCGCCGAAGATTATTTCATCAATCAAGAAGTGACACAAGCGATTCTTGAACTGATGGAATTTACCGTTGATATCGCCGAAAATGGAAGAGAAGCCTTGGAAATGTATGAATCCAACGCTTATGACGCCATTCTCATGGATGTGCAAATGCCGGAAATGGACGGCTTTCAAACAACAGCGGAAATTCGGAAAAAGGAAAAAAACGGGAAAAGGATTCCGATTATCGCTTTGACAGCAAATGCCATGAGCGGCGACAGGGAAAAATGCCTGAATGCCGGCATGGACGACTATCTCAGCAAACCAATCGAAGCCTCTAAACTTGAAGAGATTCTGAAAAAATACATTCCCAATTAGCTCATTTTCATGTATAATTCCAACATAGGATTTTTTTTACATGTTAGTGCTCGGAATTGAAAGTACCTGCGATGAAACAGCTTGTGCTGTTGTCAAAGATGGTAAGCAGATTTTATCCAATGTGGTCGCCTCTCAACATGAGATCCACGCGCAATACGGCGGCGTCTTTCCCGAACTTGCCAGCCGCAGGCATGCCGAGGTGATGATCCCCGTTTTGCGGGAATCTCTTTACGAGGCAAATGTGCGCCTTGATGAGATCGATTTAATCGCAGTTGCCAAAGGCCCTGGCCTTATTGGCCCTCTTTTAATCGGATTAAACACTGCAAAAAGCCTTTCTCTTGCCTGCAATCTTCCCCTTATCGGAATCAATCACATTGAAGCGCATCTCTACGCAGCAATCATGGATCTTGAAACCCTTCCGGACTTCCCTTGCTTAGGCGTTGTTCTATCCGGAGCCCACACAAGCCTAGTTAAAATTAAAAATATTGGAAGCTATGAGCAAATAGGCCATACGATAGACGATGCCGTGGGAGAAGCATTTGACAAAGTTGCGAAAATGATGGGGCTGCCTTATCCCGGAGGCCCAGAAATCGAACAGTTGGCAATAAGTGGAGACCCTTCCCGATACGCATTCAAAGTGGGGCAATCGAAAAAAAATCCTCTTTGCTTTTCTTTCAGCGGCGTCAAAACCGGAGTTTTGTATACAGTCAAAGGCCAGAACGGCAAAAGCGAAATGCCATTGACGAAGCAGGAAATGGCTGATATCGCCGCCTCCTTCCAGTCCGCCGTTTTTGAAGATATCATAAAAAAAACCGTCAAAGCCGCTAAAGAAATAGGGACTGGCACCATTTTATTTGGAGGCGGAGTCTCCAATAGCCAGACATTAAGAAAAAAATTTAAAGAGAGTTCTTCTGAATTCAATCTCTTTTGGCCGCCGCCTGGATTGAGCTTGGATAATGGGGCCATGATTGCTGGGCTGGGATATCACGCCTTTTTGAATCGAAACACAAGCGACGGCCTCCTTTTAGAGCCAATGACAAGAATCCCTTTTTCCGCTTGAATTTTAATCTTTTCATTATGTAAAATTACCCATCATTATTTGATCAGACCGGAGAAACAAAATGGCTAGCAAACGTGAAAAAATTAAACTGAAAAGTTCTAAAAGTTCTCATCACTACTATACATTTAAGAACAAGACATCCACCCCTGACCGTATCGTGCTCAAAAAATACGATCCAACCATTCGTCAGCGCGTTGAATATAAAGAAACAAAGTAACGATGTTTGAGCTGTCGATTGCGTTTAAGTACCTTGTGCCTCGTTGGCGGCAGCTCTCCGTATCCATCATCAGTTTGATCTCCATTCTCGTCATCGCCTTGGTTGTCTGGCTGATTGTCGTTTTCTTTTCCGTGACGCATGGATTAGAGAGAGGATGGGTGGACAAATTGATCGCCCTGACAGCTCCGGTCCGCATTACGCCGACAGAAGATTATTACAATTCTTATTACTACCTCATTGATAGCATTAGCCAGGAATCCGGCTATACAGTCCAAACTATTGGACAAAAGCTGGGAACCCGAAAGACAGATCCTTACGATCCTGATTTCGACCAGGAAATTCCTTATACTTGGACTGCTCCCGACTTAAATCAGGATGGCGAGGTCAAAGATCTGGTCAAACTTGCCTTCAAATCGATTAACAGCATCAAAGGAGTGTCAGCTAAAGAGTATGAGATGACCATCACAAATTTAAAGCTGAACATGATCCGTTCCGAACCTTTGCAGCTATCTGGAAATCCTGACAGCGACAACGATCAGCGCGCCTTATCGCAAGCCATCTATTTAAGTTCATTCGATCCTTCGAATCCGAGCTTGCCAAAAATCATGTTTCCAGTAGCTTCCGCAGATATTGACAACTTGATCCGGACAGTAGAAAATGAACAGGCCGGCTCTCCCGAGCAGATGCGCAGTTCAATGAAGGAAATCTTAGCTACAGTCAAACCGCTTAAAACTCGGACACCGGCTCATGGGCAGCTCATCCCGCAAAAGGCAATCCCCCAAAACTGCCGGCTCAACGTCTGTGTATTGAACTCTGCTAATACGATTCACGCACTCTATCTCCCCCAGTCGGCAGAAGAACTCGACCCTTCCTACGGGACTCCGGCGATATTAGAAAAAGAAAACGACACAATTACAGTGGCAATGCATGAAGGGCATTCCATCCCTTTGGATTCATGGGTGCCTGTCTATCTTCTTGGAAATGCGCAAGGAGAGATCGCACTTGACCCCTCCAGCCTGGAAACTGCCGAGTTTGCCCGCGACATCAAATTCAACACGCAGTTTGCAGTGCAGGGAGTCAATCTTTCTACAACACTTGGGATTGACGAGATCTTAGTGGATCAATTCTCCATAGAAAATGGAAGCCGTTCTTTTTGGGTTTACGACCAAACGATTCCTGAATCGCTTCCGAGCAGCCCTCAATGGGGAGAAGCCATTCTCCTGCCTAAAAGCTGGAGGGAATCAGGCGCTTTAATTGGAGACAGAGGCTACTTAAGTTATCAAACACCTACTGCCAGCTCACTCCAAGAACAAAGAATTCCTGTCTATGTTGCCGGCTTTTTCGATCCGGGAATCCTACCGATGGGTGGGAGAATTCTGCTTGCCAACGACTCTATTGTATCGATCATCCGTTCAGGCAATCTGATGAGCGACTCTTCCCTTTCCAATGGAATCAACGTGCGCATCCCCGACCTGGATGATGCTGAGCCGGTCAAAGCGGAAATTGAAAAAAGTTTTAAAGAAGCTGGAATCGATAAATACTGGAAAGTGCAAACGTACCGAGAGTTTGAGTTTACAAAAGATTTTCTACAGCAGCTGCGCAGCGAGAGAAACCTGTTTACCCTCATCTCCATGGTGATTATTATTGTCGCCTGTTCCAATATCGTTTCCATGCTTATTATTCTTGTGAATGACAAGAAAATGGAGATCGGCATCTTGCGGTCAATGGGAGCGACGTCTAAGAGCATTGCTGCAATTTTTGGACTTTGCGGCATTGTCATGGGGTTGGTTGGCAGCTTAATCGGAATCGCTCTTGCGTTGCTCACGCTAAAAAATCTACAAATGCTCATCGATTTTATCAGCCGCGTTCAAGGGTTTGAGATGTTCAATCCCGCATTTTTCGGCGACACCCTTCCCAATCAAGTGAGTCTGCAAGCTTTGACATTTGTCCTCACCTCCACAGCAATGATCTCTCTTATAGCCGGAATTGTGCCTGCGATTAAAGCCAGTCTTCTCCGCCCTTCAGCGATATTGAGGTCTGAATGATTTTAAAAGCAAAAAATATCCACAAGTCCTTCACACATCCGATCAGAACACAAATATTGAAAGGGATCGATCTAGAAGTGGAGCGAGGCGAAACCGTTTCGATTATGGGGCGTTCCGGAGAAGGCAAATCTACCTTGCTGCACATTCTGGGAACACTTGAAAAAGCGTGCCAAGGTCAATTGGAAATTGCAGGCTTTGACGCAGCGGCATCCAACCAAACAGCGATACGCAGCAAGCATATTGGATTTGTGTTTCAATCATTTCATCTTCTGGAAGATTGCACGACATTGGAAAATGTGTTGATGTCAGCGCGGATTGCACGCCGCTCCACATCGCCAAAGTCAGAAGCTTTCCTCTATGCAGAGCATTTGCTGGAAAAGGTCGGCCTCGGAGAAAGAATGTTTCACAACGTCAAACTCCTTTCTGGAGGAGAGAAGCAACGCGCAGCCATTGCACGGGCGCTTTGCAATGATCCCGATCTAATTTTTGCAGATGAACCTTCCGGAAACCTCGATCAGCGAAATGCTGAATTGATCTATGAAATTCTTTTTTCATTTGTGAGTGATAAGAAAAAATCCCTCATTACCGTTACGCACGACGACACATTGGCAAAGATGTGCCGAACCCAATACCAACTCCAAAACGGCTTGCTGGAAAAGCAGACTTGACAGACTGATTGATTTCCTCTCTAATCATGCATATGGTAAATCGATTAGAAGAAGGCCTTCCATTTTCAGATTCCTTGCTGTGGAAGCTGCAACGAAACGCTTATCAACACAGCGGACCAAGAGCTTGGAAAATTTCAAACAACCCCTATATTGCAAGAGCCTATGCATGGCAAACGATCGCAGCAATCAGAGATTGGCAATCAGAGCTCGATCCTAATGAACCACTCTACATCGTGGAAGTTGGAGCAGGCGCCGGCAGATTCAGCTATCTCTATCTAAAAGAATTGAAAAATCTGCTTCCAATCGAGCAAAAAATCTGTCTCATCATCTCAGATAATGTCGACGAATACCTAAATTTCTGGCTAAAGCACCCCATGCTAAAGCCTTTCATCGAAGAAGGAACTCTCGATTTTGCAAATTTTGACCCCACTAAAGACTCTGACATTTCACTGCCCCTTTCTAAAAAATCAAATCCTCTGATCGCAATTACAAACTATTTTTATGCAAGCTTGCCTAACGACCTCTTCAGATATGAAGAAGGGAAGCTTTACGAAGGATATCCTGTTCTTACTTCCGAAGTGACCAAAGAAGAACTGGAAGCCGACCCTAAAAAGATGAAAAACGTCGACGTCATGTTTGCCCCTAAACCAGTGGAACAACTCCCGAGGTACCCTCACGACCCAGGATTTGACGAGGTGCTGCAATCGTTCCGCACCTGCCTGCCTGATGGGACTCCATTTTTACTTCCAATAGATGCTTTTCGAACAATAAGAAATTTAAAAGCTCTTGCTTCCGACCGTTTGCTAATCATCAACGGCGACAAAGCCTTTCATACACCTGAAGAACTCGCAGCAAACTGCGACCATCGACCTATCGTCACAGATTTCGGAGATGTCAACGTTGATGTCAACGGGTATGCGCTAAAGCTCTATACCCACTATTTAGGAGGGGAAATAGAACAGTATTCCCGTCCCCCTAAAACAGATTACCAAGATGTTTTGTTTACTCATTGGATCATTTCATTCAACAAACCGGGAACACAGTCAAAAGATCAATTCCATGCGCTTTTTGTCAACGGATTCACCCCTTTGGACTGCCACAAACTGATCAATAAAGCACTCTCCGGAGAAGACGCATTCACGGTAGACATGGTCTTGTCCTTATTTCAACTCAGCCACTTCGACCCCCAACTGCTTTATTTCTTTAAAAAATTAAATATCAAAAAATTAGCAACATCTCTGGAAGAGTCAAAATACCACGTCTTGTCAACAACGATGAAAAATGTCAAACAGCACTTGTTCTGGATCAGCCATGAAGATGACGAGCTCACCTATTTATTAGCGCAAATTTTTTATTATATACGGGAATTTGATCATTGCAAACAGCTATTGCACGATCTGATTTTTTTATCAGGCGACTCTGCACAATTTCGCTACTTTCTCGAATTAAGCTATAAAGAATCCACACTGTACTAGATCGTTTAAAAACTCTTGACTTATACAGAATAAATTTCAAAAATCAGAATTATGGACATGCAAACTCATACAAACAGGGATAAAAAGCTTTGGTTGGCAGCCCAACTTGCTGTAATTGCAGGGCTCGTATTGACTATCATCTCTATCCTTAAGTTATGTAGTGCACAGTGTGCAGAAGGCCACAATTGGCGCCTGTTCGGACTCCCCTTTGAAGCACTTGGCGGAACCTTTTTCACTCTTGCCGCCATTGGTCAATGGCTGTCGCGTAAAAATTTGACAATCAGCTACCTACAATTCCTATTCCTAGGAACTGCTGTTGGTGCGGAAATTTATTTTATCTATGTGCAAAAAGTGCACATTGGGAGCTTTTGCCCCGTCTGCCTGGGAATTGCCTTCTGCTTAGCAATTGCATTTATGATACAAGGAATTAGGGTTTATCAATCCTCTCAAGAAATTCAGGAGAAGACAATGCTGACAAAATGGAAAAGTTTAACATCAACCACAGCAATCGGTATCGGACTGCTTGTTGCGTTCTTGGGAGTTACCAAAAAAGACGCCATGCAAGCAGCCCAAAATTCGATCAAAGAGAACATCGCCTTTGGCAATCAAAACAGCAATATCGAAGTGTACCTGTTTACCGACTGGGCCTGTCCTGCCTGCCGCAAATTAGAACCAAATCTTAAGCGCATGGTTGAAAGCATCGACGGAGACGCGAAGTTTTTCTTTATTGACCACGCCATCCATCCGGAAACACTTAATTATGTCCCCTATAACCTGTCATTTATCATTAACAATAAACCAAAATACTTTGAACTGCGCGACATGCTGACCGAACTTTCGAAAACAAATAGCTCCCCTAGCGAAGACCTGATTACAAAAGAAGCCAATCAGCATGGCGTCAAATATACCGAACTCAGCTATGCAGAGATCGCGCTTGCAATCAAATATTACAAAAAACTTGGCGAGAAATTTAAAGTTAAAGGCACACCCACATTGGTGATCATTAATACGGAAACAAAAAAAGGCAAAAAGCTTTCCGGCAACAATGAAATTACCGAAGAGAATCTGGTTAAATCTATTGAAACCTTGAAATGACGACAATCGCAGACACAATCGGCAGCACCCCTTTGGTAAAGCTGCAAAAAATCGTTCCTGTTCCGCATGTGTCTATCTTGGTCAAACTTGAGTTTTTCAACCCAGGTTTCAGCATCAAAGACCGCATCGTCAATCACATCATTTCCGATGCTGAAAAGCAGGGACTTCTAAAACCTGGAGGGACGATTATAGAAAACACCTCCGGCAATACCGGCGCCGCAGTGGCCATGCTGGCTGCAATCAAAGGATACAAAGCGATCCTGACGATGCCGGCAAAAGTGAGTCAGGAAAAACAAAACAGCCTAAAAGCTTATGGCGCAAAGATTGTGGTCTGCCCCACAGAGGCAGCTCCCGATTCTCCTGAACATTATGTGAATGTAGCAAAAAAATTGGAAAAAGAAACTCCCAACAGTTTCCGTATTGATCAGTACGATAACCCAAAAAATTCCGAAGCGCATTATCTAACAACAGGCCCTGAAATCTGGAAGCAAACGCAAGGAAAAATCGACTATTTTATCGCAAGCGCCAGTACAGGCGGAACTATCTCAGGGATAGGCAGGTACTTAAAAGAGCGCAACCCCCAAATAAAAGTTGTGATGCCAGATCCCATCGGTTCCATCTACTACCCTTACTTTAAAACAGGAGCCATTCCCAAAAACGCCAATTGCAACTATCTGCTTGAAGGGATCGGTGAAGATCATCTTGCAAAAGCGCTGGATATGTCTGTAGTTGATGATGTGATCCAAGTCCCCGACAAAGGAGCTTTTTTAACCTGCCGAAAACTTGCAACTGATGAAGGCATCCTTGCAGGAGGATCGAGCGGAGCAAATGTCTGGGCTGCTCTTGAAATCGCCAGTAAACAAACCACTCCCACAACAATTGTCACAATCGCCCCGGATGCGGGAGTAAAATATCTCAGCAAAATTTTCAATGATGAATGGATGAAAGAGCACGTCTGCAATGAAATTTAAAACGCTAGCCATTCACAAAGGGTCTAAGCCAGATGCCGAAACAGGGGCTGTCATGCCGCCTGTCTACTTGACAAGTACATTTGAACAAAACACTCCAGGACAAACACGAGGCTACGACTACACAAGAGGAGGAAATCCCAATTTTACACGGCTGGAAAGCCTCTTAGCCTCATTGGAAAACGGGAAATACGCAACTGTTTTCTCTTCAGGATTAGGGGCGCTGTCGGCAATGGCAGCCATGCTAAAGTCCGGAGATCAAGTGGTCGCCTTAAATGGCCTCTATGGAGGAACCTACCGATTCTTCACACAAATCATGCAGAAGCAAGGAATCGCTTTCGAGGTGATCGACGTTAAGGACATTGATCGCGCCCTCGCTCAAAAACCCGCCTGGCTTCTATTTGAAACGCCGACAAATCCCTTACTGGACATCTATGATATCAAGCGGCTTTGCGCTCATGCAAATGCATTAGGAGTTTTAACCATCGTCGACAATACCTTTGCAACGCCCTATTTCCAAAATCCCTTGCAACTAGGCGCAAGCGTTGTTTGGCATAGTACAACAAAATACATCGGAGGCCATTCAGATGTTGTCGGAGGCGCTCTCATCACCAACAGCCAACAACTCAATGAACAGTTTTCTTTCAACCGTCTGTCAATCGGAGTCAACCCAAGCCCGTTCGATGCATGGCTGACGATGAGAGGGGTTAAAACACTTGCCCTCAGAATGGAACAACATCAAAAGAACGCGCTGGCGCTGGCCGATTTTTTATCCGGGCATCCACTGGTCAAAAAAATTTATTATCCCGGGATCGAGACCCATCCAAACCATGAAGTTGCAAAACAGCAAATGTCCGGATTCAGCGGAATCGTATCAGCAGAATTCAACCTTTCTCTTGAACAAACATTAAAACTGATCAGCCGCTTCTCCTTGTTTACACTTGCTGAAAGTCTAGGAGGAGTCGAATCATTGGTCAATCATCCGGCAACCATGACCCATGCATCAATTCCAAGGGAAAAAAGACTTAAAATGGGAATTTCGGATGGACTGATCCGTTTTTCCCTTGGAATCGAAGATGCTGAAGACCTTATTAAAGATGTCAAAACTCAATTGGAAAAATTTTCTTTGAATCCATCATGAATTCTGAACTTATCGTCGTTTCGAACAGACTCCCCTATTATCAAAATAAAAAGAAAGTATGGAAACGCGCAGCAGGAGGCTTAATCAACGCCGTTGAACCGATCGTCATTGAAAGCAAAGGTACATGGATCGGATGGGACGGGAACGATTCTAAACAATTGACTCAATATCAAGTGAATCAACTGTCTTGTGAAACACGTCAGCTGCCAGACTCTTATAAGATTAACTGCGTTCCTTTGACTAAAGAGGAAGCCAGCATCTATTACGATCACTTTTGCAATGAGACGCTCTGGGCTCTCTTCCACTATTTCTTTGAGAAATGCTCGATCAATGAAGAGTCTTGGAAGATGTACAAAATCATCAATGAACGCTTTGCTGAAATCATTAGCCAAACCGCAGCCAAAGGTGCATCCGTTTGGATCCATGACTATCACTTAATGCTGGTTCCCAGATACTTAAAACTCTTACGACCAGAACTTGATATGCACTTCTTTCTTCACACCCCTTTTCCGCACATCGATATCTATTCGATCCTTCCCTGGGGAAGAGAGATCCTTCATTCCCTTCTTCAATGTTCTTCTGTTGGTTTTCACCATGAAAGCTATTTATCCAATTTTCGAGGGGCAGCAAAACGCTTGAATGTTGAAACAAATGATTGCCAAACATTTACAAATCCGATCAGCATCGACTTTGAACTTTTTGATACTGCCAGCCGCTCACATATCGTCCAAACAAAACAAAGCGCATTCAAAGAATCAATGGGCAACATTCAGATCCTCCTTAGCATCGACCGAATCGACTATTCAAAAGGGATAAAAGAAAGGCTGCTCGCGATCGAGAGCCTTCTTAAATCCAGACCCGATTTAATTGAGAAGTTTGTCTATTACCAGCTGACGATACCAAGTAGAGAAAATGTAGGAAGCTACCAAGAGTTAAAAAAGGAGGTCGATGAACTTGTTGGAAGAATCAACGGCTCTTACGCGACAGAGAAATGGGCTCCTATTCACTACCACTATGGCACTAAATCGTTTGAACAACTTACAGCTATTTATCTAGCCTCCGATATCTGCCTTGTCACTCCTTTAAGAGATGGCATGAATCTAGTCTGCAAAGAATTCATTGCTGCTCACTCTGATGAAAAAGGAGTCTTAATTCTATCTCAATTTGCCGGAGCAATTTCTGAAATCAACGACTGCCTGGCAGCCAACCCCTACAGCATCAACAACCTTAAGCTCGCAATCGAAACAGCATTGGAAATGCCTGAGCCTGAACGTACAGATCGAATGAAAAACATGAGAAGCTCTATTTCCAAACACAACATCCATCATTGGTGGAAAATTTGTAGAAAATATTTCAAATTGTATCCAAGAATCGGAATTTTGAAATAGTTTTGGTCTACTCTCTAGCTTAAAATTAGTGTTTTATGATTTAATATTTGATCAATTTTAATGTTTTTTTGAAGAAAAGAAAGTAAAATTTTTAGGGTTAGCAATGAACCAAGGTTTTTTAGACCAAATCTCCAATCAGATCGAAGAGTTAAAGGGATCAGGACTGTACAAGGAAGAATACGAAATGACTTCTCCTCAAACATCTGCGATCACAGTAACTGGTGAAAAGAAAGTATTGAATTTCTGCGCCAATAATTATCTTGGGCTCGCAAATCATCCGGAGGTTGTGGAAGCTGCGAGGGAAGGGTTTGCTAAATGGGGCTTTGGCCTTGCTTCTGTAAGATTTATTTGCGGCACGCAAACCATTCATAAGGAGCTGGAAGCATCTATCTCAAATTTTTTAAAAACAGAGGATACCATTTTATATTCCTCTTGTTTTGATGCCAACGGAGGGCTGTTCGAAACCTTGCTTGGTCCTGAGGATGCCGTGATCAGCGATTCTTTAAACCATGCAAGCATCATTGACGGCGTACGCCTCTGCAAAGCAAAGCGATTTCGCTATAAAAATAATGACATGGCCGACTTGGAAAACAAGCTGAAAGAAGCAGAGGCCCAAGGTGTTCGCTACAAGTTAATTGCAACTGATGGTGTTTTTTCCATGGATGGGATCATTGCAAATCTAAAAGCGATCTGCGACCTCGCCGATCAATATGAGGCCCTTGTTATGGTCGATGATTGCCATGCAGCCGGCTTTATCGGAAAAAATGGACGGGGAACCCATGAACATTGCGATGTGATCGATCGAGTGGACATCATTACAGGAACTCTTGGCAAAGCATTAGGCGGAGCCTCCGGCGGCTACACCTCAGGGAAAAAAGAGATCATTGAGTGGCTTCGGCAACGTTCAAGGCCATATCTTTTCTCCAACTCTCTCTGCCCAGGAATCGTTACCGCATCTCTTAAAGTTTTCGACATCCTTTCCTCCTCCAGCCATCTCAGAGAAAAACTCAAAAAGAACAGCATTTATTTTCGAGAAAAAATGGAAGCCCTTGGATTCACACTTGTTCCAGGCGAACATCCGATCATTCCTGTTATGCTTGGCGACGCCAAATTGGCTCAAGAATTTGCTGCCCGCATGCTTGACCATGGCATTTTCGTGATTGGATTCTGCTATCCTGTTGTCCCTAAAGAGCAAGCAAGGATTAGAACACAAATGTCAGCAGCTCATTCAATGGAAGATTTGGATAAAGCAATAAAAGCATTTGAAATTGTAGGTAAAGAGCTAAACGTTATATAATAGTCAATCTACTATAATACGGTAATGTTATGAAAAGTATATTAAAAAAGAAACCTGAAGTTGGGCTATGGATGGAAGATTCCCCTTTCCCAACATGCGGTGATCACGAAGTTTTGATCAAAATCCGCAAGACATCGATCTGCGGCACAGACCTGCATATCTATCAATGGGATCAATGGGCCCAAAAAAACGTTCCGGTTCCTTTAATCGTCGGGCACGAGTTTGTCGGAGATATTGTTGAAGTCGGCAAAGCTGTCAAAGGGCTTAGTATTGGCGACAGAGTCAGCGGAGAAGGCCACATCACATGCGGCCACTGCCCGAATTGCCGTAAAGGATTGAAACATCTCTGCATCAATACACGTGGAATCGGCTATCATAAGACCGGTTGTTTTGCTGAATATTTTGCACTTCCCGCAGAAAATGTCTTTGTTCTACCAGAAAAAGTTGAAGACCGCATTGCAGCCATTTTCGATCCATTTGGAAATGCCGTCCATACAGCTTTAACCTTTAATCTAACCGGTGAAAATGTTTTGATTACAGGAGCAGGCCCTATTGGAGTGATGGCTGTTGCAATCGCTAAAAAAGCTGGGGCAAGAAATATCATCATCACCGATATCAATGACTACCGTCTCGATCTTGCAAAAAAAGTTGGCGCCGATGCTGCAGTGAATGTTTTAAACACCTCTCTGGAAGACGCGATGGCTGCTCTGGAAATCCGGCATGGATTTACCGTTTGTCTTGAAATGTCAGGAAATCCGCAAGCATTTGCCACTCTTTTACATCATGCACGCCATGGAGCTAACATTGCACTATTGGGGATACTTCCTCCAAATACCGTGATCGACTGGGATTTGGTGATCTTTAAGATGTTAACGATCAAAGGGATTTACGGAAGAGAAATCTTTAAAACGTGGTTTCAAATGGTTGATCTTGTTGCTAGCGGACTTGATTTAGCTCCAATCATCACTCACGAATTTGATGTCGATGACTTTGAAAAAGGTTTTGAAGCGATGCAGTCTGGCAACTGTGGAAAAGTGATTTTAAATTGGTAGAAGGGAAGGGATAGTCATCCCTTCCTCCAAAAGAACTCTAGGCAATCAAGTTGGCGATAGGGCGCGCAAAAATTGTTCCACGAACAATTTTCTCATGAGGTTTGATTGATTGTGCGAAATCTGAAGCCTCACTTAAGAGTCTGCCGCCAACATTGCGATCAGCAATATGTTGGACATTATCGAGCATCCGATAACAATCAAACAGAGCAAGCGCTGTCAACCCCATTACAAACAAGCCTACTGGGCCACTGAAAAGGGCGCTTGCGACAGTTGCTACAATTAAAGCAACAGTTGCCACTTTGCCCCATTGGCAAGCTGTGCTCAAATTTCCTGCATTCTTAAAGTTAGAATTTCCTGTATAAGCAGCTTTAAAGTCTGCTGCTAAATCATTAATAATTGCCATTAATAACTCCAAATGTTTATTTAAAAATCCTAAATAAATAGATATTCTAATAAAAATAAAATATTTTAGCAATTTAAAAAAAATATTCCAACAATATGACTATATCGATTGATAGATGCCGAAATCATCAGCAACTTTGCGTGTTTTAAGGTAATCGTCCGTGTCGATCACCTCTTCCCCATTCACTGTGAGATAAAATTTTTGAATATGAAGATTCTCATTTCTGAGCGCTTTAGTGAACAGCGCAGTTTGACCGGGCTTGTTGTGCAACTTAACAACAACAACATCGTTATGCTCAAATGGAATCTTATGTTTTTTTAACGCCTCCTTGGTTTTCGCAGGCTCATCTGTAAGGAAGCTTAACATTGCATACCCATTATAAGATTGCCCCATCAAAGCGTTGATATTAATTCCTGCATCTCCAAGAATTTGCGCAAGCCATTGGATTCCTCCTGCTTGATCTGTCACCTTCACCGTAAACTGAATAGCCAATCAACAATTCTCCTTAAAAAAGCTTGAATATCCTTTAGAATTTTAAAATATCCAAAAAAATTAAATTCCGCTACCGAATTCTGCGTGCGTTGAATAAAACCATTAAACTGCTGAGCACCATTGCAGCAGCGGAAAAAATTGGACTCAGATACCCCGAAACTGCAAACCCAATTCCAATGACGTTATAAAAAAAAGCCCAAAATAAATTCTGTTTGATCACCTTGCGCCCTTTTCTTGCCAACACATGAATCTTTGGCAAAACTTTGAGATGGTCTGTTGTCAATAAAATATCTGAAACCTGAACCGAAATATCTGAAGCTGTAACGACTGAAATTCCAACATGTGCTCCGGTCAGTGACGGCGCATCGTTAATGCCGTCTCCAACCATTCCCACAATGCAGCCTTCTTCACGGAGCCTCTCAATCATCTCCCTTTTTTCCAAAGGGGTCTGCCTCCACTTCCATTCATCAAAGCCGCACTCTTCAGCAACCTGCTCAACAGAGAGTTTCCCATCTCCTGAAAGAAGGATTCTTCTTGCAGGCTTCATCGCTTCGACAACCTCCTGGGCCTCCTCTCGTACTTGATCGCCAAGCAAAATGGTTCCGATCAGTCTGTTTTCTTCAGAGAAACACACTTGAGTGCCTGCTGAGACAGCCTCATTCTCAGCAGCAACGCATCCTGTCCATTCCGCATGGCCCAAACGGTAAATTTTTCCATTAAAAACGCCTTCTATTCCCTTGCCGGCAATTTCCATCACATCATCTAACAGCTGTGAAGAAGAAAAAATGTCTCGATCAATGGCCACAGACACAGGATGATTGGAGCGAGAAGCCAACCCTTTCAAAATCGGCAAAAATGCTTTTGGAATTGTATCAAGGCCACGTAAAACTTCGAATTTGCCTTTAGTGATCGTTCCTGTTTTGTCAAAAACCATTGCTGTTTCCCTTCCTAAATCAGGTAAACAGCCTCTGTTGCGCACGATAGCTCCAAGAGTTGCCATTCCATTCAACAGTTGAGACTCAGCCAAGGGAGCTGCAATGCCAATAGCACATGGACAAGAGATCAATAAGATAGAAATGCCGCGGACGATCGCCGCCTCCCAAGACAACCCATTTAACCAACACCCGAAAATTGTTCCGGCAGCAATCGCTAAAACAATCGGAATAAACCAGTTAACAATAGGATCGACAGCTCGCGTATACACACTCTTATGGCCAATATCTTGCTCCACCATTTGAATAATCCGCTGAAGCGCTGTTTGTTTTTCTGTCGCCGTCGCTTGATAGACCACAGATCCATTAACGACAACTGTTCCTCCTAAAACACTGTCGCCAATCTCTTTTGGAATAGGAACCGATTCTCCTGTCATCAAAGACTCGTCGCAAGCTCCTTTTCCTGAAACAAGAACCCCATCCAACACAATTTTTTCACCTGTATGCGCCACTAAGAGATCGCCAGGCTTCATTTCTTTCAATGGAATAAAGGCTTCCCTTCCATCCTCGAAACGCTTTCTTCCTCTTTTAGGAACAGCCCTGGCTAATCGGATAAGGGAATCCTTCGCTGAAAATTTTGCCCGAGTTTCTATTACTTTTCCTAAAAGGACAAACGCAATGATCACACACATCGAATCAAAGTAGACATACTTGCTTCCTTGGCTCATTTCATAAAGCGATAAACCAAAAGCCGAGCTCACTCCGATTACGATAAGCGCCTCCATTCCAATAACGCCGACAGAAAGGGCTGTAAAAAACCTTCTAAAAATCGGCCAAGCGCTAAAAATCAACACAGGCAAAGAGGAAAAAAGCGATAGCCAAACGAATAGGCTGCTGATCCCTGTCTCGTCAGCAGTAAAATAGGCGGCATAAATCGGATAGGAAAACATCATGATATTCGAACTGAAAAAAATTGCTACAATCAGCCGTAAATACAAACTTCTACTCACTTGTTTTTTTCCAGCTGTTTCAATCGGCTGTGTTTCATATCCCAACCGTTCGATCGCCTGAATCAATGTCTCTTTAGAGACATAACGAGGGGCATACTCAATAGAAGCCAAGTCCGTTGCATAATCCACAACGCAATTAAGCACCCCCTTTTTTTGAAGAAGAATTAACCGAATCACCTCCGCACAAGCAGGACACCACATATCCCCAATTTCTAAATAGAGCCTGTTTTTTTCCTCTTCAGAAACTTCAACTCTGTTTTTCCTTAGTTGCTCCATCAAAGCAGGATTTGAGATCAGACCAGTAGCCACAGCTTGCTTGAAAATTGGCGTATCCGCATAACCCTCAAGTTGATTAGACGCCGATAATATTTTGAAGACAGCCCGGCACCCCGCGCAGCAAAACGCGTTTTCTTCTTCAACGACCTTTCGGCCTTCAATCTCTTGAGCACATAACGAACATTGCATTTCAAATAGTCTTTGACAAAAAAAATCTTATAGAGATTGAATGATAGCAAAAGAGAGGGATTTAGCCAATGCAAGCAAGCCTTCATCTTAACAATCTCGACAACTATGCGCTTTGCCATCTATTCAAATGGCTCTCCCCTGAAGATCTCTCAAGAACTTCAGCTGTTTGCAGACGTTGGAATGCAATCGCAAGAGATCATTTTCTCTGGAAGCCGTTTGTTGAACAAAAATTAAGTCCATTCCCAAAACCTCCAGAAATGCCCTATTGGAAACACTACAATCAACACGCTCCCGGACTGGTATTTCGCTCGCTAAGCGTCCTAAAAGGAGAGATTTTCAGCGCATGGGGAAAAACAATTTTCGTATGGAAAATGCCGTCCATTGGAGGGGATAAAAACTACGACTGCATCCGCACAACGACTTCTCACACAAGCACAATCACAAGCTTTGCCCTTTGTCGACTTGGTTTAACACATCTGCTCATTACCGGATCATTGGATAAAACCCTGCAAATTTTTATCCCTCAAGCACACAGCCGCCACTACCGCGCTATCCAGACCCTTCACGGGCACACATCCGCAGTTTCGAAAATTGCATGCCTTGGAGATTTTATCCTTAGCGCTTCAACGGAAGGAGAGGGATGTTTATGGAAATGCGATACCGTCAGTCAAAGGTACACTTCCTTGCAAATGAATGAGAAACTGCATTCGAAAGGGATTAAGCTGCTAAAAACAGCATCTCATATTTTTCAATTCATCACTGTCGGAAAAAACAACTGCATCAAATTTTGGTCTGTTTGCGGAGGAAAAATCAAAAAACAACAATCGATTAAAATCAAAGACGAAGTGATTTCATCGATTGCCTATTGTCATTTCAACCCTATGCTGCTAGCCGGAACACAATCTGGAAAGCTTTTGTTCTTTAAGAAGGATCGATCGTTTCAATACACGCTTGTAAGAGCTATCGATGCACATCAAAGCGAAATCTCTGCAATCACCCTCATCCGAAGAGACAATTTTCTACTGACAGCAGGCAAAGATAAACGTGTCATTATGTGGGAAAAAGCATTCAATCCCAAAGACGCGACAGCCGTAAAAATCATCCACACAACAGAGCATGCGCATCCCAGGCACTTATCAGTCACAATTTCAAATCGATCAAGAAAGATCAGCAAAATTCTATATCCTGCCGGCAACAGCCTCTGTATTCTATCATTTTCTACCGATCCGATCAAAAAACACTGTGTCACAGCTACAGAACCTCACGAACAAAGAATAATATACGGATAGATTCATCGATTTCGACAGAAAAATTGAAATAGAAATAAATTCAAAGCCAATGATAATATAGGACTTATGAAACTAGAACTTGCGTACTACGGCGACCCGTTTTTAAGAAAAAAGTGCAAACCAGTTGAAGAAATCAACAACGAAATCAGAGAGCTGGTGGAGAATATGGTAGAGACATTGGTCGAATATAACGGGATCGGCCTTGCAGCACCGCAAATAAAACAAGATCTCCGCTTATTCATCACTGCAGTTCCAAAGGAACTTCCAAACGGCGATTGGGAACAAGGAGAATTGATCGTTTTCATCAATCCGGAAATTGTTTCCTACAGCGAAGAAACAGAAGACCGTCAGGAAGGGTGCCTTTCCATTCCTAAGCTCTACGGAAACGTCAATCGGCCTGTTCGCATTGTCATTAAGGCAACAGATATGGAAGGCAACGTATTCGAACGGAAGTTCGAAGGCCTTCAAGCCAGGTGCTGCCTCCACGAAAACGATCACATCAATGGAGTTCTCTACATCGACCGCATCAGAGGAAAGGAGCGCAAGCTCCTTGAACCAAAATTGCGGGAAATCAAGAAGAAGTTCTCTTAGAAGAATTCTTTCTTATACCGAATCAACTTCAAGATTCGGTATAAATGTCGAATTAAACCGTTTCTTCTATTGTTGATGGCTCAACCTCTTGAACAGGTGTTCTCCCCATTGCAGATGTCCAAAGAGAAAGCAACACACAAGAAGCTAAGAAAATGACAGAAAGCCAACCTGTAAATCGTTTCAAAACATCAGCTGTCGAGGTTCCAAAAAGCGAATCACCTGTATCACCGCCAAACGAAGCGCCAAGTCCGGAAGACTTGCTCTCCTGTATCAAAATCACAAAACACAAAACCGCGCTAAGGATCATGAAAAAGATTAAAGAAAAAATGTAAATGAGTGTCATGAAAACTATCCCTTCATCGTCTGATAATTAACTATTTGAGCAAATGTTTCCGGATCCAGCGAGGCTCCGCCCACTAAAACGCCATCCACATCGCTCTGCTCCATCATCACGCGCGCGCTGTCCGGTTTTACCGACCCTCCATAAAGGATGGAAATGCCTTCGGAAACCTCTTCTCCCCATAACATTTTAACCACGGAACGGCAAAAAGCATGGGCGTCCTGCGCTTGGCCTGGAGTTGCAGTCAAGCCGGTACCAATTGCCCAAACAGGCTCATAAGCAATCACAGAACGGGAAACCTGTTCGGAAGAAAGGCCTGCCAAGCTATCGGATAACTGTTCGTGCAGAACTTCTTCGGTTTTTCCGCAACTCCTCTCCTCTTCTGTTTCTCCGATGCAAACTATCGGGCGGAGTCCGCTTTCCAAAGCGCGCTTCACCTTCCTATTGATGAAAGCATTATCTTCACCAAAGCAGCGCCGCCTTTCAGAGTGTCCTAAAATGACAAACTCAGCTCCGGCATCCAACAGCATTTTCGCAGACACTTCTCCTGTATAAGCACCCTCTTCTGCGTCATGCATATTTTGGGCTCCAATCAAGAGGTTCGTCCCTTCGGCCTGCCTGCTAAGGAAAGCGATCAAAGGAAACGGAGGAGCAAGATACACTGTATGCGGCGCATCGGATACGGCAGAAGCAAATTTCGACAGAAAATCTTTCCCTTCCCTGCGGTCTTTGTACATTTTCCAGTTTCCAGCGATGATCACTTCCCGCGGCATCTGAAACTCCTTGTTTTTGAGAGGATAATCATATACCCTTTTATCACGAAATTCAAGTAGAAAGATGACATCAAAACTATCACAAGATCTGCCCATTTTAACAGTTTCGCAGCTGACAAATGCCATTAAGCATCAGTTGGAATCGACTTTTCCCTCTATTTGGCTGCAAGGAGAAGTGAGCAATTTTAAAAAGCACTCTTCCGGGCATCTCTACTTTTCGCTCAAAGATGGCCAGGCGCAAATTTCTGCTGTGATGTTCCGCGGCCACGTCCAATCTTTGAAGATGATCCCTAAAGATGGCGACCAAGTTGTCGTTTACGGAGGAATCAATGTTTTTGCTCCCAGCGGAAAGTACCAAATCAACGTGCAGACGCTGCGTTTGGCTGGAGTTGGAGAACTTTTGCTAAAACTAGAAGAATTAAAAAAGGAGCTGCATCAACGCGGCTGGTTTAGCCAGGAGCATAAAAAACCCCTCCCAAAATTCCCCAAAAAAATAGGAATTGTGACCAGTCCGACAGGAGCTGCAATCCGCGACATGCTCAACGTGCTGAACCGCCGGCATGGCGGCTATCACATCCTCCTCAATCCAGTTAAAGTGCAAGGAGAGGGAGCGGCAAGCGAAATCGCTCGAGCCATTGAACAGTTCAACGAACACAAGATGGTGGATGTGATCATTGTCGGCAGAGGCGGTGGAAGTATCGAAGATCTTTGGGCCTTTAACGAAGAGATCGTAGCAAAAGCGATCTTCGAAAGCTCCATTCCAATCATTGGAGCCGTGGGACACGAGACAGATCATTGCATCGCCGAATACGTTGCAGATGTCAGAGCGCCCACTCCTTCGGCTGCTGCAGAAATTGTCGGAGGGGAAAAAGCGCAGCAGATCGAGTTTCTTATTCAAGCTCAAAAGCAATTAACGCAAAATCTGAGGAGGCAGCTGCGCCAATGGTCGACAAGATTGCAGCAAATTCTTAAAACACCTTTAATGTCTTCCCCTTACGCCCTAATTGGTCCCTGGCTGCAATCGATGGATGACGCGCGCCTGAACGCTGACAGGGCAATTAAACACGTCATCCGCAACCAAAAAGTGGTGCTCAAGTCCCGATTTCAGATGCTGCAATCACTAAAGCCTACAGCAAAAATCCTTCATTTCCGCCAGCGGCTGGAAAGCTTGACAAAACAGTGCGATTTAAATATCTCCGGTCTGCTAAAACAAAGAGAGGAGCGGCTGAAGCGGGTCGCTTCCGCTCTTCAGTCAATAGACCCTAAAAACCTCCTCAAAAAGGGGTACAGCATCCTCTTCTCCAAAAAAACAGGTTCCGTTATAACAACAATCAAAGCCGTCAACAAGGGAGATACTGTCAAAGTCCTCCTATCGGATGGAGAAGCTTTAGCTCACATTTCTCACTCAATCTCAAGTAACCAAAGTAAACGTTTATGACAAAAAAAGAACCTGATTTTGAAAAAAATTTCCAGCGTTTGGAAGAAATTTTAGAAGCGATGAATTCAGGCGAAGCCGGCCTTGACAAATCTTTGAAACTCTATGAAGAAGCCAACGACCTTATTATTGCCTGCGGAAAACGGTTGAACGAAGCAGAACAGAAGATTGAAAAACTGATCAAGCAAAGAGATGGAGAGTTGGCGTTGTCTGACGATGGCGCGCCTGCTGTCGAATCTTTCGAATAACTCAAGGTAACACTCAATGCACGTCTTCATTTACCGCAACCGCCTGAAATCCCAATCGAAGAATATCGCTCTCGGGATCATGGAGTATCTTAGCTCCCACGGCATCAATATTGTCATGGACAACGAAGATGCCGAAATCTTCGACACAGCTCCCCTGTCAGAGATCGATCCGAAGAAAGTCGATTTTTCAATTACTTTGGGCGGAGACGGAACGATTTTACGGGCAATCCATTACTTCCCCGAACTCAATGCTCCCATCCTGGGAATTAATCTGGGAAGCCTCGGGTTTATGGCAGACATCCCAATTACTGAAATTTATCCCTCTCTGCAAGAAGTTCTGAAAAACAACTATCAGATTCAGGAAAGGATTATGATGGAAGGCTCGGCATTTAAAGATGAAAAATGCCTGGCTGTCAACGAGATCACATTTCACAGAGCAGAAAACTCAAGCCTCGTCGACCTCGCGATTCACGTTGACGGGATCTATCTAAACACTTTCGCCGCAGATGGAGTGATCATTTCGACTCCTTGCGGATCGACAGCTTATTCCCTTGCAGCGGGAGGGCCGATCATCACTCCTGAGCTGGAAGCTTTCGCTCTGACACCAATCAGCCCTCATACAATCTCAAACAGGCCAATTGTCCTGATGCCCAATAAGGAAATTCAGGTGCAATACATTAGTGAATTAAAACCGATCGAGGTAAACGCTGACGGACTGTATCAACACAAGCTTAAAACAGGCGAAGTGTTTCATATTCGACGATCAGAGCGAATGTTCCGCATCATCTGCCTTCCGCAAAACGACTATTACTCAACGCTAAGAACAAAATTAGGTTGGAGCGGCAAGCTTAGGCCTTAAATCGCCTACACGCTCCTGGTACCCAACCATGAAAATTTTCGGTTCAAATTCTCATGGTTGGGTACTAGATAGTGTCGTCAAATTAGCTAAATGATTAAATAAAGGATGGGGAAAAGGATTCATCGGTCTGATGAAAAATCCTTCAGCAATCGATACTTTCGAGATGAAATCTAAAGAAAAAGTTTTTTATTCACATATCCTTGTGGTTCTGAATCTTAGAAAAAATACCTTCTATTTTATCAAAAAAAATTAAAATTCTACTGGAAGATTTATTTGAGAATCCTTATCAAAAGAAGTTAAAACATTTTAACTCGAGACTGACTAAAGGGATGTGAAAGGTTGTTCAAAACACAGCGAGAACGCTTTGCATGTCTGATAAGGAATATTACATGAGAGTTATGCAAATGATGGCGACAGTGATGACGGCAGCCTTTTTACTGGCTGGATGTTGCAGCGACCCTTGCGATCCCTGCTGCGATCCATGTCCAAGGCCCTGTCCAAAACCCTGCTGCCCAAAGCCATGTCCGCCAAAACCTCATTGCCCAAGCCCTTGCCCATCCACTTGCGATGGAGGAGGGAGTTGCTGCTAATGCAACAGATCGATTGCAATAGAAAAGGTCTGCACTTGCGGGTTTTAGCTGGATATTTATTTTTCATTAACCAACCAAAAAGCACTATATAGGAGGCTTATATTATGAAATTCCTAGGTTCTATTTTAGCTCTTGCTGTGACAGCTTTCGCTTTATCAAGCTGCGGATGCTGCGATCCTTGCGGCGATCCTTGCTGTGATCCATGTCCAAAGCCATGTGATCCATGCGAACGCGGCTGCTACTAATCAGGAATTAATCTGATGAAAGAGGTGCTGCACTTTTCTCTACTGTGCAGCACCTTGTTGTCCTTGTAGCGGGTGCTGACGGCTACACAACCGTTATTTGTAGTCCTCTGTTCCCTTTAGAAGGAGCTACCCCGCTTTTTTCAATTTCCAAATGGGGAAAAGCGGACTGAGGGGAAGAACTAACTTTTTTACTATGACTTTTTAAATAAGGAGTCGCTAAATGAGAAAACAACTAGGAATTTTAGCCTCAGTACTACTATTGAGTGCTACAACGTTGTTATGGACGGGGTGCTCCAACCGTAGCGGATCGTGTGACCCATGCGGTCCTGTAAGCGAATGCGGTCCATGCGGTCCTGTACGCGAACAGGTCAACCCTGACCCATGCTGTGAGCCGGCATGCAAGCCTCCAGTTAAGTGCTGCTATCCAAGCAGCAACCAACTGAAGTGTCTTGATGGCATCACAGTGAAAGCCAGAAACCCTAAAATGTGCATGTTGGGAGACCAATATTCACTTGACTTCGATGTCGAAGCTTGCGACGATGTGTGCGACGTTACAGTTACTACGCATCTTCCCGAGGGGGTAAATTATGTTCGCAGCGAGCCTCAAGCGAAAGTTGAAGGCCGCAAACTGACATGGGACTTCGGTTCTATGAGAAAAGGCGAATGCCGCCCAGCCAGCGTATGGGTAGAGTGTGAATGTGAAGGCGAGCTATGCGCATGTTTCTGCGCTTCTGCAACGCCAGTAAGATTCTGCTCCCTCCTTTGCGCCAAGCCGATCCTGACTTGCCAAAAGTGCGGTCCTGAAGAGGTCTGCCCTGGCGATCCAATTAATTACACAATCACAGTGACCAACAGAGGAAGCTGCACAGCTGAAGATGTTGTCTTGACAGACAACCTTCCTGACGGAGTCCAACACTCCAGCGGCTTAAGAACTCTGACGTACAAGCTTGGCTGCCTAGCTCCTTGCGAAACGAAAAAGGTCAACATTTGCGCAACTGCGTGCACTCGCGGAGAAGTTTGCAACACTGCTGTCGTTTCAGCATGCAATGCCGACTCTGTCTCTTGCCAGTGGTGCACATGCATCTGCTGCTGTGATTGCGAAGTTGTTAAAGTTGGACCTAAAGAAGTGCAAATCGGTAAAAATGCTGATTACCAGATCACAGTGACTAACACTGGTGATAAGCCTTTGACAGACGTCGTAGTTTCCGACTGTGCGCCAAATGCCACTTCTATTGTCTCTGCTAATGGAGCAATGATTAATGGTAACCAGGCTGTTTGGAGGCTCCGCGAGCTGAAGCCAGGCGAGAAGGTTTCGTTCAATATCACATTGACAACCTGCACGCCAGGATGCTTCACGAACCGCGTATCTGTAGACAACAGCCAAGGCTGCAAGTGCTGCGACGACTTCGTCACTCGCTGGAGAGGACGTCCTGCTCTTAACGTCTGCATTTGCGATACAGAGGATCCAGTATGCGTCGGCGATCCAACAAGCTACTGCATTACAGTGGTTAACCAAGGATCTGAGCCGGATGATAACGTTCGCGTTGTTGTGAGATTCCCTCCTGAAATTGTTCCTGTCAGCGCTTCTGGCGACTCACACGGCACAGTTGAAGGAAATACGGTCACATTCGCTCCTTACGATAACTTTGGCCCACGTCAAACGCTGAAATTCCGCGTTGACGCCAGAGCAAATCGTTCAGGCGATGGACGAGTGCTAGCAGAAGTCACTTCTGAGTCTATCACAACTCCGATCGTTCAACAGGAAAGCACAATTGTGAACTAAAACAATAGCAGCGGGTGGGTTTCTCACCCGCTGTTTTTTATACATAAAAACAGCTGCCGATCCCCTTCTTTTTTCCAGGAATTCCCTAAATAATCATTCCATACATTAACCACCGAAAGCCCTGCATTGCTTAGCATCTGCTCAATTACGTCTCGATCATAAAGCTTGACCCGCTCTTCATAGGCACGGCCAGGAAACTGAATCTGCTTGTAAACACAATCATCTTTGATAAATCTCTTCACCTCGACCTCTTCCCCGTCAACTAATAAGGATTCTTCTTCTACAAGATTCTGCTTGACGGAATAGGGATGCAAAAAATCCAAGAAAAATCTCCCATCATCCTTAAGCCTTTCTCGAACAACAAAAAAAACTTGGCTGTTCTTTTGATCATCGCTAAAGTATCCAAAAGAGGTAAATAGATTTGCAACAAGATCAAATCTTCCGATATCAGGCAAAGAAAAGAGATCCGCAACCAAAAATGAGACATTAAGTTCTTCATACTCTAAGGCTCTTTTTCTTGCCTTAGCAATCAAGGCTTCAGAAAGATCGATTCCTGTCACTTGATGCCCTTTCAATCCAAACGCTATCGAATGCCTGCCTGTTCCACAAGCAAGATCTAAGACCGTTTTGCTTCCGCTGCATCCCGCAGATCTTCGAATAAAATCAACTTGTTTGCTCGCCTCACCCATCGTTCGATGAGAATAGAGCTTAAGATAATCCTCGTTAAACCATTTTTTAAACCACACGATTGCAAAGATCCTTCTATTTACTTAAGGGCACAACTATGCTATCCTTCCAACTCGTTTTACTCAATGGACAAATCATTACGGACAGATTCATGGACGCCGAGACAAAAGATCGGGTACAAGTCAAAATTTTCGTAGGAGTCGAACTAAAAGCCAATGTCGCTATCTTGCTGAATAAAAGCAGCCGGTGGAAGGAGGCAAAAGTCTCTAAAACCACAAACTTAAAGAAAACCCGCTATCAGAACCGGGAATACATAGGTATTTTCCTGTCGCATGAGGCTTCAACGATGAAAATGCTTCAAAAGATATCCAAAGAAATTCTGGAGGAACTTCAGCACTTTTGCCCGGAATCCGATCTCTCCCATTTAAAAATTAACATTTTTCCTCAAATTTTTGTCGCATGATTATTCTTGGATCTCAATCTCCCAGGCGCCGTGAGATATTCAATTTATTTAGAATTCCTCATAAAGCAGTAACTCCCCATTTTGACGAAGCGTCCGTTCCATTTACAGGAGATCCTGAAGAATATGTTTGCTCGATAGCCAAAGGCAAAGCAGAATCTCTAGCTCGTATTTCCCCTGCAAATCTCCCTATTCTCACCGCAGACAGCATCGTCTTTAAAGAAGGAAAAATCTTCGGAAAGCCTGCAAACGAAGAAAACGCTTTCCAAATGCTTCAAGAACTTTCCGGGAGCTGGCATACAGTTTACACAGGACTTGCCCTTTATCATCAAGAAAAGTATCAGACAATGGCCGAAGCAACAGAGGTATTATTCAATCCGTTAACCTCCGAACAGATCCGCAGCTACCACAGGTTGGTTGATTGGAGAGATAAAGCCGGTGCCTATGCGATCCAGATGGGCGGCGGCATTGCAATTCGCCGAATCACTGGATGTTATTACAATGTCATGGGGCTGCCGGTCAATACAATGCGCAACCTTCTCAACACAATTGGAATCGACCTATGGGACTATCTAAGTTAGCGGCTGGATGTCTGCTGTTCCTCTGCTCTCTGGTTCAAGCTGAGCCTAACCGCACCCTTTACCTGCTTCGCCAGGGACACTTCCAGTCTGCAATCGAAAACTATGAACAACACGTCTTTGAAACAGGCAAGCATGATTACCAAATCCTTCAGCAAATAGGATTAACGCTCATCGAGCTTGGTTGGAAATGCAGTGATCCTGAAATCAAACTCCTGTCATTATTCGGCGCGGGGATCAGCGCACATGATCAGGCGCAGCATCTTCTCGAAGATGCCATCAGAGCAAACGATCCAAGATTTCAACTTGCCGCCCTTAACTTTCTTTCTAAAAATTATACCGACGATTCCTCCAGGTTTCTCAATTTAGCGATGAAATCAGATTTTCTTCCCATTCGGCTCGAAGCTGTTTTTCATATGGCTCAAAAGCAGCACCCTAAAACCGCGTATCAAATTGAATCCTTGATGCAAAAAGTGCCTCCGGAAGTGCTGCCCCTTTTTCCTCAGCTTCTGGGAGCTTCAGGAGATAGAGACTCAATGATCATGTTGAGAAGGTTGATGAGCCACCCGCTTCTTGCCGTTCGTCTTGAAGCAATCCTTAGCGCTGCCAGAGCCGGCAGGGACGACCTTCTCCCGGAAATCAGAGGAATTTCTTCGCATCATCAAATAGAAGAACAGGAAGCGGCAGCTGTTGCAATCGGCTTACTCAAAGATGAAGAATCCGTCAAACGATTAACTGAGTTGAAACAGTCAAAAGCCAAGAATGTGCAAATCGCATCGCTGCAAGCTTTGTATCGCATGGGAAGAGAAGATGCCGCTCTTCCTTTGATTGAAATGGCCAGGCAAGGAAACCTTTTTGCCATTTCGGTTTTGAGTGAACTGAACCAATCAGAAAATACTCTTTACGAACTTTGCTGCACCGAAGATTTAAACATCAGAATCAATGCCGCCCTCTCCTTGCTGGAAAGGCGCGACCCGCGCTGCCTGCAAACACTGCTAGAGCTTTTCCTTCGCGATCCCCGCGATCTGGCGTTGTCGCAAACCCATTCCGCAGGCAAAGGATTAGCTGCATACAAAATCGTTCCCTCTGCGCAGCAAAATTTCGAATCCACCCCCCTGCTTTATGAACAGACCCTAAATCTAAAAGAAGCAGCTCTTCAAAAAACACTCGAGCTTCCGGAAAAAGATTTTTTTGCGTTTGCCCGCCTTCTTTTCGATACGCGGCAAAACGACTTGATCCCTGCGCTAACGCATCTTTTGGAAGAGTGCCGTTCGCCAGGCGCCGTTGAAATTCTAAAGACGTACCGAGAACAAATAGGGGCTCCCCTGATTAGATATTGGTGCAATTTAGCCTTATACCGCATGAAAGAGGAAGGGCCTTATACACCTACATTAAAATTCTGGGTTAAAGAGTATCAATTCCACGACATGATCCAATTTCGTCCAATGCTTCCTTGGAAAATGCGTTCGGCTAACGCTTCGCAATATCAACTGACGCCGCAAGAGACTTCAAGGCTGCTAGTTGAAACATATGAATCATTGGTTCAACTCCAGGATGAAGAAGGCATTGCATTAATTCTGGAAGCCATCAAAAGCGGAAACAGAAAAAATCGCTACGCACTTGCAGGGCTTTTGATACGAGCGGCAAATTAAATGAAAAAAATCTTATTTTTTTTTCTATTCCCATTGTCTCTTCTTCAGGGAATCGACATCGACATCGAAAATCCCTCCTATGAAAATGGAAAATTAACGACCGAAGACGGCGGCGTGATCACAGCTCCAAATTTCCGGCTGCAAGCCTTGCGCATTTGCTATGACTCTTCCAATGAGCAGTCTCTGTTGGAGGCCGAAAAAAATATCATTCTTGAATTTGGGGAATATTTCTTTGTCGGGAAACAGCTTGTCTATGACTTTAAGACAAAAACAGGGGTTCTCTATCATGGAAGAACCGCTGTCGACCAATGGTACATTGGCGGAGAGGAAATCCATTTATGCGCCGACGGAAGCTTTTACATTCGAAACGGTTTTGCGACAACATCGGAAAATGCCCGTATGGACTGGCAGCTGGAGACCGGTGATGCTCATCTAAAAGACCACCATATGCTGACGGCGAAAGACGTTAAGTTTCGCTTCATCGCTCTGCCGATCTTTTGGATGCCTAAAATCCATCTCGATTTGAACGCGTTATTCGACCCGCCTGTACGCTTCAATATAAAAGTAGGCGGAACGCGCGGCTCCAAAGTTGGATTTATCTATAAACTCTACTCGACACCTTATTGGCAAACAAACCTCAAAGTAGACTATAGAGTCAAAAGCGGATTTGGCGGAGGCATTGAATCTTATTACCGCTCTCCTTGCAAATGCACATCGTTCAGCTCTATCAACTATATTTCGGATGATAAAACACGTTTTGACAGCAAGACCCGCACCCGATACCGTCTCGAAGGAAATTACCACACCCAGCTCAATCACGGAAAAACGACCGTTGATGCAACTTGGGACAAGCTCAGCGACTACGAAATGGCTTCCGATTATGACGACGCCGATCTCTACCTTGTTCTGGCCAATCCAACGCAGCTATACATCCGCCATCAAGAATCCAATTGGATCGCTTCCATTCTTACCCGCGTGCGGATCAACCAATTTCAAACACTGAAACAAGAGCTTCCGACCCTATACGGAGCATACCGCCCCTTTGAAATCGGATCGACCGGAATCCTCTCGGCAGGAAAATTCGAAGCTTCCTATCTGGAACTAGAATACACAAATAATAGCGAACCCGATATCAACGACTACAACTCTCCCAGGTATGAGGCCTCCCAATCCTTTTGGAAACCTTTAAAAGCTGGTGCATTCACCATGACTCCTGAAGTCGGAATGACTGCGATCTACTATGGGAACAGTAAAAAAAGATCGGACCGCTGGATGGCGATTGGTCAATTCGAACTCGATATGCGTGCCGATCTTTACCGTTTTTATGGAGATTGCAAACATGTCCTCACCCCTTACTTGCGCTATCAATACTACACCTTTCCCACAACCTCCCCCGATGATCATTTTATTTTCGATATCAACGACGGATGGTACCGCTTAAACGCGCTCAGATTAGGTCTTCTAAATAATTTTTACTGTAAATCTTCCCCTTGCTGCATTTACCGAAAGCTTTATCTGGACCTTTATACCTATGCATTTTTCGATACAAAAACAATTGAAGAAATAATCCCAAAAACCTATGCACGAGTCATTTACAACTTTACAGACCGCATGAGGCATTCCAATTTATTTGTTTGGGATTTTCAACATCAAATTGTCGACCAGTTCAACTCCTTGTTGGAATGGACCATCAACACAACAATGGCTGTTGCATTGGAATACCGCCACCGCAGCCCTTATGCATGGAGAAAAGTGGATGCGACGAATTTTATCCTCGATTCCTTCCGTTCAGTGGATGATCTGGAAAAAACGCTTCTTTCAGATAGAAGGGATACCTTCCTCTATCATTTTTATTGGAAATTTCATCCCACTTGGGCTTTTGCCTTCCAGTCCAGGAATGGATGGAACAGGAAAGATGAAGTTGGATATAAAGAGTTTCAAGTCACTTTACTAGGGACTTTCCGCTCATCCTGGAATGTCAAAATGGATTATAAGCACAGAGAGCATGACGATAGATTTTCCATCCATTTTTCTGTCGGCTTAAACCGCCCTTGCTACGACTATAATGCGTGCCGTGTTCCCTGTCTTGAATTTTGACGCCTGATCCATTAAACTCGGAAAGATAAAAAAGGAAACCGTATGGACATATTAGTTGTAGGGATTGGTTATGTTGGACTAGTCACAGCAACCTGCTTGTCTGAAATGGGCCATCACGTCACTTGCTTGGATATCGATAAAGAAAAAATTCAACGATTGAATGACGGAGTCATTCCCATCTATGAACCAGGCCTTGAGGAGATGGTGAAGCGCAATGTAGCTGCCAAGCGAATCTGCTTTACAACAGATTACGAAAAGGGAGTCAATGGATCCAAAGTGTGTTTCATTTGCGTAGACACCCCTATTGACAGCAATGGGCATGCAAGCTTAAATGCGGTCAAAAGCTGCGCACAAAGCATTGCCAAGCGAATGAGCGGCTATAAAATTATCGTCAATAAGTCTACCGTTCCTCCCGGAACTGCACGCCAAATCCATCAATGGGTGCAAGAGATCTTGGATCAAAGGAAAATGATAGAGTCTTTCGATATCGTTGCAAATCCGGAGTTCCTCAAAGAGGGCTGCGCTGTGACCGACTTTATGAAGCCGGACAGAGTTGTGATTGGGATTGACAACCCCCGCGCAACGCAAATAATGAAAGACATTTACTCCCCTTTCATGCTCAGCCGGCAGCGATTGATCTTAATGGATACCGTGTCTGCTGAAATGACCAAATACGCCTCCAATGCGATGCTTGCAACCCGCATTTCATTTATGAACGAGCTATCCGGCCTTTGTGAGAAGACAGGAGCTGATATCAACAAAGTCAGAATTGGGATGGGTGCCGACGAAAGAATTGGCTACAGTTATTTATATGCAGGAGTCGGTTACGGAGGATCATGCCTTCCAAAAGATATCTCAGCCCTGAAATCGCATGGAAACAGCCTGGAGTATCCCATGTTGCTCTTGGAAGCGGTTCATGAAATCAACAATCGCCAGAAGTTAGTGTTAAGCAACAAGATCAAAGAGTACTTCGAGGGAAAAGGAGGCATATCGGGAAAAACAATCGCAGTTCTCGGCCTTGCCTTTAAACCGGATACCGATGACATGAGAGAGGCAACCTCTTTGATACTAATCAAGCAGCTTCTAAGCATCGGAGCGATCGTAAAAACATTTGATCCGGTTGCTATGACAAATGCTAAATCCCTTTTGCCTGACACTCCCAACCTGATTTGGTGCAACGATGAGTACACCTGTGCGGAAAACACTGATGCAGTCGTTTTTGTCACAGAATGGAAACAGTTCCGTTTTCTTGACTTCAAAAAAATCCAGCTCTCGATGAGAGGCTGCGGTCTTTTTGACGGAAGAAACCAATACCATCCAGAGGAGATGGTGCATCTTGGCTTTGATTATCATGGAATCGGCGTCCCCTCGAAAACCGGAGATTTTAGTTGAACACAGTTAACCACGATCTTACATCCTACATAACCCTTATCGAGAACAAACTTGAAGCGCTAATTCCATCTTGCAGCGGTGCTGACGCATGTTTATACGAAGCGGCTCGGTATGCATTGCTTGGAGGCGGCAAAAGAATCCGTCCCATTCTGACTCTTGCGACAGCAAAACTCTTTAACGCGGATATCGAAGCAGCACTTGTGCCTGCCTGTGCCATTGAAATGATTCATACCTATTCAGTCATCCATGATGATTTGCCCTGCATGGACGATGACGATTTTCGCCGTGGCAAACCCTCTTTGCATAAACAATTTAACGAAGCGCTAGCCGTTCTGACGGGAGATTTTTTGTTGACAAGAGCCTTTGAAGTCATTTCCGAAGATCGACAGCTTAACGTTGAAATGCAAATAGATTTGATTAGGACCATTGCTTGCGCTTCGGGAGGAAAGGGGATGATCGGCGGCCAGGTGATCGATATTTCATCAGAGGGAAAAGGATTGGATTTAAAACAACTTCAACATTTGCATGCAAAAAAAACAGGTGCTTTAATCACAGCTGCTGTCGAGTGCGGCTGCATCGTCGCTTCCGCTTCTGATGAAGAACGGCAGCCAGCCCTCCAATTTGCGCAAGATATTGGTCTGGCGTTTCAGATTGTCGATGATCTGCTCGATATCACTTCAGGAGTAAAAAAACGGGGCGCTGAAATCTCATCTGATAGAGAAAACAATAAGAGCACCTATGTAGCCCTTCTTGGAATAGAAGAAGCAAGAAAAAGTGCAGATCAGCTTTTTAACAACGCCATCAAATCACTTGACCAACTTTCTCAAGAGACAGAATTTTTAAAAGAACTCGCACATTTTATCATTAAACGCGACCATTGAGAATTCATAAAAATGGAGCCCTCATTTTCAGCATTAAAAATCCGACACCTGCCAGTTAAACGGGTGTTTGATCTCTTCTTCAGCCTGATGGCCTTAAGCTTTGGACTTCCTTTTTTCCTCCTCATAGCAGTGATGATCAAATGCTCTTCAAAAGGCAAAATCATTTACAGTCAAACGCGTGTGGGACGCGGAGGAAAAACATTTCATTGTTATAAGTTCCGCACCATGTACCAAGATGCCGATTTTCGTTTACAGACATTGCTTAAACAGAATCCTTCTGCAAGGAAAGAATGGGGAAAAACAAGAAAGCTCAAAAACGATCCCCGTATTACTCGGCTAGGAAAATTTTTACGTAGAACATCTTTAGACGAGCTGCCGCAATTCTATAACGTTTTAAAAGGTGATCTCAGTATTGTCGGGCCCCGCCCAGTCGTACCGGAAGAGATCAACCGCTTTTTCGGTGTTAAAGCGCATAAGGTTTTGTCTGTCAGGCCAGGCCTTACAGGAATTTGGCAAGTGTCTGGCCGCAACAACACCAGCTACTCTCATCGTGTGCATTTAGATGAAACTTACGTCGACACTCGCTCACTTTGGCTAGATCTGAAGCTCATCTGTAAAACAGTCCCCTGCATGATCTTTGCTAAAGGAGCTTATTAGAGAAAAGAACATGAACCTCCAGAAAAAAAATCTGCGGATTGTTTTTTTTACCTGTTTTTTCCTGACAATTTGGATACCTGTGATCCTGCCTCAAGTGCGCCTTTATTTCTTTGCACCCTATCTCATCGTTCTTCTTTACAAACGTCCATTGATCAACTGTCTTTGGGGCGCCCTTGGCTGCGGATTGCTGATTGACGCACTTTCTGCTTACCAACACCTAGGTTTGCATGCATTAAACTACACGTTGACGCTGGCACTCCTGTATAGGCAAAGACGCCATTTTTTTGCTGACAGCCCATCCACACTGCCTATCATGACTTATCTTTTTTCTGCCGTTTCCACAGCTATTCAAATTCCTCTTCTATACGTATTCGAGCAAAAACTGCGGATCAACAGCCATTGGATCCGCACCGATCTGCTATTAATGCCTCTTTTTGATGCTGTTTACGCATTTTGCGTTTTTATTTTACCTTTTTGGGTATTTGGCAAGCCACGCTTAAAGGGAAAGGATTATTTTACAGATCATTAGAGCTCTTAATCCCTCTTGGCTGACGTTGCAGGGAATGCGATGAAGGTTCTCTTTGTCTTTTCGCTTCCTCTTTTTGCTCTTCGATGCTTTGAGCAAAATATTCAGCTTTTTGGCGTTGAATATCGTCCAGCATAGCATGCAGTTCATCCTTGTCAGTGACACCGTGGGCTTGCATCACCTTACTGAAAACCTCGTAGAGAGAATCACGGAAAATTTTTACCGCTTCTTGCCTCATTTTAGGATCTCTAAGAGGGTTTGGATTCATTTTGGCAGCTTTTTCTTCGACTAAAGAGATCACTTCCTGATCTTTGTCAATCAAAGCATTTTGTATCGCAATCCTTTGGCCTTGAGGCACTTTATATCTTTCCAGAGTTTGCGCGACAAATTTTTCCGGAAAGTAGGACATCATCTTGCCCTGTGATATTTCAGTGGCGGAAACTGAGGCTGGAGAGAAAAGTGCGGACATCCCGCATACAGCCATAAAAGCAAATCGTTGAATTGTCATAATTACAATCCTCCTTGTGTTCTGCATAAAGCTAGCAAGAAAAAGTATTTTATACAAAAAAAATTGATCTTGACTAGATACGTAAACTTTATGGATCATTTCAACATGGACATCGACGGAAAAACTCTATCTAAACAAATCAGAAATGCGATCAGAGAGGAAGTAAAAATTCTTAAAGGCCGTAAGCCCTATTTAGCAGTCATCCTCGTTGGAAAAAATCCCGCATCTCAAATCTACACCAACAGAAAAGTAAAAGCGTGCAAGGAAGCTGGGATGCAGTCAAAGCTCATTCAGCTTCCCGATTCCATCTCTCAACAAGAGCTGATCGATCACATTGAACAACTAAACAAAAACAGCGAAGTTGACGGCATCTTAGTCCAACTTCCCCTGCCGCCGCAAATTGATCCCGACCGAATCGCCGAAACAGTCTGCCCGGAAAAAGATGTCGACGGATTTCATCCCATCAACCTCGGTAAACTTCTCTTAGGAAACGGTGAAGGATTTATCCCCTGCACCCCTCTTGGAATCAGAAAGTTGATCGAACACTATAAGATCGAAACTTCGGGAAAACACATCGTCATTCTCGGCAGAAGCAACATCGTAGGAAAACCATTGGCTGCCCTACTGATGCATCAAGCCTCTTACGGCAACGCCACAGTCACAATTGCCAATAGCCGAACGAAGAATTTAAGTAAAATCACACAGCAAGCAGATATTCTCATCGCCGCAATCGGCAAACCGAAGTTCATCACAAAATCCATGATCAAAAGAAACGCTATTGTCATTGATGTCGGCATTAATCGCTTAGATGACAGTTCTTTAGCAGGCGATGTAGACTATGCAGACGCCAAAGGGCATTGCAGCATGATCACTCCCGTTCCAGGAGGAGTAGGCCCAATGACAATAGCCATGCTTCTGCATAACACATTAAAAAGCTACCGCACCCGTGTATAAACATTTAATCTTTTTCCTGGCAGCCATTCTCCTTTTTAGCTGCAGCCAATCCAATGAAAATTCTGTCACCCACTTCAATGGAATTAAGATGACAGTCCCCTACCGCATTACAATTGGCAGCCCTCTAAGCAGTCGACAAAAAACTGAAGTGCAAAACATCATTGAGCAGACATTCGACGAAATCAACAACATTTACAATAAATGGAACCCTCATTCCGAAATCAGCGCTCTCAATCGTGCAGAAGCAAATAAAGAGCACCCTCTTTCCCCTGCCCTTTATCAGTTTCTTGTTCAAGTTGAAGAGCTCGTCAACCAAACCGAAGGGCGTTTCGATCCAACAATTGAGCCTATGCAAAAGCTATGGAAAAACGCTTTTGGAAAAGGTGTTTTTCCTTCGCAAAGCGAAATTGATACGCTTCTTCCAAGCGTCGGGTGGCATCATATCCACTTAACTGCAAATGGAATCTGGAAAGATGACTCGAGGTCCTCTTTAGACCTGGGAGGCATTGCTAAAGGCTATGCCATCGACTTAATCGCCCAAAGACTGGAAAAAGCCGGCTACCGCAACCTTTACGTAGAGTGGGGTGGAGATATAGCCGTTAAGGGGCAGCATCCGGAAGGCAGGCCTTGGAGGGTACTTGTTACTAAATGGGGAGCACCAGACGATACGCAGACAGTTGCCGAATTAAAAAATCTGGCGATTGCCTCAAGCGGCGATTATTTGCAAAATTGGAGCATTGAAGGCAACGTATATACCCATATCTTCAATCCTTGCACAGGAGAACCAATGAAGATCACTAGGCAATCAATCTGCAGCGTCACAGTCGTTGCTTCCAATTGTTTGTTGGCTGACACCATTGCAACAACAGCTATGCTATTCGGTACAAAACAAGAAGCAGAAGAGTGGTTGGAACATTTGAAGGACCGCTATCCCGAACTTCAATATTGGGTCTATAAACGATAGCTGCCACACTCCTAAAGGTTCGATTCAGAACCCCATTAGGTTCTCCTCCCTCAAATAGTGGAATGAACCCTATTTTATACAAAATAGGAGCATGGCAGCAAAAAATTTCTATTTTTTAAGAGCCTCAATCGCAGACTCCGCTTGCGATCTCAATGTCATAAATTCGTCAGCTTCTCCACAACACCTGACTGCCAGCTCATACGACATCAAAGCATTCTTTGTATCATTTAATGAACGGTAGCAGCTGGCAGACTGATAGTGCGCAGCCGGATTTTCCGGATTGGTTAAAATTGCCATCGCATAGGCTAAAAGCGCCCCCTGATATCCACCATTCAACTGCTCTGCCATCCCCAACCCTAGCCAATAATGGTGAACATAAGGATTAAGCGTTGTTAAAAACACAAAAGCATCTGCTGATTTGTTGTACTCCTGCCTCTCAAATAAATTCCGGGCAATGGTGTAAAACTTTTCCATCGTGTCAGACGAATAACCAATGATTTCCTGAAAAGTTTTTCCCTCTTTCACCTGCTTTCGAATCACTTCCGGATCCTTTAGCTTTTCAATTGCCTCTTTAGGAATTTTATACTCTTCAGCATTTTCCATCTCTTCCATTGATTTAATGCTCCTTGTCTGACTCAATCTCTTTCATTTCATTCAACAAGGCTTGATATCCCCTTGTAAAACGACTGCGAAATTGCTCAAGGTTTCCGCAAACCTGATGCCTGATATGATTGGCGTAAGCTTCGTAAGGCTCCAAATCTTTAAGCATCATTTCTTCCATATCCTCGACAAACGCTTCCGTCAAATCTGAAACAGAGCGCTGAAACTCGGATCCTCTAGCAACAGTTTCCAAATTGGACAAAGGTTTTTGCTTCATGATGCAGCCTTCCCCTATTCTCTATTAGATAGTGTTGCAAACATCGCTGCAAGCACTTCTGGATTTCTTGCAGAAGACACCAAAGGGCCAATCGGAATCCTGCCCTCTGCATCTTGCGCAGCCGATACAACTTTTCCAAGTATGTCGGGCAATGAGCTCTTTTCCAACCAATCACAGTTAGCCTTCACTTCATTGCTTGAAACAGGATTTCCTGGTTTATCTGGAAGAATTTCAAGGCCCGGCTCGATTTCCGTTCGACGGGTACTGCCAATCTTCGGATCAATCGGAGATTGCCCTGCTGGCCCGCCTACGGGAGGAATCGGCGTATTCATAAGCACTCCTAACATTAATTGCATCCTATCCTCATTATAAAATCAAATTTTTAAAATTACAAGTTGTTTCAATATTAATTTAAAAAAAGAGAGTAATTCTTGATTTCATATTAAGAAACTGTTAAAATAATGCTGGTAAGAAAAGGAATTCTATTATGGTCAGGATATGCTAGTAAATTCTTTAAAAAAGAACAAGATAAACCTTTCTGACTACAATTATGAAAAAGACATCGAATGCCGAAAATTGATGTCGGATCTGTCTGTTTTTGAGGTTAATACCCTAACGGAAATCGTCCACGGGTCATTAAATACAACAATTTCTCAAATTGCCGAGTCTGTTGATGCAACTGAAGAAGACGTTTTGCCTGCGCTGGAGAAGCTGAAGAAGCTGAAGCTCTTTCAAATAAATGGCGATCGGATCAACATCAGCAAGGAGATGCGAAAATACTACGAATCGCAGATTCCTAAATTTGACAACGATTTCAGAGCTGATATGGAATTTGTCAAAGGCTTCTTAAGCAAAGTCCCCATCCATGTCCTTCCCATTTGGTATTCGATTCCCCGCACTTCCGATGATATTTTCGGCTCTATTATTGAAAAATTCTTGATCACACCAAAAATTTATCAACGTTATCTCGATGAAATCTCATTTGACGACCCCATCCTGAATGCGATCATGAATGATGTCTACAGCCACACAGATTATAAAATTCGTGTCAGCGAAGTGATCGAAAAATATAGTCTGACCCGAGAACAGTTTGAAGAGCATATGCTTCTTTTGGAATTCAATCTTATCTGCTGCCTTAGCTACAATGAATCCGATGATCATTGGGTGGAGGTGATTACCCCTTTTTATGAGTGGAGGCAGCTTCTGCGCGAGCGGAGAAAAAATCAGCCTCAGCCCATTAATCACCTTCTGGAAATTGAACGGACACACCCCCACGATTTCGGCTTTGTCATGGACACATCAGCAATCACTTCAACGGCTTTGAACTCTCCAATCCCTATACATGAAGAAAACGGCGAATGGACCTTGCCGCAAGAAACAGCACGCCATATCCTTGGACGCTCAATCACTCCACAATATGCCCGGCTGCTTTTAAAAATATTGATAGAACTAAAATTGGTAGAGATTGCCGACCATCAGATTGTTTCTAAAGATCTTTCCGAAGATTGGCTGAAAAAACATCTGCAAGAGCAAGCCATCACTATTTATCGCTACGGAGTGCATCAGGGAGCTCCAGTTCCTGGAACTTATATCAATAGAGATTTGAGGGAAATTGAAACCTGCCTCAAGCGCCTGATGAATAAAGGATGGATCTATTTTGATGATTTTCTCAAGGGATGCTGCGCACCGATCGGAAACAACAACCCCGTCACGTTAGTAAAAAAAGGGAAACGCTGGAAGTATGAACTTCCAGCCTATTCTGAAGAAGACATCAAGACGATTCACCAATACATTTTCCAAACATTGTTTGCAGCGGGATTTGTCGCAACAGGAACACATGCAGGCAAAGAGTGTTTCACCATCACTCCTTTCGGCCGCATGAGCATGGATTAAAGGGTGATATGGTTTGTTTCCCTTGCATCCGAATGAAAATTCAAAGGCTCTGTGCTCGTCACAAACACTTGAGAAAAGGTGTCTAAAAGAGAGATCAGCCGCTCCCGCCTTCCTCCATCCAAGCTCACTCCGACATCATCAATCAACATAAGCGGTACGGAATCCGAATGAGTGTTTAACTGAATCCACTCTGCAAACTTTAATGCTGTCGTCAAACTTTTTTTCTGCCCTTCGCTCGCAAAAAGCCGCGCTTCCCGATCTCCCAATTTAAGTGTAAGATCATCAAGATGCGGGCCAATTAACGAAAATCCCATCTTCATCTCCCTTTTTCTCATTTTTTCATATTGCTCAGAAAGGTTTTCCGGGCTGTGTTTCGCAAGATAATCTAAAGACACCGTTTCCTTGCCTAAAGAAAGTCTATCTTGAACGCGCGCGCAGTCTTGCGCCAACAGATCGACAATCCTTTTTCTCTCTGCAATGAGGTAGGCACCAGAAGCTGCCATCTCTTTCTCAAAAAGATCGATTGCCTGCTCATTTTGAGCTTTCAGCAACGTATTGCGTTGCTGCATGGCACGACTATAACGGGTCAAATGATGAACGTAGAGCGGGTTCATTTGCGCAAGCTGCAAATCGAGAAACTCCCTGCGTCGGCTGGGAGCGCCTTTGACCAACTGAACATCATCAGGAAGCATCAACGCTCCCTGAAGCTGTCCGATGAGGTCGGAAAGAGACCGGCAAGGATGGCGGTTGGTATAAATCTGCCTTTGCCGCTTTTCGTAAATAAATCGAATCGAATGATCGATCTCTTGATTTTCGTAAAGCGCCTCGACATAAAATCCGCTCTCACCTTCACGCACCATCTCATCGAGATTTCTAGAGCGAAAAGACCGACCGGTAATAAGAAGGTAAATGGCTTCTAATATTGTGGTCTTTCCGCGTGCATTAGGGCCTATGATTAAATTATTTTGAGGGCCGAAGGTAAACTGCGCTTTTTCATACGATCGAAAATTGCGCAAAAGGAGCGCTTTAACCTGCATTTCTCATAAATCCTCGGCCAATTTGAACAATTTATCACACCATTTTTGTTCCCAAATGCCTTCGCCTTGTCGACTTGACAATGTTCTCAGGCATTTGAGAACAAATCTGGCACAATATCTTGCCCAACTTACCTCAAGCCTTTGCGAAAAATGCAGGTTAACCTGCATTCTCGCTCAAACGCATGGGCATCAAAACAAACAGAGGCGAGTCCTCTGTTCCTTCCTCAGTATCCGTGATAACGCCAGGGTTAAACGAATCAGTCACTCCCAATGTCACCCGCTCTCCTCGAGTATGCTTCAAGATATCCATGAAAAACGTTGGATCGAAAGCAATATCGATCTGATCAGCATGATAATTCACCGGCATGGAAACATTACCTTCTCCAACATCTTTCGTGTTGGCAGACAGTTTGACTTCTCCGTTTCCAAAGGAAAAGCGTACGGAATGATACCCTTCAGCAGTAAAAAGAGACACCTGGCGTAAAAGAGTCAGCAGCTCTTCGCGATGAAGCGTTAAAGACTGCCCTGACCGGTCGGGAATGACACGGTTGACATCGGGATAGTCTCCGGATAAAAGTTTTGTAACATGAAGGCTGTTTTCCGTCTCCACCGCAATTTTATCGTTTAGAAGATACAAAGTTGCATCGCCTTCTTCTTTCAAGTTCTTGAGGATCTCATCAACAGCTTTAATTGGAACGATATACCCCCCGCTGAATGAAGGATCGATTTCCAAATCTAAGCGAGTCCTGGCCAACCGCTTTCCGTCTGTTCCGACAAAACATGCTCTTCCATTCTCAATATGAAGAAAAACTCCAGTCAATGCATACCGGGTGTCATCTTTTGACACTGCGAAAGAGGTGCGGAAAAACATCTCTTTAAGCTGTTGCTGGGTCAATTTTATAGGAGTCGCATCTGCAAAAGAAGGAAGTTCGGGATAATTGCCGCCAGCCATCCCATTCAGCTTAAATTTAGAAGTGTCCGAAATAATTTCGGTCACATGATTTTCACTCGTTGTCACTTCAACATTCATAGAAGTCAACTCTCGAATCAAAGAAGCCAGTTTTTTTACCGGAAGAGTCGTCGATCCTTCCTCTAACACTTTCGCCTCTGTGAAACAACGCACGCCGACAGTCAAATCCGTTGCTGTGAGAATCAACTCGCCGTTTTTTGCTTCAATGAGAATGTTCGATAAAACCGGCATCGTCGGATTTGGAGGCACAACGTGCTGGCATTTGCTGATCAGATAATTGAACTCTTGAGTGGAAATAACGAACTTCATAAATTAGGATCCCTTTTTTGATCGCTTCAGGGAAAAAGATTACCTGATTGAAAATCTGAAAGTCAAGTGTAGGGCTAGTGCTTTGTGTAAAAAGTTTTTGAAATAAAATTTTTACACAAAGCACTAGGTTTTTATCCATGTATTGTCTATGATGTTTGCCATGGGAAAAAAATCGTCATCTTCAGAACTTGTCTCAAACCGCAAAGCACGTCACAGCTACGAGATTCTCGACACCTATGAAGCCGGCATCGCACTGACCGGAACAGAGGTCAAATCTTTAAGAGATAACGGCGGATCGCTGCAAGAAGCCTACATTCGCGTCAAAGGGGGAGAACTTTGGCTGCTTAAATGCCATATTGCCCCATGGAAATACGGCAATATTCACAACCATGAAGAGACCAGAGAACGCAAGCTCCTCATGCACAAAAAAGAGATTCAGCGCCTGAAAGCCGCCACCCAGGAAAAAGGGCTTACAATCGTCCCTCTTGCACTCTATTTGAAGAACGGAAAAATTAAAGTCAGCCTCGCTGCAGCGAAAGGTAAAACAGGCTTGGATAAAAGGAAATCGCTAAAAGAAAAAGATGAAAAACGGCGCATGCAGCAAGCGATGAAGCGCGATGTATCACATTAAAATTTTTTCAGTAGGCAAGACAAAAGAACAGTGGCTGACAGACGCTGTTAACGAATATGAGAAGCGGCTTTGCTCCACTGTAAAATTTGAATGCATTTGGGCAAAACACGACGAACAGCTAAAAGCTCTTTCCGCGAAAGAAAAACACCTAGTCCTTTTAGATCCGAACGGAAAATTGATGACAAGCGAACAATTTTCCGAATTCCTCGTCGATCAATTAGAGTGCGGAGGTTCAAAGTTGACATTGATCATCGGCGGATCGGATGGAATTCCAAAAGAGCTAAAGGGAAAAGGTCCTCAATTAAGCCTCTCCCCTCTTACTTTTACCCACCAAATGACACGCCTGATTTTGATAGAGCAGATTTATCGAGCCCTTGAAATCGAAAAAGGCTCGAATTATCATCGGGCTTGACGAAAGTACAACATCGAACCGTTGATCAAAGCAGCGCCGATCGCCACATCAATAGCTCCTCGCACATCCATAGGAACCTGGAAAAATTTGATCGCCATTCCCAAACCGATCATCGACAAAAGCAATAGATAATAGGGAAGGCTGTACATCTTAGCAATTGATGTCGGCTCCTCAAATTTTCGGATTCTGTCGACAACGCGTTTAACAGATTTAGCAAAAATAAACCTTCCTTTATAAAAGCCGATGACCAAGCCTGCCAGAATCAACGCAATCACACTGTTCTCATGGCTGCCTAACGCATTTGACAAAAATGCAAACATCGAGCTGAAACTCGCTTCCGGCAAAAGAAGGCCTGTCAATAAACGCAGCCCCAATTGCAACAGGAAGATGCCGACCACAAACCATGTCACGCCGGCAAAAATAATTAAAGTTTTATGTTTAAAAGTTGGCATATGAACCTATCCTGAGTTAAAATAAAGAAGATTGTACCAAAGGTAGACAAAAAACGTCCATTATTATATAAATATTTAATTTTGAAAGATGATCGGTATAAACTCAAAATTTGGGAATAAGAATGATGAATGCATGTACAATATTTTTTAAATTAATTTTTTCTTTTTTGTCGGTACTTTTCTTTACACTATTTACCGCAACAACCTTTTCTTATGGATTTACCCTCTACAGCGCTGTCATTGGCGTAGCCGGAGGAGCCTTGTTCAGCATGCTTGTTTTTGCATCGGACATTGTGTTCAAACGGGTCTCGCTAAAACAGATGAACGTTTTGACTCTGGGACTTTTATTCGGCTACCTGCTTGGACAATCGATCACCCTTATCTTAACAGCTGTGATCGATCTTGCAGCATTAACGGTTTGGCCTGAGACGATTGCCTTAACCAAAGCTGGCATCTTCCTGTTTTGCGTCTATTTTGGAATAACCTTCACGGCGAAAGCTTCCGAAGAAATCCACGCAAGCATTCCATTTATCAAATTCAAACCCTCCGCGCAAAGGAAAAAAGATTACATCCTGGACTTTACTGCTCTATGCGATACGCGTTTAATCGACTTGGCAGCGGCCGGATTGCTCGACAACCATTTGATCCTTCCCCGCTTTATTCTTAAAAAAATCTATGAAAAAGCCGAATCTCAACAAGATCCGGCAAATGTCAAAGCCCGGCGCGCGCTGGAAGTGATCAAAAAATTGGAAGAGCTTCCAGAGCTGCATTTAAAAACAGTAGAAACTGACTTTCCGGAAATCAAAGAGATCCAAGGCAAACTTGTACGCCTGGCCAGGCTGCTCGATGCCTACATGTTGACAGCAGAAGCCAACCAAATCGAACAATCCAGCGTTGAAGGGATCCGAATCATCAATATGCACAACCTTGCCAAAGCATTGAAGCCTCTGACACAAACAGGAGAGTTCATCTCGATCAAAGTGCAGCGCTATGGTAAAGAAGCTCGCCAGGGTGTTGGATATCTTGAAGACGGCACCATGGTCGTCATCAACGGCGGAGCTGAATTCATTGGAGAAATGATTAAAGCCCAAGTCCTATCCGTTAAACATACCTCTTCTGGAAGGATGATCTTTTGCAATGCTTTTGAAGATGAAGAAGGATACGCCGAAGAAAGAATGGCGATCCCGGATAAAGACGACTCGTCGGCTAAAAAATACTTCGCCCTATAAAGCAATGATAAAAGGTCTTGGAACCGACATCATCGAAATTGACCGTATCGAAAAAGTTTTTAATCGATACGGTCAAAAATTTTTAGACAGAATTTTGAGCAAATCAGAACAAGAGTACTGTTTAAAATATAAGAATCCCGTCCAACACTACGCAGGAAGATTCGCTGCAAAAGAAGCGATAGTCAAAGCTCTTGGAACAGGGATACGGAAAGCGGTCTCATGGACTGATATCGAAATCTTGAATAACAATCAGGGGAAACCCCAAGTGTATCTTTCACCGGAAGTCAGATCGCATTTCTCCGATCCGATCATCCATATTTCAATTAGTCATTCAAAGAAATATGCAACAGCCGTTGCTATCATGGAAAAATAGACGACACGCTTTAAGGCATGCCGCCCATATTCATTTACGATTTGGTTTTTTCCAAATAATTAACGACATCTCCAACAGTTTTTAGCTTTTCAGCTTCTTCTTCGGAGATCTCAATACCAAAGCGCTCTTCAAAAGTCATGATCAACTCTGTAAGATCTAGAGAATCCGCATTGAGGTCTTCGACAAAAGACTTCTCAAGAGAAACATCTCCTTTATCTACACCTAGTTGCTCGACAACAATATCGATCACTTCTTGTTCTGTAGCCATTTAGATATCCTCGATTAAAAAGGTTATAAAATCATTCCACCGTCAACTGTAATCACTTGACCTGTAATGTAGTCCGATAACGAACTCGCTAAAAATAGTACGGCATTGGCAACATCTTCAACGCTTCCCATTTTTCCAAAAGGAATTTGCGACAAAATTGCCTGTTTTTGCTGGTCGCCTAAAGCCTCTGTCATTCTTGTGTCTATAAATCCGGGAGCAACGCAGTTTACGCAAATATTTCTCGGAGCCAGCTCCTTTGCCAACGCTTTGGAAAATCCAATGATTGCCGACTTCGAAGCGGCATAATTCGCTTGCCCTGCATTTCCTGTTAGACCAACAACTGAGCTCATATTGATCATTTTTCCACGTCTGGCTTTCATCATCTGCCTAACAAGAGCTTGGCAGGTATTGTAACAAGATTTCACATTAACCGCCATGACCTCGTCCCAATCATCTTCAGTCATTTTCATCAGCAACTGATCCCGTGTAATCCCTGCATTATTCACAAGGATATCCACCTTGCCAAAAAGAGACAGAACCTCGTTAACCGCCTGCCCCACACGGTTTTTATCAGACACGTCCACCTGAAAAAAGTGCACAGCTTCCCCACCCGCTTGGGCATTGATCTCCTCTGCAACGCTTTTTCCCCTTTCTGCATGGGTGCCAAAAATCGCAATTGTTGCTCCGTGCTCAACAAAAGTTCGGGTAATCGCTCGTCCTATCCCTGCACTTCCTCCTGTGACAATTGCCGTCTGATCTTTTAAAAGTTGCCGCATCTCAACGCCTCTTCCAACTGTTTAATCTCTTCAATTTTTTCAACACTGATTGTTGGCGCCTGAACTCCGATTCTTTTATTAAAACCGGCCAAAGCTTTTCCAGGTCCCATTTCTACATAGAGGTCTATTCCCCGCTTCTCGATCGTTTCAATCCCTTGCTGCCATTTAACTGGACTCGAAACCTGAGAAATCAACAAATCGCGGACAACGCTTGCTTCTTCAACAATTTCACCCGTTACATTCATGACGAGCTCTGCTTTCGGCTCTCCAAATGCTGTTCCATTAACATATTCAGCCAAACGTTTCTGTGCATCCAGCATCAACCCGCTATGAAACGCTCCATGCACCTGCAAGGGAAGCACCCGTTTCGCTCCCATCGACTTCGCAGCAATTGCCGCTGCATCGATCCCCTTTCGGGTCCCGGAAACAACCACCTGACCGGGGCAATTAAAATTAGCCGCCCATAAATCATTAGGCAAGTTCACAGACTTAACGATCTGTTCCACTTGCGCAGGAGACAATCCTAGAATCACAGCCATCGCCCCTTGCGTCGATTCGCAAGCCTCATTCATGAACTGGCCGCGGGCTTGCACAAGCGGCAAGCCGTCATCGAAAGAAAGGTAGCCCGCCGATGTCGCGGCTGTATACTCCCCTAAACTCAATCCGGCGCAAATACTAGGCTCCATTTCAGGAAACAGCTCGGAAAGAACACGCAAGATCGCAATGCTCACAACGTAAATTCCAACTTGACTGTTTCTTGTTTCGGTAAGTGTTTCTTCCGGTCCATTCAGGATAATCGATGCCAGATCCCTATTCAAACGCTCATTTGCCTCTTCAAAAACCGCACGAGCCGTTTGATAACTTTCGTAAAAGTCTTTCCCCATCCCGGGATATTGAGCCCCCTGTCCGGGAAAAAGAAATGCGATATTTTTCATCGATCACCTCCCATTTTCGTGATCACAGACGCCCCCCAAGTCAACCCTGCCCCAAAAGCGACCAAGAGCAAATGCTCTCCATCACGAATTTCGTTTTCTACGATCAGTTCATCTAAAGTCATTGCAACACTTGGAGCTGAAGTGTTTCCATACTTATGGACAGTTTTCCCAACCCTTTCCAAAGGCATTTGGAACTTCTTTGCCAATGCATCGATAATTCGGGCATTCGCCTGGTGAGGAACCAGCCAAGAGATCTGCTCCTCCTTCAACCCAGCCTTTTCCAAGCTTTCCATTGCAGCAGCAGACATTTTTCGAACTGCATGCTTAAACACTTCCTTACCCGACATCTTAAAATACTGCTGCCTTTCCTGAAGCGCTTTCTCCGATAAAGGCAAACGGGATCCTCCACCGGGAATCATGATAAGGTCGGCAAGCGACCCGTCTGTCCCTAAACAAACATTTTCAATCGCATACCCGCTTCCTTCACAGCTAATCACCGCAGCCGATGCGCCATCGCCAAAAAGCACGCATGTCGTTCGATCTTGATAATCGATAAACGAAGAGATCTTCTCGCTTGCAATTAACAAAACATTTCGATACATGCCCGATTCAATGTAAGCTTTTGCTGCCGACATTCCATAAAGAAACCCCGTACAAGCTGCTAATAAATCAAATGCCGCAGCATTAACCGCTCCAATCGCAGATTGGACAATGGCAGCTGTACTCGGCATTAAATGATCCGGAGTCGATGTTGCGACCAAAATCAGATCAATCTGATCAGCCGGCAATTTTGCAGCAAGCAGCGCCTTAGCAGCAGCTTTTATCCCCATGTCGGAGGAAGCCTCGTCGGAAGCTGCGATCCGCCTTTCCTTCATCCCCGTACGAGTGGAAATCCACTCATCGGACGTATCAACGATTTTTTCTAAATCCTGATTTGAAAGAATTTTTTCCGGTTGATAAGATCCTAAACCTGTAATGCGCGCTTTGAGCATCCTGATCCAATTAAGTCTATTAAGGACATAGATTTTAACATATTAGAAAAAAATAGGAAAGAGGTAATTGCCAGCGCTAAAAAGCTGCCCTTCCGGAAAAAGCCCGCGCCAAAGTGCCCCCGTCGACATAATCCAGCGAGCTTCCCATCGGCAATCCTAAGGCAAGACGAGAAACGTTCACCTTCAACGGCTCCAGCTCTCTCTTTAAGTAGAGGGAAGTCGCGTCTCCTTCCAAAGTTGAATCCAAAGCGATCACAACCTCGCGAATCCCAAGACGTCTAATCCTTTCGTTAAGCTTTTCCAATGGAAGACGTTCAGGCCCTTTTCCTTCTAAAGGCGAGATCAGGAAACCCAGCACTTGATAAACCCCTTTAAATTGATGCGTTTCCTCAATCGCATAGACATCTTTAGGAGAGGCGATGACGCACATCATTTCCTGCTCCATCCGCTTTGGCTGACAAAAAGCGCATTGTTCATCACCGATCAAACAGCCGCACTCTTCGCAATGCTTCAATTTTTCCGGAAGCTGACTGATGAGATCGGCAGTTAATTTCAGATGCTTAGGCGTCCATTCAAGCATCTGAAACGCGAATCTTTCAGCACTTTTATTTCCAACTCCAGGAAGCCGCTTCAAAGCCTCAATCAACTGCAAAAGATGTTTGGGGTAGTTCATGAGCATTATTGTATCCATCTACACATTATTTTCCTAAGACATTTCACTTGCGCGTATTCTTTTATCAACTTATCATAGGCAGCTTCAACCTTATGTTTTTTAATCGTATGCATAAATTTATTAGACTCAGCCTATTCGTTATCCTCACTTCTCTCTCCACGTTAAACGCCCTTGCTCCTCAATTTGAGGAGATGCGCGTCGGGCGCATCGAAATCCAGATTTCCGGAAAACCAGATGATTCTAAAGAGCAGTTGGCGACAACCATTCGCAACCGTTTAAAAACGAAACAGGGAGAGTCGTTTTCGCAGGCAGCTTTCGACGCAGATTTAAAGATGCTCGTTCAGGACTACGACAGAATCGAACCTCTCGTAGAGATTCACGAGGGCAAAATCGAAATCAAGCTTAATATTTGGCCGAATCCCACCATCCAGCGCATCAGATGGGAAGGCAATGAAAGAATGAGAACAAGCAAGCTGAAAAGCGAGCTTGGCATTGCGGAAGGCTCTGTCTACGACCGGCAAAAGTTCAATGAAGCTTTTCACAACCTCAAAGCTTTTTATGTCAAAAAAGGATTCTTTGAGGCGGAGCTCGATTATTCGGTGGCGCATGACGACAACACGAACAGCGTCGTCATCAACATCTGCATTCGCGAAGGGCGGGCCGGAAAGATCAAAGATATCGTCTTCAGCAACTTTACTGAAGAGGAGCAGAAGTGCATACTGCAAATGATGGTGACGAAGAGATACAACTTCTTTCTTAGCTGGCTGATGGGGACAGGAATTTATAATGACGACATGATCCTGCACGACAAATTTCAAATCCTCAATTATATCCAAAACCAGGGCTATGCAGATGCCAAAGTTGACCTGGAAGTGTTTGAAGCAAAGCAAGACGACCGGATCGTCATTTCAGTAACTGTCGACAGAGGCAAGCGCTACTATTTCGACGACATCACAATTGAAGGGAACACGATCTATTCCGATGAAGAGCTGATGCGATGCATTCCCATAAGGAAAGGAGCTCCCTACTCCCCTGAAAAATTGATCGACAGCGTTCAGGTGATCACAAATTATTATGGAAGGAACGGCTACATTGATGCTTTCGCCAATTACATTCCAAAACTGGACGACAACGGCTGTTCTTATAAGATTACAATGCATGTAGAAGAAGGCGATCAGTACAGAGTCGGATTGATCAAAGTGATCGGCAACCATTGCACACAGACAAAAGTCATCTTGCATGAAACACTTCTCGTCCCTGGGGAAGTGTTCAATTTGGAGAAATTAAAGATCACCGAAAGAAGGCTTTGCAACATCGGCTATTTCAACAACGTCAATGTTTATGCTGTCAAATCAACAGAAGACAGCGTCCTTCCAGGTTGCTACCGCGATGTCCACATCGAAGTTGAAGAGGGAAGCACCGGAAATTTAGGTGCTTCTGTCGGATTCAGCACAGCCGAGGATATTTTCGCTTCGATCTCGGTTACCGAATGCAACTTCAACATCAAAGGGCTTCAATGTTTCTCTGAAAACGGCCTTTGCGGTCTGCGAGGCGGCGGCGAATTTGCTCATCTTGCACTTTCTCTCGGTGCAAAAAGCTCCAAATATGCCCTTTCCTGGACCAAACCCTACTTTATGGATACTCCTTGGAGTGTCGGCTTTGATATTGACCGCAGCATGAAATGCTATGTTTCCGATGATTACAGCATCAAAAGCGTCGGTCTTGCCCTGCATGGAACCTATGAGTGCAACGCTTTCATGAGAGTCGGCGCTCACTATAGAATTCGCTATTCCTATAACGATATTGACTTAAATTGCAACTGTCCGGTCGATGAGAACGGACACAAAGATCATGAAGACTGCAACGTTCCAACTTTGCAATCGATCAAAGAAACTGAAGCGGCCGACGGGATGATCTCCGCTCTTGGCTATACTTGGCAGTACAACACAACCAATCATCCCATTTGCCCAACACAAGGCTTGCGTTCCACGGCGCAATTTGAGGTCGTCGGACTAGGCGGCGATGCGCATTTTTTCTCTTTTGCCTACCTTAACTGCTGGTATTACAATTTATGGAATAAACTCATCTTTAAAGCACGAGGGGATTTTCGTTTCATTCAACCCATGAGCGGACAAAGAATCGAACGCATTCCTTTGGAAGAACGCTTTTTCTTGGGAGGCGATAACCTTGTCAGAGGTTATCATGCTTACCGACTAGGGCCGGTATTCGACGAGAAAAATACGCAAACAGACCAAGCTGTGCCTGATTACGATGATCCGAAAGGGGGAATCTCCATGCAGCTTTTCTCTTTTGAGTTAAGCAAGCCGATATTAGGGTGCGGCGATGCCTTTGTCTTTTTTGATTCCGGCGCACTTTCCTCTAGAAAATGGAGTTTTGGGCGTTTTTATTCTTCTTACGGATTGGGTGCAAGATTGCAGGTCTTCGGAAATGGATCTCCCCCTTTAATGGTCGGTTACGGTTGGCCGCTTAACCCCAAAAACGATAGCCAAGTCAAGCAGTTTTTCATTACTGTCGGCGGAAAATTTTAGCAAAACACAAGGAGTCATTCGATGAAAACACTCACAAAATTTGTCATTACTGGGTTGACCGCGTTACTATTTTGCGCATCAACCCCCAAACTTGAGGCTGCAGCCGCTAACATCGGCACAGTCGCCTTCCGCACATGTGTAGAACAGTCCAAGTATGGAGCGCGGGAGCAGAAAAATTTCGAAGACTTGAAAAAGCAGATGGAAAGCGTTCTGGAAGAGAAAGAGAAAGCTCTGACAGAGATTTCCAACAAATTCAACGATCCCGATTACCTCGACAGCTTATCTAATGAAGCAGAAGCTGAGCTCAAGCACAAATTCCGCACACTGAGCGGCGAGCTGCAGCAGCACCAACAGCAATACATGCAGATTTTGCAGCAAACCAACTTTAAGATCATTCAAGGAATTACTGAAAAAGTGAACGAAGCGGCAGGTATCGTAGCGAAACAAAAAGGTTTAGACCTTATCGTTAACGATGAAAGCACCTTTTTCCATGCAGCATCCTTAGACATTTCTCAAGATATTATTAAAGAAATGGATAAAATGTTCGAAAAAGAAGCGAAAAAATCTTAAGGGGCTGTCCATGAAAGGAAAAGAGGCATTTACTTTAAGGGAGCTTTCTCTCTTGACTGAATCCAAACTGTTCGGGGATCCGGATTATACAATCACTGGATATGCGGATCTGGAAAATGCTCAGCCTCATCATGCCTCTTTTCTTTCAAATCCGAAATACACAAATACCCGCTATGAAGGGGTGATGAATGCCTCTCAAGCAGGTGTGATTTTCGTAGCTCCCCATATTGCGCGTGCGCAAGGGAAAAACTATCTGGTTCACGAAGATCCTTCCCGCGCATTTCAGACAGCGATTGAGGCCTTGAAAGGCAAGATCAAACAAACAGGATTTGAATCTTTTCATCCATCAGCAGTGATCCACCCCACCACCAAAATAGGCCTTAATACCATCATCGGCCCTCACGCCGTGATTGACGAGGGAGTGACTATTGGAAAGGATTGTTATATAGGCGCCGGTGCATTTATCGGCCCAGAGACAACAATTGGAGAGCGTTGCCGTATTGATCCGAATGTCGTTATTCGTGAACATTGCGTCATCGGCAACCGCGTCATCGTACAAAGCGGTGCAGTCATCGGTTCCTGCGGCTTTGGATATACGACAAATGATCAGGGCCTGCACGAACGCCTTTCCCATATTGGGAATGTCATTTTGGAAGACGATGTTGAAATCGGAGCAAACTCAACAATAGATAGGGCAAGATTCACTAGCACAATCATTGCAAAAGGCACTAAAATCGACAACCTCGTGGTTATCGGCCACAATGTAAAGGTAGGCCGCCACAACATCATCTGCGGCCAATCAGGCATTGCGGGTTCGAGTGAAACCGGCAGTCATGTTGTGATTGCAGGCCAGTGCGGGATCAATGGACACATCAAACTAGAGGATGGCGTGATCATTGCAGCCAAAAGCGGCGTAACCAAATCACTGTCTACCGGAAGGTATGGAGGCATACCTGCTCAACCTTTAGATCAGCACAATAGGACAAACGTGCACATCCGCAATCTTGAGAAATACATCACGCAGATTAGAGAGCTGAACAAGAAATTTAAATAAAAAAATTTTAATACATTAATTCAAAATTCGTATACTCGCCCTCTGAGCTTCGTGGCTTTCATCGTATGCACCGATCACGCGTACGCTTTTTGGAATCAATACAAAAGTATATTGAAAATCAGAACCCGCCTTCTTAGGCAAGCCCTGATTTTTCGCCTTATATCCCCCACCTAAAGGGAGGGGTCTTTCGGAGAGGGAGATAAATAGTTGACCGATCTCTTGTTCAAGGGGATTTGCACATAAGAAAAGGTAAAAGAAAAAAAGAATAGAAATAGAGATTAAAATGATTTTATTCATTTTAGAGTAAAGGGGTTCAGATATTTTCCAAAAAATCTTTAAATTATACCCCTCTCACCAAAATATATTGCAAGTATTACTTTCATAAAAAGTTAATCCTAAAAAGGTAATGATTTCAAATTATTATAATATTAGATAAACATCTTGAGTTTATACCGAATCAACTTCAAGAATTGGAATTTTGACAAAGAGTTGCCTTGAATTTGAGTCAGGCGAAGCCGAAGCTGTTGCAACTCAACCTAAATAGGTTGAGTGATGCAAGCGGGTCTCAAAATCAAAGGCTAACGATGACGTCAAAAACCGAATCTTGAAGTTAATTCGGTATAGATCTCCTGGAAGTGTTTGAAATGTCTCCTGGATAAATCCTGGAAGCCAAGGCATACTGACATCAAAAATCCTGCAAGTGCCTTCCAAAGAAACTCGTTCTAGCAGAGATCTGCGTATTTTTTGTTAGAAGTTATCACCTCTTTACGTAAAAATCACTTTTAAGTATAATTAAAAATATAGCTCAAGGAGGCGAAACATGAACCGCCACAAAGTCCGTCTCAGCGTTGATTGCACAGAAGATGAGCGCATGTACATCAAAATGCTGGCCGCTAAAGAGAAAAAAACTATTAGTGAGTTTCTGATATCCTTAGCGAGAAACAGGATGCCACAAGGCAAAATTCCCAATAAAGAGACGCAAAAAATATTACGCGAAACGGAAGAAGGAAAAAATCTCGAAAGCCACGAATCTTTGAGAGACTTCTGGAAGTCTATGGGTATCGATCCGAATGCTGAAGATTAAGAACTCGAAGAAGTTCAAAAAAGAAATAAAGAAATACCGGCACCAGCACACGGTGATTTCCGAACTTAACAAAGCTTTGGCTCTTTTAATTAAAGGGAAGGAGCTGCCTGAGAAATATCGCGACCACAACCTTGAGGGAAGCTGGGCTAACCACCGCGAGTGTCATATCAAATCCGATGTGCTGCTTATTTACTTCACTGACAAAGAAACCTTGTACCTTGAAAGGATCGGGTCCCATTCAGAGCTATTTTAGAAGGAGGATGTGTACCGAATTAACTTCAAGAATTGGTTTTTGACGTCATTGTTAGCCTTTGATTTTGAGATTCGCTTGCATCACTCAACTTATTTAGGTTGATCTACTTCAGCGCCAGCTTCTCCTGGCTCAAATTCACGGAAATTTTTTGCAAAAATTCCGATTCTTGAAGTTAATTTGGTATAAATCCAGAGTATACCGTTCATGAATGAAAATTTTACTTGTTGCTAAATCGACTTCCCAGCATGCTGTTAGCATGCAATTTCTCACAAAACAAGAAAGAGAACAACTTCAGGCACAACATCGATTCGAAAGAGATCGACGTATTTGCGATCGTATTAAGGCAATACTGCTTTACGATAAAGGGTGGACCTTTCCGGAGATTGCCGAAGCTCTGCTACTCTCTGAGGGTGCTATTCGTAATCATATCAAAGAATATCAGAGCCATAAAAAATTACGGCCTGAAGGTGGCGGCAGCATGGAAAAGCTTTCTGATTCAGAATCCAGTGAACTCGAGAAGCACTTGCTTGAATACACCTATCTCCACGTTACCAGCATTGTTGCATATGTGAACGTGAGATTTGGCCATCATTATTCGATACCAGGAATGACATCTTGGCTTAAAAGACATGGATTTTCTTACAAAAAACCCAAGCTTGTGCCAGGAAAAGCCGACAAAGATGAACAGCAGAAATGGATCGACGCATATGCAAAATTCAAGGCAAATCTTCCTGGTGATGAAACGATTTGCTTCACGGACGGTGTTCACCCTACTCACAACGTTCAACTTGGATATGGATGGATTAAAAAAGGTGTAGACAAACTGATACCTGCAAATACAGGTAGATCCAGACTTAATTTGACCGGTTCCATTGATATCCTATCTTACAAAGTATTTCTTCAAGAGGACAAAACGTTAAATGCTGATGCGACTATCCGCTTTTTTCAGTCTCTTGAACAACATTATTCAGGGAAAACCCGGATACACGTTTTCTGTGATAATGCCCCATATTATCGGAACCGGGAGGTTACAAAATATCTAAAAAATTCTAAAATTCAACTCCACTTTCTCCCTCCCTATAGCCCAAACTTGAACCCAATCGAACGACTGTGGAAGTGGATGAAAGAAACAGTGGTTTATAATACGTACTACTCGGATTTCTATGAGTTCCGTCAAGCAATTTTTGGGTTTTTCCGTACTTTATCGGGTCTAGATCCTGGGAGCACTTTAGGGAGTTGTTTTAGATCTCGAGTTGGAGATAGATTCCGAGCAATGGGGGCTCCCGCCACCCCCTAAGATGCAGTTTTAGGAGATGTCAAATTTATTTTCGAATAATAAACGGTATAATACAAATAAAAGTTAGTTTATTCACAATAAAAAACGTTTTACTATGTTAACAAACGCTTGCTGATTATCCCAGGGAACACGATGTCCCGCTTGTTCGATTTCTAAAATTTTAGAGGTAGAGTGCTGAAAATACAGAGATTTTCCCAACCGGCAAAATTTCTGGTCATTAGCTCCTGAAATCCAGTAAATCGGAAGAGGCAACAGCTTAAGATGTCTTCTTAGATTTTCTTGCTGTCCTAATCCCCAGTGTGTTAAGGCATCGGCGAGTAGATCGCGGTTAAACAACATTTCATTTTTTTCCATCTGAACACTGTAAGCAAAAACCGACTGCTGATTCCATTTTTCTATCAATGTTTCCCACTTCTCAGTTAAAAAACGCATTGCCCAAATGCCGTCTTGTAATATTCGACTTTGCCTTGCCTCTTCACGCTCAAGCCCCGGATGAGTCGAAATAAACACAGCTTTAGACCATAAATCTGGCTGATCTATCAAAGCATTCAATCCCAGACGTCCTCCCATTGAATAGCCGATAAGCAAATTAGTGTCTCCTGCTTTTACAGAGGAGTTAAATGCTTGAGAAAACTCTTTGATTCCCTTGGAAGGATCAAAATTTTTGTAGATATCTACGAAATGAAAATGAATACCTTTAAAATGAGAATTGAGAAATTCCCAATCGTTTGGAAGGCCTAATAATCCATGTAAACAATAAACGTTTATCATCGCACGCAGTCTATCCTATTTGATAAATGATTTCCATTCACACCTATTTTTAAATTTTTTCTAATCTATTTTTCATTATTAAAAATTATTTTTTATATTAAAAAACTTGAAAAAAAATATCAATTATGTTAAAGTTTAATTTAACAAAAATAACCATAACAATGGAGATAATAAAAATGTCATTTGATGTAGCACGAAAACCAATAGATAATACAGAAAATATTGATGTAATTCAGAAAAAATCTACGATTGGAGAATCAGTTAGCCAAGCAATTGCAAAGGTGGCTAAAGTTGCTTTAAAAGCAATTGTTGCTCTTGGAATCGCTCTAACACTTGGTTTACCTTTACTTTCTAAATCTGTTAGGCTCTTCACAGCTGATTTATTCTTTGGACCTAGCTTGGAAAGGGAACTGGAAAAAGCAAAAATCAATCCAAAAAAGGCAGTTGAAAAAGCAATAAGCAGCTTGAAAGATGCTCAGGAAGCAGCCAAAGAAGAAGGAAAACAAGCGCCTAAGCCTGAAGACCTTGAGGATCAAAAGGGAAATTTAAAAAAAACGCTTCTCGGCATAGAAGGGCTCGAGCAAAACAGACAAAAAATCGATGAATACCATCGACAAATAGCTGACACTGAGGCTGTAGATTTCAAAAAAGAGAAAGCGGAAAAAGACCAATTCCTTTCTGAATATGCTCCAAAATTTGAAGAAGCAAGACTCGAAAAAATCAAATTAGACAATGAACGAAAAATAGCTATAGGAACAGAAGGAAAGCAAGGGCTTGTATTACCAAAAATTACTCCTGATATTTTAGAAAAAGCTAAAGCTAAAAAAGCTGAAGCTGAAAAAGCTGAAGCTGAAAAACCTACTTATATGGAAAAAACTACAAAGAAAGTAGCTACACACGTAGAAAACAATAGTGGGAGATATGCTATCGCTTTGGGAGTGGGAGCCACTCTACTCATGGCAGTTTCGAGGTTAAAATAACAAAATCAATAAATACCCAAAGACTCCGTTCGTTTGAACGGAGTCTTTTTTTAGTTTTTTTTAAATATTGCTCGATAAATCCTACCTTAAAAAAAATTGGAATATTTAAAAATTATTTTAATTTCAACAAGGTCATCAACCGAGTCAAGGAAATGAAGAAACAGAGACTAGATTAATAAAGAAGCGGGATTTTCCAAATATTTCTGAACTGTCTTGATAAACTCAGCTCCTGCGACTCCATCAACGACGCGATGATCGCAAGACACGCTAATATTCATCACTTTACCAGGGACAACAGCATTGTTTTTCACAACCGGGATATTATGAATCCCTCCCACTGAAAGAATCACAGCTTGAGGAGGATTGATAATTGCCTGAAAATCGGTGATCCCATACATGCCTAAATTCGAAATTGTGAAAGATCCTCCTTTAAACTCTTTCAGATCCAATTTCCCCTCGCGCGCTTTTTTAGCCAAATGACGCACTTCTACAGAAATCTCTCCCAAATTCTTATAGTCCGCATACCGGATGATCGGGGTGATCAACCCTCCATCAACGCTGACGGCAAATGCGATGTCAATTGTTTTAAATCGGATCATGGTCTGATTAACACTATTGAACCCACTATTTACATGGGGATGTTCGCGAAGTGCCAAGGCACATGCCCGCATCACAAAATCGTTGAACGACACTTTTATTCCCACCGTTCTTAGCTGCTCACGCACTTGATGCATCGGCTCTGCATCAACTGCCTGTGTGATGTAAAAGTGAGGAATAAACGTTTTTGCTTCCTGCAACCGCTGTCCAATCACCTGGCGCATAGGAGAGGGTTTCTCTTCTTCGTAAGTACCAGGCGGCAATGCCGGCCTTTCACGTTTTCCAAAAACTACAGGGCCAGACGATTGCGCAAATGCAAGATCGTCGCTAACGATCCTGCCGCCAGGACCTGTCCCGTTAACTGTCGTAAGATCAAGCCCCCGCTCCTTGGCCAATTTCTTCGCCAACGGAGTCGCCTTCACCCGTTCCGTTAGCAGCTCTTCAGGCGTTTTAAATACATAATTTTTTAACGGTTCTTCCGGAATGAACGACGGCTGAGACAATCCAGAAGATGGCTTTGAAATAACTTTTTTTTCTTCTTCGGGTTTATCTTCTTCAGCCTCTTCAGAAACTTCTTCTAATTCGGGAACAGGTGATTCCGGCTGATACCTTTCAATGCTTTCCTTTTCCTCTTCCGTAAAGATAGCGATCGCCTGATTGACGATCGCTTCTTCCCCTTCATTGATTAGGATTTTGCGCAACCATCCCTCATCAAGGGCGTTGTGCTCCACTGTCGCCTTATCGGTCGCAACTTCAATGATCAACTCTCCCGCTTCAACGAATTCCCCCTCTTTTTTATGCCACTTTGCAATCGTTCCTGTTTCCATCGTCGGAGAGAGTTTGGGCATCGTGAATGTAAACGGCATTGAGGAATCTCCTAAATGTTTAAAGCTTTTTTGCATGAATAGAGGATTCGATCGACTGTAGGCAATGTCTCCCTTTCCAAAACTTTCGAGTAAGGCATCGGCGTCTCCCTCTGCGCAACACGCTCTATCGGAGCATCAAGAAAATCAAAACAATGCTCCATCACCTGAAAACCAACTTCAGCGCCGATTCCGGCAAATATGTGCCCCTCTTCCACAACGACACAGCGGTTTGTCTTTCTCACCGATTGGGCAACAGTGGCAATATCCAAAGGCTTAATCGTCCTCAAGTCAATTAGTTCTACGTTTATCCCTTTTTTTGAAAGCTCTTTAGCCGCTTCCTCGCACAACTGTACCATACGACTATGAGAAACCAGCGTCAAATCCGTTCCCTCCCTCACGACTTTCGCTTTTCCGATCGGTACCAGGTACTCTTCTGTCGGAATCTCCATCTTATCTCCATAAGAAAGCTCGTTTTCCAAAAAAAGAACGGGATTATTATTGCGAATTGCCGATTTTAGCAACCCTTTGTGATCGTAAGCATTACTGGGAGCAAGGACGATAAGACCGGGAATATTGCTATAGAGCGCCTCCACACAATGAGAGTGCTGACTGGATACCTGCGCAGCAGCACCGTTTGGGCCGCGAAAAACAATAGGGCAAGAAAATCGATTACCGGACATGTAGTACATTTTGGGAGCATTGGAAATAAGCTGATCTGCGGCAACAAAAGAGAAATTAAAACTCATGAACTCCACAACAGGGCGTAATCCACACAAAGCTGCTCCAATTCCCAAACCGGCAAACCCAAGTTCTGCAATCGGGGTATCAATTACGCGCTTAGGACCCCACTTATCCAACATTCCCTTTGTCACTTTATAGGCGCCGTTATACTCTCCAACCTCTTCGCCCATGACAAAAACTGTCGAATCCCTTTCCATCTCTTCATCAAGAGCCTGCCTCAGCGCTTCTCGTATTTCAACTGTCTGCGTAGTCATGGTGCGTATACATCCTCTTCTAATACCACAGGGTCGGGCCAAGGGCTCTCGTCAGCATGTTTAAGAGAAGCAACCATGGTCTCACGCATCTCCTTATCCATCTCTTTAAAAGCTTCCTCATCGATCCATCCCTTTTCCTCCAGGAAGTTTTTCAATTCCTGAATAGGATCTTTTTTCATTCCCTCTTTCAACGCTTCTTTGGTACGGTATAATCCCGGATCAGAGATCGAATGCCCCCTGAAACGCTCCGTAACCGCCTCGATTAATACCGGCCTGGAAGTTTTCAAAACTTCCTCTTTCACTTCTTCAAAAAGAGCGTGGCAATTCATGTAGTCCATGCCATTGACGGTGTAAGCCTTCATGTTGTATGCAGGAGCGCTGTCTTCAGCAAGACGGTTGATGCTGATCGCCCGATTAACAGCTGTTCCCATCCCCCAACGATTGTTCTCAATCACATAAACAATTGGCAAATCCCAGAGCGAAGCAAGGTTCAACGACTCATGAAAAGACCCTTGGGCAACAGCTCCGTCTCCTAAAAAACAGATCGCCGCCTGGTCCTTGATCTCCTGGTATTTCAAAGCAAAGGCAGCTCCGGTAGCAATCGGCACCTGACCTGTGACAATCCCAAACCCGCCCAACAGACGGTCGGTATACAGATGCATCGATCCACCTCGCCCAAGGGCATTCCCGTTCGCACGCCCAAAAAGCTCAGACATCAATTCATCAGTCGTTGCCCCTAGAAGAAGCGCCAATGCATGGCATCGATAAGATGTGATCCACCAATGATTAATGCCAAAAGCATCGACTGCCGCCGTCTGAATCGCCTCCTGCCCCATATAGGAGTGAAAAAATCCTCCAATTTTCCCTTGCAGATACGCGGACTCCGCACGCAATTCAAAATTGCGGATCCGCACCATCTTTTTGAGCGCTTCAAGCAAAGCCTCTTTGCCTAAGCGCTTGCTCACTTTTTCATTATCGCAAGGAAAAAAGTGACCGCAGCCATTTTTCTGATTCCGCAAAACCATAGAATATCCCCTGATGCTTATGGTATCACATTTTAAACTCAGCGTGAAGCGATCTGTTGCAACAAGCTTTCAGCTCTAACTTTCAAGGTGTTGCAAACAGGAGCTCCCTCATTGATGATCGAAGCATACGCCATATCCACATCGCCGAATAAGCTATTGAGAAGATTGAACTCTTCTGTAGATCTTAAACTGTTATCTGAACGAAATGTTTCCAGCCATTCATGAGTAAAACTTTGCTCATCCATACGGCCCTCTAAATATTCCTCAAGCAACCGAATATACTGTTCAATATCGCCGTTTGCTTCAGCTGCTGCCGCATCACCTGGAGCCACCGGACCGAAATGTTTAATCAGCGCCACTTCGAGAGATTCGGGAATAATATCCCAATTGTCAACATCATAGACAGCTTTACCCTCTTTAAACAGGATGAATTGAGGGGACTCGTGCACGATGCCTGTCAACTCGGCAATGTGATTGGAAGCTGGCCGATGATCGATCACCTTGACGAGCCCAACCGGCAACTCTCCTCTAGATCCCATCATCTTTTCGACAACTCCAAAACCTTGCATTGTTTTATGGCATCCTCCAGCTTTAAACAGTGCGCAGTTAGGGTTAACGCTTAAGAAAGAATCGACTTCTTCCGGTGTGGTTAATTCATACAGTCTATCACGAAAACTCATCTTGGATTCTCCCTGTTCTGTTCTTACAAAGGTGTCGAGTTTATAAAAAATAAAGATAAAAGTCGAGGTTACACAGCTGAAACAATTGCGGCAGCTGACTCTTCCTGATCCATTTCCTTCTGCACAATCGTCGTCACACATGAATCCGACCATACGTTGATGGCTGTTTCAAGCATATCGATCATCGCATAGAAAGGGAGAATCACCCCCAAAATATTCAAAGGAACATTCATTGCAGCTAAAAATGCACTGGAGATAAAATAGCATCCCATCGGAACGCCGGCGTTTCCGACAGCTGCAATTGTGGCAATGAAAATCCAAAAAACCAGCTCCGCGGGTGTATAGGTGATTCCATTACTCATCGAAACAAACAGAACTGTCGTTAAGATAAACGCAGCACAAGCATTCATGTTGATCGTCGTGCAAAGGGGAAGGCTGAAACTTGCAACCTTGCGGGAAACACTCACCCGCTCCTCTGCGCATTTCATCGCCATCGGGAGCGCTGCACTGGAAGATTTGGAGAAAAACGCCAACGAGAGCGCGGGCATCATTCCCCAAGCAATTTTAACAGGAGACATTTTCTTAATTTTCAATAAAATTGGCAGCACAACAAAAGCTTGGACCAAATTAGCAATCAAGACACAAGCCAGATACAGGGCGATGCTTTTCATTTCCATGCCGCTTCGAACATCTTTGACAAATAACGTGATAAATGCCCAAATCGCAAACGGCATTAATTGCACAATCCAAGTTGTAATCTTCATAATCGCTGCATATAACCCTGAGAAAAAAGAATTAAGCAGTTTTCGCTTCTCCTGAGGAAGACTGAGAATAGCAAAGCTCAGCAGCATCGCCAAAAATAAAACTCCGATCACGCTATTGTCGCTAAAAGGCTGAATAATGTTGCTCGGAATGATATTGATCAAATAATGCATATATCCGGGAAGAGAGCCTGATTCCAAGTCAACAGGAGGAGCTTTGGAAACAACGCTTCTGACAGGATCGATTGTCACAAAAATGATCAACGCAAATGTTGCTGCAATCACTGTTGTCAAAAGAGTGTACTTGATCACTTTTTTCCCGATCGACTTGATCTCATCAATGCTGTCCATTCCAGATGCCGTCGAGACAATGGAAAGAAAAATAATCGGCAAACTAACTAGCTTAAGAAGATTAATAAAAATTTCGGAGACAACCGAAGCCGCCGCATCCATGGTTGGATGATTCGCATAGCCTGCGAAAAGCCCCAAAAGAATAGCTGCTGCAAGAGATTGGCTTTGACGGGAAAGCTTCTTAAAAAACATTATAATCGACCTAGCGCATTGGATTCAAAGGAATATTGTACACTAAAACCCTGTTTTATGTCAATTTCACAAAAAATAGAAAAATATTTTTAAAAAAGATGATGACACGCTCTAGGTCATTCCTAAAAAATATATTTTCTGATATATTTATCAAAAATATCAAATATTTAGGAAGATTTTATGAGTATTAGCCTTTCTCAAGAAAAATCCTTCGAAGTCAATATTGAAATTTTAAATGCATTAAACAGCGATTCTCCTTTAGAGCTGAAAATGTTGTCGGCTGCGGGAATTTCTTCTGATAAAATCAAAAAGATCTACAAAAAATCTACTTCGAAAACGCGATCTGTCAAAGACAATTACAAAGCGTTCGCCAAATGGAAAAAAGTCCATAAAAGAAGTGAAGACAAAATCTCTGCTGCATTAAGAGAGGTTTTTCAGTTCGAAAAACCGGAAAAAACCGCTCTTGAAATTGAGCTGTTTTTAAAAGCTGGAGGAACACTGGGACAGGTGAGGAATTTTCTCTTCAGAGAAGCTCTTCCAACATCGACGACTCAACAGATCACATTTCTGGAAAATGTCTCGCTGATCGCCAACCTTGAAACGATGAGTCCTGAAACTCAAAAAACATCGACGCAATCTGTTTTTTGGCTATCTGGTAATCACTTCGATCTCTTGCCGACTGAAACGGTGGAAGAGTTAAAGCTTAAGCTTGCCCGTAAATTTTCCACCGACACAACCTTTATCCTCACCGCAGCAACGACAGGGCATGAAAAACTTGCCCGCATGGTGATCGGCGAAATCGATGATCTTTCGAAACAACATCAAATTCTTTTAAAAACCATCCAATCAGGAGACCAAGGCCAACTTAGAGCTCTTCTCAAAGCAGGCTTTAATCCAAATGCTGTCGATTTAGACTCTAACAGCCTGCTAATCTCTGCGATCCTTGAAAAGCAGCTCTGGGCAATTCCTGTCCTTCTTGAATACGGCACACACTCAAACAGAGAAAACAACCAAGGGATCACACCCATCCACTACGCTGTGAACTTCGGATTGAAAAAAGAGGTTCGCCTTCTTGTTGAACAAGGAGCAAACATCAACCACCAAACATCTTCGGGAACAACAGCGCTTCATAGAATAAAAAACATCAAATCCACCCCTTTCGAGAAAATGGAGATGTGGAACCTATTGATCAAACTGGGTGCAGATCCGACAATTCAAGATCTTCACAAAGGTCAAAAAAGCAATACTCCCTTAGGAACAATTCTTCATTGGGGAGAGATCGGAATTGTACGGGAAGCATTTAAAGGGTATCCGGCAATCATCGATATTGCCGCTCAAAATGTGAATGGTAGTAGAATAAAAAAGCTGATGGAAACAGCCTTCGAGCTGACTGAACCAAGATCAAGCTCTCCCTATTTTTTCCCCCTTGAAATCCCCTTTCTTCTACAAAGCCATCCGTTAGCTTCTGCGATGACAGCTCTTATGTCAAAAGAAGATATCGAGGCCGAGATCGCTAAAATTCGAAAAAAATATCCTTATATTCCTTTGAGAGTACTTTCAGAAGCTTCTGTGGAAACGAACAAAAGTTACGTCTTGAATTTTGGAGAAACAATTGCAAATAAAACTCCATCCGATGTGAAAGATGACGCCTCGCGCACAAAGAAAGTCGCACGTTTAATTGAGATGCTTGATCATGTGCTCAAATATCGAAAAAACTCTACATTCAGAGATGCTAACGGAAGATCATTTACTCCTATAGAGCTTAGGGAAAAAATGGTCTGTTTGGTGGAAGATATCAAAAATCGACAGCCTAAACCAGGTACTCCATCTCACGAAAAACCTGATGAACTGGAAAATTGGTATCGATACCTGGAGGCTACGCTTTGTGAAATCATTGATCTCATTGACCGGGAAAATGATGAGCAATCATCTAAGGAAGATCCAGCTCCCAATGCAGCTACGATCATTGAAATTGCGTTAACCGGCGGCAACTGCGGCGGTTGGTACATGGGGGAAGCGCAAAAGATCAAGCAGCAAAAAAAACAAGAGAATTTCGATCTGCCCAATCAAGTTTTTATTGTTCTTAGAAATCTTCATGAAAGGATCTGTCAAAGCTTTGTCGATCCGAATGACCATCAAAATACGCACGTGATGAACCTTGTCTATCAAGTGATCGATGAAGCTGCAGGCATCGATACAGCTCAAAAAGCTGCAAGGTTTTATTTCTTAGACCCGATTCCTGCTTTAGATCGAGAAGGGCAAAGTCTGATCATCAATGAAATCTACTGGAAAGAGTTTAATCCGTCTCAAATCGTAGACGAAGTGCTTTTTGCCATTCATGTTGAATGCAGCATCAATAAAGAACTTGTCATTGACTGGCTGAAGGAAAATGTGCCTGCCGAATGGGAAAAAGAAACATTTAAAGCAATAAAAAAAGACCTTGCCCAAGCAAAAACTCCTGAAGATCAATGGAAAATATTAAGCGAAAAATATGGCATTTTAATGAAAACACCGCGCCCCTTCGACCAGCAGGTGTTTCCATATTTGATAAAAAAACATTCCGAACTCAACGAAAGCTATCAAAAAGCTTTGAGGATTGCCGCTTCCATGCAAGCAAGGCCTCAAACGGCTGTTAAGTTCATTGAACAGAGGATGCACATCAAACTTGATCCTAGTCAACCGCTTGAGGAGCAACTGCGGAAATATTTTCTTAAGCAAATGCCGCAAAAAGACCAGCTTCTTTACAAAGGGATTCTTCAATCTGTGAGTAACAAGTCATATGAAGAAGCTGCAACATTGTTAAAAGCTGAAGGTATCAGTGCAGATCCGCTTCCGAATATTGAAAAGGAAATTAAGCAGTGGAAATCGTTTAGTTTCCTTTCTGCTATGGTCAAAGAGTCGGGCGAAATTTCCCGAGAAGCAATCGTATATCTATTGACTGAGATGAAGGTATTAGAGGGTGTCGTCAATTAGATGTCCATCCAAAGAAGATCGTTCAACCATGAACCTACTTCCTTAAGCACTGTTACGGATTGAATTTTGCCCAACCTTTTGACAAGCCTATTTTTGCTAATAGACCGAACTTGCTCGCATACAGCAAAACTAGAAAGGTTAACTCCGCCTTCTGGTGGATCAATGCGAATATGCGAGGGAATTTTTTTGTCTTTGCTTGTGATAGGGACAACAATAATAAGACCCGATGCTCCTTTATTCATCAGGTTATTAGAGACAACAAGAGCAGGACGAACCTTCTTCCCGATCTCATTTCCTTTAACCGGATCGGGGTCAAAAAGCCAAATTTCACCCTGAAGAGGATGATTCTTCTTCAAAGCCATCAGCTATAGTCCCTTCCAGTTCTTCACGATCTTTTATCTCTTCTTTCCATGCTGACTTGTCGGATTTAAGAGTTTGATACGCCTTATTCATTAATCTCATTCTTTCATTTCTTCTATACACTTCCAAGGCATGTTCGATAACTTCAACCTTTGAATAGCCTGTTAGCGAAACCATCTCTTGAATGATCGAATCACTACGACTGGAGATTCTTGCTGTTTGCGCCATTTCAACACCTCTTTTGTTACTTTTTAGTATACAGTAATGTATACTAAATTGTCAACTTTAGTGAAAAATAGCACTGCCTATGCGAAGCTGCGTCGCCCCTTCGTTGATTGCAAGGCGATAATCATGGCTCATTCCCATCGATAAATGCTTCAGAGTGCACTTGTTGCCAGCCATTGCTTGCAAACGGTCCCGCAACTGCCTCAGTGCCCGAAAACACCTTCTTATCACCTTTTCGTCATCGACAAAAGGAGCAATGGTCATCAATCCTTGCAAATCAATCCCTTCTAACTCAAGCAAAGAGTCCCAGTTAGCGATCCATTCCTCTGATTGAAGTCCATGTTTTGATTGCTCGCCGGAAGTATTAGCCTGCAATAACACTGGCGTTACAGTATTGCAAACTAAGCTTGTCTCAGAAATTTTCTGCGCCAATTCCAGGGAATCGACCGAATGGATAAGAGAAAATTTGCCAATGACTTTGCGCACTTTGTTTTTTTGAAGAGTTCCGATGAGGTGCCACTCAATGTCTTTTGGAGCTTTTTCAATTTTGGGAAGCGCTTCCTGAACGCGATTTTCACCAAACCCTCTTGCTCCAGCCTTATAAGCAGGCAGGACATGCTCCAAAGAAAACCCTTTCGTCACAGCAATCAAACTGACTTCCGAGGGATCTCTTCCTGCTTTTCTGACTGTGTTTCCAATATCGGAAATCAGTGCGTGATAATTGTCGATAACGCTCATTCGAAAGCTTTAGGCGCCCCTAAGACCTCTTTCAAGATGACTGCCTGCTTAAGAGAATCCTTTCCTTTTAGCATCTGACTGACACGCGACTGCTGTTTTTTTCTCTTTTCTCCATATTCAAACGGCTTGTGCAGAGCATAAGGATCTCGAAACAGGCTTTTCTGCTTCAGAGCAGGAGCTTCGATCTCTTCCGGCTCCAAGACCTTCGGAACAGGAGGCAGTTCTCTTTTGGGCGGCGGCATGTCTTCTGGAATTTCGATATTGAGAGAACGGAGAAAATGTTTAATCGTTTCTTGATGCTCCTGCTCAGCCTCTTCTTCGTACGCTTCCGGGTTCTGCCGCCGCCTTCTTTCATCTCTAGCCTGTTTGGCGATCAAGAGAAAAAACGCAACCATCGTGATCATAAAACCGATCAGTTCAATGAGCGTCATTTGCTGCTTTGCCCCTCTTCTTCAGGCTTTGCAATCGATGTGCGCATCTCTGTATCGGCCTGAATGTTTTGAAAGCGGTAATAGTCCATGATGCCAAGGTTTCCCTCTTTGAAAGCTTCGGCGATTGCATGCGGAACGGCGGATTTAGCTTCGATCAGCTTCGCTTCCATGTCTTTGACTTTTGCTTTGTTTTCCTGTTCCTCAGCCACTGCCATTGCACGTCTTTTTTCTGCTTCAGCCTGGAAAATCCGCATATCAGCTTCGGCCTTGTCGGCTCTTAGCTTGGCACCGATATTTTCTCCCAGCTTCATTTCGACGATGTCGATGGATAAAATTAAAAATGCCGTTGAAGAATCCAAGCCTTTTTCAAGCACAAGCTTGGAGATGTTTTGAGGAGCTTCCAACACTTGCAAATGTGTATCCGATCCACCGATCGCACTGACAATCCCCTCTCCTACGCGTGCGATAATGGTTTCTTCGGTCGCTCCTCCAACTAATTGTTGAATGTTCGTCCGCACAGTGACCCGCGCACGCACATGCACCTGGATACCGTCTTTCGCCACTCCGGTCATGAATCCGCCATGGCTTGGGCAATCGATCACTTTAGGATTGACCGAGGTGTTGATCGCTTCTTGAAGATCGCGCCCTGCAAGATCAATGGCTGTCCCTTGTCTCCAGTCCAAGTCGATGTTTGCTTTATCAGCTGCGATCATTGCGCGAACCACTTGAGAGACATGGCCGCCAGCTAGATAATGCGTTTCAAGATCGGAGACCGAAATTTGCTTAAGCCCTGCCTTATAAGCAGTAATCCTTGAAATTACAATTTCACGAGGAGGAACTTTTCTCAAACTCATCCCGATAATATTGAGAAACTGGATAGGGGTTCCGGAAACAAATGCCTGGAACCATAAACTGATGAATTTCCCCAAGATGATTAACAAAATCACGCCGACAATGGCGAGGACAATGAGTAACAGATAAAGTTCGAAACTCATCTGGCCAACCATTAACAATGTTTGCATACTTTAATTCTCCTTTTTCACAATTAAACTTTCACCTTCTCCGCCGACCACTTCCACCTTTTCCCCTTTTGAAATGTAGCCGCTTAGAGAAATGGCAGGATGCCGTTTTTCCTCAACAATGATGTGTCCGCCAGGCTTTAAATCTGTATCGACAATCCCTGTTTTGCCAATGAGCGATTTGTCATATTGAGATGCCATGAACCCTTCTTGCGCATCATCTGCGTAAATGGTCTTGCTCGGCTCTCCATGACGTATGCGCCACAACGCGAAACGGAAAAGCAAAATGAATAGCACCACGCAGCCCAAGGTATATAAGATCACTAAAGCAACAGAATCTGTCTGCAAAGCAAAAATGACAATGCTGGCAACCACAGCTAAGGCCCCGAGTGTTCCCATGACACCGCCAGGAAGAAAAAATTCCAAGAAAATCAACAGCAGGCCGATAGCCAACCAAATGAATGGCAACATTTATTCCTCGCGCTTCCTTTTATTAACGACAACAACACCCCCATCTAAGCGCTCAACTTTGATCGGTTCTCCCTTTTCAATATATCCACCCGGCGTAATCGCGTCGTAAATCTTGCGGTTAATTTCAACTTTTCCCGCCGGTCTAAGGGTCGTCATAGCAACTCCTTCAACACCTGGTTGAGGAAGGGTTTTGGGATCGATGCCGGAGACATACCCTTCATCCTTATTCTCCTCGCTTCCAGCAAGAATGAGAGGAGTAAATCCTGCAAACGCGGGCAGGGCGTACCTGCTCAAGAGAGCAATGCCAATAATGGAAAGGACTAATGACCCGCAAAGCCAAGCCAGCCGCTGCACAAACACCTCTCCTGCCGCATTCAACGTTTGCGTATCGAATTCAAAATCGACGCTTTCAATTCCAGGCAGCATCATGCCAAACAACCCGATAAAGAAAAAGAGCACTCCCATCACACCTAAAATGCCAAAGGTTGGAATGAGAAAGAAATCGAGCGCGATGAAGAGAACTCCGACAAGGAGCAAAATCACTTCCAGGGTATTCGCCACCTCAAGAGCATAACTAGACAACATGATCAAAAACAGGCAAAGCAATCCAATCGAACCCGGCAGGCCGAATCCGGGAGAATTGAATTCGACGTAGAGCCCAATCATCATCCCTAAAAACAAAAGAGAAGCGACAGCAGGTTTGGACAAAAACGAAAGAAAACGTGTTTTCCAGTCCATTTGATATTCATCCACAACTGCATGGGGAATGTTTTTAAAGAAAGGATCTTGAAACAAAAGCATTTTTGAGGCGGGCCATTCGCCTTTTTCCCTCTCAGCATCGGAGATCACATCTGTTCTCACGGGATTTAACTTGATATCAGCGACTCCATATTTCATCATTTCTTCTGCACTAAGCGTTAAAAGCTTGCCTTTGGCGCTAATAATCTCATCCGGAGCCGGCCCTTTCGTGCGGATCTTCTCTTCGCTGTCCAGGCGGACCACTCTGCCATGGCGATAAACTAAGATGATGTCTTTATCGACCATCGCTTCTGCAATATCGGGATTGCGGCCGAAAAAAGACGCTCGATTTGCAAAGTCTGTTCTCAACGCAGAATTGACTTTTTCCGGCGCCGTTTCCATTTTCCCGCCTTCGCCTGCGAAAACAGGTTCTGCAGCTCCCATGCTTGCATCTTTGGTTACTGCGATAAAACGGCACGAATAGGCCAGCATGGCGCCAGCGGAAATTGCCCAATTGTTAATAAACGCCACGACAGGAATGCCTTGCTGGGTATCGATCTCTTTTAGAGCATCCGAAATTTTTTGCGAAGCAAACACCTCTCCGCCAGGAGTATTCAGCTCTAAAATAATGAAGCTCGGCTTCCGTTTCTTGTAGTACTCAAGAGCGCTTTTGATATAGATCCAGGTGGACTGCGAAATCTGCGCGTTTTTGTCATCCACATGAATCAAACCAATTCGGTTTTCCTCATCGCCTTGATAATGGATTGCTTTTTCCAGTTGACCGGCAAGTCCAGGGCTCTCCACTGTTTTCTCTTCCTGCTTGATGACTGCTGCTTTTTTTTCGCTCTGATGATTTTTCCTAAACTCAATTGGGGAAACCACGCCTGCAACTAAGCCAAGCTTCTGCATTTGATGATGATTGATGACAAGCGTTTCTCCTTGTGGAGAAATCACCTTTCCTTCTTCCCCAATTTTCCAGCCGTCTTGTTCGACAACTTTGACATCTGGATCAAGCATTGCAGTGGCAATCACTTCGAGGGTTTCCTTGTGTTTTTGCTTGGGATTAATGAAACTGGTGACAGTGTTGCGAAGCAGGTTTGTAGAAATCGCCCCCTCCGATCCGAAAGGGATATCTCCCCAAGAAGCAAAATAGGAGATGTATAGTTCATCTGCAAGAAAAGGGACCACGCCAGCAGGTCCGACAGCGCTTTGATCGATATAAACAGAAACGCGGGTTCCCAATTCAGCTTTCATGGCATAAATTTTTTTTGCCAACTCGAGCACTTTTCCCAAGTCTCCTGAAGATGAATTGACTAAAATCACAATCTTTTCAGGATTTTCTTTTTTCAGAGCATCTAAGGAGCTTTCTAATGACGCAACTTCATCTTTGCCTAAATATCCTTCGAGTTCAAGGAGATCGGCGTTTATGTTGGCAATGAGAAGAATCAATAGGGCGAGAAGTTTTTTCATAATGTCAAATTTGAATATCGGGATGGGTTCATGTACCAATAAATACCAGAATAGCCCTTAATAGGGCAAAGAATTGTCATCGCATTAATTGATTATCAAGGTAATCAATGACTAAATCTCGTGTCTTTACAAGATGCTCGTCAGTGTGGACGCTGGAAATGAACCACGCTTCGAATTGCGACGGCGGCAGATAGACGCCTTCTGCATACATGTGCCTAAAAAAATGGGCAAACTGCTTAAGATCAAGCGCCATTGCCTCCTCGTGATTGACAACGGATCGACGTCCGAAAAAGAGGGTGAACATAGATCCTGAGCGCTGAATGCAGGCGGGAATTTCATGGGCGTTTAAAAATTGCTCAATCGGTTCAACCAGCAAATTTGTCTTGCGTTCCATCTCTTCAAAAAAACCAGCCTTCTGAAGCATACTTAATGCTTGGAAGCCTCCTTCCATCGCCAGTGGATTGCCGGAAAGCGTTCCCGCTTGATAGACTGGTCCGTCTGGAGCTAGATGATCCATCACATCAGCCCTTCCGCCAAATGCAGCAACGGGGAAACCGCCTCCAACCACTTTTCCTAGACAGGTTAAATCCGGCCGCACACCGTAGAATCCTTGAGCTCCCTGCAAACCGACCCGAAAACCGCTCATCACTTCATCGAAGATCAAAAGGGCATTCTGATCCGTGGTTTCCTCTCGCAGCATCTGAATAAAACTCTCTGACGAAGGAACGACCCCCATGTTTCCTGCAATCGGCTCTAAAATTACACAAGCAACCTTATTGTCGCGTAAAAATTTTCTCACTCCATCAATGTCGTTAAACGTTAAAGAAGCCACATGCTTGATCACCTCCGAAGGGATGCCGGCAGATGAAGATTCGCTTAAGTGATGGACCCCAGAGCCCGCTTTTACCAGAAAAAAATCTGCGTGACCGTGATAATGGCCGCTAAATTTGACAATGAGAGGACGCTTTGTAAATCCCCTTGCTAATCGAACAGCGCTCATCGTCGCTTCCGTGCCGGAGGAGACAAACCGCACCTTTTCGATAGAGTCCATACATTCCACGACTTTGCTGGCCAGCTTCTCTTCAACTTCTGTGGAAATGCCAAAACTTGTTCCTTTTTTCATCCGCTCAGCTGCAGCTTCAATAATTTGCGGATGCGCATGTCCATGCATTAAGGCTCCCCAAGACATGCAGTAATCGATAAAAATGCGGCCATCGGCATCAACGATGCGATCCGCAATTCCACGCTCGACAATCATTGGATCTTGATCAAGCCCCTTAAAGGATCGGACAGGAGAATTGACTCCCCCCGGAACGACTTGCTTCAACTGACTAAAAACCTGCTGGCTTGAGGTGGCAAGAGACATACAATCACTCCATTTTGAATTGGGACAGGATAGCAAGGAACAGAAAATGATTGCAATTTTCTTCTTTTTAACAACAAGTAATAACAAGCAACTTGTTGTTAATAATAGGTTTGAGTCATAATAACTGCGCAATGAACATTAAACATCTATTTATAAGTTTATTTTTACTCCCTTTTTTTCTCTACGGAAACGTCGAGTATACCGTTTCTTTTCGCGGCGTCAAAGATGATGAGCTCTTGGAATCTTTAAAAGGATCGTCCAGCCTCGTCCTCCTGAAAGACCACCCGCCAAAAACATTGTCGGCGCTAAAACAAAGGGCTGAATCAGATATCGGCAATATCGTCAATGCCTTGCACAACCACGCTCTTTATAACGCAAAAATCTCCTTTAAGCTCCATACTGAAACACCTCCTGTCCACGTTGAATACCTCGTCACTCAAGGCCCTGTTTACCCGTTAACCTTCATCCAAATCTCGCCTGCCCACTTTTCGCTTTCCGCAAAACAACTTGGCGTAGAACTTGGAACGGCAGCGACCCCAAAAAAAATTGCCGAAGCAGAAAATGTATTGATCGAATGGATGAATGCCAACGGGTACCCATACGCCCATTTGGTTGACAAAGAAGTGATTGCCGATCAAAAATCCAAGTCCATTTCAGTCCATTTTCTGCTTAAATCCGGGCCGCAAGCAACTTTTGGGGCGACAACCGTTAACGGCAACTGCAAGGTGCTCGAAAGCTACATCCGCAAGAAGATTCAATGGGTAGAAGGAGAAATTTTCGACCCAAAAAAAATAACATCGACGATCAACAAGATCAATGCAAGCAACTTGTTTTCCCTTGTTCAAATCACCTACCCGGAAGAACCGCCTAAAGACGGTGTGCTTCCGATGCATATTGAACTCGATGAAGCCAAACACAGCTCCATCGCTCTTGGTTTAAGCTACTCAACGCAAAGAGGCCCAGGTTTTACAGTAGAGTGGGAAAACAGGAATGTGCGCAGAATTGGGAACCGTCTTTTTTTTGATGCAAATATCCTTCAGCTGACGCAAAGAGCCATGCTGGAATACGTGATCCCTGAGTTCCGAGCCGAGAATCAAGACTTGATCTGGACTGTGGAAGCTGAGCATGACGATACCGAAGGGTTCAATGAAACCTGGGTCAGCCTCTCTGGCCGCATCGAAAGAAAGCTCAATCGCTACACAAACTACTCTTACGGTCTCCAATACAAGCATCTGGTCGTCACCGATGCGGACACCGACGGTGTCTACGGGCTGTTGAAAGCTCCTATTCACTGGCGTTGGAGCAACGCCAACGACTGCCTGGATCCGACAAAGGGAATGACTTTTTACAACAAATTGATCCCGACACTGCGTATGTCAAGCACCCCTTTCCTCTACACGATCGGACATTTTTCCCTTTCCAGCTACCTCCCAATGAACAAGGATCAATTCGTGCTTGCCATCCGAGCGCAATTTGGCACCATTTTCGGCACTAAACGCCATGAAATCCCTGCATCGGAAAGACTTTACGCAGGTTCGGAGACGACATTGCGAGGATATAAGTATTGGACTGTCAGTCCATTGGATACAAATAACGATCCTATTGGAGGCCGCTCTCTCATGGTTTACAGTTTAGAGGGCAGATGGAGAATGAACGAAAACTGGGGAGCTGTTTTATTTTATGATGCGGGAAATGTTTTCGAAAGCCCCCTCCCCAGATTTGATAAAAAAATGCTACAATCCATTGGCGTAGGCGCAAGGTATTTCACGCCGGTAGGACCCATCCGCATGGATATAGCATTCCCTTTGAATCCTCGAAAAGGGATCGATAACAGTTTTCAATTTTATTTTAGCATTGGTCAATCCTTCTAACCATGAAGTGGATTAAGCAAGCAATCTTTATTCTCTTTGCCGGATTTCTATTATTCGGAGCGTTGCTTCAATTGGACAGCGTTCGCAGCCGGATGAAAACATTTCTCATCGAAAGCATCGAGTCTGGAACAGGGTACACCGTACAGATCGGACAGATCCGCTTATTCCCCTCCTTTCAAATGACGGCAAAGGATATCGTGTTCATGGACGGAGAAGTGCCTCTGGCCGCTTTTAACCATCTCCATCTAGGGATTTATCCTCTTGATTTACTGAAAGGCAAACTCCGCTTCAGCACATTGCATATCGAAGGGGTCGATGTGCTGAATTTACCAAAAGAAACGTTAAAGTCTGAGGGGAAGAATTCAACTATTTCAATGATTGCCATTGAAGATTTCTTCATCGAAAAGATCCATTGGTCGATAAAAGGCATCAACCCTCCCGATTATCCGATTTCGCTTAAAGGGAGCCTCATCGTCGACCAGCAGCATGATCTTATCTACTCCAATTTTAACGTTTTCTCACCGCAATCCTCGGGTGTCTCAGGGGACTTAAGATACGAAAAAAAGAATGGAACACTGCTCCTTCAACAAGAAGACGGTTTCAGAGCATCGCTAGCATTTGTGATGGATGAAAGCAGAGGAGTCCGAGTTCCCCGCTTCTTGGCAACATGGCACGAAACGACCATCGACGGTAAATTCTCTGTGACCCAAACAGGCGGCATCGAAGACTCTGCCTTTTTTCTTTCTATTGACGACTTATCGCAAATGGTTCCGATTTCCGGCGCTCTCTTAGGAGAGGCTGTTATCTCAGGCAGCATAAACAGCCCTAAAATCGATCTATCCCTCAGCAGCAATCAGTTATCCGGATTTGGTCAAACGGTTGAAAAACTTAAGCTTCACCTCTCAACATCAGGCAAAGGATCTTTTTCCCTTGCCTTTGTGAAAAATGAACAAGACTACATGTTTTCAAGTGCTTTGACATGGGATCAAAAAACTCCTTGGTTTCCTACTCAGCTTGATTTACGCCTCCCTCTTGAAAAGGTTGCTCAACTGGCCAACTGGGATGTCGCAGATATCGATGGCCAGCTGCTCATTAATGTGCGTTATCAAAATCAAACACTCACATTCAAAGCAGAACTTTTAGAAGCGCTGGTTGAAAGCTTTAGCATGGGCAGCCGCTTCATCAATATCCACGGCATTATTGAAGGAGATCTCAAGACTTTAAAGCTCGTGCATTTCACTGCTAAAGATACTGATAATGGAAGTTACAGCGGAAATGGCAGGATAGAACTCGATCAAAAGAAAAATTTTCCATTTAATTTTGTCTTTCAGCTTGAGGAAGCTAAACCGTTTCAATCCGATATTTTTAAATCGGCAACATCTGGGGAGCTTACTTTCAAAGGAAACCTTTCAAAAGCCATTTTAAAGGGGGACTTAAGCGGCTCTGAAGCACGCGTACAAATCCCTGAAAAAATGCCTGAAAGCTCCGATTCGATCAAAGTGACTTATATCAACCAGCCTGAAGATGAACCTCCCCCAACCAAAGCTTCAATTTTCTCCCTTGATTGGCCTGTAGAATTGGACGTGAATTATACAATCGCTGATCAATTAACAATCAAAGGAGGCAATCTTAGTTCGACTTGGATAGGAAAAGTGAATATCGGAGGAACTTTGGACAAGCTAAAAACCAAAGGGGAAGTCAAACTGGACAAAGGAAGATTTATCCTCAGAGGCAAAACATTTGAATTTGTTCAGGGAGCCATTACCTTTAATGGCGACCCCGAAAAAAATACTCATCTTTATTTATCGGCAGAAATGGATTTAATCGACCTAACCATTCAAGTGGTGTTAAACGGACCTATTCTCAACCCTTCTATCACCCTAACCTCATCTCCACCGATGTCTCAAAGGGCCATTTTGTCTTGGCTTCTTTTTGGAAAAGGGATATCTGACATCAACCCGATGGAGGAAACGCAATTAAGCAGGTCTCTGCGCTCGCTTTTGGATAAAGTCGGCGATAAGCCTGATGTCTTAACCCGCATGGGCGGTGTACTTGGCCTTGATCAGGTAGAAATCGGAGCAAACCCTGGCGGCGAAACCGGCGACCTGACGGTAAAGGTTGGGAAATATTTATCAGAAGGAACGTATCTTTCTATTTCCCGCAATATCAGCCGAGGAAAAGATCCTGATAAAAACACGAGCTGTTTTGGCATCGAAACAAAACTTGGACGCCATTTCCGTTTTCGCGCTGAAGGCGACACAGAAACCAACGGCCGCCTTAATCTCCTCTGGAAAAATGATTATTAAACATTTATAATAAGAAAAAAATATTTTTATAGTTGAATGTTAAGTCTTTATTAAGATAAAATTCATCTAATTATATAAGATAAAAAGGAGATTTTATTATGGCAGCAAACCCTTATTTAGGCGCCCCTTCCAATTATGTTTATATCCCTTTAAGCGACATCTATTTGGATCAAATTGCCAAAACAAATTTTTCTGAAGGCATTTCCGGCAGCTCGGACACTTCTAAACTGAGCGATCCAAGCCAAACCCAGACAGACTTCCCCCCCTCTAATGCTCGTGATGGAAATTCGATGGTCTGCTTAGAGCAAGCCCTTTTAGAAGCTGTTGGACAAGGAGAGCTTGGCGGCATCGCACGCGATCAGAAGTTAGCGGAATTACGCAATCAAGGAATTGAAATCAAAGGCTCCCTCCTGAAGGCGGGCGGCGATTTCAACTCTCCCATTGTCACAGATACCTACACTGACAGCGAAGGAAACCGCTTTTACAAATTTCATGTGACATGGGAACTCAAAATCAAACAATCAGAAGGAAGTGACATCACAATAACAAAACGGCAGTGGATCATCACCGGTGTTCCTCAAATTGACCGTTTAGACGACACATCCAGCGTCCTTTTCCAGCATCATCAAGCGCTGCTTGCAGTGAAGTGCCACATTTTCATCCAAAAAAACGGTTTTGATAAAACGCAGAAGCAGCATGACCGCATTCTTCGGTGCATTAATGATGTCAGAAGAACCAATTTAGTGGGAGTACAGGGGTTTTTGAAAGAGAATCGCTTGACATTTACAACAGATATTCTCGATGTTGATTGCAAGAAAGATCCTGACTGCAGCTATCAGCTGGATAGTATCATCAGCAAGAAGCAACCAGCAACAGCCTTGTGCATTGCATTAAGAAATGCAAGCGACAAGAAAGTGTGCGTCTATATCGATCAAATTTTCACCGGTCGAAAACTCAACGACAATGGCACAAAATATGATAAGGTTCCTTACGACCCCGATCATCCTACGCCAAGGACCATTCCTCTATGCGTTAAAAGACAGAGGGATGCACACGGCATGATTGTGCGAGGAAATAAGGACTTGAGCGACCATATTCGTGTGCTTCACGCAGGGCCGGATGAACTGGATGAGCTTTTAAGCCAATCGTTTGAAGGGCGTAATGCGCGTGGAATGACATTTGCAGAAGTCACAAAGGAACGGTACAAAGCGAGATTGGCTAGCTTAGAAAATGCTCAGGAAAACGTAGAGCAGGCTTTCGAGCAGCTGAAGTCCATGATTAAATCACTCTATGGAAAGCAGAAAGGCTTTGGAGCTTCGCTGAAAGTCTCATTGCTAGGAGGCAAGCTCGAAAAGATGGCGGAAAAACTCGATCCACAAAAGTTAAAGGCGGATCAATGCGATCAATTAACCCATGCGTTTGAAACATTTCAAACTGCTGTTTCTCATCTAAAAACTGAAGACTTGTGCGTCTATAAGCTAGGATCTAAGTGCGGCATGCGGTTAACAGCTCCTAAAGACTCAAACTACAAAAAATATGATGATTTAACTAAATTATTCCAGAATAATTTATAAATTCTAAACATCTCAATAGCATAATTATTCATATGAATAATTATGCTATTTCATCTAATCGGGAAAGAGTTCTTCCCGCACTTCCCTAAATCGCTCGTTAAGCAAAAACGTTTGCACATAAGGCCATGCTTCGGCAAACCTGTCTTGTTTGACCAACTCAGCAGCTTCCTTGCCGTTAAACACCGAAAAATTTCGAAATGAAAAGCTTGAAGCACAATCCTGAATCAGCCCTTTCAATAACGTTGCAAACCAAGATTTGTGGACAGGCGCCAAAACACGCTGAATTTTACGATTCACAACACTATCTGGAAGCTGTCCGCGCATAGCCTCTCGCAGCATCACTTGCGTACGCCCTTCTGAGATCGCACTTTCGGCTGGCAAAGAAAGACAGTAGCGAAAAAGGTCTGTATCTAAAAATGGCAAACGCACTTGCATCCCTTGCGCAGCGGCAGCCGCCTCTATTAGAGTAGATGCCCTTTGCAAGGGCCCTCCCAGCATGTAGAAATATTTCGCTTGAAAGAACAAGCTTTTTTCAATTAAGTTGGCATAATCCTGAGACCAATAGGGTGAAACAACAGAAGCAGGCTGGCCTTTGGCAAGGATCAGTTCCCTCTTACGTTCAAAATCGCTAAGCTTAAGGCTTTCTTGCAATTCGCTTTTTGTCATTTTCGGAAGCCTGTGGGATTTGATCAACGTTTTCCATAAGTAAGGATCTTTCAGCGCTGCTTTAGCGGACTGTAATCCTTTAATCTGATCAAACGCATGGTAGATGATCCCCTCTGAATACCTTCCGAGCAATTCGTTGGCTCCAAGGCCGTCAAGCGTTAGATGAATAGCGTTTTGAGTCAGACTTCGATACAAAAGCCACCGTTCAACCGAAAGATCTTCCAACGATTCAAAAACGTAGATCAAATCCAAAATATTTTTGACATAATCTTCCGAATGCGCTTTAAATTCTTTTATCCTCCCCTTTGTTTTTTTCACCAACTCTTCACCCAGCCGCAATTCCTGCTGATCGTCTTCAGCAAAGGTGATCAAGGAAGCCGTTTTACAGTCAGGAGAGATCCGCTCAAAAGAGTCTTTGCTCAAACGCTGCGCCATTTCCCAAATAGATGCAGATACCAGGCCTCCGCTTACGCAAAAGCCTATAGGAATGTCTGCACGCATGCGCAGCTTGCAAGCCTGAGAAAATCGTTCGCTAAATTTTTCCTTCCGTTCTCTCAAGTCTGCAGGCACTTCGGGCAGATCACTTAAGGGATGCCACCACTTCTCAATACGGACATCTCCTTTGTTAGCATCAACTTGAGCAACATGTCCTGGAAGAACTTTAAAAACATTTTCCCATGGAGTGATTTCTGTAGCATGAGCAATAGATGGACTGTGATAAAGGGCTGCAACAGTATCAGCGTTGAAAACAAGCTCGATCGATTCAAATCCCAAAAACCCTTTTACCTCAGAGCTATAGGCAACCTGCTTGCTGTTTTGATAAAGATATAAAGGTTTAAAGCCAAAAGGGTCGCGCGAAAGCGTTAAAACCCTTTCTTCAGAATCCCAGACTGCCAAAGCCCAAATGCCGTTAAATTGGTTGAAGCACTTAGCGCCCCAAGCCACAAACGCAGCTAATGCAACTTCCGTATCGGACTCCGACTTGAAGCGATAACCGGAAGCTTTCAACTCTTTTCTCAATTCGATAAAATTGTAAAGCTCTCCGTCAAAAGAGATCCAATACCTCTCTCCCATATCGCTCATGGGCTGATTGGCCGCATCGGTAATGTCAAGGATCGCCATTCGATTATGCGCCATCCCCGTTTCACGATCCAGATGAATCCCTTTTTTATTCGTCCCCCGATGCAGCAAAAGTTTTTGAGCGCGCTCCAAATCCTGCCTATCAGCAAATGAACCGTCTAATTTAACTATCCCTGCGATACCGCCCATTCCTAATCAACCTGATTTTCCAGCATTTTTTGATAAAATAAGAGGAACGGATCATGGCATTCAGCAGCAACCTGCTCTTCAAGTTCGGAATCGACTGCCGTATAACGGGGTAAACCGCAACAACTTTTGTACGTATCGTTCAAACTTCCACCTTTCTCTAGAGAGTTCTTAGGCAGCAGCCAAAAAGCGCCTAAAAAATGAGCCTTAGCCTCTCCTCCTTCATAAACAAACAGGAAAGAAACCCTCATTGTCGGCTGATAGAGTTCATTTTTTAAGTGAGGGACACGGATAGGATCAGAAGCAAAAAATTGCTCAACGATGAACTCTGTCTCTTTGGTGTGGTACCAGTAGTTATAGGACTTATCCCGGTTTTTTTTTAAAGATCTTGACTTCTTGAGAATGTATTTTAAAACAGCATCCAAATCACCTTCCGAGACGATAATCACTCCTTTTCCCGAACAACCCCCTTTTGGTTTAATCACAAATAGTTGAGTGCCCAACTCCTGTTTAATTCTCTCTGCCAATTTTGGTGTGTATGTCTTAGGATAGACATTCCATTTTGGCTTGATCAGGCCCAACATAGGATCTTGCTCAAAAAGAGCAGACATCTTTGCTTTATTAGCCCAATAAGGAGATATGGCTCGATCTATAAAGATAACTCCTGGATAAGCCTCATGTAATTCGTCAAGTTCCTTTGGAGAAGGAGATCTTAAATACACAAAACCGTGATAACCATTCATCCTTTCCGAGTTGAACGGCGCTTTTCTGGCAGCTTCCAAAAACTTAAGATCGTTAAAAATTTCTTCCTTTTCATTTTTTGCATGCCAATTTTCCTGGTTAGCAAACATTTTTTTTAATGTTGCATCGCCAAAAGATTGAGGAACTGTCCAACCTTCTTTAACATAGAGCGCCAAAGTATCGAACAGATTTTGCGCAATCACAGGCTCTCCGTCATGAGAGAAAACATCTCCCCTAAATGTAGAAACAACCCCGTGCTGCATCTCGCAGACTTTAATGCCGTGCTCTTGGCTGTACTTAATATCAGCAATCAAAAAACTCATATCAACAGGGTAGACAGATTCCCCGCAAAGAGTTCCAACCAGGAAGATTAGAAAAAGGGCAACTTTGCACATACACACACCTTATAACTAATTGACCAAATGTAAAAGGTTATTTACAATGCACAATTTAGGCAAATTTGACCATGGATTTCGTTTGAACATATTGGTGAACACTTTAGCTGCTCTTGGCGACTATTTTCGTTTGATCGCGCTTGTGATATGGGAAGCCTTTAAAAACCCGCCTCAAGCTAAGTTGATACGCAATCAAATGTATGAAATTGGAGTGTTGTCGCTTCCCGTTGTGGCGATCACAGGATTTTCTACAGGAATGGTGCTGGCAGCGCAATCGTTTTTCCAACTGGCAGACAAAGGGCTTGCAAGTGCAACCGGCTTGATGGTCGCCAAAGCAATGATGGTCGAACTAGGGCCTGTTTTAACAGCCTTCATGGTGACTGGACGTGTCGGAGCTTCCATGTGCGCCGAACTTGGCACAATGAAAGTCACCGAACAAATTGACGCTCTTAAATCAATGACAGTCAATCCATTAGGTTATTTAATCGCTCCTCGCTTCATTGCAGGCACATTGATGCTTCCGCTATTGACAGTCTTTAGCACCGTTATGGGAATTGGAGGCGGCTACATGATTGCCGTCTGGTTCTATAAAATGCCTTCAAATACTTTTTTAGACCCTCTTCCGATCAATATCACAAATTTTGATTTTTTTAGCGGCCTCGTCAAAGCGATCTCCTTTGGAATCGTCATCGTCACAATTTCCTGTTACAAAGGGATGACGACCAGAGGAGGCGCAGCCGGTGTGGGCCGCGCAACGACAAACAGCGTTGTGATTTGTTATTCGGTTATTCTCATTGGAAACTTTCTCTTAACAGTTGCGTTGAACGAATCCAATCAATTCCTGACCACTTTATTTGAAGAGGTGTTCTAAGCAATGATCGATGTCAAAGGAGTCTATAAATCATACGGCAGCCTCAAAGTGTTAACAGGGCTTAGCCTCTTTGTCAACGAAGGGGAAACGGTTGTGATCCTTGGCAGGTCGGGCGTAGGGAAAAGTGTTTTGCTTCGTCAAATCATCGGCATTGAAAAACCGGATAAAGGGGTTGTTGAAGTTCACGGACTAGATATTTGGAAGCTGTCGCGTAAAGAGCGTGAAAGGGAAACGCGGTACATGGGAATGCTCTTTCAAAGCGGTGCGATGTTCGACTCCATGAACGTTGAGGAAAATACGGCATTCTATCTCAATCAGCACTATCCCGATATGTCAAAAAGCGAAATTGCCGACAGAGTTGCAGAATCCCTTGCGATGGTCGATTTGAAAGATACGCAAAAAAAAATGCCTTCCGATTTATCCGGCGGAATGCGAAAGCGTGCAGCTTTGGCACGCGTCGTAGCCTATCGTCCCCGCATCATTTTATATGACGAACCCACAACAGGCCTTGATCCGATCACCTGCATGCAAATCAATGACCTCATCAACAAGACGCGCGAAGAGCTGCAAACAACAAGTATTGTCGTCACCCACGATATACGCTCTGCAATGGAAGTTGGGGACCGATTAGCGTTTCATAATCATGGAGTCATTGCACATATTGCACCCAAACACGAATTTACAAAAATAGACGATCCAATGCTGCAGCAGTTCTTTTCCAACGCTGCAGTTACAGAAGAAATATTGAACGGGTCTGGTTAGAAGGAGAGACCATGCAAGATCAAATGAAAAATATGCTAATCGCAATATTCATTATTACTGCGTTGGCAATCATCGTATTTATGGTGATCTTTTTACACCCCTATACAGGCGACGAAGGGCAGATTCTCCACGTACGTTTTACCGATATCGACAAAGTCAGCGTCGGCACTCGGGTCACTTTTGCAGGAAAACCTGTCGGTGAAGTGACAAAAATCAGTGTTTTGCCGGAAGTCCGCTTAGGAAGGACTGAGAAAAAAGGCGATGTTTACGTGTATGAGTTAACGCTTGCAGTCGACAGCAATCTGAAAGTGTACAATTCGGACAAAGTCTCGCTCCGGACCTCTGGACTTTTAGGAGAAAAATCCATCTCGATCGACCCGGAGCCGATTAAGCCCGGAGAAAAGCTTCGGTTGGTGAATGACGAAATTATCTATGCTGAAGGAACAGGATCTGTCGAAGACACCTTTAATGAATTTAAAGAAGTTGCGGATAAATTTGATAAGGTCTTAGAGCTGATCACCGAAGCTCTGCAGGAGCTAAAAGATCGTGGAATGTGGGAAAATATCGCAAACACCGCCGATAACATCAGTGAAATCACGGCCAGGTTGTCAGAAAGATGGAATGATGTCGATGATACAATCGTCAGCCTTTCCGAAGCTGCATCAAATACAAAAAATATTACTGAACGGATCCATACCGGCGAAGGAACTCTTGGCCGAATCGTCAGCAGCGACGACTTGTATCTTCGCACAAACTCTATCCTCAGTAAAGGGGAAACAGCGATGGACGACATTAATCATTATGGAATTCTTTTTCATTTGGATAAAGGATGGCAGCGCTTAAGAGCTAGACGCTTAAATCTTATGCAAAAGCTGCGAACTCCTCAAGAGTTCCGCAACTTTTTTAATGATGAGATCAATCAGATCTCTACTTCCATTTCCCGCGTATCTATGGTATTAGATAAATCAGAGTGCTACCCTTGCCTGATGGACGACTGTGAGTACCAAAAGGTGTTCGCAGAACTGATGCGTAGAGTAGAAAGCCTTGAAGAAAACGTTAAAATGTTTAATATTCAGACTGTTGATTGTGAAGTCAAAAAAACCGAACTTTCGGAGTGCTATTACTAGATGGAAAACATCCCCTACTCACAAATAGAAAAGGGAACGCTAATGATTGCCACGCCCGATATCGAAGCGGGAATTTTTTTCCGCAGCGTGGTGCTCATTTGCGAACACAACCCTAATGGATCGTTTGGTTTAGTGATCAATAAAAGTTTGGATCTTGAGCTTCCTGAAGAGATCATTAAAACAGAGGAGCTTCAAAATCCAAATATCGGTATTCGCGCCGGCGGCCCTGTGCAAACAAATCAGATGATGCTTCTGCACACTTCCCCCTCTATTCCTCAGCAAACTCTCCAAGTTTGTCATGGTGTCTATCTAGGCGGCGACCTTCAGTTCCTTCAAGGAACGATTATCGATTCGGAAGGACCTTCGGTTCTGCTTTGCTTTGGATATGCCGGCTGGGGAGCAGGTCAACTGGAAAGGGAGTTTCTCGATGGCGGCTGGTTTCTTTATCCTGCTGAGCAGCATCTGATCTTCTCTACCCCTCCTGAGAAATTGTGGCAGACGATCTTGCGGGAAATGGGTGGCAAATACGCTACTCTTTCTATGATTCCCGAAGATTTAAGCTGGAATTAGAGAGTGTCGTTTCCTCAAACAAAAAAAACCAGCATGAAGCTGGTTTTTGATCTTTTGTAGAGAAGAAAAAAGGATTAGCGCTTAGAGAATTGGAATCTCTTACGAGCTCCGGCGCGTCCATATTTTTTACGCTCTTTCTTGCGCGGATCCCTTGTTAAATATCCTTTATCCTTAAATTCAGGCTGGAGTGTTTCATTTTCGCTGGCCAATGCTCTGGCAATACCTAGACGGATCGCTCCTACCTGACCTTCGATTCCTCCACCTTTTACTCGGATAATGAGGTCATGCTTACCTGCACCTCCCAGAGAAGCAAAAGGCAATAAGATTGCTTCTTGCTGAACCTTAAGCGGGAGATATTGATCCATCGGCCTGCCGTTGATCACAATATTTCCTTTCCCCTGCCGCACTCTTACAGATGCAACAGCTGTTTTTCTTCTTCCTGTAGCGACTGACTCTTCCACTTAGTACCTCTTAAATATTTGCTGTTACTGGTTTTTGCGCGTGTAATTGATGTTCAGCTCCCGCATAGATACGTAGACGGCGCATTTGCTTGCGGCCAAGCACAGTTTTTGGCATCATCCCTTTGACGGCATGCTCGATAATGTACTCAGGCTTTCTCGCTTGCATCACGCGGTAAGGAATCTCCCTTTGCCCACCTACATGACCTGTGTGGTAAATATAGCTCTTTTGCGCCTCTTTGGCACCTGTAACTGCAATTTTTTCGGCATTGATCACAATCACGCCATCTCCCCCATCGGTAGATGGAGTGAACGTCGGCTTATGCTTTCCTCTCAACACCTTAGCAACTTCAGATGCAAACCGCCCCAGAGTTTTTCCCTCGGCATCCAGCACAAACCAGTTGCGTTCGACCTCTTCTTTCTTTTGAAAGAAGCTTTTCTGCTCTATTTTGCGTTTTTTCTGCGTCATTAAAATAATTCCCAAGCGTAATCTGTTTAAAAATTAGATAGTAGCATCATACTAAGATACCGCATTTTTGCCAAGGCTTTATGCTCCTCCCAGGAGAAAATCAATTTGTCCTGGAAAAAAGATCGCCTCTTTCAGTATAATCCATACCGATTAAGACTTAAGCAGGAATGATCATGAGATGAAAGAACCTAAGAATTTTTTTGTACGCACATACGGCTGTCAAATGAACGAACTTGATACAGAGGTGATCGTTGGATTGCTGGAAAGTCGAGGGCTGGAAAGAACGGAAGATGAAAATTTAGCGGATCTGCTGATCTATAATACCTGCTCCATCCGCGACCTGGCAGAGCGCAAAGTGATGGGCAAACTCGGAAAGCTCGGACGTTCACGCAAAAAGGATAAGATGATCGGCGTCACCGGCTGCATGGCAAATGCTAAAAAGGACACTCTTTTCCGCAAACTTCCCCATATCGATTTTGTTCTGGGCACAAATAATATTCACGACCTGAACAGCGTCCTCGATGAGGTGATGGCAACCGGAACTCAAAGCTGCCGCACAGATGAAAAATTTTCTTTTGAACTGGACTATGCCTCTGCAAAGCGCGACGATCATTTAAAGGCTTTTGTTTCCATTATTCGAGGTTGCGACAAATTCTGCACCTACTGCGTCGTTCCCTACACCCGTGGGCCGGAAGTTTCCCGCTCGCCTGAGCATATTATCGAGGAGATCAAGCAGCTGGCAGACAAAGGGTATAAAGAAGTAACGCTGCTTGGCCAGAACGTGAATAGCTACGGAAAAGACCAGCCGGAGTGGAACTGCCTTTTCCACGACCTCTTGGAAAGGATCGATCAAGAAACTGGAATTGCCCGAGTCAGGTTTATGACTAGCCACCCGGTTGATATCACTCGTGAGCTGATGGAGGCGATCAGAGATTTCGACAGCTTATGCGAGTTTGTCCACTTTCCTATTCAGTCAGGATCAAGCAGGATCTTGCGCAAGATGCACCGCATTTACACGCTTGAGCAATACATGGAAAAAGTGCAAATGCTCAAAGAGATCGTTCCCAATGTTTCCCTCGGAACCGATGTCATTGTTGGATTCCCGACAGAAACAGAAGAAGAGTTTCAGATGACTTATGACGCTATGAAGGAAATTGAGTATTCCGTTGCGTTTATTTTCGCTTACAGCCCAAGAAAAGGAACGCCTGCCATGCGCTGGAAAGATGACATTCCGGAAGAGGTAAAGCAAGAGCGCCTTCACCGTTTAATGGAGCTGCAAGAAAGCATCTATAAAAAGCAGCTGCAGGAGATGATGGGAAAGGAAGTGGAAGTCTTGGTGGAAAGGAGAAATTCAAAAGACGACAGATTTGTCAAAGGGCGCACAAGCTGCTGGAAAAAGGTGATCTTTCCGGGCACCGATGAGATGATCGGCACCCTTCAAAAAGTGATCGTTGACGGCTATAGCCATCAGACACTCATCGGAAAAATGCCTAATTGAGCACACCGCTGATGATCTCTCCGCAGCCGATCCTTGCTCCGGAATTTCCGGAAGGATCGGTTTCCAAATCATCCTCTCCTTCGTGAACCACTATTGATTTTCCAATGATCGAGTGCTCCCCGTTCAATTTAAGTCCTTCAATCACTTCATCATAGTAAGCAAATCCATACTCATCGGCCTCTAAATTTCCCAAATCCCCTTCGTGCCGCTCAGCGCTCTGAGGCCCTCCATGCTTTTTGTTAAAAGGATTGAAATGTCCACCTGCAGAGCTTGCATCGTGAGCTGAGCAGTCTCCGTGTTCATGGATGTGGAAGCCGTGTTTTCCCGGTTCAAGCCCTCCAATATTGGCGATGATTCGGATGCCGTTGTCGACAGCGATAAAATCTACTGCTCCGACAACTTCACTGCCGCTCTTGGCCTGAACAACGGCAAAGGCCTTGGAAACCTGTCCATTTTCATCTTCGTCATTATCATCCTCTTGAACATGATCGACTGCAATCACTTCAAATGCTTGCGCTGAAGTCGAGGCATTCTCTTCTTTTTTCTCTTGATCTTTGCTGCAACTTGCCAAAATCAAGCTTAACGCTGCGATATAGGCGATATTTTTCATTGATCCTCCTAAATATTGATCATCTTAACAAACTCTGACTCAGTCAGCACCTGGATCCCCAAGCTTTCCGCTTTTTCCAGTTTAGATCCCGGCGACTCTCCTGCAAGTAGATAGTCGGTTTTTTTGCTAACCGATCCGGTCACTTTGCCTCCTCGTTCTTTAATCAACGAGGCTGCTGCTGTTCGGGTGTAGTTTTCCAAAGTGCCTGTTAAAACAAATGTTTTGTTATTAAAGGGATGCCCGATAAATGTTTTTCTTTCAACCTTTTGAGGACAAACACCGAATTTTTTTAACCGTTCGATCTCCTTTAGGTTTTCTGCATCCGAAAAGTACTCGATGACCGATTCCGCCGCCTTTTCCCCAATTCCGTTAATTTTAAGCAGCTCCTCATAAGAAAGCTGCTTAAGGCCGTCGATATCCCCAGATCGATTAGCAAGCAGCTCTGCTGTTCCAGCTCCTACGTATTTGATACCCAACGCCATGATAAATCGGGAAAAAGAGACATGTTTGGAATTTTCGATTCCCTGCTTCAACCTTTCAGCTGCTTTTTCTTTAAATCCTTCGAGATTCAGCAACTGCTCCTTTGTTAGTGTGTAGATATCCGACGGCCGTTTGACGTATCCAATGCGGATGAGCTGCTTAACAACTTTCTCTCCTAAATGATCGATCTCCATTGCTTCTTTGCTGACAAAGTAAGCGATCCGACGCAGCAGCTGCTCCGGACATCCCTCTCTATTTGGACATCTGACGGCAACTTCTCCTTCGACTCGAACAAGAGGATGGCCGCAGCTTGGACAAACATCGGGCATTTTCCAGGGCATGCTCCCTTCTCTTCTTTTTTCAGGATTGATTGAAATCACTTTAGGGATCACATCCCCTCCTTTTTCAATCAACGCCGAATCACCGATACGGACATCTTTTCTTTCCACCTCTTCTTCGTTGTGCAGTGTTGCCCTGGAAATTGTACTTCCTGCCAGCAGGACAGGTTCCAGCTCCGCAACAGGAGTGATGACTCCGGTTCTGCCAACTTGAACAATAATATCACGGATACGCGTCTCAGTTTGCTCTGCAGCAAATTTATAAGCAACAGCCCAACGGGGCTGCTTTCCTGTCGAACCTAATCGTTTTTGCTGCGCAAGATCATCAAGCTTAATCACAATCCCATCAATCTGGTAGGAAAGCGTTTCTCTTTTCTTACGCACTTCTTCCACGAAATTCCAGATTTCTTCTCTAGAAAAACACTGCCGGCGATACTCAAGAGTTGGCAAACCAAGAGAACCAAGAAAGCCATGCACATCATATTGTGAGTGCAATCCTAAAGACTCAGGATCGGAAATGCCGTAGAAAACGACCGCCAAACTTCTTTGAGCTGTGGCTTTAGGATCTAAAAGCTTCAAGGAACCGCCTGCGGCATTTCTGGGATTGGCAAAGAGAGCCTCATTGGATTCTTTCCGTGTTTTGTTCAGTGTTTCAAAAGCGTTCACTGGCATGTAGACCTCTCCTCGCACTTCGATGCGATTAAGAGTCTTACCGTCAATTAACTTTAACGGAAGTGAAGGAATTGTTTTTAGATTAGCGGAGATATCATCTCCTTTTTTACCATCCCCACGAGTCACAGCGCGTACAAAGCCTCCCTGCTCATAGGTCACTGCAACGGCAATGCCATCCATTTTCAGCTCGCAGGAAAACGCCATTTCCTTGTGTCCTGCCAACTTTTCCATCCGTTTGATAAACTCATCGACTTCCTCTTTGCTATAAGTATTTGCTAGAGACAGCATAGGAGTTTGGTGCAGGGCTGTGGGAAAACCTTCTGTAAGCATCTCTCCGACACGCTGTGTAGGAGAGTTTGGATCTATCCATTCTGGATGCATCTTTTCAATCTCTTCTAACTCTTTTAGAAGAAGATCAAATTCCTCATCATTGATGAGCGGCGCATGGTCAATATAGTACCGTTTATTATGCTCCCAAACTTCTTTGCAAAGAGCTTCGTAATTTTCTTTTTTCATTGCTTAACTCTGATATTCTGAAATGAATTCAAAATTTGGAAATTTGACAAGGAGGCGCCCTAAATTTGATCCCGGCTAAGCCAGCGCTGAAGCAGCTCAAACTGAACAGGTTGAGCGATACAAGCAGGCCTTAAATTTAGAAGTTGCCAACGACGTCAAAAACCGAATTTTGAATTCATTTCAGTATAAAGGCAAGAATATACCTAAATGAAAAGGAAAAATACACACGTTTATTTCTGGAAATGATCGAAATAATAGGTGGAATCTTTAGCAAATGAAAGAGCCGAGCCTGTGGAAATGATCTTTTCTCCCTTTTCAGACTCTCTTTTCAAACGGAAATTTTTGATCCCTTTCTGAAAAAGAAATGTCTGTTCCTGATCAACAGCGCTATAAAAGACCATTCGCTTGATCATTTTCTTGCTCCATTCCATATCCAGCAAACCCGCCGTCCCTAAATCAATAGAAACCATTCTTCCACAGTGGAATGCAGAGGGCAGGCACGGAAGAATCGAAATTTGAGAACCAGATTCGATAAATAAACTCCGCAAAAATTTAGCCCCTTCGGCAATCAATGCCAAAGGGGAACATTTCCTGCTAACTGGAGGAAGAGAGATACCCAAGTGATCTTCATCCTCTAAACGGGGATGGAAAATTCCATCGAATCCCACATCGTAAAGCTGCCAAATCTCATCATGCAAGGTCGGCTTATTCTTCTGAATCTGAAGCATAAACCCTAAAGCCCCCTCTTGATGAGGCTGAACCTGCGGAATCAACTGAGCCAATCTCATCCAATGAGGCACGATCTCTTTCAAATCACCCCGCCTCTTGACTAAGCACCAGTCCTGTTTTTTGTGCGATCCAAGCGAAAGACGCTCAAAAGGCTTAGAATGAAAAAGCGGCGCCGCTGCTTGATCACCCCCTCTTGTTCCTGCCATACGAAATTCTCCCGACTCGCTCCACAAACAAAAGCGGCGATACCCTTCGCGATAGAATCCCCAAACCCACACGCACCCCTTTTCCAAATCGAGCTGCACTGTGAACTCTTTAACAGGTCCGGAAAGCTCTAAAGGAATGGATCGATCGTTTACCTTGAACAAGGTGGGATACAGAGTCAGAACATGATCGCTGCGCGGCAAAATCAAACGCGTGCCGGGACGATGGGAAAAAGGCCTAAGCCTTTCGGCAATCCGAATTTTCATGAACCTATCCCTACCACCTTTCCTATCAGAGCTGCTGCAGTGTTTTCTCTACATTCAACCTCAATCATGGTATTTGGACGGAGAGCTGCTTTCGGCACCATTACCGGAAGAAAATTATCGGTATGCCCTGAAATCATCTCTGTATGAAGATCATCATAGTTTTCGGTCAACACAGACATTCTTCTTCCAACATAAGAGGAGCGCAAATTAAAGGCGATCTCTTCACTTAAACGAAGCACTTCCTGCTTTCTTCTTTGAATGACATCGGCAGAAACACGATCCGAATACAGAGCTGCACGAGTGCGCGGCCTTGGGCTGTAAGGAAACATGTGCACCTTAGCAAACTGCACTTCTTGCAAAACCTCCAACGTTTCTTGGTGGTCCCGTTCAGTTTCACCGGGGAAACCGACAATCACATCTGTCGTGAACGTAAAATCCGAACAAGCGCTTCTCAACCTGGAGACGGTATCCATGAACATCTGACGGGTATACTTGCGATTCATCCTCTTCAAAACGACATTCGAACCCGATTGCAAAACAATATGCATCGAACGACAGGTCTTTTTTCCATTGATGATCGTTTCCAACATTTCATCGTCAACTTCGTCAGGATCAATAGAAGAAACCCGCAACCTTTCAAGCCCTGGAACAGCGTCCACTTCTTTAACCAACTCTGCCAGTCTGCGCGGCTCATCGGCACCTCCATCAAAATCACCGATATTGATCCCCGTCAATACAATTTCTTTATAGCCGTTGGCAATAAGATCTTTCACCTCCTCCAAGACCTGGCCCATCGTACGTGATCTCGACCTTCCTCTGACATAAGGAATAATGCAATAGGTGCAAAAGGAGTTGCACCCGTCTTGAACTTTGACAAACGCCCGGGTGTGAGCATCAAAATTCCGAATGGAAAATTCAGGCAAGTCTTCTCCGGGAAACACCTTTTCTAATAAAATTTCCTTGTCTGCATTTTTGACAAGTTGAGCGACCCCTTCGATCGCCTCAATCTTTTCAGGCTGTCTTTCAACCGAACAGCCAGTCACAATAATTTTTGCATGAGGATTTTTTTTGGCAAGCTGACGAATCTCATAACGACTGCGGCTGTCTGCCGACTCTGTAACAGTACATGTATTGACAATGCAAAGATCCGCATCTTCCTTGCCTTCAGCCGGTTCATACCCCATCTGGAGCAATTGGTCCCTAAATGCCTGCGACTCATACTGGTTTGTTCTGCACCCCAGAGTAACGACACGAAATTTTTGACGTTTTTTAGTATTCATAGCAAGATAATATAACATGAAAGAGACTCAAAATTCAACTCCATCGATTGCAATTATCGGAGCAGGTTTGACAGGACTTAGCTGCGCCTATCATTTGGAAAAAGAGGGGTATGCACCAACTCTTTTCGAAAAACAAGACCGGCCCGGAGGAAGAATACAATCGGAAAATGTTGACGGGTTTATCCTGGACTGCGGATTTCAAGTATTTCTTAGTTCTTACCCGGAAATCAAGGAAAATTTCAACTTAAATGAACTCGGAGCGCGCTATTTCGACTCTGGGGCACTGATTTCCCATACAAAAAAAGGATGGATCCCAATCTATAACCCGCGTTACCACCCGATTGGATGGCTGAAATCCGCATTAAGATATCCAAGGCAAATCTCCGCTTTTTTAAAAATTTTATTTGAATATAAAAGGTATGACGAAAATCCGCGCTATTGGAAAATGGGGATCTTAAGCACAGAAGAACTCTTGGAACACCTCCACATTTCAAAAGAGATGATCGACGGATTTTTCCGCCCATTCTTTGGAGGGGTTTTTTTAGAAAACGCGCTGCACACGCAAGCGCCGATTTTCATGAAACGGTTTTATCAATTTTTGACAGGAAAAGCTTGTTTGCCGGCAGAAGGAATGGGAGCAATCGCTACCCATCTTGCTGAAAAGCTTAAAAAAACAACGATTTGCTACCGATCCGAAGTTTCTGAAATCAACGAACAGTACCTCAAATTAACCAACGGAGAAATCTTTCATCCGGATATCATCATCTGCTGTTTGGATTCCAAGATCACAAATCAGTTCTTTCCTCTGATTCCCTGTCATCCAATGATCGGAGTCACATGCCTCTATTATTCTATCGATGCACACCGCATACGCCCACACAAACTGCTGATGTTAGGCAACAATCAAGGCCCTCTCAATAATTTGTCGATCGACAGTGCGGTGCAGCCTACCTACGCACCTAAAGGAAAGCATTTAATATCGGCAACGGTTGTGGATCAAAAATGGCAAAAAGCTCCCGACTTGGAAAAGCGGGTGCGTAAACAAATTCAAGAGTGGATGCAAGCAGAGCCTGCTCACTTGCGTACATTTGAGATCGAAACAGCTCTCCCAACGCAGGATCACCCTCCCCCTCTTGTGGATTACCATCATCCTCGCTACCAAGGGATCTATTTGGCTGGAGAAGTGGTCGATTCCGCTTCGATTAATGGAGCACTTGCCTCAGGGAGAAAAATTGCACACAAAATCAAGTCAGACCTGCGATCCTTTTAACCAAAGTGTCGCAAAAGTGGATACTGCAAGGATGAAAGCCATTTGGATTCCGATTGCTGTACCGGCCAATCCACAGGATGCGGCAAAACTTAGGGAAACTCCAAGCCTTCCGACAGACCACATAAAAATCGCAGCGTTTGCAAAAAAGCTGCAAGCAAACTGAGCAATGCGGGAAATCATCGTCGCAGCTGGATTATCTGTGTTAAAAATTTTAGTTGTCAAATACTGGACGGGTTTGCCGGCAAGCCATCCAACAACGGCTCCAAACGCCCCCACAGCCGGATCAACACAGCTTCCCAAGGCCAGCACAGCTAGTGCGCCTGAACTGGCGGCAAAACCTGCTTCTAACACATTCGCTGCTACTTCGTATCCGATATAATCGCTCACTTTGCAATAGCCTCCTTATTAAACAAGCCGATCTCCCGCAGTGAAACAAACGTGCGCGATCCGATGATTAAATGATCTTGTAAAGGGATTCCCATCAACTCTCCAGCCTTGATCAGCTGCGCCGTCATTTCGATATCATGTCTAGAAGGCGTCGGGTCGCCGCTAGGATGGTTGTGGGCGATAACAAGGCTTGCGGCTTTATGCCTCACTGCATCGAAAAACACCTCTCTTGGATGTGCCAAAGTATGGGATAACGTTCCTATGGAAATTATTTTTTGCGTGATTAGATCGCCCTTTGTATCGAGCAATAAAGAGATCAAGACTTCTTTTGTTTCTTGTAAAAGAAAGTCCTTCACATAAGCATAGGCATGTTCGGGCGTCTGCACCCGATATCGGCGGAGCTGGCCGGGATGGTAGGCTCGCTTGCCCAAAGAAAACGCAGCCTTTAGCTTAATCGCCTGTGCTGTCCCAACTCCTCTCATTTGCAATAACTCTTCAATTGTCGCATCTGCTAAATGACGCAAACCTCCAAAACGGGCGATCAGCTCTTTTGAAAGCTCCAACACAGAGCATCCGCGCGTTCCGCACCCTAAAATTACCGCGAGCAGCTCTGTAGAAGAAAGTGCATCTGCTCCCAGTCGCTGCAAACGCTCCCGAGGTTTTTCCTGATCGGGTAAAGATCTGATTGTCATTCTTCGATGTACCGACTGATCCGCCCAAGATATCGGGAAGGTAAATCAACGCGCATGACCACGTCGTTTTCTTCATACTCCTGATTCAAAATATTGCCGTGGCGCATCACTTCGCTAACGACTGCATAATCTTTTTGGGGGATTCTGAGGTTGACAACTCTCCGCCTCTTTTGCAGTTCCTCGGTCATCTGTTCAGTGAGATGATCAAATCCCTGCTTATAGAGCGCGGAAAGATTTACTGTTTTTGTAAATTTTGTCCTTAATTTCTTTAAAATGGCCCTGTCTTCCAGACGATCGATTTTATTTAACACGGTGATCACAGGTTTATCTTTTGCCCCAAGCTCATGCAAAACTTCCACTGTCGCTTCCGCCTGTTCCAACGCCATCGGATGGCTGGAATCAATTAAATGGATCAGGATATCCGCCTGAACAGCCTCTTCCAATGTGCTGCGAAACGCAGCGACTAACAAATGGGGAAGCTTGCGGATAAATCCTACGGTATCTGTGAGAAGAATCTCTTGATTGTTGGGCAGCGTAAACTTTCGGGTTGTCGTATCGAGTGTTGCAAAGAGTTTGTCTTCGGTAAATATCCCAGCTTCTGTCAAAGCGTTGAGCAATGTCGATTTGCCGGCGTTTGTGTAGCCAACGATGGCAAAAGTGGGAATTTCCGAACGCTCCCGCTGAATCCTCTGCGTGTCCCGATGCGCTTGGACCGCGTTGATCTCTTTTTGCAAGTGGAAAATCTTTGTTTTCAGCAGGCGCCTGTCGATTTCAATTTGCTTTTCCCCTTTCCCTTTTAAATACGCCCCGCCCCCAGCTGTCGCCTGCTGTCTGGAAAGGTGCGTCCACATCCTCTTCAATCGAGGAGCTAAATATTTCAGCCGGGCCAATTCAACTTGCAGTTTCGCTTCTTTGGAGTGCGCTCTTTGTGCAAAAACACCAATAATCACCTCGGATCGATCGATCACCGGAATACTGTAGATTTTTTCGAGGTTGCGCTGCTGGCCTGGAGTCACTTCATCATCGAAGACGATCACGTCAACGCCCAATTCTTTTGCTGTTTCTCCAATCTCTTCCACTTTTCCAGAGGAAATGAGCGTCGAAGCATTAAATTTTCTCACCAAGCACGGTAATTTTTCAGCAGTCTCAATTCCATATGTTTTGCAAAGAAGCTCAAGCTCATCGAGATGTTCTTTGCACTCGGGAAGCTGATCCGTTCCTCGATAGATTGCAACAAGAAGCGCTCTCCGTTCTTTAGAGGCCTCTTCATCGCCTAATTTTTCTCTAATCTCTTCGTACATCTTCTGATTTTATTCTTGAAATGAAATCGTCAACCCATCGTAAGCTAATTGCACATTGGAAGGCAAGCTTCGATTCGTCTGCTCGTGGTCGAGTTCGTGCGCGATATGGGTCAACCAGGTTTGCTCAGCTCCCACCTTGCGTGAAAATGCAAGCGCTTCTTCAACAGTCAGGTGCATGTGGGACGGCCCATGCCGCAAAGCGCTCACAACAAGAACTTTTGTCCCCTGAAGATCATCGTAAATAGTTTCCGAGAAATTTTTAATGTCTGTGATAAATGCCAAATTTCCCACTTTGAACCCATTGACAAGCATGCCTGACTGAATGTAGGAAAGGTACCGAAAAGAAATATCAAGAAAATGGGTTTCCCCTCTTTCCTCTTCTAAAATTTGCAGCTCAACTTTAGAAACAAGCTTGGATTCTCCTCCTTCCCTGAAAATATAGTCATAGCGGCGCTTCAAGTCATTTGCTGTCTTTTCGGAAAGCAGACAAGGAATTGGATTTGATCGCCTGATCGTAAAAACCCTAAGATCGTCTAATCCAGCCGTATGATCGTGGTGGGCATGGGTAAAGATCACGCCATCGATATGACTGATCTCTTCCCTCAGCGCTTGGGTACGGAAATCGGGTCCCGCATCGATCACAATCGCTTTTCCTTTCGCTTTTAAAAATGCAGAAGGGCGGGTGCGCTTATTTTTTTCATCCTTCGATAAACAAACAGGGCAGCGGCAACCGATGATCGGCACCCCCATCGATCCTCCTGTACCGAGAAATGTCAGAGATCCCACCCAAAAGCCTCTAATGTCTTTTGATAAATATCAGCATGGGTGAAGTACGCCCACTGAGGAAGCGCTTGCTCTTCGCGTAAACTCACACGATAGGCATCGCCGCCAGTTGAAATCTGCACCTCTTGAAACACCTGATCGGTATTCACTCCCTCCTTTCTCACGACAATGGAAAGAATGGCAGGATTGGATTGATAAAACGCATTTTTCACAGCATCATCCGGAATGACTTCGCTTTTGTCGCTTTGAATAAGGGAGTAAAATTTCTGATATTGATCCAGGCTCACTTGTTTTGTTTCCCATGTATTGCCCGCCTCGTTATAAGACAGCAGCTCCACGCGGCTGAAAACATATGTTTTTCCATCGACTTGGTAGCGCAGCTCTTTTGCTACTTGCGGATTCAATAACAACTCACTGATTGGATAGCTGCCGGAGGGGCTGAAAAAATAGATAAAAAAAACGGCGACGCCGATTGCCGCGGCTACTCCAAGGCCGATCACTGAAAATAGCCGTTTGATTAACTGAGCAGCGGTTGGCTCCTGCATTGCTTTCTCTCCTTACTCTTTGATAAGATCTACCATATCATGACGAAAGAAAAAGATCACATAGCAATCGTTGGCGCCGGATTTTCCGGACTGGCCTGTGCTTTTTACCTGTCGGAAGCAGGCTATCCCGTGACGTTATACGATCCTTTCCCTATAGGAGAGAACGCTTCCGGAATATCGGCAGGACTTTTGCATTATTACACCGGCCCCCGAGCAACGCCGCCTTCAGATGCAGAGGAAAAATTAAAAGCCTCACTTGAACTCTTTGAAGCTTCCAGCGATGCTCTGGGATCTAGTGTTTTCAAAAAAACCGGATTGTTCAGGCCTGCTCTCAACGCCAACCAGGAAAAGCACTACAGGAAAAGGGCGGAAGTGTCTGAAGACATTCGCTGGATCTCGGAAAACGAAACATTAGAGCTGCTTCCCCAGTTTTCTCCATTGCCTGGCATCTGGATTGCTAACGGCTATTCTGTCGATACTAAACGGTATTTAGAGGGGTTGTGGCAAGCTTGCCGAAATAAAGGCGCAACATGGAAAAAACAGGGCGTTAAAACGCTTTCTGAATTTGAAGAGGACTTGGTCATCGCAGCAACCGGTGCTTCCCCTCTTTTACGCGATTTTGGGCTCTCCATTCACCCTGTCAAAGGACAAATTTTAGAGATTGAATGGGATATTCAGCTCCCTTTCCCCATCAGCGCCAATGTTTACCTGGTTCCAGGCACTCTTCCAACACGCTGCTTTGTTGGAGGCACCTTCGAACATCACTTCGATGACTCCAAACCCGATCCTTCTACCGCTCAAGAGCTTCTTTTACCAAAAATGAAAGCTCTCTTCCCTCAATTCAACGGATATAAAATTGTCGACTGCCGAGCGGCATTGCGCGGATCCACTCCTAATAGGCTCCCTATTTGCGGTAACATCAAGGGAAATATGTGGGCTTTGGCGGGCATGGGATCAAAAGGGCTGCTTCACCACGCTTTTTATGCAAAAAAGCTAATAAATGAAATTTTATGCTATAATATTCCATGAGGGAAAAGGAGAAAATAAAAGATGGATATCAACTTAAGCTCCTCAGGAAGCCAAAAAAATGAAAACAGCAAAAAAATAGAAGCTCAACAGAGTCTGCGGAAAGCTGAAACAGCAAATTGTTCAGCAGAAGCCTCTGCTGAGTTAGATGTCTTGGAAAACTCCCCTGCATCAAAAATTTCCAAGGTCGCTGAGGCTAAAAAACCTTTGCTGCCGGAAGCTGATCCTTCATCTAATCGATTAGATCTGTTTAAACTGCTATCTGAGGAAACTCGACAGCTGCTGGAAAGCCTGCTTTCCTCATCCAAAAGCGGAGCTGTCAATTCAAAACAGTTCTTGGATATGCTGGCTAAGATGATCCCTCTAAGCATGACGCTGATTCAAGGAAATGGCAAAAGCGATGTCGACACCCCTCAGAATTTATCGGAAACACTGGCTTCAATGGTCAATGAAATGGAAGCGATTCTACAAAAGCATAGCGATTCTTCCACATTGTCAATAGAGAGCAAAAGTCTCTTACAAAATCTCGCCAATCAGCTCAAAACGATAGAAGTTAACCGCTTTGAACCGATGATAAAAGAACTGATCGTTTTATCTGGCAAGACCATCAATACTGCAGAGCATCAGCTTCTTGTCAAACAACTTGTCGAAGAGCAAGCACTTCCGGAAAAGTGGCTATCGGAACCTCAGATACCAGCCAAAGCGCTAAAACAGGCCCTTACTCTTATTCAACAAGAGACAGTTAATGTCACACACCCTACAGTCCAAACGCTTGTGCAAATGAGCCGTCTGTTTACCACTGTGCAGGCGTTCCCGATCGAACAGAGGGCACAGGTCATCCAGCTAATGATGAGGACACAAGGCTTGTTTTCAACAACTGTTTCGCAAGGAGTATTGGGCCCAAACACGCAGCAATTGACAAAAGATCTCTCAACATTCCTAATCAGCATCACCCAAGCGATCGGCGTGATACCGGATAACCAGGAAATTGCCGACGCAGGATCTCAATATTTATCCCGCGTACTTGGTGAATTGATCCTTACCGGTGCAATCTTAGGCCGCATGGTCATTGACAAAGGAGACGGAAAAGCGATGGAGCTCAATGAAGCTCTTCACATTGGCCAAGAACAGATGAGAGCTTCTCGCGATCTGGGAATTATTGATCTTGTCCCCTTTTCATTCCTCGCGTTTTTTGCACCTTTCGAGCAAATGGGAGGCGATAAATCGAAAGCCAAGAAAGAAGCGATGAACGCTCTAATGAAATTTATCCGCACATTTATGAGCCTGCTCTTTATGTTGACTGCTATCTACACAGGAGGAAAAAAGATCGGAAATCACGGAGTGGAACTGATGCTGGAAGCTAATGCCGACTACTTGCGCAGCTGCATTGCCAATCTAATCTTTTGCCTCAAAAAACTTGATGAGCTTTATGGCGTCAATGTCACACATCCGATCCAGCGATGCGGCAGAGCTAAAACTGCTTTAGATCAGAAAAATTATGATGAATTTTGGGATCATATTTTCGGATTTTTCACTGAAAAAGGCAGCTTATTTCATTTTCTTGAAGAAGTTGGCCAGCTCGACCCTTTGTATGAAAGCATTCATGCATTACTGAAAGAGTCCGGAATGGAGCACCTAACTCTTATGCGGATGTGAATCCCTTACTCTTTTCATAATCAGTACGTGCGATTCAGCCGAAAAATTGAAAAAGAAGACAACAGCGGGCGCTAAAATCGCGGTAAAAGGAATCATAATAAAAAACCAAAGCAAAACTGTCTCTGTGACAGAAGAGCACCCAACGCACAAAGAGCCTGTCATCCAAGCGGCAAGGGAAAGAATGGTCAATAACAGAAGCAATGGCAGCATTGCGATCAAAAGCATCAACCCGTTCGCAAAAACATCTTGCCGAAAGCGTTCCATCAACGTTTTTGAGATGTGCAGGCGGTTAAATCCCTTCAAAGCAAGAATAGGTGCAACGTAAAACAACAAGGCCAAATGAAATAAAATTAAAACAAGGCAGCTTAGATTAAGTAAAAAGGGTGCAAACGCCAAAACTGCGTGAAAAAACGGCCCGACGGATGGGATCTCGCTTAATAAGGCAAAAATTCCCAGAAACATCCAAACAAGCAAATAGCATAAAATGATCGGAATGGAAACATAAGAAGATCCAACCACCACTTCCCAGGACCTCCAAAGCGTCTTGCGGTAACTGATCCGCTTCCCTTTAACCTCGTCGTGGTAAATGCGGATCAGAAGAATGCCAAGAGAAAAAAGAACTCCGGCGCAAAGAAAAATAGGAAGAAACGTCAAACTCTGAGCGAGCCATTGCCCCGCCTGCATGCTGACCCCTTTAAAAAAGACAACAAGCACTCCGCACATGGCAAGCACAAAATAGCATAAAATCAGCTTAGCCTTATGAAACGTGTTAAAAAGTGCTCTGTTAAAAATCGATTGGATCTGTTCAAATGTCATTATTGGCCAGCATAAATAAATTTCGGTCGAATAATAGGCGTTCCCTTGCCCCCTCTAGCCTCGACTCTTTCATAAATCAGCTGTCTGCTAATCCCTACCACTCGAGAAAGCCCAAAAAGAACAGTGTAGTACTCTGGATAAGGAAAGCCTGCTGCCGTCAGAACCGTCCCGGAAATCGCATCTACATTGGGGTATGGATTGGAAATTTTCGGATTCTCTTTGAGCACTTTGGTTCCCTCTGTACGCAAAAGTTTTGCGATCTTGACAAGCGGATGATCTGGAAACAGTTTTTTTGCCACCTCATAAAAGACGCTTGCACGCGGATCTTCAACGCGAAGAACGGCATGGCCGAAACCATAGATTAATTGATTGTTTGCCAGCCGATCGCGTATCAGCTGCTCTACTTGCCCTGCGGTTGCATTCTCTCCTAAATTTCCTAAAACATCTTTTACAAATTCCAGGCAGTCCTGATTCGCTTTTCCATGCCTGGGTCCTGCCAAAGCGCTCATCGCCCCTGCAAGAGAGCCATACATATCCTGCAGGCCAGAGGCGATCCCTTTACCGATGAACGCTGAAAGGTTCCCGCCGCCGTGATCGTAGTGAAGAACATTAAACAAGCGCATCACTTCAGTCAATTGCTTGAGATCCGCATTGGGAACATTAAGCATCTGAGTAAAATTTTCCATGTAGCCCATTTCCGGCTTGGAAGGATTGCACTCTCCCCACCCTGCATGATGATTGATCAGATGCGCAACAATGACTGGAATTTTTGCGACGAGATTCAACCCGTCTTCTTTCCAATCGCCAGCCCCCTCAAAAGAGGTCGTCAGCGAAAGTGCGCAAACAAGCAGCTGCATCGGATGCGCTTGCCTTGGAAGCGCGCGGATGCTTTCAATTAACTGATCTGAAATTATGGATCGCTTGCAGAGCTCCTCTTTGAAAGCGGATAATTCCTGCTGGCTGCCTTCTTTACCATGGTACAGAAGGTAAATCACTTCCTCCGGCGTATTCTTTGACAACTCTGAAACCGGACGCCCCACGTAGAACAACCCTTTCTCCGGATCGACCGACGATGTCGTGCAATAGCCGACCGGGTAACCGCGCATTCCTGTTTCCAACTGGTCTTTCGTAATTTCAAATAACACTTCAGATGTCACTCCAGACATTGCTCACTCCACTTTTGCTGCTAATTGATTAACTGCCCGCCTTTCATCCAGCAGCTCTTGTTCAGTTTCTTTGATCCTTTTTTTCAGATCATCATTCCAGTGGACTCCAGAAACGATTTCATAGTCTCCATCTCCTTTGGAACGGCATGGAAAGGAAAAAATCAAATTATCTTCGATCCCGTAAGGGTTGCCATCTGTGCACACGCCGGAAGAAAACCACTCTCCTTCAGGGGTTGGAATCAAAAGAGAACGAATCGCATCAACGACCGCGTTTGCCGCCGAAGCCGCAGACGATTTTCCGCGCGCGCTAATCACTTGCGCTCCTCGACTCTGCACAATAGGAATAAACACGTCGTTGAACCACGACTCTTCATCGATCACCTCTCCCGCTCTTTTACCTTCTATCTTCGCATTAAAGAAATCGGGAACTTGAGTTGAAGAGTGGTTTCCCCAAATTGTCACATTCGAAACATCTGTAATACTTACGCCTGCCTTGCGCGCCAACTGATAAGCGGCGCGGTTTTGATCCAAACGGGTCAGCGCATGGAAATTCTTTCTCGGAATGCGTGGAGCATTGTTCATGCAAATCAAAGCATTTGTGTTGCAGGGATTTCCGACAACAAGCACTTTTACATTCTCATCGGCAACCTCGTTTAGTGCGCGCCCTTGTTCGACAAAGTTCACTCCATTTTCCATTAAAAGGTCTGAACGTTCCATTCCCGGTCCACGAGGTTTAGCGCCGACAAGCAAAGCGTAATGCACACCGGCAAAAAGCTCCCGGTTGTCGCTGCCGATATTGACCTCCCTCAATAAGGGAAATGCACAATCGTTCAACTCCATCCTCACTCCCTCAAGCACTCGCTCAGCTTCCGGAATCTCCAAGATATTGAGGGCCAACGGCTGATCTTTTCCCAGCATATCGCCATTAGCGATTCGGAAAAGAAGCGAGTAACAAATTTGTCCGGCGCCTCCGGTGACAGCAACTCTTTTCATCGGTTTTTCCATGCATCCCCCAAAAATCATTATAGATAAGAGATATAAGCTTTCGATAGATTTTTTGCCAGCCCCATACCGATCATGAAATCAAAATTCAGTTGATAAGGGACTGGAAGTCGTGGTAAACTCTATAGCTATGATGATCGAAAGAACTAATAATCAAACACTCAGATTAATAGAAATCTTCTTAAGCATTCAAGGGGAAACAAGTCTCACTGGATTGCCGACGACATTCATCCGACTAGCCTCCTGCAATTTAAGATGCACTTGGTGCGATACTCCCTACTCATTTGGAAAGGGAGAGTCTTCCTCTTTGCAATCCATTATTGAAACAGTGCGTTCCAACGGCGCTTCCCACGTATGCATTACTGGCGGGGAGCCTTTGCTTCAAAGCCAAGTCTATCTTTTGATGGAAACCTTGTGCAACCTAGACTATATTGTCAGTCTGGAAACTGGCGGCTCGCTAAGCACTGAAAAGGTCGATCCCCGAGTGATCACCATACTAGATATCAAATGCCCCGGCAGCGGAATGAGCCAAAAGAATACTTGGGAAAATCTTGAAAGATTGAGGGAGCAGGACGAAGTTAAGTTTGTCATCATGAATCGTGAAGATTATGAGTGGTCTGTCAAGATCTGTAAAAACCGTGATCTATTTAGCAGATCAAAGCCCCCCCTGTTTTCTCCCGTGCACAACGTTCTTAATCCCCAAGAACTCATTCAATGGACGCTGCAAGACACGCTTCCTGTCCGCATCAATTTGCAGGTGCATAAATGGGTATGGTCTCCTGAAACAAAGGGTGTATAATTCATGAAAGCAATTGTCTTATTGAGCGGTGGCATCGACTCCACTGTTGTTCTTGCAATGGCGCAATCTTTAGGAAGAGAGTGCACAGCCCTTAGCTTTGATTATGGGCAGCGCCACAAAGTGGAGCTTGAGCATGCCGCCCATATCGCACACTACTACAAAGTGCCTCAAATCATCATCAACATTTCCCCTGCCTGTTTTGAGAATACAGCTCTCGTCAATGCGCTTAACGTCCCGAAAAACCGCACCCTGGACGAGATCTCCAAGGGAGGAATCCCTTCGACCTATGTCCCTGCCCGCAACACACTTTTCCTTGCTTACGCTGCAGGACAGGCTGAGATCATGAATGCTGAAGAGATTCATTGTGGACCCAACCTCCTCGACAGGAATTGTTACCCCGATTGCCGCCCCGAGTTTTACTCTGCGTTTCAGCAAGTGCTTGCGTCTGCGACCAAGCAAGGAGCAGAGGGAAATCCTCCACGTATTGTGACTCCTTTAATCAATTGGGATAAAAACAGGATCGTGCAAGAAGGGCGCAAATTAGGCGCGCCCTTGGATACGACTTTCAGCTGCTACAGCCCCTCTGCCGGCAAAGCATGCGGGATGTGCGATGCTTGCATACTCAGACAGGAAGCCCTATAAATCACAAGCTGACCTGATTCTCCTTTCCTTACTTGGAAACAGCAGCTTTTTTTAAGCGACGCTTCCACAAGAAGCTCGGGAAATCCTTCCCACGCCGCCCCAAACTCTCTAGCTAACAAAGAGGTTAATTCTTTGAATAAATAAATAACCCCTTCATGATAAAAATAACTTTGTGCCCTTTGGCAAATGGCGAAGTAAGCCTCAGCAGTGTATCGATCAGGACAATAAAGTTCCTCTTCTACTTCATCCAAAAATTCCACTAACGGATGCTTTTTAAATCCGTAAATATTTTGCAAAAACCGCATGACTCGAGGGACAATTTCACGCTCTTGTGAGACCCGCTCCGTTCTTTCGGCAGCTTCGCAGAGCCTGGCCACCCCGCCTCTTGCTCTGATCCAAGGAGATAAGAAAACAGAGGAAATCTGACGCAGCATTTCCTTAACATAAGAGGTTTTCTCAAAACATTGCAGTGCACACAAAGCCTCATTCTGCCAAATTTTCTTGGTTTGATCCTGCAAATTAAGCGTTTCCATTCTTTCAACCGGCGTCAACGGCAGAATCCATTCCAAGTCGAAAGACTGCAATAAGAGATGCACTTTTTTTCTTTCCATTCCTACAGTCAAGCTTCTGAGCAATGCCTTCCATTCAATATAAAAAGAGCGCTCAAGGGATCTCCCGTCAATATATTGCCGAAGCTTCTGCTGAATTTCATCAATATGCCCCTGACCGACTCCCTTTTCCCCAATCCAATCATTAAAGTCCAAGCTGATGAGATCCATAAGACGCTCAGCTCCTCTGTCCAGACAGACCATCTCCGCTCTTTGCGAAAGTCCCAGCATCTGAACCGGTTCCTTTAAAAAAATTGGCGGCATCCATCCACGGTATTCGTCCCCTAAATCAAGCTGATACTGCCCATTCCACAAATCTTCCCGATGCGAGAAGCCGACAGGGATCATTTCTTTTTCAACTGATTTAGGCAGCTCGATTTTTTTTATCTTGGAAGGATCGATCGTTTCCAGAGCGTAAATCTGCTCTAGTCCATGGGTATAAGCCTGATTTGTTTGCTCATTAAAAGGCACACGATGTTTGGAGCCTACAGGATTGATCGCCAGCATAATTACCTCTTATCTTATTAAAAATTAAACACTTAAAATTAAAAATCAACAATATTACTAAAAAAAATGATTATAATCTCTTACTTTTATCAATTTTAATTCGATTTTGCAACATTTTTATCAGTTGATCTCGGCATAAAATTTTAATCCTTCTTCGGTTAAACCAGAAGGAAAGCCGCTGGCATAATCATAGGTAATTAATGGACGATCCTCTCGAAAAGCGGGTAAAAAATTTAAAAAACCGGGATCAATAAACTCATTGCCCGTTAATTGAAGAAAATCACCTTTGCGGTTCCACGACGAAATCGGAAGACAAAAATTTCTTAAATAATTGAATACAAGCACTCTAAATTCAATCACATGCCGCGCACTTAAGTTCAAAGAGGGATCTTCTATCCCATTTTTTCCCTGTTTGGCAGCTAAACGGTTGACAAGCACAGTCATTTCATTCCAATTAAGAACAAAATGCTTCAACTCAGGCCAACGCAAACGCTCACGCATCGTCATGGCTGCAGCACGGATTGCAAAAGCAAAATGTGTCCTTCCAAGCCCTTTGCGAGAAGAGATCACCGGAATCGCATTGAACTCAGCACAAAAAAGCTGTTTCAACAGCTGCCCCCTTCCCCAGCTGACAGGGGCTTGATTTTCGTCATTGACTTCAGGGCCAATAAGCTCTCTTAAATAGATCCCTGCACGTAAAACCGGCTCAAGCTCAGGATATTCGTGTCCAATCATCTCAACGACATGAACAATCTTGACCAGAACCTTATAGTGGTCTCTAATCAGCTTTTGCATTTCATAACGCGCTTTAATCACTTCCTTCTCTTGATTAAAGCTGGCCTGAGCAGGCTCTTCCGGATAACCCATTAAAAGCTGCAGCATCAACAAATGCTGCCGCACCCGTTTTAAAAAAGGAGAATGCGTTTCATGTAAAAAATCTTGCAAGTGTTTTTCTAGCGTATAGGCATCAACTGCATCGTAAGGAAATTCCTTAAGAATTTCTTGAAGACGAAGGCCAAACCAGAGGCAAAAATCTGCCCATGCTTCCACGTTGAGAATTTTTGGCATTTGATCAAGAATATCGAGGGTGCTTTTCACTTTGAAAGAGGGGGGATTTTCAGAAACTAAAGGATCTGCTGCCGAACACAAATGATGGATCGAATCTTGAGTATGCTCCGATCGGTGAACAATCGACTGATGCTCTTCATGAATCATGTCCCATTCAAATTCAACTGACTGCGATTGATCGAAAACAACTCTAAGAGGAAGAGAGTTTTGCTGCTTTTTATGAAGCATTTTCGCTAAAGAAAGGAGCTGTTTTACCTTGCTATCGCTATTGACAGTTCCTGAGCGAATCAATGGGAACCCATGAAGGAAGCCTGCCAGGCAATTCTGCAATGCGCTGCCCTCTGAAGAATAGGGTTCAAGACGGTTAGGGATCGGTGTCAATGATTCTCTGCCAAACGTATATGGCGTGAGCTCAACTTCTAAAAACTGCAACTTTCTCTCCTGATTCAACATGGAATCAAGCTCCTCTATGCAAGGATAGCTGCGTAATCAATCGATGTCCCTCCGTTGTCAGCCCTTTAGGCCTACCAGATCTTTTGTATCTCAAAAGTTGAATAATTTCTCCCGATTCATTTTTAACCACCGGAGGAATGCAATAGAGAGGCAGCAAGTTTTCCTTCATCCCTTTTCCGTATTTTAACCCAATCATCCCTGTGCTAATTCCAGTGATCGGGAGACTGACTGTCAACAAATGTTGCAAGACATTTTGCTGCATTTGAAAAACATGTTTCAGTTCATCCGCGTGATCTCGATGCGGTTCATCAAGCACAGCCATCACTTTTGCCGGATCATAGCCATTGTTACGATAAAGCTGATTCAGCTCAAGAGTATAAGATTCCCAGTTCAGCGCAATCTTCATTTTCTTGTCTTCAGGAAGATCCTGAGCACCGAGAAAAAGAGCAAATAAAAATCCTGTACGATCTAGCCCTGATTTACAATTCATCGCACTAATTACACCTAGTTGCTTGTTAAGAGCGAAAAACATTAAATGCTCTTGATTGCGTTCAAGAGCAGCTCCTTCAATCTCAAGCTGGCTGCCCAACAATTTCCTAAAAATGACTAACGTCTCGCGCGTTTTTAAATTAGGATATGTGCTCAAAAACTCAGGCTCAAGAACATCTTTCATCCATTTGTGAATCTCTCGCATTCCTCCCATAGGAGGAGGATCTCCAAAAATCATTTTTTGACGAAGAGCGTTCACTTCCTTCTTTTTTTTGTGCATTTCCTTTTTTAAATGTTTTCTCTTGCCTTGATTATTTTCTGTAGAAAGTTTTTTCTCTAATTCAACGATCTCTTTGTATTTTTGATTCATTTCTTTTTGCTTCTTAAGTAAAGCTTCTGCTCCTTTTTATTTGAATTTATCAGCAATTTGCGAATCAACATCTTCAAGTATCCATCCAAGATACTGCGCCATTCCCTCAACATTTTGCTGATGCGACTTCTTCTCTCCGGTCAGAATAGCTGAAACAATCGGCTTGCTTCCGTGAGCTTTTGCATAATGATAGAAGCGGTTGGAAGGAGAGTTTAGATGAGCAATCTGAAAATCCTCGCTTCCTTGGCGCAGCAGATATTGATGCTGACTGCGAATCATCTTTCCTTCCTTTTCCGGCGAGTTAAGCTGTTGGGATACAATCCTTAACGGTTTACCTTTTCTGCCCATCTGCTGGTTCAGCTCTTCTGCCGCAGCTTTAAATTCTGCAGCTTTTTCTGGCGTATCAATCACTCCTGTACGTATAATCCCAACGCCATCTCTTTGCGTCATGTAGCAATTGATGAGATGATTTCCCGCTTCAGGTTTATCAGCGAACCTGGTCGTTGTGGGGATGACGCTGCCAGGCTCTGGAACTCCTGTCCTAACATCGTATGCAGTCACATGATGCTTGCCGCTGATAAATTCTTCCACTTCCAGGGCAGATCCTTTATCTAAGGCAAGATGTCCTCCAATCTTCTTATCCAAATGGCGGTAATCTTCTTGATTCCTTTCCAATATTGCAGAGTCAGGAACACAAGCATATTGGCCGCCGCGATTAATTTTGAATTCTCTTACGCTTTTAATTTTTTCTTCCGTAGGAAGCATGTAACTTTGAGCCCTTTTCCGATGACGTTTGACATACCTCTGATGGGCAAAAATTTTTTCGAAAATTTCGGCGATCTTCACTAAAAGCGTTGGCCATCTCAACGCCTTAAAAAATTGCCCAAGGTTTTCTAAAGCGCTGCGTGCCTTGGGAGGAGTTTCAGCTGTTGGATTAGGGCGTATTTCATGTTGTTCTAAGCTAGAAGATCGAGGAAGCGTCGGAGTCTCTACATTTTCCCTGGAAGCGCGATCGATCACTGCAACAGTCGGACTATAAGCGCTGTTAATTTGCTCAAGCGACTAATCGAAGTTCTCAATGTCTGCCTTGCTGACAAACCGCTTACCTATTCGAACCCCCTTGCTTCCAATCGATACCTCTGATAGATTCACTGTCTCTTCTTCTAACCGTTCGATAATCTGTAAAGCTCCACGCAATAGCTGATCTGCATTTTGAACTTGAATTTTTGGTTCGGAAGATTGAACTTTATATATTTTTTCATTTTTATTATCTTTTATATATAAACCACCAAAAATCCCAACAACTTCAAAATTACCTAAAGACATAAAAATCCAACTTTTTAAACCTTAATAGTATTATATCATTTTGATCAATTATACCGATTAACCTCTATATCAGGATAGGTTCTTGCTAAAATTTCGATTTTTGAAGTAATTTTGATCTAGATAAGGACAAACATGAAAACCCAAGATTTTTCATCTTGCAAGATTGAAGACATTGTTCAATATGGACTAACGGCAACTCCCAGCCAAATTGAGCAAAATATCAGCAAAATGGACAACTCTCAGATATCTGCTCTTATTGATTCAATCAAAGAAAACAGCTGCGATCAATGGGAACAGAAAATCCGGTCTGCCATTATCGGATTAAACAGCCGAGGGCAACTTGAAACAGCAGGATCTTCTCTGACAATTGCTCAATTTATGGTATTAATCGGCAATTGCTTACATGTGGAAGACAAACACCATTGGAAACTTTCTCCTTTGCTTGTTGGCATAGAGCACTCCACATTTTCTAAAATTGTCGAAAAACTCTCAGACCAACAGCTTCAGGTGTTCAAAGACGAAGGGGTCACGGAACCGATCCAACATCATTTGACCACATTAACTCATGAATTGGAAAGCAACATTGAAAAAGGAGAGGAAGGAATCGACCAACTTTATGAAAAAGTTGATCGATTTCAAATTGAAGAGATTGGCCTGCACGATGTGAATGAGGTGATTAGAGAGATTGAACTGTACCATGATTTTTTTGATTTTCTCTTCAAAAAGAGTAACAAAGCGTTGGCAATTGCCTGGAATACCAAGCGTCTCGATTTGATTGAGTCATTGAACAAAATTAAGGGATCATGTCAAAAATTTGTCCTCTACGGATTAGGGTCTCCTAAAAATGATCAACAACTCTCTACCGGGCTTTACCAGCTCATTGAAGAGAAGCTGTTCGAAGTCTATGGAAACAGCCTAGATCCAAATGATACAGAAGCTGTCCGTGACTCAGAACCTGCAGTGGAAGGGCTTGTCAAACTTTCTGTCTGGTACTTAAGAGATTACTGGGAAATCGGGCTTCTTCCTCACATTAAAGATAAAAAATCGTTAGATTTTGACCTAGAAACCCGCACAGAAGTTGAAAGAGTTAACTATCGCGAAGGGCTATTTTCCAAAGCACAAAACAACCTTTCCATGCTTGGACTGTCTACTGTAAGCGATCTTAAGAACAATTTAATTTTTTCTAAAAAATCCTTACAAGAATTCATTCAGGAAAAAATGCCGACTATCGTGCAATCAGATTGAGGATCAAGTCTGAAATAACAAATGCTTCTTGTTCGCCGTCAATGGTATGTAAAATTCCTTTTCGCTCATAGTAGTCGATCAGGGGCGCTGTCTGTTTGGCATAAACCAACAACCTTTCCTTGACTACTTCCGATCGATCATCCGGCCTTTGGATCAGCTCACCGCCGCATAAATCACAAATGCCTTCTAATTTGGGAGGAGAAAGAAACCGATTACGCACATGCCCGCAAACAGTACATGAAAGTCTGCCTGATATCCGCTTTACAATGATCTCATCGGAAACGGCCAAGTTAATGGCGACGAGATGAACCTTGCTTTCGAGAAATTGATCAAGTGATTCTGCCTGAGGAATCGTTCTGGGAAAGCCGTCAAGCAAATATCCGGGTTTGCAGTCTTTTCTGAGCACTCTTTCAAACAACATATCCAGAACAAGTGCATCTGGAACTAAGCGGCCTGCATTCATGAATTCTTTTGCACGCCTACCCAACTCTGTTTCCGATTTGATATTTTCCCTTAGGATATCTCCTGTGGAAATATGCGGGATGTTAAGCTCTTGTGTCACTCGTTTTGCTTGTGTGCCTTTTCCGGACCCTGGAGGTCCCAGAAGGATCACGACATGTTGTTCATTTGTTGGCAAATCAACCATGAATACTCCTTACAAGGTTGAAATTATACAGCATGATCGAAAATTGAGCTATTAATTTTCAGATTCTATCTGCTATATTGTCAACCATGGCACTAGGGTTAATTTCAGCAATAGCCTCTACAACGGGCAGCAAGGTCGTTACAGAAGTGACGTCCACGCTGTTGCATGGTCCCAAAACCACACGAGATACAATAAAAGAGCGGTTAGATCCGGTTGCCTTGCTGGCAATCGTTGCATTAATGAGATTCCAGCAATCCGATACAAAAATCCATATAGGCGATCACAGCATCACAGTCAGTCATTCTTCGGATTATACCTATATATTCAATTTAAGAGGAATTGCACGTACATACACTGGAGATAGCCATGAAGACTTGGCGCTGATTAAGTCTGCCATTAAAACAGTTGCCAGTTGGCATGATCTACACATTGAAGACAATTCCGAAATTAGGGAATTTATGGAACATGTCAGCAAAGGGCTCAATTCACTCATGGCGACATATGTCGAAAAACATCCGATGGCAAGCGATGCCCTTGAATTTTATCAAGCGCATATCGAATGGTATAAAACTGAAGCTCCGGAAGATGTGGAGGAGTTGAACGAGGTAACGGCGAAGGTGAAGGGCCTTTGGGACAAACGGCAAATTGATGAATTGAATGGTGAATTAAGAGCGATGGGGGCCAAACAGGGAAAAACGCCCATTGCAACAAAGATTTTATGTCGGGATGAAATTTATCTTTACCTCTCCAAGCTGCAAGTTAAATCTGAAATTTTAAAAGAAATTTACACAAAAAAATAATCTCACTGGATAGCCTGCAGTTTTAGGGGGTCAAACTTTCCCTGTGTTTTACGTATATTTATCCAGTCTTTAATAAAGATTTATAATTTTTTGTTAAGCTCTCATCTTAAATTAAAAAAATAATCAGAGGTATTTTGAAATGAGATCAACTGTTTCAACTTTATTAGATTCCCATCACATTCTTCATCCCAAGGAGGAGAATCATGAAATTGGCGCCCGCAACGAACCGACAATATTTAGACGTATTTTAGGTGTTGTATTGGTTGCACTAAGCATCCCTTTTACGTTAGGGATTGCGACAGGATTTTACATTTATTGGGCTCACCGCAAAGTTAAACATATCGAAGAGCGTGACTACTCTGAGTTGCAGGCAAGGACAAATAAAGTTTTTGGTGAAATGATTCAAGACGAAGCTCCTTCATCAGAGCGGGTGCAGTTTGAAGCGGCATTAAAGGCAATCCAACAGGGAGGCAAAATTCAACAGTTTCCTGAAGAGTATGATACACGGGCTATAGCATTATTGGATGCTGCTTTGGCGTATGACAATACTTCTGCAGTGACTGCTTTAATGCTTAAATATAAAGATTCGGTTGGCGATATCCACCTTGCAAATGTCAAAAGCGTCAAGATGCTTCACGCGATTCTTGAAGGGTTCCTGAAGGGGAGGAACGGGAAAATTTGCTGAATAAAAAAGACGGTGAAGGAAATACTGCATTGCATTTGCAGAAGAACCTTTCCATTATTGAGGAACTGGTTAAAAAAGGAGCCCAATTTCTTCCAAACAGTTCAGAACTGTTTCCGCTTCACACATGTCAAGATCCTAAAATTGCAAAATATTTTATCGATCGATTTAAAGGAGAAATGGACATTCTTAACTTATCTAATGACGATATGTCGGCTCCGATTTTTACCGTTCCTCCCGCAGTCGTGAGGGTGTTGATTGAGGAAGGAGCAGATGTAACTGTCGAGGATAAAGAGGGGAACACGATCCTTTTCAGATTTACTGAAGAACCTTTCAGTAGTGATCCTCAATTGCTGGAATGGATCCTCTCCAAAATTGAAAATGCAGACGTAAAGGAAAAGTTTATCGATTTAATTTGTAACGAGTATTCCATTTTGAATACGTTAATCCAAAGTGATCAAGCTAACGTCGATATTGTTAAGATGTTGCTCAATGCTGGAGCAAGTTATCCTGTGCTCCACGAATGGAATTCTCCTCTGCAAGTTGTTAAGGTGCCGGAAGTGGCAGCCTGCTTAATCGATCATTATGGAAAAGATATTATGGAGAGAAAGAATGAAGAAGGAGTCAGTCCATTGATTCAGGCCAAACATAATCTGGAAGTTTTCAAGATCATGATTGAAAAGGGGGTTAAAGTCACAGAGGCGATTGATTCGGGCGGAAATACAATCCTCCACTATTTTTCAGAGAGTCCTTTGAAGGATTCTCCCGAACTGATTGATCTCGTTCTTGAAAAAATCGAGGATGCTGATGCTAAAGCGATATTTGTCAATCAGAAAAATCTTGAAAGAATGCTGCCTCTGGAATATACACTTCCTTTACAAGCTATAAAAGCGTTAGTAGAAGCGGGAGCTAAATGTCCTTTTGTCAGATCTTTATCATTTTACAAAGACCCAGAGGCTGCAACATACTTGATGGAGAAATTTAGAGATCAATTTAACGAGCAACTAACTCATATTTTAAGCCCATTACTTGTAGAGAAAGAAGACGGCAGTATCGCTTTAAGTGAATTATGCTCCTCAAAGGGCTTTGAGGTCTTGAAAGCTTTGATTGAAGGCGGTCTTAATGTTCATACGACAGATGGCAAAGGTCTTGAACCTATCCACTATCTTAAGAAAGAGGATGTGGAATTGGCAAAACTATTGATCGGCAACCGCCGCAGCGACCATGACTGGAAAGGAAATAATCCTTCAATAATGGATAATGAAGACTTTGTCAACTGGTTAAAAGATAGAGAAAAAGACATTTAAGTTTCCCCTCCTCCGGTTCAAAAAATCCCGAGAAGGCGAGAAATCGCTCTCGGGATTTTTTATTCATTCTTCTCATTTCAAATATAAGCAAAAAAAAAGCCCCTCAGAATCTCTTCTGAAGGGCGAAAGAAAAATTGGCAGCGACCTACTCTCCCACACTCTTGTGTGCAGTACCATCGGCGATGAAGGGCTTAACTACTGAGTTCGGAATGGGTTCAGGTGTACCCCCTTCTCTATAACCACCAATAAATAATCCGTATCAAGTGCTTAATCACTAAAATAAATCGATGCTTGAGTCACTCTTCCAAAAAAAAACAAAAGTTAAGTCAATGGACTAATTAGTACTGGTTAGCTAAATACATTACTGCACTTACACACCCAGCCTATCAACCACGTCGTCTACATGGCGTCTCATTGGGATACCTTATCTTGAGGGAGGCTTGGCGTTTAGATGCTTTCAACGCTTATCCTTTCCGAACTTAGCTACCCTGCTATGCCCTTGGCAGAACAACAGGAACACCATCGGTTCGTCCATTCCGGTCCTCTCGTACTAGGAACAGCTCCTCTCAAGTATCCTACGCCCACAACAGATAGGGACCAAACTGTCTCACGACGTTTTGAACCCAGCTCGCGTACCGCTTTAATTGGCGAACAGCCAAACCCTTGGGACCTTCTCCAGCCCCAGGATGCGATGAGCCGACATCGAGGTGCCAAACCGCCACGTCGATATGAACTCTTGGTGGCGATAAGCCTGTTATCCCCGGAGTACCTTTTATCCGTTGAGCGACGGCGATTCCACTTTCCACCGCCGGATCACTAAGCCCAACTTTCGTTTCTGTTCGACTTGTAGGTCTCACAGTTAACCAACCTTATACCTTTACGCTCCACTCGCGATTGCCAACCGCGATGAGGTTAGCTTTGGACTCCTCCGTTACCTTTTAGGAGGATACCGCCCCAGTAAAACTGCCCGTCTGACAATGTCCGTCTCCCAGATTCATGGGATCACGTTAGACTCCCGGCCTAACGAGACCGGTATTTCAAGGACGACTCCAGCTGCCCTGACGAGCAACTTTCAAAGTCTCCCGGCTATCCTACACACGTTAAGTCAGAAGCCAATATCAGAGTACAGTAAAGGTTCACGGGGTCTTTCCGTCTTGTTGCGGGTAAACAGCATCTTCACTGCTACTACAATTTCACCGAGTCCCTCGTTGAGACAGCGCCCAGATCGTTACACCATTCGTGCAGGTCGGAACTTACCCGACAAGGAATTTCGCTACCTTAGGACCGTTATAGTTACGGCCGCCATTCACCAGGGCTTAACTTCAATGCTTCGCAAAAGCTAACATCTCCGTTTGACCTTTTGGCATTGGGCAGGCGTCACACCATATACTTCCCCTTAACGGGTTTGCATAGTGCTGTGTTTTTGCTAAACAGTCGCCTGGGCCTCTTCTCTGCGACCGGGTCATGCTCTAAAAGCTAGTTTCGTCACATCCCCCGGCTCCTCTTCTCCCGAAGTTACAAGGATAATTTGCCGAGTTCCTTAACGAGGGTTATCTCGCGCGCCTTAGAATACTCATCCCATCCACCTGTGTCGGTTTTGGTACGGTCACCATCAACAGTTAGAGCTTATTTCTTGGAAGCTTTATCCACATCTTCGGTTCCTCCTAAGATTCCCCTTGGTCACCGCCTGAAATTACGCTGGTGGATTTGCCTGCCAGCCTCTCTCACAGTGCCACGGACTTTTCCAATTGTCCGCATGCTTCTATCACTTCGTCAGCCCATTACTATAGTCTTAGGTGGTGCAGGAATATTTAACCTGCTTGCCATCGCCTACGCCTCTCAGCCTCAGCTTAGGGACCGACTAACCCAGGGAAGACGAGCTTTACCCTGGAAACCTTGGATTTTCGGCGAGGGGGATTTTCACCCCCTTTATCGTTACTCATGCCATGCATTCTCACTAGTTAGCGCTCCAGCGCTCCTTACGGTACACCTTCGGCGCACTAACTACGCTCTCCTACCACTCATACTTCTCAGTATGAATCCGTACCTTCGGCTCTGTGTTTTAGTCCCGTCTATTATCGGCGCAAAGCCTCTCGATTGGTGAGCTGTTACGCACTCTTTAAATGGTGGCTGCCTCTAAGCCAACATACCAACTGTCTAAGAAACTTCACTTCCTTACTCACTTAACACAGAATTTGGGGCCTTAGATGACGGTCTGGGCTGTTCCCCTCTCGACTACGAAGCTTATCCCCCGCAGTCTATCTCCCGAGACAATATGCGGTATTCGGAGTTTGGTTCCCGTCGGTAGGCCGGTAGGCCCCCTATTGGATCCAGTGCTCTACCCCCGCACATCTTAAGTCTCAAGGCTAACCCTAAAGTTATTTCGGAGAGAACAAGATATCTCCAAGTTTGATTGGCCTTTCACCCCTATCCACAGTTCATCCAAACACTTTGCAACGTATACTGGTTCGGTCCTCCACAAGGTGTTACCCTTGCTTCAACCTGACCATGGATAGATCACTTGGTTTCGTGTCTAATTCATGTGACTAAAACTCGCGCTATTCACACTCGCTTTCGCTTCGGCTTCAGAACGTTCGTCCCTTAACCTCGCCACATAAATTAACTCGCTGGCTCATCATGCAAAAGGCACGCCGTCAGCCATTAGCACTTAGTGCTCATAGGCCTCCGACCGCTTGTAAGCTGCTGGTTTCAGGTTCTATTTCACTCCCCTCACAGGGGTTCTTTTCGCCTTTCCCTCACGGTACTGGTTCACTATCGGTCATCAACGAGTATTTAGCCTTGGAGAGTGGTCTCCCCAGATTCAGACCGGGTTTCACGTGTCCGGCCCTACTCAGGTGCCAACCCTGTCGGATCTTGCTTTCGTCTACGGGACTATCACCCTGTGTCATCCAACTTTCCAGATGTGTTCGACTAACAATCTCCAATCCTTTGACTGGTCCTACAACCCCAAAAACTACGTCTTTGGTTTGGGCTCTTCCCATTTCGCTCGCCGCTACTCAGGGAATCTCTTTGATTTCTTTTCCTCTACCTACTTAGATGTCTCAGTTCGGCAGGTCTCGCCTCTATACCCTATTTATTCAGGTAAAGATAATGGGGTGTTAATCCCATTGGGTTGCCCCATTCGGAATCCCCCGGGTCTTCGCTTCTTTCCAGCTCACCGAGGATTATCGCAGGTACGCGCGTCCTTCATCGCCTGTTGATGCCAAGGCATCCACCAGCAGCTCTTAGTAACTTAACATAAAATTTAACCGTTTTTCTTAAGGATTTGTTTCCTCAAGCGTCGATTTAGTTCAGTGATTACTGATTACTACTTTACTTGATACTTATCATTCAAACTTTCAAGATAACAAAACGTTCTTACACTATAAAAACGCATTGCGGTTACCTAGACTTGAACTAGGGACCTCCACATTATCAGTGTGGCGCTCTAACCAGCTGAGCTATAACCGCATCTGGAGGCAAGGAGAATCGAACTCCTGACCTTCTGAATGCAAATCAGATGCTCTACCAGCTGAGCTATACCCCCGTTTTCATCTGCCGCATTGTCCATTTTGACAAAGTAAAAGAAGCAATATAGACCGCTTGTCTCAACCTCTTGCGAAGATCTCTCTTCGCGAATGTCTTTAAAGGAGGTGATCCAGCCGCACCTTCCGGTACGGCTACCTTGTTACGACTTCATCCCAGTCATCAGCCTCACCTTCGGCACCTCTTCCCTTGCGGTTAAGTCAGCGACTTCGGGTGAAACCAACTCCCATGATGTGACGGGCGGTGTGTACAAGACCCGGGAACGTATTCACGGCGTTATTGCTGACACGCCATTACTAGCAATTCCAACTTCATGGAGCCGAGTTGCAGACTCCAATCCGAACTGGGACAGGCTTTGTAGGATTTGCTTGACCTCGCGGTTTCGCTGCCTTCTGTACCTGCCATTGTAGCACGTGTGTAGCCCTGGACATAAGGGCCATGCGGACTTGACGTCATCCTCACCTTCCTCCTGGTTAACCCAGGCAGTCTCGTTAGAGTTCCCATCCTAAATGCTGGCAACTAACGATAAGGGTTGCGCTCGTTGCGGGACTTAACCCAACACCTCACGGCACGAGCTGACGACAGCCATGCAGCACCTGTATATATGTCCCGAAGGAATACTCTATCTCTAGAGCCGTCATATATATGTCAAGCCCAGGTAAGGTTCTTCGCGTTGCATCGAATTAAACCACATGCTCCACTGCTTGTGCGGGTCCCCGTCAATTCTTTTGAGTTTTACCCTTGCGGGCGTACTCCCCAGGCGGCATACTTAACGCGTTAGCTACGGCACAGCCAGGGTTGAGTCCGGCTACACCAAGTATGCATCGTTTACGGCTAGGACTACCAGGGTATCTAATCCTGTTCGCTCCCCTAGCTTTCGGGCATCAGCGTCAGGTCAAAGCTAGAAAACCGCCTTCGCCACTGGTGTTCTTCCACATATCTACGCATTTCACCGCTACATGTGGAATTCCGTTTTCTCCGCCTTGCCTCTAGAAATATAGTTTCAAACGCAGTTCCGGGGTTGAGCCCCGGGATTTCACGGCTGACTTATATTCCAGCCTACGCCCCCTTTACGCCCAATAAATCCGATTAATGCTCGCACCCTCCGTATTACCGCAGCTGCTGGCACGGAGTTAGCCGGTGCTTCTTTACAAGGTACGCTCAAATCCAGATGATATTAGCATCCTTCTCTTGTTCCCATGCGAAAGAACTTTACGACCCAAGGGCCTTCTTCATTCACACGGCGTCGCTTCGTCAGGCTTTCGCCCATTGCGAAAGATTCTCGACTGCAGCCTCCCGTAGGAGTCTGGGCAGTGTCTCAGTCCCAGTGTTGGCGGTCAATCTCTCAACTCGCCTAGACGTCTTAGCCTTGGTGAGCCTTTACCTCACCAACTAGCTGATATCCCATGGGCCCCTCTTTAACCGTAAGGTCGGTCGCCCAATCCCCCACTTTAATGCTAAAAAGATCCTCTCTAGCACCATATCCGGTATTAGCGGTCGTTTCCAACCGTTATCCCAGAGTTAAAGGTAGATTACCCATGTATTACTAACCCTTCCGCCACTAAGTGCACTCAAGAGCACACTTCGTTCGACTTGCATGCCTCATCCACGCCGTCAGCATTCAATCTGAACCAGGATCAAATTCTCAAAGAAAAAATAACTCTTCGAAAACTCGATAATTAAATTTGATAAAAGGACGAAACTTAAAACGTTAAACGCTTCAAGCTTCACAAGCTTTTTTTTGGCCTATATTACTTCATCTACTCTGTCAAAACAACCATCGAAGGTCTCTGCCTTCGTTATCTTCAACTTTTAACTCTTTCGCTCTGTTGAAGATGGCACCATTATGTGAAATCCTCATATATTTTCACAACCCTTTTTCTCATCAAAACCAAAAAAAAATAGATTTTATCTCTTTTTAAAAAAGTACTATACAATACAGATGAGTAAATATTCACAGGGAGAACATCATGAATTACTGTAGATTAGCAACTTATGGATTTACGACGCTGATAGGTGCTTTTATCCTGATAAATTCTGCAAACGCAGCAATTACAGATAAGTCAACCGGAGAATCTTTTCCGGATACCGAAACCGTCAAATTCAATGAAAAGAACCACCGTTTAGAGGCCACAGGGATCTCTACTCGAAAGAAATTTTTCGTTAAAGTTTACAGTGTCGCTCATTACATGGAGGATCCTCAAAAAGGAGAAGGCAATGCCGCGTTTGATGCTATCTTAAATTCTGACAAACCGAAACAGCTTTTTCTGAAATGGGTGCGCTCTGTTAGCGGCAAAAAAGTGCAGGATGGATATAAAGAGTCTTTTGATAAAGTTGCCAATCGTGAACAACGAAGAGACCTACAAGTTGACATCGACAAATACATGAGTTTTTTCAGCAGGGGTGTCAGTGAAGGAGATACGCACCAGTTAAGCTGGCTGCCTGATGGCACGATTGAAGTGGTGATTAACGGAAACCAGGTAGGAATCATTAGTAATAGGGATTTTGCGAAAACGCTGTGGAGTATTTGGTTTGGTCCAAAAAGCGTGGTGAATAGAAACGACTTGATCTCCCGCATTCGCTAATGTATACCGGAGTCAATTACTTTTGAATTGACTTCGGTATTAGAGTGTTTAACGTTGGACTTGTCACAGATCCTATTTATATGCAACATCTTACAGGAGCAGGACACCCTGAGAGTCCTGCTCGTATAGCTTCCATTGCGGAAGCTGTCAGGGATCTGCCGCTGCTAGCAATCGATGCAAGAGAAGCAAGAGAAGCTGATCTTTTACGCTGCCACACTAAAGGGTATATTCAAACGCTGATTAAAGATGTCGCGAAATGCATGCAATCAAGAGTGCATGACGGACGCTACCAGCTAAGTACTGGAGATACTCAGATAAGCCCTCTATCACTTTTAGCTGCAGTCAAAGCTGCAGGAGCTGTGATCGCAGGGGTAGATGCGGTGATCAGAGAAGATGTGAAACGTGTTTTTTGTCTTGTCCGTCCTCCCGGACACCATGCTGAAAGTGATCAAGGGATGGGTTTTTGCCTATTCAATAATGCAGCAGTAGGCGCGCGCTACGCGCAAACATATAAAGAAATCGAAAAGGTTGCAATCATCGACTGGGATGTGCATCACGGAAATGGCACTCAAGCCATTTTCTATGATGATCCTACTGTCCACTATTCCAGTACACACCAATTTCCCCACTATCCTGGAACGGGAAGTCGGGAGGAGACAGGAATTGGACGAGGAATCGGAACAACGCTCAACTGCCCAATTAATGCGGGGAAGAGGTCGAGAGAAGAAGTCTTACGAGCTTTTAGAACAGAAATCAGACCCGCCTTAGATAAGTTCAAACCAGATCTTATCATCATCTCCGCTGGATTCGACCTTCTTGAGGAAGACCCTTTAGGCGGGTTCAATGCAACAGTAGAGGATATCGTAGAACTCACGCACATTGTCAATAAAATTGCCGATGTCCATGCTGAAGGCAGGATTATTTCAGTACTTGAAGGCGGTTACGACATAAAAGCCATTGCCGCTGCCGCTAAAGCACATATTCATGCTCTCATGTCATAAAGGAAGGCTATGTCCAATCAAAAAATCTCTATCGATGTCAAACCGATTCAACTCATCTTTTCTATTTTCGCCGCATCCATTTTCTGGATGATTCCTATTCCGAAAGGAATGCAGCCTGAAGCCTGGCACTTGCTTGGCATTTTTTTAGCAACGATTTTCTCCATTGTTTCCAAAGCTCTTCCGATTGGAGGATGTGCTCTGCTTGCCCTTTCCGGACTGGCTCTGACAAATACCCTTAGCATCAAAGAGGCGCTCAGCGGATTCTCATATCCTGTGATTTGGCTTGTCGTGCTCGCTTTTTTCGTGGCCAAAAGCTTTATCAAAACGGGGCTTGGCATTCGCCTCGCCTACCACTTCGTTTCTTTAATCGGGAAAAAAAGCTTGGGTTTAAGCTATGGCATGGCGCTCACTGATTTAGCACTCTCTCCCGCTATTCCCAGCAACACCGCACGTGCAGGAGGCATCCTTTTCCCCATCGTGAAATCGCTGGCTGTAGCGTTCGATAGCCAGCCGACCGATCAACCTTCTCGAAGAAAAATTGGAGCGTTCCTTATTCAATCACTTTACCAATGCAATATTATCACAAGCGCCATGTTTATCACGGCAATGGCTGCAAATCCGATGATCATTGAAATCGCTTCAGAGATGGAAATAGAAATCACATGGGGAACATGGGCGCTTGCTGCCTTGGTGCCTGGATTGATTAGCTTGCTGGTGATTCCTTATCTTTTATTTAAAATCTATCCACCTTCTATTAAGGAAACGCCAAAAGCGCAAGAAATCGCAAAAGACCGCCTAAAGGAACTTGGCAAAGTCAAGTGGCAGGAATGGGTGACCTTAGGAGTCTTTATCTTCATGATGAGCTTCTGGATTGCAGGACCTCATCTTGGTATCGACAGCACCACCGTGGCCCTGGCCGGTATTTCAATCTTAATCGCAGCAGGAGTGTTGACCTGGAATGATCTCATCATGGAAAAAAGCGCCTGGGATACCATGTTTTGGTTTTCCACGTTAATTATGATGGCGACTTACCTCAATAAACTCGGCATGATCGGATGGGTAAGCAACGCTGTGCAAGACCGCATGCAAGCTGTTGATTGGCGCATCGCTTATCCCGGGTTAGTTCTTGTTTTCTATTATATTCACTACCTATTTGCCAGCAACGCTGCACATGTCTGTTCTCTTTTTTCTGCTTTTTGCATCGTTGGGATTGTTTCCGGAGTCCCTCCTATGCTAATGACTTTTTCTTTAGCTTTTTGCAGCACGCTTTCGGCAACATTAACACATTATGGAACAGCCCCAGCCCCTATTCTCTTCGGATCAGGTTACGTTGATCTTGTGACTTGGTGGAGATTGGGAGCAATTGTCAGCATTGCCCACCTGCTCATTTGGCTGGTGATCGGACCATTCTGGTGGAAGCTGATCGGGCTTTGGTAAAACCCGGGAGGCTTCCCGGGTTTTTAAGATTCATTCAGGCTTTTACTTCATTGATGACGACATAATCGCCAACAGAAGAAGAGCCACGATGTTCGTGATTTTGATCAATGGATTGATCGCAGGACCTGCGGTATCTTTGTAAGGATCGCCAACGGTGTCTCCTGTTACTGCGGCATGGTGAGCTTCAGAGCCTTTACCGCCGAAAAATCCATCTTCAATATGCTTCTTGGCATTATCCCAAGCCCCTCCGCCTGAAGTCATCGAAAGACCGACAAAAATTCCAGTCACAACAACACCAAGCAGCATGGACCCTAACGCCACGAATGCTTCATTCTCTCCAATGAAAATTTTAATGAGGTAGCACAAAATGAAAGGAGCTCCAACAGGAAGAAGAGAAGGAACCACCATTTCTTTGATCGCAGACTTTGTCAATAAATCGACAGCACGGCTGTAATCAGGCGTTCCCGACCCATCCATAATGCCAGGAATCTCACGAAATTGCCGACGCACTTCCTCAACAACAGAACTTGCAGCTCTTCCAACCGCCATCATTGCTAAAGCGCCGAAAAGATAAGGGAGTAAACCTCCGATAAACAGTCCAACCACTACATAGGCATCAGATAAGACAAAGGCACATTCGTGATTTGGAAAATAGTGGGCAAGATCCTCAATGAACGCTGCAAAAAGAACAAGAGATGCAAAGCCGGCAGAGCCGATTGCATATCCTTTGGTCACCGCTTTTGTCGTGTTCCCTACAGCGTCTAGTGCATCTGTTGTTTTCCTGACATCTTCCGGCAAATTAGACATCTCAGCAATCCCTCCGGCATTATCTGTTACCGGTCCGTACGCATCTAAAGAAATGATCATTCCGGCTAACGCCAGCATGCTTGTTGCCGCGATCCCGATGCCGAACAGATCAGCATTCAAGTAAGAAATAATGATTCCAATACAAATCGTAATCACAGGCAGCGCAGTCGCCTCCATAGAGATCGCAATCCCCTGGATGATATTTGTTCCATGTCCGGACTCAGACGCTTTCGCGATACTTTTGACAGGCCTGTACTTTGTCAATGTATAATATTCCGTAATCCACATAATTGCGCCAGTGACTGCCAATCCTGTCAACGCACACCAAAAAAGGTTCATCCCTGTAAAGGAGATTTTTCCGATTTGAAAAACTTGGTCAAATCCCAGGAACTGCTGTGTAACAAGAAAGATTGCTCCAATCGACAAAACGGCAGAGCTGATGAAGCCTTTATATAAAGCCCCCATGATGTTGTTGGATTTGCCTAATTTTACAAAAAATGTTCCTGCAATAGAGGTCAAAATGCAAACCGCACCGATCAACAATGGATACAGCATCAACGTTTCACGTACTACTCCGGTAAAATAGATCCCGGCAAGCAGCATCGTTCCTACAATGGTCACAACGTAAGTTTCAAAGAGATCAGCAGCCATGCCTGCGCAATCGCCGACATTGTCGCCTACGTTATCGGCAATCACAGCTGGGTTTCTCGGATCATCCTCAGGAATCCCCGCCTCTACTTTTCCAACGAGGTCTGCACCTACGTCAGCACCTTTGGTAAAGATCCCTCCGCCTAGACGGGCAAACAATGAAATCAAAGATGCGCCGAATCCAAGAGCGACTAAAGACTCCAAAATGTCTCTAAATTCCGTACCTGATTTAAGCAGATAAAGGTAATAGAAAACGATTCCTAATAATGCCAGCCCAACAACCAGCATTCCTGTTACCGCGCCGGAACGAAAAGAAACATCCAAAGCAGGCTGCAGCCCTTTTCTTGCCGCTTCAGCTGTCCGCACGTTCGCGCGAACGGAAACGTTCATCCCCACATATCCGGCAATTCCCGATAAGACTGCTCCAATAACGAAGCCAACTCCGGTATGAATTCCCAAAAGATAGGTAAGAATTGCCAAAATCACGACTCCCACAATGGAAATCACTTGATATTGGCGGTTTAGATATGCGCGGGCGCCTTCTTGAATCGCTCCCGCAATTTTTCTCATCTGCTCATTTCCGGCATCAGCTTTAAGAACTGAGCGAATCGTGACAACTCCATAAGCAAGCGCCAAAATCCCGCAGACAATCACAAATCCATAAGAAAATGTCATTATAAACCTCAAAATTTAGATATAGCGTAATTTCTTCGCTACTCCGGAAAATAAATAAGGGCCGGAAAGCGAACTAATTTTTTAGGGAGTATGGCAACAAATGCCTTAAAAAGAAAGCGCTCTGTCAAGAATTGGAATTTTGAAACATGATCGGTATAAATACTGGTTTAAATTTCGAATAATCGTTAATAATTTAGGGCCATGAAAGAGAATCGAAAACAAAACACAGCTTCTAAGATCGGCGTATTCACACTCACGATGATTAATGTTGCAGCGATACAAAGCTTGCGCAATCTCCCGGTAATGGCCGATATGGGATGGGCCTCAGTTTTTTTCTACCTCGCAGCAGCCTGCTGCTTTTTCATCCCTTGCGCATTGGTATCGGCTGAATTAGCAACGGGATGGCCCTCTACCGGAGGGGTTTATACATGGGTCAAAGAAGCTTTCGGAGCCAGATGGGGATTTGTCGCCATCTGGCTTCAGTGGATAGAAAATGTCATCTGGTACCCGACTGTCCTCTCTTTCACTTCTGCGACAATCGCCTACATTTTCCATCCTGAATTAGCCGAAAATAAATACTATATCCTGACAATGATTCTTGGAACCTACTGGACTTGCAATATCATCGACTCTTTCGGTATGAAAACCTCAGGTTTTGTCAGCAGCATAGGAGTGGTTGCAGGGACGCTAGCTCCGGCAGCTCTCATCATCATCCTCGGCTTTTTTTGGTACCTATCCGGACACCCCACGCAAATTCCTTTTTCAACGGACGCGCTATTCCCCGACCTCTCTTCCATCAACAATATTGTGTTTCTTGCCGGAGTGATGCTTGGCTTTGCCGGAATGGAGATGTCTGCTGTTCATGCCAGAGAAGTTGACTGTCCGCAAAAAAACTATCCGAAAGCCATCCTATTATCGACAGTGATCATCTTAACTGTTTCAATCCTAGGCTCTCTTTCGATTGCGATCGTCGTTCCCGCAAAAGAGATCAGCCTGGTATCGGGAATCATGCAAGCCTTCTCTGCTTTTTTCAACACGTATCACATCCCCTGGATGACACAAATCCTGGCAGGATTAATCTCCGCAGGGGCTATCTCAATGGTCAGCACCTGGATCATCGGCCCTAGCAAAGGACTCTATCAAACGGCACATGAAGGGCATCTTCCTCCCTTCTTTCATAAAAAAAACCGCAACGGCATGCCAATTGCCATCATGTTTTTCCAAGGCGTTATCGTTTCACTGCTATGCCTGGCGTTTCTTTTTATGCCTACGATCAGCAGCTCCTACTGGATCTTAAACGATCTCACCGCTCTGCTCTACTTGCTGATGTATATGCTGATGTTTCTAGCTGCTATCCGACTCCGCTATACTCAAAAAAATGTTCGCCGCGAATACCGCATTCCGGGAGGCAAGACCATCGGCATGTGGATCGTAGCAGGAATCGGCTTTTGCTCCTCAGTTTTCGGTTTTTGCATCGGTTTTTTCCCTCCTTCTCAACTTGACGGCATCAATATAAGATCGTTCCAATTATTTTTGACTGCCGGAGTTGTCATCATGTTTGGAATCCCTTTGGTGATCTACTCCTGCCAAAAAGATCATTGGCAAATTGACCAATAATCATAAATTTTCAAAAATTTATTGATAAAAATCGTTAGCTGTGCCATTATGGAGCTTCATTTGCTGAAGGAGAGCTGATGATTGTACACTATCACCCCTCAGGACTTTTTAGCCAATCTCGTTGCTCATTAGAAAATTGGAAATCTTTTCAATACGACCACATAAACGACAAGAATCCAAAAACGAACAAAACCGGAATTCGATGCCATCATTTCATCATTGCCCTCATTCTCCGCTTTTTTGGGAAAATTCATATTGAAAAGACAAAGGAAGGAAAGAGCGTTTACCTAAATCGCAAGAGTTTTAAGAAGTGGATCAAATGGCGTGGATTTTCCGACCAAACAGCAACTTCAACAACGACTGTGGAAAAAATCGAGCAGATGCGCTGCCACGTTGTAAAAACTGAGCCGAAAAACACTTCTCCCCTTTCAACTGCTGCCAGTGATTTTAAACAAGCGATCATGGATCATTGCAGCGAAGATCTAGGGAAAATTTGGGAATGTCTGCTCGCATGCATTCCTCCAGATGACATCATTCAATTTGAAAGCATTGAAGAAAATACATTTACTCTAAAATTCAGCCGCCCTATTGCTTTGTGGCTAGATTCCCGCAGCCAAGATGGAACGTTATCCGAACCTAAAGGGGGAACAATCGTTTTACTTGGTCATAACGAAAGACAGACGCTAGAAGTCTTGACAGACCCTTTATTAAAAACAATCAAATACTCCACAGGGATGCAGTTTTACTGCGACACAAATACGACCGGAATCGGGACAAAAATACTCAACGTCATTTCCATGAGCGATAAAGATGAGGAATCTGTCGCAATAAAAGCAGGCTGTAAAGTTCTTTTTGTCTTTAAAGCTAAAGAAAAAATACAGCCCAAAAAGACACTTTTAAAAGTCTGGAAACAAGCCGCTCATTTGGACAGGGAAAAAGATTACAGAAAGTATCTCGAAAGGAAAATGGAAGGGGTCTCAGAGCCCTAATCGATAGTCGTTTTCTTAAGCAGCTCTGTCAGTTGCCGCCCCAACCCTAACGTTTGTTCCAACTTCTTTGGATCCTTTAACTGTCCATCTTCATTAAACGCCTCTTGGGATGAGGAGATGGCAACCTGATCGGGTAAAACCAAAACGCCAATATTGCCTAAAATCGCTCTAACATGGACAAGGCCTCGCAAACCTCCCAACGCTCCAATAGAAGCACTCATCAAAGCGGCTGACTTTCCTTTGAACGCAACTAAACTTGGCTCACCTTTTTCCGGGCGGGAAATCCAATCAATCATGTTTTTAAAAGTTCCGGATATGCTGCTGTTATATTCAGGAGAGGAAAATAAAAAACCGTCATGTTCGGCAAACAACTTTTTCAACGCTTTTGCCTTATCCGGCACTCCTTCAGCTTCTTCAAGATCGCCATCATATAGAGGAAGCCGATAATCAGACAAATCGAGGATTGTGACTTCAGCGCCAGCTTTTCTAGCACCGGCAGCAGCGATTCTAACGAGTTTCTTATTCCAGGAGCCTGCACGCATACTCCCAGCCATAGCAATGATTTTCGGATGTTCGTTCATTCTTTAAAGTCCTATAGGGAAATAGCCGAATATCTCGTCGGGCTTCATGTTGGTGATATCCTTATCGATAGATTTTTCCACGATTGCTTCGCATGAATGGGTCATAGATCCCCTTAACAACCCCAAAAAACTCGGATTCGCTGCAATAAAAACCCTATTGACTTGCCCACTAGCCCTGGCAAGGTCTAAGCGATCCGCCACTTTTTTAGCAAACGCCTCCACTTCAGCCTCTTTAAGGGTATGCGATTTTGTCATTGGATACCTTCCGGAACCATCAAAAGTAGCTCCCGGCTTATCCGAAGCAAGATCTTTGTTCTGCATCCGCCCTTCGGGATTGACAAACGCTTCCATTTCGATCAGCTGAAGTTTATCCAACCTAAAAAATCGCGCGACAGAGCTATTTGCAACTAATACCCAGGTCTCTTTACTCATGATTTGGATACTCCTGTTTAGCTTCAAGATAACCTGTACAAAAAATATTGTAAATTTAAAATGATGTCATGGACAGATTTATTAAAAAGCTTATGGCTGGAGATATCCATCTCCGGGATAAATGGCAGATCGAGCTCAAATCCGAGTTTCTTCCCAGTAAGCATCTCAAAAAAAACACTTACACTCAAGAATTCTTCTTTTTCATTCCAAATTCTCTTCAAATCAACGAGGAGACCTATCCTAAAGAACACTTTTATAGAGACAGAACCAATTTTCTCCGTTACAAAACACCGGAATTCACCTTAAAAGAACTCAACAACCTTGCCAATAATCGATCGCCTCTTTCCCGATTAACTTGCCTGATTGATAGCCATCCATGCGAGGAAGCCTACGAGGAAACAGAAGATGAGCTTAAGCTTTTAGGCAATATCGTCCGCAGTTCGATTAGAGAAAGTGTTAAACGATTCGTCCTGCAAATACACTCAACGCCTCCCAAAAGCCCTGAAATAAAAAATTTATGCGAAGAGATCGCAAGACTTAGAAAAACTTTTCTCAACCTGGAAAACAGATTTCAAACCGAATGGAATATCGACCATTTAAACAGTTATTTCTATTATGCCGATGAATTCCTGAGTTCGACAATCAACTACTATCTAACAGGGCTTTTATCAGAAATTCGAGATAAACACCCTTTTGTTTCAAATGACACAACAGCACCTTTATGTCAAATACTTGAAAAAGAACGAAGGCATCGCAAGACAGTATTGCACGAGCCTTCAATTACAGATGAAGACAGTATAAGCAATGAATATATCCTTTATCGAAGCAGCTTGCTCAACAAGTTCATTCTCGACGCTCTGCTGCTCCATACTAGCGGCTATACTGCAAGAAAACGATTCAGTCATTTGATTGGAAGCGTCTCTGCAGGTATTGCCATGCTCTTCTTTTTTTTCCTTTTCGTCCACCAGGCAAAAGTTCTCATCATCAACTCTCTACCGTTCATTCTTCTGACAGTCTTTCTCTACATTCTAAAAGATAGGATCAAAGAATCTCTTAGAGATGGTTCGTTCAAGTATTTAAGCAAATGGTTTTATGACTATAGCACTGAAATTTACTCTCAAAAGATGTCAAAGCAGTTAGGCAAGTTGAATGAGTCCATGTCTTTTCTGGAAGAAGAAGATCGCGTGTCGGATCAGATCATCGATATCAGAAATCGCGAGTTTCACGATATTTTAGAAACAATTAAACGGCCGGAAAAGGTGATCTACTACAAAAAAGTGCTGACCCTGTTTAATGGAGGACTTGAAAAAGATGGCAGGCGCCAAGCTCTCAACCTCATTTTTAGATACAACATCCGAGACTTTCTCAAAAAAGCAGACAATCCCACACACGATTATTTAAAAGTCGATCCTGTTTCCTTCAATTTTATCAGAGCGACTCTTCCAAAGGTTTACCACATCAACATCATCATCCGAAACACTTATTTAAATGAAGAAGAAAAGCAGGCTGTTGAACTCAAAAAATTCCGGCTTATTATAGACAAAAACGGGATTAAACGGATCGAAAATCCTTAGTCATACAAGCGTAGCCGTTTCTCAGCATCTTCGTTTCCTTTTTCAGCGGCCTGCCTGTATAAATTGACTGCTTCCCGAATATCTTTGCCCACTCCAAGGCCATCCTCATACATACGGCCAAGATTGTACATCCCTTCCGCACTCCCTAGACCCGCGGCTTGCCGATACCAAAATGCAGCCGCCTCGAAATTCACTTTCATTCCAATTCCCTGCTCATACATCCGTCCCAAGTTATTTTGACCATCCGCAAATCCTGATTCTGCAGATTTCCGATACCAATTGACCGCCTCACCTATATTTTGAGGCAAACCCGATCCGATTTCATAAAGCAACCCCAGTTTATTTTGCGCAATTCCCGAGCCGCCTTCAGCAGCTTTTTGATAATACTCAATCGCTTTTTTCAAATCTTTTTCAAGGCCCTTTCCCGACTCATACATAGCAGCCATCAGATAAAACGCTTCTGGATTATCCTTTTCGGCGGCTTTTTTATACCAGTAAACGGCTTCATCATCACTTTGCAGAACACCTTTGCCCTGACTATACAAGAGACCAAGATTCACTTGAGCGCTGCTATTTCCTTTTTCTGCGGCTTTTTGAAACCAATCAGCAGCTGACTTAAAACTTTGCGAAACCCCAACTCCTTTTATGTAAAGTAAGCCAAGATTTAACTGCGCCGGAGCATATCCTAATTCCGCCGCTCTTCTATAGTAAGTATACGCTTTGGAAGGATCCTTCGGCACACCTTTTCCAAATTCATACACCCGTCCCAAATTGTACAATCCTCTGGAATCGTTGTTTTCTGCGGCTTGACTATACCAAAAGAGCGCCAATTTGAAATCTTTTGGAACCCCTTCTCCCTCTTCATACAAAACGCCAAGGTTATTTTGGGCTGCGGAATTTCCTTTTTCTGCGGCAGCGCGAAACCATTTCGCCGCTTCCAAATCATTTTCCTCTACTCCCAATCCCTTCTTCAACATGCGCCCCACATTATTCTGTGCTTGCAAAACGCCTTGCCGAGCAGCTTTTAAGTACCATTCATACGCCGCTGAATCATTTGGGCTGAAGCCTTCAGGCTTTTCATTTAACCAACCTAAGCGAAACTGGGCTAAAGGATTCTCTTGTTCAGCAGCTTTCTCATACCATTTTTTCGCCTCCAAATCATCTTTTTGAACCCCTTTCCCTTCTTCATATAACAGCCCTAAATTAAATTGTGCGAAAGCGTTTCCCTCTTCAGCAGCCTTTAAATACCACTCTTTAGCCTTTCCGTAATCTTGATCCACTCCTTTTCCAAGCTGATACATTCGGCCAAGAGAATTCTGAGCGCTAACCATTCCTTGATCAGCAGCCTTCTTGTACCACTGAAAAGCCTTCTGATCATTGTTAGGAACTGATATCCCATTTTCATAAAATCTTCCTAAATTGATCTGCCCATATGGATTCCCTGCATTAGCGGAACGTTCATAGTATTCAAACGCTGACGAAAGGTTCTTTTCAACACCCCAGCCATTTTCATACATCAATCCGAGGTTGTATTCCGCCAAGCTGTCCTTTTCTTTTGCTGCCTGTGAAAAATGCTCAAAAGCTTTGGTATCATTTTTTTCCAATCCAATCCCATGCAAGTACATATTTCCCAAGACCCGATGCGCTTCGGGATACCCTAAATCAGCTGCTTTCTTGTAATACTCAGCAGCCTCTAAATAATCTTTAGGCACTCCGTCGCCCAAATAGTACTCATTAGCCTTCTTGAGATACTCATATCCCTTCAACTTTCTTGCAGCTTCACTCTCTTCTGGATTGTTTTCCTCTGCAGACACTGCTGATGCAATGCAAAAAAGGAAATAGATCAGTAGCAGATGTCTCATGAGCCTATCCATATATCGTTACGCCTGACTATTTTCTAATTAACACGTTTTCTATTTTAAATTAAAATATTTTTTAACTATAAACTAGGATCTGAATGATCGTTGCCAAGGTTGCCAGGAACACTGCGATCACCGCAATCCAGGGAAGACGTGTAGCCAAAACATGAATCAATCTGATTTGATGCTCTCGCTCGTCATTATTTTTTTTATCTTTAGACATAAAGCTATCCTAAAAAAAATTTAATTTTACTTTACTCCTACGCAAAATCCTGCTATTTAAAAGTCATCAGTACAAAAATCGCTTGCATCGCTTGAAGTCCATATTTGATCGATGTGAGCAAAACCATGAGGTTAAAATGAACGAAAATTTAGTCGTTGTAAGCAAAGTGAAGAAATACATCAAAAGCAAGGCAGGGATGAATACCTCTGCTAACGTAATGGATCAGCTGTCGAAAATCGTAGAAAAAGAAATTGAAAAAGCTGTGCAAAACGCAAAGAGCGACAACAGAAAAACGGTTATGGATCGTGATTTTCACTTAAACTAGGCTGTTCATCATCTCCACCCTTGAAAGGGTGGAGATTCCTGTTAATTTTTCGGTCCGATCCAAATAATCCCTTCTTCCAGCCATCTCAATTGATCGTCCATCACCTTTTTAGCTAAAGCATTTGCTGCTCTGTCTTCATTATCGGTTAGAGAACGATAGCGGCCTAATACTCGCCGCTTTGCCATTCTACAGAAATAGTCCGCCAAATCAATTGCTGTATGATCGGATGGATTTTCCCGATGTTTCATGACTGCATAAGAGCATGTGGCGGCCATAACGAACAACTCAGTGCCTATTTCCATTAAGCGTCCCAAGATCATTTGCTTGCGCTCCAGCTTTTGCTGATATCGCCCCATGTACCAAAAAATGTTTCTGGCTAAACGATGGGATGAACGTTCGCAAAACTTCATGTATTGCGCAAGAGGGCCAAAATCACTGTAAGAGGATGTGAAGAGAGGTTTGATGAATTGTTTCGGGTACCACAAAGCATAAAACCCTGCTAAAGAGAGGATTTTTTTGAACGTTTCCCCTTTTGAAAGTCTTTTAAACAGAAGATCTTTAGCTCTGCTTAAGTGCGGATCCATCGCTTCTCTAGCCAAAAAAAGGCGCATAATTTCAGAAGAGCCTTCCAGAATCATATTGATTCTGCAATCGCGCATTGCTCGTTCAACCGGATATCCTGGCTCTCCTCTCGCTTTGAGAGAGCTTGCTTTTTCATAACCACGGCCTCCTCGAAGCTGCATCGTCGCATCTGTGATCTTCCAAAAAGACTCTGTGCAAAACAACTTTGCCATTGCAGCCTCGATACGGATATCGACAGTACCATCGTCGGCCCAGGCACTAGTTAAATAGGTCAGCGCCTCCATAGCAAAAGTTGTCGAAGAAATAAATGCCAGCTTTTGCCTTCCCTCTTCATGTAAACCAATAGGAAGCCCCCACTGCACTCTTTCTTTTCCCCAGCGGCGAGCAATCGACAAGCATTGCTTCGCCCCTCCAACACTTGCGGCAGGAAGGGTTAAGCGCCCGACATTGATTGTCGCAAGAGCCATAGAAAGTCCTTTACCTTCCTTCCAAATAAGATTCTCAGCAGGAATTTTGACATCCGTAAATTTTAATACACCGTTATAAATTGCACCCAGCCCCATAAATTCGCAACGGTGGACAACCTCCACTCCGGGCGTATCCATTTCCAAAATAAACGCTGAGATCTGTTTTTTTTCTCTCCCCTTAACCATTTTGGGCGCTGTATTGGCCATCACAACAATCACATCGGCAATCGTCCCGTTGGTGCACCACAATTTGGTCCCATTGAGGATGTAGTGCTTTCCATCTTCTGTCAATTTGGCTGTGGCAGACATTTGAGCCGGATCAGATCCGACTTCCGGTTCTGTCAGAGCAAATGCTGAAATAGCCCCTTCTCGGAATCGGGGGAAAAACTTTTTTTTCTGCTCCTCTGTGCCAAACATTTTTAACGGCTGCGGAACGCCGATCGATTGGTGAGCAGAAACGAGCACGCCTGTCCCACCGCAATACGATGCGATTTTCATGACGGCTTTATTATAATTTGTCACAGAAAATCCTAGCCCATTATACTCTTTGGGAACCTTCATGGCGAAGACCCCTCGACGAGCCAGCTCTTCCATCACCTCTTCAGGAATTTCTCGATTTTTATCCACAGCTTCAGGATCAAGATTATTTTTAAGATAATCGCCCAAGTCTTTAATGAAGTCTTCCCCTTCCTTTTTATCCTCTTCACTTTGCTTTGGAAAAGGGTGCATCAGAGAGGGATTAAAGTTTCCCATAAACATTTGAGAGCCAAAACTTGGATGTTTCCATTCTTTCTCGCGAGCGTCTTCGGCCACTTCAAGAGCCTCTCGTTTCGCCTCGCCTCCTGGTTCCGATACATCGACCAAAGCAGTTGCTCCATCATCATTTTCTAAATCAGCCATCTGACAACCTCAAATTTTGAAGGCGTTTGCCTCCGTGTTTTACCCTTTTTGTACGCTCTTTCAAATTAATTATCAAATATTGGAAATATAAAGCCCTCCGGCTGGAGGGCTTATCAGACAAGCTTGACTGTGCAAACTTAGAACGTCGTATTCAAACCTAAAAAGATCCCCTGCATTGTAAGATCGTTTGTGCTTGGAGCAGATCTTACACCCAAGCCATCCAATTCATAGTAAGGAAACGTCGGAGCATTGATCCATTGAACATACTCCCATCCCAAACGGAGGTCTAATGTGATGTTGCACAGGCATAATTCATAATCAATCCCTGTCGCTAAGTGCAATCCAGGAAAGCAAAAACACTTATCTTTAGCAGTGACAGTTACAAAAGTACTAGTTTCAGAAGATCCTCTTGTTCCATAAATAACATCTTTATTTTTCGATTCCCCAACAACCAAGCTCGTTTTCACCAATCCAAAAATATTGAAGCAATCACAAAATCTAAAAGAGGTATTGAGCCCAAAACAAGGGCCAATAGCCCAAAAGTCATTATTACGATCAAAATCTACGCGTATTTCAATTTCGTTTCCTCCAACTTGATCTAACGTATAGCTTGCCTTCTGTTTCACATCGACCCAAGTGAGCCCTGAAAAAGCCTCTATTTTAAAGCATCGATTTTGCGTGACATCGATTGAATAGCTCAAAATCGCATCGAGCGTTTGGTATTGGAGTTCCCATTTAGCGTCAAGTCTGCTACCTTGAAGGAGTCCTCCACTCTCTCCAGGGATTGGCAAACCAAAGCTAAACACAACACCATTATTACCGATTTGCTCGACAGAGCCGCTTGTCTTTGGATTAATATAGGTATAGATCAATCCTCCGTTAAAGCCATTCCATAGATTTCCCAGCTTGCCATAAACACGCACTCCGGAATCCCATTCGTCGCAAAGGTAATGGGTTTTGACGTTAACTTCACTATCTATTCCTTCAGTCGTAAGAGCAAAGTGCCGGTCACTGGCACAAGGGCTCCAGTAGAGCCAATCAACTCCCACTGTCACATCAGGACAGCAATCGTTGCATGAACCCCAATAATTCGCCTGAACAGATGTCGTTAAGCTCGCGACACTCAAAAAAATCGCAGCCATTGTTTTTTTTATACTCATCATCAAAAAAATCCTTGGTTTTTGGATAAAAAAAACAGAATGGCAAACACAATCTTTTAATAAAACAAAAAATTTAGAACGTAGAATTCAAACCGAAAAAGATCCCCTGCATCGTAAGATTGTTCGTGCTTGGAGCAGATCTCACACGCGAACCATCCAACTCATAGCAAGGAAACGTCGGAGCATTGATCCACTGAACATATTCCCACCCTAAACGGAGGCCAAAAGTTGTCTCATACAGACATATTTCGTATTCAATTCCAGAGGCTAAATGCAACCCGGGCAAACAAAAACACCGATCTTTAACTTTGCAGGTTGTCAAAATTTCATCCTTTACCGAATCCTTTTCATCTCCAGCGACTTTTCGAAAAAGGACATCTTTGCTCGCAGTTTCCCCAACAACCAGATTGGTTTTTAATGTTCCAAAAATCTTGAAACAATCAAAAAAACTAAAAGAGCTATTCAAACCAAGACAAGGACCAACAGCCCAGAAATCATTCTGACGGTCGAAATTTCTATTTGTGAATCCCCCTTCATTTAGATCAAAGACATACTCTGTTTTCTGTTTGACATCAATCCAAGTGAGTCCGGAAAAGACTTCAATTTTAAAACATCTATTTTGCGTAACATCGATTGAATAACTTAAAACAGCGTCAAGTGTTTGATATTGCAGCTCCCATTTAGCATCGAGATCATTAAAAGAAGGTATTTCATCAGGCGCTGCGACACTGAGTATGATGGCATCACTTTTAAGAGAGCTGCTTGTTTTTGGATTAATATAGGTATAGATCAAAGCTCCATTAAACCCATTCCACCAATTTCCTAATTTGGCATAGACGCGAGATCCAAAATCCCATTCATTGCAAAAGTAATGCGTGTTGACATCCACTCCATCAGTTGTCAAAGCGAAATGCCGGTCATTGATGCAAGGACTCCAGTAAAGCCAATCGACTCCCACTGTAATATCAGGGCAGCAATCGTTGCATGATGAATCCCAACAATCAGCTTGAGCAGTTGTTGTCAAGCTAGCAAAAGTCAAAAGGATCGCAGCCACTGCCTTTTTCATGTTTATCATCAAAAGAACTCCTTGATCTCGAGATAAAAAAAAAGACAGGATGGCAGATGCAGACCTTTTAATCAAACAAAAAAATTATACCATCTCTCAAGGAAAAAGAGGCTGCGAAATGCATGTTTAGCTAATTGACGACACGCCCTAGAAAAACCCACGCCTGGATGCCTGCATCTCCTTCAATTTTTCACAAGGGACAAACCGCTCCCCATAAGTCGACACAAGATGACCGTATTTATCCATCAACTTCTCAATACCAATAGAGTCCGCATAACGGAGAAGTCCGCCTCGAAAAGGGGGAAATCCGACACCAAACACCAAAGCCATATCAAGGTAGCCTGGATTGTGAATGACATTTTCCTGCAAACACCTGGCAGCTTCGTTGATCATCGCAAGCATCACGCGATCAATTGCATCTGTGTCTGAAATGTTCATTCCATTCTGATGGGGAAGAAAAGAGGTGATTTCCGGATTGATTTTTTTCGATTTCTTATCATAGATGTAAAAGCCTTTGCCCACTTTTCTCCCATACAACTGCTTTTCATTCAATTTTTCAAGAAGTTTGGGAACCTCCATCCGTATGCCGTAAGCGCTTTCAAAACTTTTCATCGCTTTTAAGTTAACGTCATTGCCAATTTCATCGGCAAGGACAAACGGCGCCATCGGCAAGCCGAACTTCAAGAATAACTTATCGAGCCTCTCTTGAGGAACCCCCTCCTCAAGCATCCGCATGATCTCGACAAAGCCATGGGCAAAAACGCGGTTGACAAGGAAGCCGGAACAGTCGCCAACGACAACGGGAGTCTTTTTTAAACGCTGACACAATTCAAAGACTGTTTGCACAGCTTCCGGCGAGGTTTTTTCTCCGGACACAATCTCAACTAACGGCATGCGGGCCGGCGGATTGAAAAAATGCATGCCGACCAATCTTTCCGGATGTTTCAACGCCGGTGCTAATTCATCGATTGTCAAAGAAGATGTATTCGTCGCGATAATCGCATCAGGCCGCACATTAGCCTCAAGTTCTTTGAGAATTTTATGTTTGAGCTCCAAATTTTCCACCGCCGCTTCAATCACAAAATCGAGCTTGTCAAACCCTGTATAATCGATAGTCCCGGAAATTAAGTGAAATTTGCGATTGGCTTGCGCCGGCTTAAGCTTTCTTTTTTTAATGAGAACTTTGTATGTATCCCAAGCAGATTTAAACCCGCTCCCAACAGCTTTCCAATTGACATCTTTCATTCGGACAGGAAGATCGCGATAGCTCATTAGCCAGGCAATGCCGCTTCCCATCACCCCTGCTCCCAAAACGCCGACCGACTTTACCTCTTTTCCCGTTGCTTGGCCGCCAATCATCCCAGGATCTTTTTTCATCTGCTCCGAGTTAAAGAAAATATAGATCAAATTGGGCGCACATTGAAAAGCTCCCGACATCGATTTAACAAAAGCCTCAACCTCTTTTTTCAATCCTTTTTTAAGCGGCATCGTATACGTGTTCTGAATAAGGTCAAGCGCAGCTAAAGGCGAGGGATACTGCCCTTTTGTCTTTTGCAGAACACTTCGCCTGCTTTGCCAAAAGACAAAGGCTCTGCCAATGGGATTGCGTTCGAACAACAAAGACATTAATCCTCTTGACTTCCTTCTTTCTAAAACCTTCTCTTTCCCTTTAGAAGTCAGAATTTCCTCGACAAACGCGTCGGTTTTCTCCTTCATAAATTCAGAAGGAAAAATGGCGTCGGCAAGATGGATTTTGAAAGCTTTTTTCGCATCGACAGGCCGGCCTGTCAACACCATCTTCAACCCTTCCATCAAGCCGACAAGCCGCGGCAGCCTCTGCGTGCCGCCCCATCCGGGAAAAATCCCCAAATTGGTTTCAGGCAAGCCAAGAGTCGTCTTTGAACTGTCTCCGACAACCCTGTAAGTGCAGGCTAGAGCAAGCTCCAGCCCTCCTCCAAGGCACACGCCATCAATGACAGCTATCGATGGGAAAGGCAGCTCTTCCAGCTTGTTGTAGACACTATGTCCTTTTTTAATCATCCCTTCCGCCAGATCAAAATTTTTAAACAGCCTTTCAAAACTCTTTAAATCCGCTCCGGCAATAAAGATTTTCTCCTTAGCGCTTGTAATGACTAAAGCCTTGATCTGTTGATTATCTTTTATCCCTTCCAAAACAGCGTCCAGCTCTTCAAGAACTTCTAGAGAGATTTTATTCACTTTTTCACCCGGATAATCAAAAGCCAACCGCGCAATTCCATTCGGATCAATTGTTAAATGAAATGCTTTGCCCATCTTATTCCACCTCCAAAATCGCAGCTTCCCCTTGTCCGCCGCCAACGCACATAGAGACCAAGCCAGTTTGTTTACCCCTTCTCCTCAACTCTTTTAACGCCGTCAGAACAAGCCTCGTACCGGAAACGCCGACTGGATGCCCTAAAGCCACTGCCCCACCATTGACGTTCAACTTATCGCGGTTAATGACTCCTACCGCTGTAGCTCTTCCCAACTCCCTTTTTGCAAATTCCTCCGATGCTAGCGCTCGCTCGCAAGCGATCACCTGCGCGGCAAAAGCTTCGTTAATTTCGATCAAATCAATGTTACTCAATTCCTTGTCCACTTTTTTCAACACTTTAGGAATTGCATAAGCTGGTCCCAGACCCATTTTTGAAGGCTCTAATGCTGCTGTTGCATATTCGCGGATATACCCCAAAGGTTCAATCCCTAACTCTTTAGCTTTGGATTCTCTCATTAATAAAACCGCCGCAGCCCCGTCAGTCACTTGACTAGAATTGCCTGCAGTCACAGAACCTGTCAGCTTATCAAATGCCGGTTTCAGCTTCGTTAATCCTTCAATAGTCGTCTCGCGCCGCACACCGTCATCGAGCTCTTGAACAGTAAACTGCGGCGGCGTTGGAATCGGGACAATCTCTTCAGCCAGTCTTCCTTCATCTTGCGCACTTGCAGCACGCAGTTGGCTCATCAATGCGAATTCATCCTGATCAAACCTTGTGATATGAAATTCGCGCGATAAGACTTCAGCTGTCTGCCCCATTGTCAAGCTGCATAACGGATCTGCAATCCCAGGAATCTCTGGCTTTAAAAAACCAGGACGAAAAGAGACGATAGCGCTTAACTTCTGCTTGAACGATTTTGCTTTCGACAACCTCTGGATGAAATCGCGCGCTTTTTTTCCGAATAAGACAGGAAAATTGCTCATCGATTCCGTTCCTCCTGCAAGGATCACTTCTGCCTCATCCATTAAAATTTTATTCATCGCTGTTGCGATAGCCTCCAGACCCGAAGCACAATTGCGATTGACAGTAAAAGCAGGAACTTTCACTGACAACCCTCCCTTGACTGCCAGAACCCTGGCGATGTTCGTTGCGTGAGGCGGCTGTAGCACATTGCCGAAAATCACCTCGTCAATAACCTCTGGATCAATAGAGGTTCGCGCTAAGAGTTCTTTGACAACATAAGCTCCCAAATCCTCCGCTTCCCAATGCTTAAATGCTCCGCCTGCCTTGCAAAAAGGCGTTCGCAAACCAGTCATGATCGCTATGCGTTCTTTCATCCATCACTCCTCAACTGAATAAATAGCTTCAACAACATCCTCATATTTTTCCAAAATGTTACTGCGTCTGAGTTTTAATGTCGGGGTCAGCTCGCCGTTTTCAATAGAAGGGGCGTCCATAATGAATTTCCACTTCACAAGCTTCTCCCAATGGTTGATTCTCTTATTGACGCTGTCCAAAAAGACTTCCATCTCCCGCCTTACTTTCTCAGACTCTAATAATTCTTCATCAGAGACTTCGCTTTGACCTGTCTCTTTTCTCAATCTTTTTAAACCTGCGTGATCCACAAACAAAAGACAAGCAGCGTATTTTCTCTTTTCTCCAATGACCATAGACAGGTCAACTAATGGGTGTTGATTCAACATATGCTCAATACGGCTAGGAGACAGATACTCTCCAGAAGAAAGCTTAAACTGCTCTTTCACTCTCCCAACAATGCTTAAGCGCCCCTTCTCGTCGATTTTTCCCTTATCGCCTGTGTGAAGCCAACCTTCATCATCTAAAACCGCCTCGGTTGCCTCTGGATTCCGATAATACCCTTTCATCACTGTTGGACCGCCTAATAGAATCTCATCGTTCTCTCCAAGTTTGACCTTTACTCCCGGCAATGGCGGCCCTACCGTACCGATTTTGACCTCTCCGGGATAGTTGACACACGCAGTCGATCCTTCTGTCAATCCCCATCCTTCGTAAATCGGCAATCCGATGCGCACATAAAACCGATTCAATCCGTGGTCAAGAGCAGCGCCTCCGCAAAGGATCACCTCCCATTGATCTCCAAGCGATCTTCTCAATTTTCGATAGACTAAATAATCTGCAATTGGTCTCAATACCCAGTTCTTGATGATAGATTCGCCAGGATCTCTAGCAAGTTTAAATGCCCATAAACTGATTCCACGCAGTAGTTTGCTCCGTATCCCTCTGACTTTAGCGTTCATTGCATCGTACATTTTTTCCAACAATCTGGGAACAACGATCATTAATGAAGGATTGAGCTCTTTACAAACATTTGTTAGCTGCGACAAATCGTTTAAATAGTAAATGGGAACTCCCCATGAGATCAGGATTAAATTGATCTGCCGCGCAAAGACATGAGCCAATGGTAGAATGCTTAAGTACTTTTGTTCTTGGGGTTTCCAATGAAAAATATCGCCTGAAATTAAATGGCATAAATTCAAATGAGTGAGCATCACTCCCTTCGGCATTCCCATGCTGCCCGCTGTATAGATGATGGTCGCTAAATCATCACTTTTTAACCGTGACTGCAGCTCTTTCCACAATCGAGGCTTAGCCTCCCACAGCTTTTCTCCTTCTTTAAGGATCTCATGATATTTCATGGCGCCGACAATCTCGCCCGGATCGTCAAGACCGATCACTTTTTCAAAGAGATTGCGATGCTTTTCATACATCTCCCATTGGTCCTTTCCTTGGACAAAAAGAAAACGGGTATTTGCTTGAGCGACCTCGTAAATAAAACTTTCACTCGCAATTTTTACAAATAAAGGAACAGAGACACCACCGGCCATGATGATCGCAAAATCCGCCAAATTCCATTGAGGCGAAGAATGCGCAAGTATGCCAACTTTATCTCCCCGTCTCAGCCCTTGGCTGATTAAACCGTATGTTAAACGTTTCAGATCAAAAAGGAACTGCTCCGTCGACAAGTGCTTCCACTCGCCTTCTTCAAAGAAATTAAAAGCTTTCGGGTTAGAGTGATTGTCTTCTATATATTGGACCACTTCGCCGATAGTATGTAACGGGTCCATACGATCTCCGATTAATCTAGTTGCCTCATACTAAATATTTTTGGATAATTTTCCAAGAAGATCAAAGAAATCGTTGAACAAAAGAGATAGGTTATTGAGAATCAATTCCCTGCGAATATTTCATCTGGATTAATCCGGTCGCTGCCCAAATGGACGACAGATTCAAAAAGATCGTGAAATTTCATCAGCCGCTTTTTCTCGGGATCAGGGCAATGCACTGCCATTTCTTCTAGAACCTTGCCTGTTTTAGAGGCAAAGGAGTCCACTTTTTCATACACTTCCGCAATTCTTTCCCGCTGCACTTGCCTAAGGTGAGACCATCCCCATCTAGAGACAAGGTCGTATAAATCGATCAGCTTTTCCTTCATGCGCATCAGCCCTTCATAGGTATTCTTGATCGATTCGTCATCCATAGGATTGCAGTGAAGCGGATTCCTTAGTTCATCTTCCATGTCAACGAGTTCTTTATCAACGAAATTAGAAATGCTGTGAGCAATCGTTTTATTGAGAATTTCCGCTTGTTCCTGATAGCTTTTTTCACACTTTGAGATTTTTTCGTTCGCATCCTTCACTTCACGCAAAATCCCCCCCAGCCCCTCGCTTTTATTTTCAGAGGGGATCTGCTCGCTTGCATCTCTTAACCGCTGCAAAGCTAGAGTCGCAATTTTTGGATTGGCATCTTGCCGGCTGCTCATGGAAAACCTGTATACCGTTCATGAATGAAAATTTTACTTGTTGCTAAATCGACTTCCCAGCATGCTGTTAGCATGCAATTTCTCACAAAACAAGAAAGAGAACAACTTCAGGCACAACATCGATTCGAAAGAGATCGACGTATTTGCGATCGTATTAAGGCAATACTGCTTTACGATAAAGGGTGGACCTTTCCGGAGATTGCCGAAGCTCTGCTACTCTCTGAGGGTGCTATTCGTAATCATATCAAAGAATATCAGAGCCATAAAAAATTACGGCCTGAAGGTGGCGGCAGCATGGAAAAGCTTTCTGATTCAGAATCCAGTGAACTCGAGAAGCACTTGCTTGAATACACCTATCTCCACGTTACCAGCATTGTTGCATATGTGAACGTGAGATTTGGCCATCATTATTCGATACCAGGAATGACATCTTGGCTTAAAAGACATGGATTTTCTTACAAAAAACCCAAGCTTGTGCCAGGAAAAGCCGACAAAGATGAACAGCAGAAATGGATCGACGCATATGCAAAATTCAAGGCAAATCTTCCTGGTGATGAAACGATTTGCTTCACGGACGGTGTTCACCCTACTCACAACGTTCAACTTGGATATGGATGGATTAAAAAAGGTGTAGACAAACTGATACCTGCAAATACAGGTAGATCCAGACTTAATTTGACCGGTTCCATTGATATCCTATCTTACAAAGTATTTCTTCAAGAGGACAAAACGTTAAATGCTGATGCGACTATCCGCTTTTTTCAGTCTCTTGAACAACATTATTCAGGGAAAACCCGGATACACGTTTTCTGTGATAATGCCCCATATTATCGGAACCGGGAGGTTACAAAATATCTAAAAAATTCTAAAATTCAACTCCACTTTCTCCCTCCCTATAGCCCAAACTTGAACCCAATCGAACGACTGTGGAAGTGGATGAAAGAAACAGTGGTTTATAATACGTACTACTCGGATTTCTATGAGTTCCGTCAAGCAATTTTTGGGTTTTTCCGTACTTTATCGGGTCTAGATCCTGGGAGCACTTTAGGGAGTTGTTTTAGATCTCGAGTTGGAGATAGATTCCGAGCAATGGGGGCTCCCGCCACCCCCTAAGATGCAGTTTTAGGAGATGTCAAATTTATTTTCGAATAATAAACGGTATATTATTTCCTTAATTTCCTATTATATCATTATTTTAATTTATTGACCATCAAACCTGCCTTAAACAGCATTTAAGGCACTTATTAATAATGGTCTAAATCTAATTATTTGACAGTTGAGCAGTCTTCGAGTATAGGATTCTTTTATGTTAAGAGATCGCAAAAATCTTCTTTCCTGGGCGTTGTATGACTGGGCGAATAGTGCATTTTCCGCTATCATCCAGACATTCATTTTCGCCGTGTATTTTACTCAACAACTCACTTCAGATCCGGCAATCGGCAGCGCTTTATGGGGCGGCATTAACGGCACAGCAGCACTTATCATCGCAATCCTTGGCCCAATTTTAGGCGCAGTGGCCGATCATGGTGGAAAAAGAAAAGCATGGCTAGGCCTTTTTACCCTTCTCTGCATTGTTTGCACAGGAACTTTATCTTTTGCAAAACCTCCCATCGGCAACCTTTTTTCTCTTTTGACTGTATTAACCACGGCAATTGCCGCTTCTGAGCTTGCATTCGTCTTCTACAACGCCATGCTGCCCAACCTTGCTCCCCATTCGCACATTGGGCGCTGGTCGGGCTGGGGCTGGGGTCTAGGTTATGCCGGAGGGATGCTCTCTCTTCTGATCTCCCTTTTAATCATACAATTCGGTTATCCCGTTCAACTCACGTTTTTCTTCTGCGCTGCATGGTATCTAATCTTTTCCATTCCCTTATTCCTTTTTACTCCTCCTACATCAGGCCTTGGAAAACCGCTTTTGAAAGCGGTTTTTTACGGCATGAAGCAGCTAATAGAAACTTTGCGTCAAATGAAACAATACAAAGAGATCGTGAAATTCCTGATCGCACGCATGTTTTATATGGACGGATTGACCACTTTATTTGCTTTCGGAGGCGTGTACGCTGCCACAACTTTCAATATGCCGCAATCGGAAATTCTTTTATTCGGTATCATGACCAATATCAGCGCCGGTATTGGAGCTGTTGGCTTTGCCTGGATCGACGACCGGATCGGCCCGCGCAAACTCATTCTGATTAGCCTTGCCGGCATAACACTTCCGACATTGTGGATTCTTCTCATTCCTTATAAGCTCCTTTTTTGGATCCTCGCTTTATTCGCTGGATTGTTTGTCGGGCCCCTGCAAGCGAGCAGCCGCTCTTTAATGGCACATTTAGCCCCTAAGCACCTATACAATGAAATGTTCGGATTTTTTGCACTTTCAGGAAAAGCAACCAGTTTTTTAGGTCCGTGGATCGTCAGCTGGTTAATTCTGGAGTATGGCAGCATGCGCATTGGACTTGCCGTTGTTGTTGCCTTTTACACAATCGGCGGCATTCTTATGCTATTCATTGAGGATTAATGAAATATTAACATAATGTTTATTTTTGATTTAAAAAAATATTTTAAAATAAAAATAAAAATTCTTTTTATTTAGGAATGTTATCATGACAAATAGATTAGATTTTCAGTTTACAGGCACATTGGCAGACAGCAGCGACCTTCGCGCGAACAATTTGGCGAAGCTTTCTTAGGATTTGCCAGAGCGGCTTTCGGAAGCCACGAAATTTCTCCTGCGAGAACTTTCGATCTGAAATGGCAAGACACAAAGATCAAAGCCAGTGTCGCAACAATTTTTGCCTTCTTTTTAACGCTTCCGATTTCAGGACTGCTTACAATAGCAGGAGCTATCTGCCTGGCAACATCAAGCACACACGCTCAAAAATATCAGGAACTCATCGATAACGCTACATCCTCATAGCTCCAGGAGGAAGACCGCCTTCTTTCTTATTGCTCGCCAGCTCGGACAAAATGACCTCGTAACCTTGAGTAAAGCTATCTTGAAACGCCATCATTTCATCCATGATTTCATGCTTAGTCCTCTGAACATAAGACTCGAAAGTCTCCATTTCACTCTGATCGCCGTCCTTTAGATCTTTTACCAACGCATCTGCAAGCTTTTCGAATTTTTGCAAAACTTCACTCATAAACACCTCGAAGACATTCCCTTATGAACCTATTTTATTATACAAAAAATATTTTTAATTTATCAAATATTATTGATGGGCTCCAATAAAAGCCATTTTAACCTGGCGCCACCAAATTTTAAGCAGCCGCTTAAAATCCTTTTGAATAAAAAGCCAACGGATCATCGCTTTCAGGCCGAAATATTGCCGAACAATCTTTAAAGTTTCGATAAAATGGCTAAACACCATCGCACGCGTTACATGCCTTAAATCGTAATCGGTTAACACCCTCTTTGTCGAAACAGCACGAAGGCCGGGATGAGCCATAAACCTGCATATCAACTCATATCCTCCCCTAAGCTTGTAATTCGTGTTGAATTTTCCAAGGCTACGGATTGTTTCCGTTTTGAACCAACAAGATTGCAAGCTTGTGGGCTGCTGCCCCCTTTTCAGAAGGTTCAAAGTCATTTCACGATATAAAATTTTTGGATCGGAGCGCCCATCTCTAAGCAAAGTTCCGCAATACACAAGATCCGGCAAATTGCGATCAAGCGCAGTTTCCATAATAAATAGCAGCGCATCAGGATAAATATAAAAATCGCCTGGGAATAAACAGTTGACATAACTTCCAGATGCTTGCGAAATCCCTTTGTTCAGCATTTCGTATCTTTTATAGCCGGAAACAGAGTAGATGCGGATCCGTTCATCTCGATAGCTCTTAACAACCTCAAGAGTACGGTCTGTCGAACCGGCATCGATGACCAACACTTCGTATTTGAAGTAATTCTGCCCTAAAATGCTGTCAAGGGTCAAAGCGATCTTAGCACAGTGATTAAAGCAAGGGATCACCACAGACACTTCAGGATATTGATAATCCTGATAATTGAACTTGTCTTGCTCTACTTGATTCCAGTCCATATTCATACTCGATATCTTCTATGTGAATCACCTGTAAAGTCAAGTTTTACTTGGATCAGATAAACAGATTTGATAAAATCGGCGCTCATTCAAGAGAGAGACCATGATTACATTTCAAGAGATTATCAGACGACTGTCCGCCTACTGGGAAGAAAAAGGCTGCATTATTCATCAAGGATACGATTTGGAAATGGGGGCGGGAACGATGAACCCTGCGACATTTTTAAGATGCCTGGGGCCGGAACCTTATCGCGCCGCTTATGTAGAACCCTGCCGGCGTCCAACTGATGGACGCTACGGAGAAAATCCCAACCGTGTCCAACACTACTTCCAGTACCAGGTGATCTTGAAGCCCTCCCCCTCCGACATGCAGCAGCAGTACCTCGATTCGTTGAAAGCGATCGGGGTCGATCTTTCCCAGCATGATATCCGCTTCGTCCACGATGACTGGGAGAATCCGACGATCGGCGCTTGGGGATTAGGCTGGGAAGTCTGGATGGACGGCATGGAGATCACTCAATACACCTACTTCCAAAGCGTTGGCGGACTTTCTCTAAAACCCGTTACAGGAGAGCTCACCTACGGACTTGAACGGATCGCTATGTACTTGCAAAACGTCGACAACATGTTCGACCTGAAATGGAACGAACACTTAACGTACGGCGATATCTACCACCGCAATGAAGTTGAATTCAGCCGCTATAATTTTGAGGAAGCGACGACAGAAATGTGGTTGACAAACTTCAACTTTTACGAAAAAGAGGCGAAAAAGCTGATCGGGAAAAAATTGCCGCTGCCAGCCTACGACTTTGTCATCAAAGCCTCGCACGCCTTTAACATTCTGGATGCCCGTGGAGCAATTTCTGTCACAGAAAGAACCCAGTATATCGGCAGAATCCGGGACCTGGCTAAAATGATTGCAGAAAGTTATGTCGAAAACAGAAAACTGCAAGAGTTTCCCCTTTTAGAAAAATTCCCTTCGATTAAGCGGGAAATGGGGTCTCTGCCTCCAATGAACGAAGCGCTTCTTAAAATGCCGGAAGGCACAAAAGATCACTTCTTATTGGAAATCGGCTCCGAGGAACTTCCTGCCGCATTTGTACCGATCGGCTTGCGAAACCTAGAATCAGCGATTATAGAACTTCTTAACAAAGAAAATCTTAGCTACGAAAAACTAAATGTCTACGGCACTCCGCGCCGCCTCTCGGTGGTTGTGGAGAACCTGCAATTGACCATCAGCGAAGCGGTCGAAGAGCGGCGCGGACCTCCTCTGGACAGAGCTTTCAACGAAGATGGAACGCTTAAACCTGCTGGTGCTGGTTTCCTCAAATCAATTGGCAAAGAATTGCTTGACCGTACCGCTATTGAAAATGATGAAGAGATTGAGATCCGTGAAGTCAAAGGGAGCGCGTATTTATTTGCCAAAGTGAAAACTCCGGGAAAAAGTGCTGCCCGCATCCTGGCAGACTCTCTTCCATCGATCATTTTAAACCTCGAATTTCCCAAAAAAATGAAATGGGGAGATCTAGAGATCAGCTACGCGCGCCCTCTTCAATGGATTGTTGCCATGATCGGAACCGAAGTTGTGCCTTTCATTGTTGGTGATCTGATCAGCGGAAATGCCTCCAGAGGACATCGGCAGTTGGATCCAGATCCATTTGAGATTCTAAATCCGCAATCGTATTTGGAAACCTTAAGAGAACATCGAATTCTTGCCGATCCTGCTGAAAGGAAGCAAGAAATCATCAAACAGCTTAACACTTTAGAAAATCAGCTTGGCCTTCACGTCATCGAAAGAGATGCTGTGATTCCTCAAGTCCTCAACCTTGTCGAGTGGCCAATGGTTGCCAAAGGAAATTTCGATGAGAATTTTCTCAAAATCCCTCAGGAAGTGCTGATTTCAGAAATGGTCGAACACCAAAAATATTTTCCGGTTGCTGACGAAAATGGAAAACTAAAACCTCAATTTGTGATCACATGCAACACCCTGCCGACGGAAAACATGATCAGGGGCAACCAAAAAGTTCTGTCTGCAAGACTTTCCGATGGAGTCTTCCTTTATGAAAAAGACCTCGGCGTGCCATTCGAATCGTTCAATGAAAAGCTCAAAGCTGTCACTTATCTCTCCGGACTCGGATCCATTTACGAGAAGGTTTTGCGCTTGGAAGGGCATGTGGAAGTGTTGCAAGAACATCTTCAAATTAGCTCTTTAAAGAACGTTCATCGAGCAGCTCGCCTCTGTAAATGCGATCTTGTCTCTGATATGGTCTTTGAATTTCCCGAACTGCAGGGAACAATCGGCCGCTATTATGCGCTGGCTCATGGAGAAAAACCTGAAGTTGCTCAAGCGATCGAAGAACACTGGATGCCCAAAGGAGAAAACGCTCCTCTTCCAACTTCGGAAACAGGATCTGTGTTGTGTTTGGCGGAAAAAATCGACAACCTTCTCAGCTGCTTTTCAGCCGGATTAAAACCGACATCTTCCAAAGACCCTTATGCGCTGAGAAGACAAGTACTCAGCATCATTAGATTAGTCATTGCCAAAAAATTTCGCCTGCCTCTAAAAAACATTTTGGATAAGTGCACGCGCAATTTTGATCCAATGCATCTTTCATCCAAAGATCAAGTGATCAAAGAAGTGATGGATTTTTTCACCAACCGCATCAAATCCATTTTTCAGGAATACGGCTTTACCAAAGATGAAGTGGAAGCAAGCATCGCTTGCGGATTCGACGATATTTACGATACTTTTTGCCGGGTGCAGGCCCTGCATGAGTTCAGAGCAAGCAGCGAAGAATTTCCAAAACTCTATGAAGTCTATAAACGCGCCAAAGGACAGCTCGCTAATCACTCTGCCGTGGCTTTTGATAAAGGCCTTCTTCTTAAAGATGCGGAAAAAGAACTTGATAAAACCTTAGACTCCACCAAAGAGAAATTCGAAGAAGCTCTTAGTCATCAACATTACGCTCAGGCATATCAGTTAATTGCTCAGATGCAGCCGTCCCTGGCCCGTCTGTTTAACGAAGTACGGATTCTTGATGAAGACGAAAAAATAAAAGAAAACCGGATCGCTTTGCTGCAAAGAGTTTTTTCTCTTTTTGAGCAATTATTGGACTTTAGCAAAATTCAAGACTAGCGGCTCTTAAATCACTACACCTTTGTAAATCAAAGCTTTGCCGGGATCCAGAGTCACAAGCTGTCCTTCTTTCAAAATATAAGCCGCAGCATCTGCCCTGACAATTGTCGGCTTGTGAAAAAGGCCTGCTTGCTCGATGGCAAACATCTCTGAAGCCTCGTCATCGATGTGATTCTGCAAAATAACACCCGCAGATTCTTGAATATAAGGAAGATAGCTCTCATCGCATTTGGTGATAACGATCAAAGCCCCTCTAACATGATACGGCTGCAACCCTTCAGAAGGAGAGCGTAAAAATTTAACATTTCCATAAACCTTCTCACCCTCTCCGAGATGGCCGCGCACAAGCACGTCTCCGATGTGCTCTACAATCATCATATTTGTTGTTCCTTTGATGCCGAATGTGGATCCGGCTGTCGCAATGGCAAGATCTCCATAAGAGAGAATATGGTTCTTTAGTGCAAATTGGCTCACTTGCTCGAATCCCTCTTCAAAGGTCTTCGACTCCTTGCCCAAAAAGGGAATCACTCCCCAATTCAACGAAAGCTGATGATAAAAATTTTCCTTAGGGGTCATCGCAACGATAGGAAGTTCTGGACGCAAACGAGAAAGCAGACGCGCTGTTCCCCCGCCGCTTGTGAAAGCGAAAATCGCCTTCGCTCCTGAACTGTAGGCGGTTTTGACCGTAGCCAAGGTAACTGATGAAGGGACATCATTATAGCTGATCGAAGAGTGCAGCTCAAAAAGAGAACGGTAATCAAAATCCGTCTCTGCTTCGGAAATAATGTCTCTCATCATTTCAACTGCTTCAATCGGATACTTTCCAATAGCCGTCTCCCCTGACAACATCACAGCAGACGTACTGTCATAAATCGCATTCGCCACATCAGAAACTTCTGCCCGTGTAGGGCGAGGGTTATTGATCATAGATTCCAACATTTGAGTGGCTGTCACTGAAGGTTTGCCTGCAAGATAGCATTTGCGAATCATCTCTTTTTGCAAACGGGGAACATGGCTAAGAGGAATTTCAACACCCAAATCCCCGCGAGCAATCATCACGCCATCTGAAATTTGCAGGATTGAATCGAAATGCTCAATCCCTTCATGATTTTCAATTTTTGCAATCACCAAGACATGCGAACAGCGGTTCGATTCAAGCAAATTCTTCACTGTGATGATATTTTCTGGAGTTCTGACGAATGAAACCGCTATCCAATCAATGCCATTTCTACACCCGAATTCAATATCTTTGACATCTTTCTCAGTGACCGAAGGCAGATTCAAACTCACATTGGGGATATTGACCCCCTTTCCCCCCTTCAAAACTCCATAATTCTCAATTTCTAACTCAACCCATTCCTCAGCAACTTCCTTGACACGAGATGAAATATATCCATCATCAAATAAAACTTGAGCACCAACGGAAAGGCCTTTGAGGATTCCTGGGGGGTTCACCGAGATCACTCCATTACCGCCGAGTACTTCTTTGTCGAGAAGCCTTAACCGTTCCCCTTTGTTAACTTTTATCTCGCCATCTTGAATTTTACCGACACGCACTTCCGGCCCGCTTGTATCCAATAAAATCGCAAGAGGCACCTGCAATTCCTTTCTGGCGCGCTTCAGCATTTCAATGACGGAAAAATGCTCTTCATAAGACCCGTGGCTAAAATTTAGCCTAGCGACATTCATTCCCGCTTTGATCAATGCGCAAATTTTATCATACGTATTGACAGCAGGACCTATTGTGCAGATAATTTTTGTTCTACAAGCCATAAGCCTATCTCTCTTAACTATACTGAGAATAGCCGATAGCATTTAATTTGACAAATATCCCCGATAAAAGTTAATGATAGAGTAAGAGGTGTGATCGTGTATTTCAAAAAACTCATTTTTCTAAGTTTCAGCGTATTGGCATTTTATTCGCCGCAACTTCAAGGCGAAGTTCTTGAAGTCTTCATCTCTTGGAACAGCTACCTTTGCGATGATCGATGCGCTGAGCTGATAAAAAAACGGTTTGAAAGCTTGAAGCAGGTTGAATCCATAGATGTGAATGCTAAAGCGGGAAGTGCAAAGATCAAATGGAATCCAAAATCAACATTTACTTATCAGGCAATCAAAACGCAGCTGCAACTCGTTGGCGTTGGACTCAGTGAATTACGCGTACGTGTAAGGGGCCGCGGTGTTCCTCAAGGAGAAGGAGCTGCGCTCATATCATTGGGAGATAATACAAGATTCAACCTCATCAGCCCAATCCAAGTTGCGCCAGGAGAATATGCGGCGCTTCCCGACGGTTCGCAGCTGTCATTGGCAGAAGGGCTGAAAGAGAAAATTTTGTCGTCTGCGCGGGAAAAAAAAGTGATCGTTATCGAAGGCCCTATCTACCAAGGCCACCGATCACCGCCGTTGTATCTTATCGTTTCCCGTCTGCAAATTGAAAAAAAGTAAGTAAAAGTCGACCCAAGATCGACGTGTCTACCTTCGTTAAAAATGCGGATGTTTTAATGAATGACCCAATCAGTTCTATTGATTGCAAAGAACCCAGGCAATTGGAAACTTTCGGCTTCAGCCGCGTCATACCACCTCATCTTGTAGAGATGATCCAATCGATGAGGGAAAAAACACTTTCATACTCTTTCCGACCTTCAACAAAAAGGCTGCGCCATCCGGTGGCCAAGCATCATAATGACTGCGACGAATCCAGCAAGTGTACGCAAAACGTCTCACAATCCATTTTAGCCCCTCAGATGTCATTAGAACACTTGAAAAGCCAAGGATTTGTGGAATTGGCCGAAAAGTTGAAATCCAAAAACGGTTTTCCTTGGGATGAAATTTTAAAGTTTAATCACCCCTTACTCATTGAACAGCTCTATGACCTGGCAACGCTAATAGAGCTCAAATGCGGATGCCAAAGAACTTCTTATATGAGCTACGGACTGAAAATCGCATCAGAAGCCAATCTCTTTCCTTCGCCCATTCTCGGCATGTATATCCATCTTTTGGATAAAGATCCAGACACCGTCTACCAATCCGCAAATTCACACGATGATTTCTTGTGGATAGAAACCCAGTTTCTCAATGTTATAGAAAACAGAAAAGCTGCGTTAGCTAAATATAAAAGAAAGCATAGGAAAGCCAAACTGCAAAATCATGAAATTGCTTATCGCAACCGGCTGCCGATTGAACTGTCCTATTTTCTCCTTTCAAGCACGGGACACTTCAATATTGGATTGGCAGACCCTTTGATTGCAGCATTCATCAAATCTCCCCTAAACTATGAATCCTGCATATTACGCATACTGAAACAATTGAAACACTCCCCTTCTTTGAGAGAAAAACTATCTCAAATAAAAAAACCTAAGTCTTCGGAAACGCCGGCAAATATTGTGATTCGAACAACTTTAGGACTTTCTCCAGCGGATGAATTGCAAGATCTCGATGCAGCTCGGACTGCATTGGCTTCTCTTTTAACGATGTTAAGACAGGGAAAAGATGGTTCATGTTTTGCAACGCCTCTTGCAATCAGTTTGCTGAATTCCCATTTAGAGCTTTGCCTGAAAGATTTTCAGCAGCTAATTGCAGAAAGTAAATTAACGCGAAATGTGGAGGGTGTCTATGTCGATTTCCCTTTTATCTTAAGAATCGGAGATCAAAACCTATCGGAAAAAGTACGGATCAGCCGTACAGGGCGCCTTCTCCTTCCAAATGGAAGATTAATCCCCTTGAGCAAAATACCAGGTGTGATCGCCGTAAAAACAGCGATCGGCATAGAGAAGATCAAAATCACAAAATCTCTATTCACAAAGGAGCAGCCTTACGTAGATATCACATTGAAAGAGCTTTTACAAGCGCTTGTCAAACAAGCAAAAGCACTTCCTATCAACAAAAAAACAGCCCTTTCCGAACTCTATCTTCACGCTGTTTTTGCCTATGAAGCTCAAGAGTGCAATCCTTTGCTCCAGGTCTGGGAAAATGCGATCGCCTGCATGGCAGAAGCAGACGATAAGAGCATGGTAAGATCGGCAATCTTGAAGTCCTCGCAACGGGTATTAGCCAAATATCTCAAACAATCGCTTACCACACGCAAGGAAATGCGCCATCAAGCTGCCGCGTTGTTCAACCGGCATTTGAATGAAAAAATACATCTCCAATGGGATCCACATATCACTTCCGACTGCGTGGCGGGAGAACAATCAACAGAGGGAGCTTTTGTCCTCTATGACAAAGATGGCCGTCGCAAACCTTCAAGATGGCTGCGTCTGGATCATCCAAAAGCGTACCAATCGTTCATTTTGAGAACAGTCGACGAAGTGGGAAAAGAGATGCGTATGAATCTCGACGGCTCTCAATGGACAAAGATTCAGCAAACGCTCAACGAACTCGAAAGTTACGTTGAATCTGAACTGTTCCTCGTGGACTCTTTGATTGACTACTACCCGCCAAACGGCGATATTCCCGAAGTTCTCAATCAACTAAAACACCTCTCTTATACTCCTTGGATCACAAAAAGCGGAAACAGCTTGCACAAGGTTTTGCAGATTTATTTTGAGCAGCCTGACCTCAAAGCGCGTGCCCGTCTTACCCCTAAAAATGGTGAAGAGCTACTGCAATCACTCATCCTCATGCTTAGAAATTCAACTTCCCCATCCATCAAAAATATTGAAACCCATCCCGATTTATGCACCCCTATCCGCATCCCCTATGTACACGCGTTCACATTTTTGCCCGGACATCCCACTCTATTACCAGCTTGGACAAAAAGTTCAGAACCTGCAGAATGGATCAAACAAAACGTTTTGCAAAAGGGAGTGGAAATTTCAGAATCCCCTCTTTCAAAAGATGCAAGAGAAGCTGTCATTCAGCGACTGGCAGCCAATCTGGTTTCCAAAACAGATAAAACAGCCTTTATTGAACAAATGGATCAGCTGCCTAAGAGCCAAAGCATAAAAGAATTTAGGCAATCGATTCTAGAGCTGATGATAAAGTTGAATTCCAGCATTAAACTTCCCCTTCAGATTCTCGAAACACAAATCGATCAACAAATCTATACATCTTTACCCAATCCGTTAAAAGAGAAATTACACGCTTCTGCTATCCACATCGCCGATACAAATTGGGCAGATGGAATCAATGCCATTCACTTTTCCTTAGTCGTCAATCCAGGGACTGGACAGATTGTTCTCTGGGGAATAAAAGATGACAGCTCGCAACTCATCCCTCTTGACCAATCGATATGGTTTGAAAATAACTCTTGGGAATTTTTTATTGATTAAAATTTCCGAATTTGAATATAGGAATGAGTTCATCTAGTTTAAAAAGGAAATCAGTTGTTATCTTTAGAGCAAATTCGATCCTTTCAAAAAGAAAGCATCTATAAAATTGACTTCTCAAGCCAGAAGATAATGGATAAATTCCCTGAAGGCAAATCCCATACTTTCAAAACCGGATGTGAACGCATTGAATGTTTGGTTGATAAAAACGGGCATCCAAAAGTGGTGGCAACAGCGCATGGGATTTCCAAAACACATTTCTGCATTAAGACCCTTATTCAGTCTATACCGGAGCTTCTGGAAGAAAAAAACCTTCTTAAATTGGCCAAGGCTGCCAATTTTTTGCTAAAAGGGGAACAGTATTGGGTCATTACTCATCCAGAAAAATATAAGAAAACCTACCAAAAAGATATCGAAGCGGAGAAGGAAATGCTAGAGCTTCCCTTGAATGCTCTTAGACGATATGGCGTCTTCGATGTTAAAGAAATCCAATCCCCCCGTTTGGAAAAAGACGCATTCATTTTCTATGTTTCGCAGAGAATTCCCTACAGAGTTTCAATTTCCCTGCCTTTCGATGACAATTCCTTGATCAATTATGAGCTCCTCCCGTATGCTCTTTGAGCGCATCTTCATTAGAGTCGGAATGTGAAAGTTGATGAGCTTGCTCACGCAACGATTCATTTTCCTGTATCAAGTAGTTGACAAAAGCTTCTGTCCTTTCCGCATTGAAATCGACACCTTTTTGAAAAGCTGATTTCATCTCCTGAAAATCTTTAGCTTGTTGAGCTAAGCATCCTTGCTGGAACGCTTGCATTTTCATCATTCCCATAATCTCTTCATCTAGGTTAGCTTGAAATTTCCGATCCCGCAAGAAATTATCCTTAATCAATTGCCGCATTTTTAAAGATTCCTCTTTTAACAGGGTAATCTGATAATCTTTTTCTTTTAATGCCGGGGCATCCAAATTTTTTTGAAACTGCATTCCTAAAAAAAGCAACTGTTCTTGAGTTTTACCAACTTCATAGTTGAGAGTACCTTCTTGATCGATGAAAACCGGAACGTTGTCTTTGTAAGTAAACATTCCTTGATCTAATTTGATATCCGGAAAGTAAGAGCTCATAACGAAAAACCTGCTATTGATATTGGATTCTTTCAATAAAGGTTACAAATAATGGAAAATATTATCAATCCTTCATACCGAATCTCACGAATGAATTTCTTCCCACTCTTTCGCTACTTCTTCCAAGACAGGAACAGAAAAGGAAGAAAATCTCGAAGGAACTGGGCTCTGAAGGAACTGCTGCCTGTTCCTCAAATAATCGATCTGTTGGCGCAATAACTGATTTTCCTGGGTCTGCCAATACAACCGTACCTTCGCATCTTCCACAATTATTTTATCTAAGTTAGCCTGAAACCTCCGCCCTCGAAAGAAATTTCTCTCAACCAATTGCTGCATCTCCAAAGACTCCTCTTTTAAGAGAGAGACTTCGCGGTCTTTTTTCTGTAATTCTTGAATATCCAGATCTCTTTGGAGCTGCATTCCTAAAAAAAGCAGCTGTTCTTGAATTTTACCAATTTCATAATGGCGAGTGCCATTATGATCAATGAAAACCGGGGTTTCACCTTCATAAGTAAATTCCCCCTTATCTAACCTAATCTCTGGCAAACGAAAGCTCATATTGAAAAAACCTGCTATTGATATTAAATTCTCTCAGCAGATACTACAAATTCAGGATAAATGTTGGCAATGATTGAATGGCTCCGCATGGTTGGGTACTAGTACAGTTTAATGAGCATCAAGAGCCGTGCGAAAACCTGTGCAACTGTTTGCATCATCATTATTCATGGAAATGATGCGGTTGCGGCTGAACACTTCGTGAGAAGGAAAAAATGACTGGCCTATTTTAACCGAATCGCTGCTCTGAGGAGATTTCACCGACTGCATAGTCGGCGTTGCGGTCCACTCCGCTGATTGATCGCCCTTGTCTGTTAAAATAACATTTAACTCAGTAGCAATACTCAAATCTTCTTGAGAAGGGAGTCTTTTTCCCGCCCACACTGAATAGAGGAAAGCATCTCGATAGGTGACATTCACAACCGGATCGTCTTCCATACCGGATGGAATCGCCCCTCCTAGCCAGTGAATGGGCGTGCGGTAATTGATCGCATCAACAAATTGTTTATACTCGCGATTGGTTACTTTTTTAGGCCTGATATAAAATCCTGTCTCGCCAACGCGTGCAGCATCCACATACACAAGCCCATCATAGACACGGGGAACCGATTCCGTTTGAATCTTGCAAGCATTGACACGAACGACTGGATTCTCGGGAGGATCTTGCAGCTCTGGAACCTCTATAACCCCTTCTTTTTCTTCTTCCTCCGGCGCATCCTTTATAGGAAAGTCAATATACGGCACGCGATCGGGAGCCGGTTTCAAAGAACATTTTTGACATCTTCTCAATGCAAGCAACCCCTTGGCCTCGTCAACCGGCTTCACTTCCTTACTTAAAGAGATAAATTCGATTTCATTTTCTTCATCAAGATCATCCGGTATCTCGTTCAATGCATTCAAGTCAAAATCCTCGCCTACAGCAAGCATCTGATCGGAAAGCGAATCTACTAAATCTCTTGGCTTAAATAAAACAACGTCAACTTCTCCCAAATCGATCACAGTGCGCGACCCTTTAAAAAAAAGATGCTTTTGCTCAACATTTCCAATATAGAGTTCATTCTTTCTCGTCCGCAGTTTAAATAAGCCGCCCTTATCTGAAATGAACGCTTCTACCTGCTCCACAGGCAAGTGAATTTTTCCAAGTGGAAACTTTAAAACCGGTAATTCCCCGATCTCTCCTTGAAGCAAGGTACCATCTTTAAGAATGACGATATCTTCCACAATGCGAAGCTGTCCGCTTAATCCAAGCTCTTTCGAATAATGAAAAGCAGAGCGTTGATGATTGCAAGCAGGATGCTCTGCTGCTAAGAAGGCCGATGCAAAAAATGAAGATGCGATAAGATATGCTATTCTACTCATCTAATTTCTCAAGTTGGGAATCACCAATGGAGTGCCTACCTGAAGCCTATTCATATCGGTAATCACATCCTGGTTTGCTTCGTAAATATCGCTCCACCGGTGCGGAGTGTTGAAATATTTCATTGAAATATTATTAAGATTTTCTCCAGCTGCAACAATATGAATCCCTTTAAACGAAATCAACTTTTCAGGGAGATAGTGCTGCTTAATCAAAGGATCGGCTCCTAGTTCTAATTGGGATTTTTCTAAACCCTCAGATGTTGATTTTTGCGGCTGCAAACTTTGGCTAAAACGGGAAGCGAGATCCCTCAGTTCTTTAAGCCGGCTCTGCTCTTTTTCCAGCAAACGAGATAAATTCTCTTTTTCCCTGAGAAGCTGCTGATTTTCCTGGGTTAGCCTGTTCTCTTTAGCTTCAACGATGCGCAGCGCACTTTCCAGCTGTGCTAACTGCGCTTGCAGCTGTTGTCCTCTCTCTTTTTCCCTATCATACTCCGGAAAAAATTGATCCATTTTCTTTTTGAAATCTTCGCTCTTTTTTTCCGCTTTGGCCAACTGGTCTTTTAACTCGATGACTTTCCCAAAAGCCTCGCCTGCTTCCACCTCAACTCTTGTAAGCGCATCGCTAAGTATTGCATTCTCTTCTTGAAAAGCTTTCTTTATTGCATCATCATTTTCCTGAGTTTGAATCAAACCGTCGATCTGAATACTTTTCTCTTCCAACTCATTCTGACTCTTCGATAGCATCTCTTGAACTGCCTTGTTCTCTCTTTCAAGCTCGAACACTTTCTCGTTAAACGCAACAATCTCTCCCTCTTTCAAATCCAGTTCTCTTTTCAACGTACGGATCAAAGATCCAAGCTCTGCTTGATCATTTGCAAGTAATTCATGCTTAGCAACAAAAATTTCCAGTTGAGAAGTAAGTCCTGAAAGCAACTTTTCCGCTTCGAAAGCATCTGCTTTCGCTTCGACAAGGGATTGCTGCAATTGCTGGAGTTCAACCTCTTTTTTGTCAGTCCTGCTCTGTGCAAGCAGCAATTCACCACTCAAATTCTCAATGTGCATTTTGGCTGATCCCATTTCGGAAAGCAGCATCTCCACTTGCGCAGATAATTGCTCTTCATTCTCGCTATGGAAATGCTTAAGCTCGGCAAGCTCGGATTCCAATGCCTCTTTTTCTTTCTCAAGAGAAGTCATCTTACTCAAAAGGTCTTGCTGCACCTCCTTCTGATTTTTGAGGGCTTCCGAAATCTCACGATATTTCCCTTCAAGACTATGCTGAAGATAAGAAATTTTCTCCTCATCTTCTTTCACTTCATCAGTTGCAGCCTCCTGCTTGCGAATCGCACTCACTTCGCTCCAAGGAATGTCGAATGTTTGAGAAGATCGCAACACTTTTACTTTCAGATGATTACCATTGATAAAAGAGAAATCCAACTCCGATTTGTTTCCATCGCGATCGCACACAGTTCCATACAACCCGCCATCAAAATGAACATCAAGCAGCGCATCCGGAAGAACAGAGAAAGTCTTCCATCCATTGCTCAAAGAGATCTCCTCTTCAGCGATTGAAACGAGGAACCGGTTTCCGTCATTTAATTCCAGCATGTGAATATCTGCCATCAATGGAGCCGCGAGCAAAAAACTCGTACAAAGAATGCGTCGAAGTTTCATCATTTGTCCCATTCCTCCGGTTTGCGGGATAAACATCATTAGATTATCATTTTTCTTAAACAATATCTATATCAAGAGAAAAAAACAAAGTGATTAATCGTAAAATAATTTTAAAAAAGGTTCGCATCCATAACTTAAAATCCGTCGATCTGGAGCTCGACGCAAATGAGCTGATCGTTTTCTCTGGGGTTTCCGGATCGGGAAAATCCTCGCTAGCCTTCGATACGATTTACACAGAGGGACAAAGAAGATATGTTGAGTCACTTTCTACATTTGCCAGGCGTCAACTTGGAGAAATGGCCAAGCCGGAAATGGAAAGCGCCTCCGGGATTTCACCGACTATTTCCATCGAACAGAAAACCGCAGGAAAAAATCCCCGCTCCACCGTAGGAACTCTCACGGAAGTGCACGACTACCTTCGCGTTTTATACGCAAGAATCGGCGATCCTCATTGTCCGGTCAGCGGCGAGCGCGTTTCCCCTCAGAGCAGGGAACGGATCATCAAAACAGTGCAGGGCCTGCCTGAGAAAACGCGGTTGATCATCCTCTCCCCTTTCGCAAAAGGAAAAAAGGGAGAATTTAAAGAAGACTTCCAAGAACTTTTGCGCAAAGGATTTATGCGCGCACGGGTCGACGGGGAGATTGTGAATCTTTCGGACGAAATCACTTTGGATGGAAACGTTGCCCACGATATCGATGTGGTGATCGACAGGATTGAAGTGAACGAATCAAATCACTCCCGCATCGCGGAATCTCTGACAGCCGCGCTCAACCTCGGAGAAGGAATTTGCAGTGTTTTAGACGCAAAAACCGAAGAAGAAACACTTTTCTCTATGCACGCTTTTTCTCCGAAGTCAGGCCTCTCCTACTCCTCCCTTGAACCGCACGACTTTTCCTTCAACAGTCCCCATGGAATGTGCAGCCGATGCCATGGCCTTGGACAGATCGTTGAATTCGACCTGGACAAGGTGATCAATCCTGATCTCAGCATTAGTGAAGATTGCTGCTCTGTCGCAAGTTCTTATCAAACTGTCAAATTTGGCAACATCTACGACAACTTAGCTGAGCTATACGGATTTGATGTGACGGCCCCTTGGAAGACATTGCCCGATGAGGCAAAAAACGTTTTTCTTTACGGCACGAAAAAAAAGTGGACGCGCATGCGTTTCGTTCACCCCGTGACAGGTATTATATGGATGGATCACATCCGCTGGCGCGGGGTTCTGCACGAGGCGCATCAAAGGTATACGGAAGCAAAAAGTGAAAGCTACAGAAAAAAAATGCAGAAGCTGCTTAAAGAGCAGGTCTGCCCTGAATGCCGGGGAGAAAGACTTAAACCCTACCCAGCTGCCACCTTGTTAAAAGGAAAAAAGATTTCAGAAATCAATGCGATGACAATCCGCGAATGCGCCGCTTTTTTCGAAACACTCTCCCTTTCAAAGCAAGAACTTTTAATCGCAGACGAACTGCTCAAAGAAATTCAAGAGCGGCTCCATTTCCTCATCGAAGTCGGCCTTCATTATTTGACTCTCGAAAGGACAGCGCCTACTCTTTCCGGAGGTGAAGCACAGCGTGTAAGGCTCGCTTCCCAAATCGGATGCGGGCTCGTCGGAGTCACATACATTTTGGACGAGCCTTCGATCGGCCTCCATCCCAGGGACAATTTGCGGCTCATCCGCACGCTCAAACACCTGCGCGATATCGGAAACACGGTCATCGTCGTCGAACATGACGAAGAAACATTATGGGAAGCGGACAGAATTGTCGATATCGGCCCGGGAGCCGGAGACAGGGGGGGAGAAGTTCTCGTTAATGGCACGCATAAAGAGCTTTTGGAATGCAAGCGCTCTTTGACTGCTAAATATCTCTCGGGCGAGTTAGAAATTCAGGTGCCAGCCAAAACAAGAAAACCTTCAGATGCTTCTATCTCAATCAAAGGCGCCAATCATCACAACCTGAAAAACATCAATGTCAAATTCCCTCTTGGAGTCATGATCGCAGTTACTGGTGTTTCCGGATCGGGAAAATCCTCCTTAATCACAGAAACGCTTTATCCGGCTCTTGCCAATCATCTCCATCAGGCCGAGCATCCCGTCGGAGCTCATCAAAAGATTGAAGGGATTGAGGAAATTGATAAAGTGATCGCAATCGATCAATCACCAATCGGCCGCAACCCCCGTTCTAACCCTGCAACCTACATTAAGGTCTTTGATGAGATCAGGGATCTGTTTACGCAGCTTCCTGAAAGCCTGGCACGAGGATACAAGCCGGGCAGATTCAGCTTTAACGTTAAAGAGGGATCGTGCACCCAGTGCGGAGGCATGGGGATGGTTAAAATCGATATGGATTTTATGGAAGATGCCTGGATCGAATGCGGAGAATGCCGTGGACGCCGATTCGATCCGGAAACCTTATCGGTCTATTTTAAAGGGAAAACGATTTACGACATTCTTGAAATGGAAGTGGGAGAAGCGTTGGAACACTTTCAAAACATCCCCTCGATTAAAAAGAAGCTGCAAACACTTAAGCAAGTGGGAATGGAATACATCAAGCTAGGGCAGTCTTCAACAACCTTGTCCGGAGGGGAAGCACAAAGGATTAAGCTGGCAAAAGAGCTTTCCCGTCCCTCTACCGGCAACACCTTTTACATCCTTGATGAGCCAACCACTGGCCTTCATTTTCACGATATCAAGCAGCTTCTTGAAGTTCTGCACGCTCTCGTTGACAAAGGCAATACCGTACTGGTTATCGAACATAATATGGATATCGTCAAAACTGCCGACTGGATCATCGACATCGGTCCGGAAGGAGGGGCCGGCGGAGGGAAAGTCGTTGCCAGCGGACCTCCTCAAAAAATCGCCAAGCTCCCCACTCCAACAGGAGTTGCCGTCTATGCAGCCCTCCATCCGAAAAGAAAAGAGCAAGTTTCCTCCGCGCTGAAAAAAGCTAAAGAATCGGGCAAAAAGCGAAAAGAGCGGGAGGCAGCAGCCATTCATTCAATCACAATCGAAAGCGCTGAACAAAACAACCTAAAACGCGTTTCCGTAAAAATTCCCAGAGAAAAGCTTACCGTCTGTACAGGCCCTTCCGGATCGGGAAAAAGTTCCCTCGCCTTCGATACCGTGTACGCGGAAGGCCAGCGCCGTTATATTGAATCCCTTTCCCCTTATGCCAGGCAATTCGTCAAACAATCTCCAAAACCTAAAGTCGGAAAAGTTGAAGGGCTTTCACCAGCTATCGCAATCGAGCAAAAAGCGCATGCAGGAAACCCTCGATCAACCATAGGTACGATGACTGAAATCTATGATTATCTGCGCGTACTTTGGGCCAGGATAGGCGTTCCCCACTGTCCGGAGACAGGAGAAAAAATCCGCTCAATCAGCAAAGAGTATGTTGTCGATCAAGTCATGAGCTGGAATGAGGGAGAGAAAATCCAGGTCCTTGCACCTATCGAGCTTAGAAAAAACGAAAAATTCGAAGATATCGTTGAGCGGCATCAAAAGCAAGGCTTTGTGAGAGTTAGGCTAAACGACCACTATTTTCCATTGGAAGACAGTGCTTTGCTGCAAGCATTCGACAAGAAACGAAAAAACAGCCTGCTTCTTGTTATCGACAGATTGGTCATCAATTCCTCAATTCGCCACCGCCTTTTCGAAGCGATTGAAACAGCTTCCAACATCGGTCAAAAAAAACTGATCATCGTCAGAAAAGACAAAGACATTGCCTTCAATTTAGCCTTTGCCGTTCCCAGCACCGGAAAATCCTATCCTGAAATCACCCCTCACAGCTTTGCCTTCAATACCCAAGAAGGGATGTGCCACGACTGCACAGGGCTCGGGATTCAATACGGCGCAAACCTGGCCAGGCAAAAAGAGTTGATGCTGTTTTCAACGATTCATCTTCTCAATACTCTATGGCAGGAAAAAGGAAACCTGGAGGCAGCCCATCACTTGGAAATCATTCTCAAACAGGAAAACATCGACCCGTACTCTCCCCTGAATGAGCTGAGCGAAAAGCAGCTGCATTTAATTTTCAACGGGTCTCCGGATGATGTCTGGTATGATAGCCCTTATGGATTCCGTTTTCGCTGGATCGGAATCAATCACGTCTTAGCCAAAGCGGGTAAAAGCGGAAAATCAGACCTTCGCTCTCCTCTCATCCCTCTTTTAGACGAGATGACCTGTATGTCCTGCAAAGGAAGCCGATTGAATCCTCTGGCACGAAATGTGACAATTAATGAACTTTCAATCAGTGACTTTTGCGCCCTTCCGATTGATCAAACTCTTTTATTCATCAAAAAAATCAACATTTCCGCCGCCGAAAGTCAATTAATGGAAGAAGTGTTCACACAGCTGAATCATCGGCTGCGTTTTCTTAACGAAGTGGGCCTGGGTTATCTCTCTCTTAACCGTAAAGCGCCTACCCTTTCAGGAGGGGAGACTCAGCGCATCCGTTTGGCAAGGCAGCTTGGCAGCGGTCTCACCGGCGTGCTATATGTTTTGGACGAGCCAACGATTGGCCTCCACCCTTACGACAATGACCAACTGAATCATGCCCTATCCCAGCTGAAAACATTGGGGAACACTTTACTGATGGTAGAGCACGATCCGCAAACAATTCAGATTGCCGATTATATTCTAGACTTCGGCCCTAAATCCGGTGAACATGGAGGGCATATCATTGCCCAAGGAACCTATAAGCAGATCTTGCGCAACAAACACTCTTTATCGGGAAAATACCTTAGCGGAAAAGAGGCGATACCGCTTCCGCAAAAAAGACGCACACCAAAAAAAGGCTGGTTATCAATTAAAAATGCCTGCGCGCACAACCTGAAAAATCTCTCTTTGGAAATCCCTATAGGAACATTGTCCTGTTTGACAGGAGTTTCCGGATCAGGAAAATCCACACTCTTGCAAAAAGTCATTCAGCCTGCGGTAGAACAGGGTTTATTGACTCACAACGTTGTCGAATTCCCTAAAATAGGAGCTGTGAAAGGGATCGATCATTTTGACAAACTGATCGTTATTGATCAAAATCCCATTGGACACACCTCTAGATCCGATGTCTGCACTTATGTCGATGTGCTCACCCGCATCCGAGAGTTTTTCGCCGCTCTTCCCGCTGCTAAAGCCAAAGGGTTGATGCCGCGCCACTTCAGTTACAATCATCGCAAAGGAATGTGCTCTAATTGCTGGGGAATGGGATATAAAAAAGTGGAAATGCACTTTCTTCCTCCTGTAAGGATCCAATGCGACCAGTGCCACGGTTTGCGGCTGAATCCTTTAAGTTTGGAAGTGATGTATAAAGGAAAAAATCTAGGGCAATACCTGGAAATGACTGTAGAGGATGCTAGAATCGTCTTTGAAAACCACCCCCGCATTGCAAGGATTTTAGACACTCTGATTTCTGTCGGTCTTGGATACCTTCGGCTTGGCCAGGAAATGGCCTCTCTTTCCGGCGGTGAAGCTCAACGGATCAAACTCTCAAGAGAACTCGCAAAACGTTCAACAGGCAAAACGCTCTATCTTCTTGACGAACCCACGACAGGACTGCATCAAGACGATATCCAGAAACTTTTGAAAGTCTTGCACACTCTTGTCGACAAGGGAAACACGGCTATCGTCATCGAGCATCATCTCGACTTCATTAAGAATGCTGATTATGTTGCCGATCTCGGTCCGGGAGCCGGCGCTTCAGGCGGAGATCTGATCTTTGCAGGCAGTCCCGAAGGATTGGCAGCTTGCAAACGTTCAAAAACTGCAGGTTACTTAGTCGGTCTTGAAGAAGTAAAGGCTCCGAGGGAAAAATTGCATCTCTCCTGAGAACAGAAAATGATGGAAATCGCAAGAATTTTACTAGGAACATGGTGAAACCTTGCAATTTTTCCCAAGAGAACCTGTACTTGCGAGCGAAAAAATTGCTATTTTTGAAACACAAAACCAGCTCCCTGACGAGCTCAACTCCTGAGAGTTGGGCGAGGAGGGAAGCTAAATTTTGTGTAAAAAGAGCATTTTTGCGCCGCAAGGACTTTTTCAAGGCCGACTACTTAAGGAGTATTCTCTAGTAAAAGCTTTTGCTCCCCTTTGAGCATAGATTCATAGAGCTGGTGAAGACAATCGTGTATTTGTCTTTGAACTTCTCCATCGACATCAGGATCTACAACAGAGAAATAAGGAATCTTTCCACACGATTTATGAAGACAGTTCAAGCTTCCAGTCTGCTCCAGCGACATTTCCGGCAACTTCCAATAACTCCCAAGAAAACGCAAATGGATTGTGTCGTCACTGTGAGCTAATAAATACACCACGCGCATTGTCGGATCAAACAAACGGTTATCCAAATGCTCAACCGGCGTTGGATTAGATAACGCATAAGCCTCGACAATAAAAGAGCCGCTTTGGTCGTACGCCCAATACCGATAAGAGGGATCTGGATCGTCAAAAAGATTTTCTCCACCATTGAGAATATAGTCCAAAGTTTCATCTAGTTCGGATGAAGAGCAAATAATCACCCCGTTTCCCTTCGCCGCCCTTCTAGGCTTGATCACAACATATTCCGAAGCGATCTCTTCCATGATTTGATTGCACAAAGATGGAGAATATTCTTTCGGATATAAGTTCCAGCTCGGTTTAAACCGCTCCAGCTCCGCTTTAGTAAAAAGCAGGGTCATCCTCAGTTTATCGCCACAGTAGCTCCTTGTGGCTTCATCAATAATCAATACATTGGGGTACTTTTCTTTAAATTGTGCAAAAGGATTGAGAGAACTGTGCCTGGCAAAGAGAATGCCGCCAAAATCAGAAATCGATACCGCCTTTTCATGATTCAAACTAGCAACCAACTGAAACTCCGGATCATTGATCAACTCTTCAATCGTCTCAAATCCTCTCCATCCAATTGCCGTTAATGCCCCTGCAGTCAGTGGATCGCAAAGGTCATTTTTTAAGAACCAACCTCGATTGTGATACTCTTTCAAAGCTTCTGCCAAATTGCGCACAATCAACCCCGTCCCTTCATGTGCAAAGTCATATCCTATAAAACGAGAGCCTCTCCCTTGTTGAACCTCACAGATTTGCACCCCTTGTTGATCATTAAATTTCAAATCGGCAACCAGATAGGAAATATCTGGAAGCAATTGCCGTTCGTCCCCCTCTTCTACTGCGGATAAATGAAGGATTGAGGAAATACACAAAACGATTAAAAAGTGAAAAGTTCGCATGAACAGACCTTAGGATTCAGGATTAGATTCAGATCATATAAATTTAAGTAAATTTCGGGCAAAGGGATTTTCACTTAAAGCATGAACCTATCCGTATATTCAAATTTGGCATCTTTTCTTCCTTTTTATGCGGATAGATTCATGAATTCTAATCAACAAAAGTTCTTAATATATACCGAACCAACTTCAAGAATCGGTATAAAACAAGCATAAACATTTTTATTGAAAAAATATTTACAAAAATTATTATATAATTAAGAAATAAAATAAAAACAGGTTTTAATCATGTCTTTAAGTTTAGATAGATTGAATTCAAGCCTTCAGCCGTTGATTTTCGCAACAAACAAAAAAGAATTGCTTGAATGTTATCAATACGCCAAGAAAGCGACCGAAAGCAAGAATTTATCTGATTTAATCAATAAAATACATACAGCATTAAAAGAAAATAAAAACATCGATTCTCTTCAAAGATTATCGAAATTGGAAAAAGGACTGCGTTGTTTACGGGATTATCACAAAATCGTATCTCATTCAGAAAAAAAACTACTTACTCGCCTATTTATTTGGATATTCCCAAAATCAGAACGCGCTCAAAAAATCATGGAGCAAGACAAATCAACTTTTCAACATTCAGAACTGCTTTTGCATGTGGTGGAAGGAAAAGAGGAAAAAAACCGTTTAAAACAGTTTTCCTTGAAGATTCACCTTGGCACAAAAAAAGACCCAAGAAAAGCTTTTATCTCATCACTCATTCGCAACCCCACATTTCAGGAAAACGCAGGTATTGCAATCACAAAACTCATCAATCCAGAAAGTGATCAAAAAAGCGCGCTTAAAGATCTACATAAGATGATGTTAACCCTGTTTCAAAGACACGGGGGAGAAAACATTCCGAAAGCCGATCTATCAGACATTTACGCTGCAGCGATCATCGCTTCCGAACACTACTTAAGCAGCTACAAAGTGGGCCAATTAGTCGAACTGGCGTATACTCCAATGGATTTAGATCCACTGTCCGAAGAGAACAATGCTCTTTCCCAGCTCCTTCTAGTATTTGCTACAGTAGATGGTGAAGAGACACGTAAGATTATGGACAACACAACCCCTCTATCCTCCTACTTTCTTGCCAAAAAAACTCCTTCTCTTAAAAAAATGCTGAGTGAAGCATATAATAATATCTGGAAGGCAAAATCCGATAGACACAATCAATTCATTCTAAGGCTTATTGACGACAAAGAATTTCAAGAAATATCGAAGCAAGTGATCAACGATTTAACCAACCCAAAAAGGCCGATAGAAGAAAGGTTACAGAAAATTGCAGAAATAATGAATGCGCAAGAAGATAAGTACTTACAGCCTCGGAAAGGAGAAGACAAATTAAGAGAAGAAGACAGGATAGAATACCACTTAGACTTTTATCTTGCTATGTGGATAGCTGCAAGAGATCAGGTTGATGCAAAAGCTTTGTTCGGTGCTCAAACCCTGCTTGCCATGCGCTTAAAGATTGAACCCACAGGGAAGGAAAGCAACACGCAAGCGACAATGAGTACCGCACTGACGTTTGTAGAGGAAATGTCCAAATCCAAATGGTTAGAACGACAAGAATGATCATTTTTTAACTTCTGCGAACAGCATAAGCTTCGAAGCTATTGAATCCAAGGTTCTCATCTTCAGTCATACCAGGATAGCTAGTTTTCGGGAAAATTTCTTTGATTTTTTTGATTAATTCATCCGTGTTGCAGCTCTCGATATAAGCCCCTTTACCATTTGTGCCATGAGGGTCAAACAACCAGTACTTTCCGTCTGGGCGAATCACAATAGTAATTGTCATATTAGATTTTGTCATCACTAAAGCAACAGGTTTAGGCAGATCTTTAGAATCAGAAGCTTTTTCCATCATTTTTGCAAAGCTATCCAAAGTTCCTGCATAAGGATTTCCTTCGGCTGAAAATGGATTGTCTACGTCGCGAAATTCCAAGCGCTTCAACTCAAATGTATTGAGTTCATAATTTTCAACCGAAGTGTGTTCAACAACCCCTCCAACTTTGAAACGATTGTAATCTGCCACTCCTTCGACAAGAATATCATCGATTAGACCAGCGTTAACTTGATCGGGCGAAGCCTCTAACAACATTTCTGCTGCTTTCAAACAAATGCATGTGCATGCAGATTTACCCGCATTGTCAAGTAAAGGATCATACTGTGTTATATTTGCCTCAATTCTCGAAAAAGCGGCCAAACTGTCTTGTTCTTCTTCAGGCATTTTGTTTTCTACGAAAGCATAAGCATTAAAAAAATTGATCGGTAGTGAATCCTGCTGATCCCCTTCCAAATCGACAAATGGAAAAAAATCTCCAAGTTTTTTCACAAACTGATCTTCGCTGCTAAATTTCCTGACATAGGTTCCATCACTGCCACACGAACCAAACAACCAAAATTCTCCGGATGGACGGATCACAACAAGAGCTGTCTTAAATACACTTTTAATAATTAAAGCTGTCGGCTTAGGTAAATCTTGAGCAGCTTTCGCTATCATTTCTTTGAATTGATTGACTGTTCCTGAATAAGGGGGTTTTCCGTATGAAAAACCCTCCTTCTCATCGAATTTCCATCGCTTCAGTCCAAATTCACCAGATTCATGAGACTCAATATCGTAATCTTCCTCTCTTTCAACAGGAATTTCATCGATTAAATCAGCGTTAACTTGATCGGGCGAAGCCTCCAATAACCTTTTTGCTATTTTCAAGTAAATGCCTGTAGATCCATCCTCAAGATCATGCTGTGTCTTATTATTTACCTTAATTTTTTGAGAATCCGCCAAACTGTCTCGTTCTTCTTCAGGTGTCTCAGGAGCCAACACCCTTTCACGCACCTCATCAACTTTTGCCGCTTCTTTCGGAAGCTCGCCGCCGCTAAAGACTTTTACCGTGAACCGGAACATGGCAACTCCGCCAATCCCCAAAGCAAAAAAAGAAACGGTTCCAGCTAATGCGGTCAATCCAACCACAGCAGCTTTTGACCAAAATCCCAGGTTTTTGAAATGCTGGACGGTATTTGGAAATTGACTGGAAAATGGATTGAAATATTCAGATACTCTCATTGTATCAACATTTTTAATTAAATAAAAACATTACCTTTAAATTAAAATCAAAAACTTTTCTAGAGAAAAAACTCCTAAAAATGGATCATACAGAAATGAAGTACATTATGACTCTTGACCAAGGCACAACCGGAATCAAAGTTTGTTTGTACGACAAGCAGGGACAAGCCGTTGCTAAAAGTACAAAAAACATTGAACAAATCTTTCCCAAACCGGGCTGGGTTGAGCATTGCCCTAAACAGCTTTGGGAGTCAACCCTTCCGCTAGCCGATCAAACCTTGGCACAAGCTAAAACGAGCTGGAATGAGATCGCTGCTATTGGAATCACAAATCAAAGGGAAACAACGATTCTTTGGGACGAAAAAACAGGCATTCCTCTTTATAACGCAATTGTCTGGCAATGCCGTCGGACCGCTTTTCTTTGCGAACAGTTAAAAAACGCCGGGCATGAAGCACGAATTCGAGAAAAAACTGGATTAGTGCTCGACCCTTATTTTTCTGCTACAAAAATCCGATGGATTCTCGATCACGCAAAAAACATTCCAACAACGACCAAATTTGGAACCGTTGATAGCTGGATCATTTGGAATCTGAGTGGAAAAACAACACATGTGACCGATCCGACAAACGCTTCCCGCACCCTGCTATTCAATATTCATTCCAAGCAATGGGACGACGAACTCCTTAACCTCTTCAAGATCGGCAAAGAGATCCTGCCTAAAGTAAAAACGTGCAGATTCGCCATGACAGATTCTCACTTAACCGGAGGAGTTTCCATTCCTATCGCCGGCGTTGCAGGAGACCAACAGTCTGCATTGTTCGGACAGAAATGCTGGAAAACGGGTGAAGCAAAAAGCACTTACGGTACAGGAATCTTTATCGTCATGAACGAAGGGAAGCAGCTGTCCGATACTCCAAAAGGACTTCTGGCAACATTGGCATACAATGGCCAGAGAGAAATGTGTTACGCAACCGAAGGGTCGATTTTCATGGCGGGTGCCACTCTTGAGTGGCTTAAGAACAAACTGCAAATCATCAAATCTCCGCAAGAAGCCGATCAACTAGCTTCATCCATCCCCGATAATGGCGGCGTCTATTTAATCCCTGCAATGGCTGGTCTGGGAGCCCCTCAATGGAATCCTGAAGCGCGAGGAATAATCAGCGGTCTGACGCAAGGATCTGGCAGGGCGCAAATCGCGCGTGCAGCGCTTGAGGCGATGGCCTACCAGACACGTGATGTTTTTGAGGAGATGAGCCGCCCTGTTTCCAAACTTAAAGTTGACGGCGGAGTCACTAAGTCAAATTTCCTGATGCAGTTTTTGGCAGATCAGTTGAGCATCTCGGTGATTAGATCAAAAGACACCGATCTCACATCCCGCGGCGCCGGATATCTTGCAGGTTTGAACGTTGGGTTTTGGGAATCCTGCGAAGAGATCCTTTCGTTAAACGAAGAAAGCGAAGAGGTTACCCCCTCCCTTCAAAACGGCGAAGAAAACTACCGTTTATGGAAACGTGCCTTCTCAGCAATAGACGGATAGGTCATTGATTGCGCTCAATCATTCGATCTTTTGCATCATTCTGCCGATTTTTCCTTTCCTCTTCTTCATGCAGCCTTTTTTTCGCATCATCTTCAATTCTCGACCTATTCACAGAATTTTCCTTTGCATCCAGCCGATCCCTTTCCCCTTCATCATCAGCACTGCCCTCAGGATTGTCTTTCAGTCCGATAATCTTAGGCTCTTCTATTTCACCTTTCAAACCGAATTCCTCCACATCCTGCGTTGGTGAATTAACCCAAAGCCCTTGCAAAACCTTAAGCTTATCTTTATAATTTTCCGAAAATTGAGCGCTTGTCACCGTTGTTGAAGACTCAGGATTTCCAACTCCAAACATCACTTCAAGACTTTTTAGCTGAGGAGCCTCACCCGTTGCAAAGTGGCTTAAGATCATCAGTTCTTGTTTTTGTCCGGTATCTACATTGATCTCCTGCTCTTTATAAATAACCTGAAGTTTTTCATCCAACGCTGCGTTAAGCAAAGCATCCAAACGCGCCAACGTCTTCTGATCAATTTTTGCCTGCTTTTCTTGACATGCAGACAGGATGTTATTCATGTTGCTGCAATTTTCTAAAACCAGCCTCCCAACCCCTCCCTCTTTCTGGGAAACCATCGTTGATAAAAGAATGCTGTTCTCATCGACAGAATCCGTAGAAACTCCCTTTGTTTCTGCGATTTCGCTACGAACCTGGTTGGTTAATTCCCGAAAAGCAGAGACATACTTATCAAGTTCAGAACTTCTAATCTTAACGGGTTCGGAAAAACCTACACTAAACAAGTCTCTTGGGCCAATGCTTGCCATGTTCACCTCCTTCCCTTGAACCTATCCAAATATGAATAGACGGATAGATTTCTTAAAATACATTATAATAATAATTTTAATAATAAACAACGCTTTTTAGACCTGCGATTGCGTCCTAATCTGTGGCCAAGCGCTACAGATGGAGGAGAAATTTATCGAAAGATAACCTTCAGCTGTAGATGATTGGCCACAGATTAGGACGCAATCACAGGTTAGAGAGTGTCACTAATTCGGCATTGACATATCAAGTGCTCATTTGATAAATTCTATGGCAATATTATTATTAAGGGTAGACTCCCATGAATATCGTAGAAACCATTGATTTGGAAACTCTTGACCAAAACATCCCTGAAACAATTAAAGAACGTTCTATCCAAAAACTTGAAAATGGGTCGATTTTATTGTATCCCCATTTAAAATTCGGCCTTGAAGAGCAGGAAAAAGAATTTCTTACACCAGAAGTTCTGAAGCCGGGAACAAAAAACATCAGCTATCAAATCCAAACTGATTCTCTAAGCGGTTTGCAGCTTTCCGGAGAAGCTGGCGAACGACTGCGCCAGATGATCAAACGCTATGCTGAAACAAGCCGCAAGCTGATCCAAAAAGTTTTCCCCACTTATATCGATCATATTGAAATGGGAAGGACCAGCTACCGTCCTGTAGAAGCAGAAGGGAGACAGACAAGCAGCCGCAAAGACGACACGCTATTGCATGTGGACGCCTTTCCTTCCAGCCCAGTCAGAGGAAGCCGTATCTTACGCGTGTTCGCCAACATCAACCCATCCCAAATTCCCAGAGTTTGGAAAGTCGGCGAACCTTTCGAGGATGTGATCAGACAAATGGCTCCTCGGGTGAAAAAACCTTTTACTCCGATTTTTCCGTTGATGAAATGGGTGGGGATCACAAAATCCCTTCGATCCCCCTACGATCACTACATGCTAAACATCCATGATTCAATGAAAAAAGATCAATCGTATCAAAATACCTGCCCACAACAGGTCGTGCAACTGCCTGCGGGATCGACCTGGATGGTATACACAGACCAAGTTCCTCACGCAGTCCTCTCTGGACAATTTGTGCTTGAACAAACATTTTACCTTCCAGTTGAAGGCATGCAAAATCAACAGACATCGCCTCTTAGGCAGTTGGAAAGCCTTTTAAACCAAAACTTGGTATAAAGCGGACAAAAACCATGTGGAGCAGGCAAGTCAAAGGATCTGGCAGCCCCATGCTTTGTCTGCACGGTTGGGGACAAACACATCAAAATCTCGAAACGCTTGCCGCTCTATTGACCTGCAGCGCATCTCCGATACTATTTGACCTGCCTGGATTTGGCCGGTCGCCGCCCCCTCCAGCCGTTTGGAGCGCAGATGATTACGCGAATCATCTAGCCTCATACATGACTGAAAACAACATTGAAAAAGCTTCTTTCCTTGGACACTCCTTCGGAGGCAAGATTGCTCTTTGCTTTGCTGAAAAGTATCCTGAAAAAATCGACCGCCTGATCCTTATGGCTCCTTCCGGATTGAAACCCAAACTTTCACTGGCAAAGAAATTGCGAAGGCTCGGGATCCGAACTAGTGCTCGCTTCGTGAAAGCTTATGACAGAGCCTTTGGGAAAACAATTTTCAACGATGTTTTTACTCCCCGCTTTGGATCGAGCGACTATCAAAACGCAGGAGCAATGCGTCCAATTCTTGTGAAATCGGTAAACGAGGACATCTCTTCTAAAATCAAAAGCATTCAATGTCCCACTCTACTACTATGGGGAAGGAAAGACATGGAAACCCCTTTGGAAATCGGCGAAAGGATGCATCGCCTAATTGCCGGCAGCAAGCTGTGTATTTTTCCCCATCACGATCACTACCTTTGCAATGATGTCGGCGCTCATCTGATGGCAGATTATATCCTCGACTTCTTGCGAGAGAGTCTATGAACCTATCCCTATATTCAAATTTGACATCTATTCCTTCTTTTTGGCTATTTTTTATCAGCTGTCTTCTCTTTTCAACAAAACGGCTATTCCGCTACCTCCGCTTCCTACAGCAAGATGCTTATTTACCCAAACGGTTTGTTGAATGGCTATGGAAAGAGCAGGCTTATGATAAAAAAGGAACTGCAATCGCTCTTTTAAGCGCTATCCTGCCCTCCAAATGGAGCTTGGAAGTGTGCGCATTTTTACTCTTGCTCATCACCTTTTTAGAAAACAACCCATTGAGAGAAGGGAAATTAAAGCTTCAACTCACCCCCCGCGCCAAACGGATCGCCGCCATAGCTTTTATCCTATATCTGCCTCTTCAAATTCTTTCAGCTTTTTACCTGGCTTCCTTTTTTGGCCAACTTCTTATTTTCCAATCGCTTCCCTTTCTTTTAATCGCTTCTCTTTATCTTCTCTCTTATGATGAATCCCGCCGGCAAAAAATTTTGATCAAAGGAGCAAAACAGAAGCTCAAAAAGATTGATCCTTATGTCATCGGGATCACCGGAAGCTATGGAAAAACAAGCACAAAAGATGCGCTAGGACAGCTGCTGCAAATCACTCTGGGATCAACTTTTTGGCCCTCAAAAGGGATCAATACAGACATGGGGATCACTCGATCGATCAGGGAGCGGCTGGAGCCATTGACAAAATACGCTGTGATTGAAATGGCAGCTTACGGAACGGGATCGATCAGGAGGCTTTGCGGGCTGACTCCTCCTCATGCCGGAATCATCACCGGAATTGGACTTGCGCATCTAGACAGGTTTGGCGACCAGAAGACCATTTACCAAGCAAAATCAGAACTGGCACAGGCAATACCTGAAGAAGGCATTCTCATCTGCAATGGAGATAATCCGGGAACTCGGCAAATCTCAGCGGAATTTAAAAAACAAACCACTCTTCTTTACGGATTGGATAATAGTAAAAGAGATCTAGATTGCTGGATTACTCCTCTTGAATTGACCAAAGAAGGAACGCGGTTCCGTATCGAATGGGAAGGAAAATCTTTTGAAGGCATCACTTCTTTGTATGGGAACACCTCTCTATCCAACTGTGCCGGCGCGTTTGCCATGGCCTGCGCACTGGGCGCTCAACCCGATTTTGCAGCTGCTGCGCTATCTACATTGATTCCTGTGAACAACCGCTTGCAAATCTCAAGAGATGAAGAAAGGACCTATATTCACGACGCTTACAACTCCAATCCGGAAGGCTTTCTCTCAGCCCTTCATGTACTGCATCAAATGCCTGCGCGGAAACGGATTTTGATGACTCCAGGGATGATCGAACTAGCAGAACAAAACCTTAACATGCATCACAAAGTGGGTTATCAAGCGGCGAAAGTATGCGATCTGGCAATCCTGGTTGGCAAAACAAATCGTGAAAGTTTATCTTTAGGCTTAATCGCAGGCGGATTTACACAAAGTCAAATCATCACAGCCGAGCACCGTTCCGAAGCGTTTGAGAAATTGGCAGCCGTCATGGAAAAAGGCGACGCCGTCCTGATCGAAAATGACCTTCCCGATCTTTATGAACATAAGGAGAGTTTTTAATGCTCGATTTAGCAGTGCTTTTCGGAGGGCGATCAATCGAACATGAAATCTCTGTCATCACAGGCCTGCAGGCGATCTTAGCGTTGAATCCGAAAAAATACAAAATCCTTCCTGTCTATTTTGCATTAAACGGAAAATGGTATACAGGCGATCCCTTGCTTGAAAGAAGTTTTTACAGAAAACTTCCTGCAGCTTACTCCGATCTGACAGAGATTACACTTTTACCAGATCCCTCTATAGGAGGTTTTAAAGATCTTGCTTTAAACCGCACCTACCCTGTCGATCGGTGCCTCCTTTGCTTTCACGGACAATACGGAGAAGATGGCTGCGTCCAAGGGCTTTTGGAGCTTGCCGGTCTACCTTACACAGGTTCACGAGTGCTTTCTTCTGCTTTAACGATGAGCAAATCGCATACGAAACTTCTATTACAAGCTTTAAACATTCCGTGCCTTCCTCATGTCGTCGTTGATAAGCAGGAAGCGGTTAGCGATCTTGCCGCTGTCAGAAAAAAAATCCTAGACACATTGAGATATCCTCTGTTTATTAAACCGAACCATCTTGGCTCAAGCATCGGCATTGCTAAGGCGACGGACAAAAATTCACTAGATCGGGCGCTGGCAAAAGTGTTTCTCTACGACTCTGCTGCCATCATCGAACCGTATCTCGACAATCTTTTGGAAATCAATGTTTCTGTACTTGAAGGAGACCCTCCACGCTCATCAGCTGTAGAGATCCCGATTGCCAGTCAAGAAGCTCTCAGTTATGAAGATAAGTATCTCAAGGGAGGAGCCAAAAGCACCGGCGGCTCAAGCCAAGGAATGGCTGGACTGACACGGATGATCGATCCGCAAGACCTGGATTTAAAAATCAAACAGGGAGTGATTAATCACGCTTTAAAGGCATTTAAAGAGCTTAGCTGTTCCGGAGTGTGCCGATTTGACTTTATGTTAGACACGTCAACGGAAACTCTTTATTTCAATGAAGCAAATCCTATCCCTGGTTCGCTGTCTTTTTACCTTTGGGATCGAACCGAGCCAAAACTACTCTATTCAGAATTGCTGGATGTGTTAATTGAACGCTGCGCGCACAAAAGTGCGCTGCAACGCTCTTTGAAAAAGGATTTTGGCTTTCAAGCGCTTTGACCCCTGATTGCGTCCTAATCCCCGGACAAAAATCTGCCGTTCATCAACAGCGTTTGTCAGGGGATTAGGACGCAATCAGGGGTTTGAATTAGTTGTTTTTTTCGTTCACTTCAACGCCAAATGAAATGACTGGCCCGATCTCATCATCTAGATTAACTCCGGCCTGAATCTTTCCTGTGACGAAACCTCTAAAAGGTCTCCAAGAATGCAGATCGGTGCTGAAGAGTAGCTGTCCGTCTTTGATCCTCATTAATACCGTACGATTGAATTGCACCTGATGATTTACTCCTTCAGGTTTGAGCAACGTCACAAGATCCCCATCTAAAAACAGATCTAAAGGAAAAAGATCCCCCTCGGAAAATTCGATCGCGATGTTTGAAACCTTACCCATCATGATCTCTTGAAACATCTCCTTGGACAACTGTCTCACATTGACAAAATCAATCAGCTCAACATCATGATCATTTGCAGTGAGAGGCTGAAATTGAATAAAGGGAATAACAACTGTAGAAATTAATAAACAAAATCGTCTCATATCAAACTCCAGGTTATGCGTTATGAAAAGTTTATTCTAATGAATCAATAAAGTCTAGGTTGACGAAGAATTTTACTCCGCTCTACAATCATGAGATGAGACTAAACGCCCCTCCTTCCAAAGCTCATACGCTGCGCGCTCTTTTTTTAGGCGCTCTGGCACAGGGAAAAACTGTCCTGCAATCTCCTCTTCTAGCAGATGATCAAAAAGTCGCCATCCAGGCTCTTAAACAACTAGGTGCCGACATTTCAATTCAAAGAGATTCAGCAACCATCCAAGGAACTGGAGGGAATCGGGTCCAAGATTCAGGATCCCTCTTTGTCGGAAACAGCGGCGTTACCTGCCGGTTTTTATCCGCCATTGCTCCTCTTCTTTGCAAACAAAGTGTCGCAATCGATGGAGACCTTGCCATGCGAAAGCGCCCATTGACACAGCTGCTCATTGCTCTGGAACCTCTAGGAATTCATTCCGACAGCGAAACAGGCTGCCCCCCCCTCACATTGACCTGCAAGCGATTTACGGGAGGAGCCACGTCAGTTGCGGGAAATATCAGCTCCCAATACCTTTCCGCAATTCTTCTGGCAGCTCCGTTTGCAGAGAATGATATCGTCGTTTCAATAGACGGAGAGCTGAAGTCCGGCCCTTATGTGGAAATCACTTTAGACATGATGCGGCGTTTTGGAGCTGAAGTGGAGCATGAAGGCTCTACCTATAGGGTAACGGCTGGAAAGCGATACAAGGCTGTAGCTCCTTATGAAATCGAAGGCGATTACTCAAACGCTTCCTACTTTCTTGCACAGGCTGCAATCACGCATACAAGAATCACTATCGACCGCTTGATGCCGAACAGCCTTCAAGGGGATAGAAAAATCCTTGATTTACTCAAGCAATTCGGATGCAATGTCAGCAGGGAAGGCTCAAGCGTCACTGTCGAGGGAAGACCTTTGTCCTCCATCTGCGTAGAGATGAGCGATACCCCCGATCTAGTCCCGACCGTTGCCGTCATCGCAGCATTTGCCAAGGGAACAACAAAAATCAACGGTGTGGGGCACTTGCGCTACAAAGAAACCGATCGGTTGAAAGCGATCGTTTCCGAATTAAAAAAGATGGGGATCAAGGCGTTTTCTGAAGAGGAAACTCTTTGGATTGAGGGCGGGACACCTCAAGCTGCCGAGATCGACACTTACAACGATCACCGAATTGCCATGGCCTTTTCCGTTGCTAAACGGGCAATTCCCAAGATCGTGATCCGTTGTCCCGAGTGTGTCAATAAGTCCTTTCCAGATTTTTTCGATCTATGGAATCTACAATGAACCGATCCACAAATTCAAAAATCGTATTGATTGGCTATCGAGGCGTTGGAAAAACGACATTAGGGAAAGCATTAGCCGATACTTTGAAACGCCCTTTTATTGACACCGATGATCTCATCGTCCAAGCTGCTAAACGCTCCATACCGGAAATTTTTAATCATGAAGGGGAACCTGGCTTCCGCCTGATCGAAAAACGTGTGATCGCTTCCATCAATATCCCAAATGCTGTGATCGCCTGCGGAGGCGGAGCAATTCTCGATTCGGACAACGTTCGATCCCTAAAAAATAACGGATACCTCCTTTGGCTCACAGCTACATCCGGCACGCTCTTATGCAGAATCTCCAATGAGGCCAACAGGCCTCCACTCACTCTCCTGCCTCCCTTAGAGGAAATTGAAACAGTCTTGAAACAAAGAACCCCTCTGTATGCGCAATACGCAGACCGCACACTCTCGACAGAAGGAAAATCTATTCAAAAACTTCTCGATGAAATCATTAAGGACTTATGATAATCAATAAGTTAGACAACTGGATGCCAGTCATTGAACACCCCGTCATTGTCACTGATCACATTGTTGAAGAGCTTTACGGCGCCTCTCTTGCTAAACGGCTGAACTGCGAATTAATCAGCATCCCTCCGGGAGAAACGAGTAAAGAGCTTGAGAGATTTTACGAATTGACCAGAAAAATGGCCCTGTTGAACTGCAACCGCAAAACAACTGTGATCGCTTTGGGAGGCGGGGTAGTCGGCGACCTGGCAGGCTTTGCAGCAGCGACCTATATGCGGGGAATTTCCTACATTCAAGTCCCGACAACTCTTCTAGGGATGGTCGACTCCAGCATTGGCGGGAAAGTTGGGATTAACCTCCCCGAAGGAAAAAATTTATTAGGCGCATTTTATCAACCGCAGGAAGTGGTTGTTCCATTAAACTGCCTCGAAACTCTTCCTGAAAAAGAGCTGCGATCGGGCATGAGTGAAGTGGTCAAGTACGGAGTGATTCTTGACGCTGATTTTTTCAAATGGCTTGAGGAAAATATTGAAAAGCTTTTAAACAAAGACAGTGATGCGCTAAAAACAGCGGTCAAAAGATGTGCTGAGCTTAAAATGGAAGTGGTCAATCAGGATGCAAAGGAAACCGATCTTCGCCAGATCCTCAACTATGGCCATACCTTTGGCCACGCATTAGAAAAAATTACAAAATATCAGGAATATACCCATGGAGAAGCGGTTGCTTTAGGGATGCGTTTCGAAGGCGCATTAGCTTCAGTTCGCTATCAGTTTCCCGCAAAGCTCCTAGAAAGGCAAAATGCCTTGCTGGACAAAATCCACCCGAGGCTTTCTCCTCCCCAAATCGATGACGGCGAGCTCATGGAAGCAATGAAAGGAGACAAAAAATCGGTCGGGGGAAAAACTGTTTTTGTCCTTCCTCAATGGCTGGGAAAAATGGTGAGGGAAACAAACGGGTATGGTATTGTGATCCCTCAAAAGGCCGTCCATGAATGTTTGCGTTCCCATTACAGCTCGTACGCTTCCTGAAGCCCTCAAGGAGATCTCTTTTGCTTGTTCCATTGCGGAGATGATCGAACTGCGCCTGGATTATCTGGATCACCCCTCCCCAGAAGGGATCAATGAATTAGTCCAAGCTTGTGAAAAACCTGTGATTGCCACCTATCGCAAGAAAAATCCCGTTCCTCTGCTCAAAGCAGCTCTTGATGCCGGTGCAGATTATGTCGATGTCGAAGAGATCAACACCTCCCTTCCTTTGGAACGATGCATCTACTCCATCCACTTGCAAGAAACACCTCCGCTTGAAGAGTTGTATCAATCCATGAAAGCAAGCGGAGCAGCAATCATTAAAATCGTGCCTACAGCCCGCTCTTTCATAGACAATATCGCCATCTTAAATCTTCTAAAAAAATATCCCGAAGATCGGTTGATTGCTTTTTGCATGGGGGAAAAAGGTCTTTTGAGCCGTTATTTTGCCCCCGCTTACGGAAGTTTCTGCACATTTGGCGCAATTGCAGAAGGCAAAAAAAGCGCACCCGGACAGCCGTTGGCGACTCATCTGAGAAAATGGAAAGCTCAGGTAAATACCACGCTATGCGGCGTCATCGGTGATCCGATCACACACTCTCTTAGTCCCGCTATTCATCAAGCAGCTTATGAAGCTGATGGTTTAAACTTCCTCTTTCTCCCTTTTCATACAACAAAAGAGGATCTTCCAAAAATCCTTGATCTCATGCGTCAATTCCCTTTGAGAGGACTGGCTGTAACAGTTCCTCATAAAGAGTCTGTTATTCCCATGCTGGATGAAGTGGACGTAGAAGCGCAAGCGATCGGCGCCGTTAATACCATCATCAACCATGGGGGCAAGCTAACAGGTTACAATACCGATGTTTTCGGAGCTGTGCAGCCGCTTCAAAAGCGGACCGATCTAAGAGGGAAACGGGTTGCCATCCTTGGAAACGGAGGTGCTGCAAAAGCATTCGCTTACGGACTGCAAAAGGAAGGATCTGTAGTGACTCTATTTGGCAGAAATCTGGAAAAATTGAAAGAGCAGTTGATGGAAAGCGAAATCCTTATTCAAACGACCCCTGTCGGCATGGCGCCAAACACCGATAAAACTCTGGTGCCGCCTGATTTTTTACACCAAAACCTGCTTGTTTTTGATTGCGTGTACAATCCTTTAAAGACTCAATTGCTTAAAGACGCAGAAAAAGCGGGATGCCGAACCATTTCCGGGCTTGAGATGTTTATGATTCAAGCGCGCGAGCAGTATAAATTCTTCACCAGTCAAGAAGCTAATGAAGAAGCGATGAAAAAAGCAGCCCTCAACGCTTTTCCATCTTCAAAAACCAAATTTTGATTCGTTAGATGTTGCGATTTTTTCTCTGTTTTTTCTATCCATTCGTTCTCTTTGCCAAGACGATTCCGATTACCATTGAAACTGCAGATACTGATGAGAAAAGAATTTGGGGGCTGATGGGGAGAGATCGCCTGCCAAAAAACCACGGCATGCTATTTATCTACGACAAGCAAAGATATCTTTCCGTTTGGATGTTCAATACAAGAATCGACCTTTCCGCAGCCTTTATCGACAATAAAGGGATCATTACTGAAATCCGGCAATTGCAAGCCTATCCGGAGATCATGGACCCTGATCGACCGGTCCTATCGCTTAACGATCTAAGGCTTTATCCTCCTCAAGATCCCATCGTTTTATTCTTTAGAAAAAAGCGGGCAACATCTCTGCATCAGGTACGCTATGTCCTTGAAATGCAAATGGGATGGTTTAAAAAACATGGAATCAGACCTGGAGACCGTCTACAATGGAACCCTGGGGAAAACAAGGCAACGATTCAGTTGCAAAAACGAACAAAACGCGATATCCTCTCACCAAAAGGAGAATAAAATGTCCAAAAAGAAAGCACATGCGATATCAAACGGCATTTTTTTAATCGGTCTCGGAATTTTGATTCTGACAAATGCTTGGTGGCCAGGAATACTTTTGGCTTTGTGGGCGATGCTTGCTTCAAGGCAATTTCTCACAGGCAGAAAATATCAGGCAGTTCTTACTACAGTGATTTTCTTAGGTCTATTCATCTTGGCCATGCTCAAATTCGACTACGACTTCATCGCCCCTGTGATGTTGGTGATCGGAGGAATCTATCTGATCGTCAAGGAATTTTATTACGAAAATGACACAAACGGTGAAGAAACATCCCAACTAATCAAGGATAACGCAGATCTCGATGACTCGAAATAACCTTCCCAAGCTTATCCACATCGGCGAATATACCGTCCCGGGAACCGGACCTCGCCGTCTATTCCTTCGGCAAGTGGATTCCGACAACTTTAGATGGTTTGAGGAAAACGGAAATGAGGAAATCCCTTTGAACGTTTCAGCTTCATCCATTAAGGAAGCAATGCTTCTGGCCAATAAAAACTGGAAGCACAACGCTTTCCGCACAATCATTTGCGGATTCCGCTATACCTTGCCTGAAAGGGACGAACATGGAATGAACGCACTATTCCATCAAATGGCGGCCTCTCAACGCTCTTTCAATGGCATCTATTTCGATGAGGAGCTCGGCCACAACTGTTTTGTTCAAAACGCCTCTACAGAGGCGCTTAATCTTCTTAAGCAGCTTGAAGATTCCAATCGCCTATGACTTCCGATCACGACGAGACCTCCTCTTTTGAAACCGCCGCGACGTTTATCGAAGGTCATGCTCCCAATGAAAAAGATGTGAAATACACCATCGGCCCCTACCAAATTGTCGGCAAAATCGGTCAAGGCGGCATGGGAGAAGTTCTTTTGGGTTACGATGTCAAGTGCGGCAGGAGAATCGCTTTGAAAAAGATCCGCAAGGATCTAATCGAGTTTAAGCGGCTCCACAACCGCTTCCTCAAAGAAGCACGCATCACAAGCCAGTTGACCCATCCCGCGATCATGCCTATCTATTCCATTGAAGATCAAGGCGATGTTGTCTATTACACGATGCCGTTTGTCCAAGGGGAGACGCTCAAACAAATCCTGCGAAACACGCGCGAACAGGAAAAGAGCGTGAAAAGCCCCCACCATATCGGAGAATCGATCCCCGCTCTGATCCGCATCTTCATCACCGTCTGTCAAGGGATCGCATACGCCCATTCAAAAGGGGTTTTGCATCGAGATATCAAACCCGAAAATGTCATGGTGGGAAAATACGGAGAGGTCTTGATCCTGGACTGGGGCCTGGCAAAGATGATCAACGCTGAAGAAGAAGAGCAAATCTCTTTGAAAGCCAACCATCATGAACTCACTAAAATGGGTAAAGTCGTGGGCACCATCAACTTTATGGCGCATGAGCGGGCGAAAGGGAATCCGGCAACGATCCAGACGGAGGTGTACGCTCTTGGAGTTCTTTTATACCAAATTCTCACTCTTCGCAACCCTTTCCGGAGGGGAAGCCTTGAAGATTTTCGCAAAATGATGGACAAAGAAACCCTTGAGGACCCTAGTGAAGTCGCTCCTTACAGAGACGTTCCAAGGGTGCTTTCCCGCATCGCCCTCAAAGCCTTAGACAATGATCCTGCACAGCGTTACCAAACCGTTGACGAATTGATTCTGGAATTAGAAAATTACATTGAAGGAAGATCGGAGTGGTTCGAACTGGCCACATTGGATATCCGCAATAAGGAAGATTGGGAATTTCAGGAAAATGTGCTGATCGCTGAACACATTGCCATTACCCGCTCGGCAGATATCTCTGAATGGGTGAGCCTAATGATCTCCAAGCTTTCATTTTCCGAAAACACCAAAATCGAAGCCGATGTGACAATTGGCGAAAATGGCCATGGAATCGGCTTTCTCCTCTGTATTCCGGAAGTATCTGAAAGGGAGCATCTCAATGATGGCTACTGCCTATGGTTAGGCTCAGACCTCAATAAAACAACAAAACTTCTTCGCTCTTCCGTAGAGGTTGTCGACGCTCCCGAAATTTTCCTCAAACGGGAGAAAACCTATCGAGTAAAAATTGAGAAAATCGACCACAACATCCATTTCAGCCTGAACAATCAACTTCAATTCTCATATATCAGCCATTTACCGCTTACCGGAACACATATCGGCATTCTTTCCAGAGATGCAGACTTCACCATGCAAAACCTTCAGACGTTCACCGGCAGCCAAAACATCACCATCAACTGTCTAGCGGTGCCAGACGCACTTCTAGCCCACAAGCTCTTCGATCAGGCTTTAAGCGAATACCGCAGGATTGGATACTCATTTCCGGGAAGAGCTGAAGGACGCGAAGGGATGTTTCGATCAGGCATTACGATCATCGAAAAATCAAAAGAAACCAATGATCCGATCGAAAAAGAGCGTCTATTCGACGAGGCTTTGCTGGAATTTGAAAGGCTGCACTCCACTCCGGGAGCCCCTTTGGAATATCTCGGCAAAGCGCATGTCTATCAGGAAATGGATGACATTGACGAAGAAATTAAATGCTATGAGATCGGTTTTAGGCGCTACCCAAACCATCCTTTGCTTTCATTCTTGAGAGAGCAGCTCATCTACCGGATGCACGAAACTGCGCGTTCCCATAGAAAAGCTGCTTACCAGTTTATGCTCACAGCAGTTAAAAACCTTCCTAAAGAATCTCTCAGCAGGCATACAAGAAAACTGTTTGAAAGTGTAAGAAAGCATTGGGAACCTCTCCCTTTTATCGAAAGCATCGATGAAACAATAGGGCATGAAGCATTTGCCATTTTGCTGGCTTTTTGGATCGACAACCCTTACGCTCTTCTGGAAACCATACAAATGATTACCGAATCCAACGAGCTGCATCCGAAACTGATGGCAAATGCTTTCTTTTGCCTTATCGAACAGGGCTACTGGGAGCTTGCGAAAGATGCTGTAGCATCGCTGCCGTCAGAATATCAAAAGCTGAATGAGATCGCATTGATCCTTCTGACGATCCTTTCCTATCAGCAGTCCCCTCGAAAAGCCATTAAACATTACTTCAATACAGACCATTCGCAGATAGAATTCGGCGATTCCCGTTTTTTTCTGCATCTCATCGAACAATCTCTTGATCGGAAAGACACACATTTTGTCCATCAACTCATGGAACAGTTAGATCGATACGAGCTGCCTTCTGTTCATCAACATCTATTCGACAGCTATCGCATATGGGCTCACCTTTACGACCACGATTGGAACAAGGCCGGAGCATTGCTCAATCGATACCCCTTGACCCTGCTTTCCAAAGAAGAATCGCCGCTCTTTATTCTCTATGGCATTTGGCTAGCCGCCACTGAAAACACGGAGATCGCCGAAGCTCACTTTTCAGGAGTTCTAGACCTCCCCTTCCCCCGTTCCTACACTCTGCTTGCCCATCGCTTAATCGGCAAAATCTCAAATGAAAGCCCGTGGTTTCAACGCTCCTTCCAATGGGAAAAAAAGCAGCTCTACCGCCAGTTAGCCCTCTATGAAGATAGTATTGGCGACAGTGAAAAATCCAGACATTACCGCCTGCTGCTTACCAACCAATAACAACTTTACAAATATAACGTTCGTTATATATACCAAAGCTATGGAGTAAACATGGCTGATACGATAAGAATTTTTGTGACGACCTGCAAACCGATGTGGCGCGTAGAAAAAGCGCTGGAATATACAGTGCATAAATACTGCACTCCTCCATTCAAAGTCACTTTTCTCCGCTCCGGAGATCCCGATTGGCTGACCAATGTCGACTTAAGCATCTCTCACAAAGACAAGGATGCAATTAAAAAAGCTGGCTGCTGGAACATCGGCCGCGACCATCCCAGACCTTATTCAGGTGAAGGATGGGCAACCCCCTTTACCTGTTTCCGCTTTGCAATTCCAGAGCTGTGCAGCTTCGAAGGAAGGGCTATTCACATGGATGCAGATTTCATTGTGCAAAATGATTTGAGAAAAATTTTTGAAATCGACATGACCCACCCAATCATGAGTCCGCATCACCGCACAGATTTTATGCTCATCGATTGCAGCAGAATTGCTGAAATGCAGATGATGGGCATGTGGCCATCGATTGAAGAGATGAAGGTTTCTGGCGATAATATCGACGTCTACCGAAAGAAGCTGCAAAACTACATGTTTATTGGAGATGCACCAAGAGAATGGGAGAGTTGGGATGGAAAGGATCTGGCTGAAAACTCATTTTCCATTCACTACACGGAAATGCGCACACAACCCTGGAAACCATATCCTGAATATTTCGACTACCCTCTCTATCCCGATAAAAACGCTGGATATCTCTTTTGGGAAGAATACGCCGAAGCCCTTGAGGCAGAAGCCAGAGGCGAAATCACATTATCTGCTAAAGATCAAACGTCTCCTGATGCAACTCCTCTATCAAGAAAAGCGTAATCGACGCTGCTCCTGTAATTCACGCAAGAGTTCATCTCGTTTAAGCGCCTCTCTTTGAACATCTTTTCCTAGATTGGACAAATCCCAAATGCGCAACATCGGGTCATTTTTTAGCTTTTTCCGATACTGCTTTTTCCCATAAAGTTTCCACATCTCACGCGAATCTTTGGGAGCAAGAGCTTTTAAATGACAATTAAGATCTTGTTCTGCCTTGTAGTCGATTAATAAAACTGCAAGGCCGATCGCTGCAGATACCGCCACTAATAAGTATCCTATAGGGGCTACTGGACTAAATAATAAAATCGACACTGCAATGATGGAAATCACCGCGGCAGTAATCTTTAAATATCGCCCGATGTTATTCCAATGAATCCGATTTTTTAAGGCTTTGACTGTACTGACCAAGTTTTTTTTATGCTCGGCATTTCCCAAAGGATCCGAATTTCTCTCATAAATGGCATGCAGGCGAGCCTTCAACTTCTCTCCATCCGACACTCCAACAGTGCGTGCCAAACGGGAATGGGAAAGTTTATCGATCTCTTCAACAACTGATTGAAAATCAGCTTTTCCTTTCGAGTCAAACAATCGCGTGATCCGATTCTTCAGCTTTACGCTTTCATAAATGAACTTGCACTGCAATCCAATAGAAGCAACTGACAAGATAACCCCAATCCCCGTTAAATAGGTGGAAGCTGCTGTCAGCGCAGCTGAAGAGTTAACCACGGCCGCATCCATCAAACAATCAATAAAGGTCGAAATTCCATGGCTCAGATCCCCTAAGCTATCAGCAACATTAAGAGCTTGCTCCAAGGCTTCGGAACGCTCTTTCTTTTTAACCGAAAGAACACATTCATATCCCCCCTTCACGACCTGAACGAGAGAGGCAGGAAGTGAAAAAATAGATAATAAGCGTGTTTTTTTCGCAAATTTTACCAACCATATAGTCTCCTTAAAAACTGACTGTTCTCCAGTGGAGATCGTATTGCGAAAAATGCTCATTACAGGATTTAAGACTTTATAAAGCGATGAAAGAAGTGTACCCCCTTTTAAAAGCCCTAGTTGAATTTGTGCAAAACGGCACTGAAACGTGATGGGAAACGCTTGATGGTAGAGATCTTCTAAGCGTTTATAAGCATCTTTAATCGCTTCCAGAGGCCCTCTCGCAATGCGATGATGAACGGTAGCAGCAATAGCGGGAACTTCTATCGTTGGAACCTCTAACCCTAAAGTAGACACCTGCCTGCTTGGAGCGATTGCCAAATCCAAATAACTCAATGAGCCCATAATAAATCTTTAATATATTTTTAACTATAAAATAACGTTTTTTTAATTAAAAAATATAAAATATTTATTAAGATACGATAAATTTATTTATTTTTAAAATGAAACAATTGAATGGGACAGAATAATTTCCCTCCTTCTTTCCAAGGAACCCCGCTTAATAGAGAAACCCGCTCTGCCGTCCCGTCCAAATGTTTGATCCGCATCCCTTTCCAAGCACCTAAAAGAGTGACAAAAATTGTCAGAACAACCCGCTGTAATTTACTCGGTAGCAAGCGGATAGTATTGAAAAATCTGCCAAGAACGCCAGTAGGCCTAAGGTCGGTAAAATTCATTTGGACAACCTCTGGAGGCATCTTCACATCACCAGCGGCTTCATTTGCTTTTGTCCATGCCCATTTCACGCAATTGTCAGCTAAGAATTGAAAAGCAAGATTTCTATCTTCCGCTCTTTCCACATCTCCCTGAATAGAGCTCAACAACTTTTGCCCCTCTTCAGCAGTGGCCATGACAGCGTGCCAGATATGCTGTCTATCCATCGAAAAGGCTGCTTCATCGGGATATACAATCGCAGCTGGCACAGTATTTACTGTCATATCAATATATTCATACCAAGTTTTTGGAAATTCCTGAGAATACTTTCCAAAATCAAAAATGCGATATTTTCCATTAATAGGTATAGCGACTTGCAGCCATCCGTGGACACCAATCGGAGTGTCATCCTCTTGCTCGCGTGCAGCTCTGACAACCATCGCCCATTGATTTCCATCTAAAGGCAGACCGTATCGCCTAGAAGCCTCTTCGACGGGAAGTTCTTCAACAACCGGTAAATGCTCCCACCAAGATTCTTTTGCAAAGTCTATCTGTTCATATTTCTTGGTATTTGGATCGTAGGGACCCAAATGTTTGGGATTCCAGTTGCTAATACCATCCTTAAAGTATTCAATGTTTCCAATTTCCCACTGTCGATTAACGAACATCTCAAAGACTTGCCCAACCGTTAACTCATACTCTTTCTCCAAATGAACAACCAACCGATCATCCAAAAGAGAGACTTCCTTTTCTCCCATAGGCAGAGTCAGATCTCTTCTCATCTCCCCTTCCGGCATTTCAACATCTTTTACCTTTAGATCGCCTCCGCCGTAAAAACCGATGCGATGAGCCAACCTGGCTTGAGTTAATCGCTGGCAGGTTGCCGGAAACTCAATAAATGGTTCAGGGTCAATCCGGTCTCTCAACACCCAATTGAAAAATCGATTTCTCAAATCAGTGTCAACGGTTAATTGTTCGATAAACGCACCATTGTCCTCAATTTTTTTAAGCCGTGCAATATCTAAGGTATCGAGACCTTCCCTTTCCCTGACATGGGAATTTTTTTTCCATTCAGAAGCCAATGCATTCACTTTATCAACCAACTCTTTTCCCGGAGCCATTTTCTCACTCAACTGATTGCGCGTCTGGAAAGCAACAACGCGGCTTTTCAACTGCCGACTCCATCGAACAGCTCTTTTTGACTTTGTTTTTTCAAGAGCAAGTTGAATGGTTTCCGCCGCATCGACGCAAGCAAGAAGATCTTCTTGAGTTTTACCGCTCGATGTAGGGACTTTTTCCAAGTCGTCCAAACACTGGGCAAACACTTTAGCAATTTTTATCAAACGATGCTTATCCACGCCAATCATTGCTTGAGCCTGCTGAACCGCAGGCGAAATTGAACTCCAGTACCCTTCAAAAGTGCAAATAACAGGCACATTTTTTAATGCCTGTGAAAAAGCCTGTATATTCGATAGAATAAATGACATATCAAAAGTTTCTTAACATAACTTTTCTAATAAAACAATAAAAAAATAGATTATAAATTTTTAATGAAAAAACACAAGGATATTTTGTTCGGTATAGGTTCGCTGTGAATTTTCGTAAAAATTTGTAAGAAACGATTGGAAAAAAACACCAAAAAAGAAGAAAAAGATGTCAAATTTGAATATCGGGAGAGATTCTTTGAATAAAAGAAAAAGATTGCTCGGTTTACACAGGTGATCCCTGCGGAAACAAATCGGCCGATTTTTCCCTCTTCTTGCAGTTTATGAAGCATCGAAGGGTGAAAAATGACTGTATCATTCCAAAAAGGGTGATACCTCAACGATTTCCATACCGCTTTGCCATTTTCGATAATCATTCTTCCTTTATACCCTCCCAAAAGGAAGTGGCAAAATGTCGTCACAGGAATTTGCCATGGCTTCGGCAAGGATTTGATCACTTTAAAAATCGCACTCATGAATCCGTGAGGTTCCGAATGTAAAAATGGCATTGTATAAATTTCAGGAACCCTATGCTGTCCAATGGAGTAGACGAGCTTCTCATAAGACCACTTTGCACAATTTTCCGATTCGATTTGATAGATTAAATTCCCTTCGCGAGACAGCATCATATCTCGTTTTACAGATTCAAAAAATTTTTTCCCATCTTCTTCACTAATCGCATAGCTATAATAGGTTTTTCTTCGGTGTGTATAGAAAACATTTTCATCAGGATAGGCAATAGCCGCTTCCGCAGTCTCTCCAATGTTTAACAAAGCCTGCAAAAGCGTGCCAGGAAATGCAAAGGTAAATTTACCCAAAGTATACACGATATAAGTTCCATCGTTCTGCGGAACAGATATCGCAAGATAACCGTGAGCGTCTTCAAAGTTCAAATCCTGATGCAGCCTGCTAGAAATCAATGACAAGTTCCATTCAGTACCTGTTAAATGACTGCCAAATAGATGCCGTGCTTTCTTCAAGCTAAGACGGTCTAAAACAGGCAGCTCATTCCACCATTCGCTTTTATCAAGATCGATCCGCTGATAATCGCCTAAGGCAGTATCCCAATATCCACATTGATGAGCATTCCAGTTCATGATACCGTCTTCCATGTATTCCAAATTACCCGCTTCAATTTTTTTGCGATCAAAAATCTCGAACACTTCTCCAATCGTCAGTGCATAATTTCCTCGAAACAAGACACATTTTGCCTCATCCAAAATATTCACGGGCTTTCCTTCAAAAGGGAGAGTCAGGACTTTTTCAAATCCTTCTTCGCAAAGAACCTTTTGCACCTTGAGATCGAAGCCTCCTCTTCTGGATAAACGGCCGTTGAGTTGATAGCGGTTCATTTTCCATTGGTTGCGAGGAAACTCGATGAGCGGACGCACCGCAATGTGATCGCGCAATGCCCAAGTAAAAAAATTTTCAGCTTCTTCTTCATCCCTTAAAACAAGCTCTGCAAATAAAGGGTATCGAGAAGCATCTCTCAGCTGATTTTTATCTTTTACCGTCAACATTTTATTTCGGAAAACGACCTGCCCTTCCTTCCACACTGACGCAGCATGGATCAATCGGCAAAGCAAGCTCTCATCCGGATCTTCCGGATCGCAGCCACCATTACAGCCTTCCAGACGATAGCGCAAAGCGATCAACCCCCTGTCCAATTTAGCACGCACCCTGCGTGCTTTCAGATGATGAACACCTAAAAGCTTTTCCCGCAGCAACTCTCCAGCTTCAAGGTAGAGTAAAAAATCAACCTCTTGAAAAGAACTTTCAGAGAACAAAATAGGAACTGATTCTAATTCCCATAACTGATAAACAAACGCTTCTGCCGCTTTCACATGAAAGCAGCTATCGAAATTGAAAAAATGGCACAATTTTCTCAGTAAAAAATGAGCAGATTCAAAATCGCCGTTTGAGGAAATTTTGATAAAAGATTCTTCTCTAAATTTTTTAATAAAAAGAGGCAAGTGATGTTTTATATTAAACATCTTTAAAATCCCTCCTATTATATTTCTCCTTATTTTTTAATATAACACATTTTTTACTAACTATTAAATAATTGGTAGATTTTTCTTAGTTCGCCGGCAAAGTTTTCCTACTAGGGCACCCTCTAAACTAGCATTTTTTCCAGTGAATCCTTTATACTTTATTCTTTTTTCAACAGTTCAAAGGAAACACTGAAATGTCAACTGATCTTCCAAAAACATATTCCGCACAACAGGTCGAAAAACGCTGGTATGATTTCTGGGAGAAACATGAATGTTTTCGCGCCGATCCCAGCTCCGAAAAACCTCCTTATTGCATTGTTCTCCCCCCTCCGAATGTCACTGGCGTCCTGCATATGGGGCATGCTCTGGGAAGCACAATTGACGATGTGTTAGTCAGATGGAAAAGAATGAGCGGCTTTGAAGTCTTATGGGTACCCGGCACCGATCATGCAGGGATCGCGACACAGACTGTCGTTGAACGTCATCTGATGAAAACCCAAGGAAAACGGCGAGGCGATTTCAAGCGGGAAGCGTTTCTCAAGTTAGTTTGGGAATGGAAAGAAAAAAACGAGGGACGCATTTTAAGCCAATTGAAAAAACTGGGATGCTCGTGCGACTGGAGCCGGCTGCGTTTCACGATGGACAAAGGCAACAACCTTGCCGTTCGCACGGCATTCAAAATGCTGTATGAAAAAGGTTTGATCTATCGCGGCGACTACCTTGTGAACTGGGACCCTGTAACGCAAACTGCCGTCGCTGACGATGAGGTAGAATATGAAGAGCGGCAATCGTCTCTCTGGTTCTTCAACTACCCTTTGGCTGACGGTTCAGGGATGGCAAGAATAGCAACCACACGTCCAGAAACCATGCTTGGAGATACTGCGGTTGCAGTCAACCCTGAAGATCCGATGTTCAAGCACCTGATCGGAAAACGATTGCTGCTTCCGATCATGAATCGAGAAATCCCTATTATTGCAGACCGCCATGTCGATCCCGAGTTCGGGACTGGAATGGTCAAAGTAACACCTGCGCATGATCCGAACGACTACGAAATGGGAATTGAGCACAAGCTCCCTTTCATCAACATCATGACTCCCGACGGCAAGATCAACGAAAACGGCGGAAAATTTGAAGGGATGGCAATGGAGCAAGCCCGCAAAGCTGTTGTGGAAGAGATGGAGCAGCTCGGATACCTTGAAAAAGTTGAACCCTATACCAATCGCGTCGGAGTCTCTTATCGCTCCAAGGCGACAATCGAGCCTTATCTTTCCAAGCAGTGGTTTGTAAAAATGAGCCATTTCGCTCCCCGCTTGCGGGAAATCGTCCAAGAAGAGATCGTTTCCCTCATCCCAAGAAACTGGCAAAACACCTATTTTCATTGGATCGACAACCTCCGCGACTGGTGTATCAGCCGCCAGCTCTGGTGGGGGCACCGAATCCCGATCTGGTACCATAAAGACAATCCAGACCGTGTGATCTGCTATGAAGGGGATGGCACCCCTCCTGAAGTTGAAGCCGAACCGGACAAGTGGGAACAGGATCCGGATGTGCTGGATACTTGGTTTTCATCTGCCCTATGGCCATTTTCTACTTTGGGATGGCCAAACAAAACAGAAGAGCTGGAAAAATTTTATCCCAACTCTGCCATGGTATGCGGACACGACATTCTATTTTTCTGGGTCGCCCGCATGATCATGATGGGAGAGCATCTGTTTGAAAAGGCTCCCTTTCCAGAAGTTTATCTACACAGCTTGATCTTTGGAAAGTCGTATTGGAGAAAAGATGCAGGCGGAGGAGTTCAATACTGCGACGAAAAAGAAAGGATCGCGTTCGATCTTGGAACCAAACCTGTACCAAAAGATGTTGAAAGCAAATGGGAAAAAATGTCCAAGTCCAAAGGAAATATCATCGACCCGCTTGAAATCATAGAGGATTATGGTACTGATGCTATGCGAATGGCTCTCTGTTCAAGCGCTTCTCAGGCATGGCAGATCGATCTTGACCGTCGAAAATTTGAAGAATTTAAAAACTTCGCCAACAAGATCTGGAACGGTGCACGTTTTATTTTCATGAACCTGGATGCCAACGATCCGCTTAATTCGAAACAGCTTTCTGAAGGATTAGACGAATCTCGTTTAACATTGGAGGATCAGTGGATCCTTTCGTCATTATCTAAAACTGTCGAAGATGTTAATTTCAACTTAAGCAATTATCAATTTGATCAAGCGGCAACGCGCGCATACGATTTTTATTGGAACGAATTTTGCGCATACTATCTGGAAATTGCAAAACCTGTTCTATTCGGGAAACAGGGTTCTCCAGAAGAAAGGAAAAATAAGCAAAAATTGCTCGTCATCGTTTTACTACAGGCACTCCGATTAATCCATCCCATGGCGCCATTCATTACAGAGGAGCTGTTCCAAAAGATTAAAGAGCGCTTTGCAGATACAGCTGAAGACGCAGATGCAGACCCCTATACAAAAGAAGCGGTCGCAGCTCTGCAAGCGAAAGCTTGCATCATTGCTCCGTATCCTAAGGTCATCAAGCCAGAGGCAATGAGCTCGCAGATTAATCATGCATTCAATCTCATGGGCCAGGTCGTTTACACGATCCGCAATATCCGGGGAGAGATGAAAATTCCTCCCAGCGTGGAAACTGAAGTGTTTATCATTGGAAACGATCAATCGACAAATTTCTCGACAGTCCGCGACAATGGCAATATCATTGAAGCTTTGGTGCGTACCCGCTCCTTGTCCTGCTATGTAGAAGAGCCTCTAATCGGGCTTTCATCCGTCGGCATCGTCGAAGATTTAAAAGTGATCATTCCCATGCCAAAAGAGTTTTCAGAAAAGGAAGCGATTCGGTTGGAAAAAGAAAGAGAGCGCCTGGAAAAGCAACAGGAAAAAATACAGGGGCAATTAGCGAATGAGAATTTCGTCAGCAAAGCGCCGAAAGCCTTGATCGAAAAAACGCGGAGCCAGCTTGAGCAAACGGAAAACGAATTAAAGGAAGTCAACGCAAAGCTGAAAACTCTCCGCTAAATCTGTAAGCTTCAATGTCCATCCAGAAAAACTACTGGATGGACAAGATTTTAAAAGGAGAAAGCGACGCCGCCGAAGAATCCTTGAAAAGTCACCGAATTATGGTTTAATCCGGTAAATGAACCTGGACTTTCAGTGTTGTACATGAGATGGGAAGGTGCATGTATATATTGTAAATATTCGTATCCAGCCCTTAAAAGAAGCCATTTGTTACACACAAGCGTCTTCAAAGACAATCCTGTCTGCAAATGCACCCCAGGCACACAGACACATTTATCCTTGTACTTTTGCACATTTACGGTCGTTGTCCCATTATTGAAAATCTCTTGTTCGTCTTCAATATCAGCTTTTCCCACCAATAAACTCAGGCTTGCCTTTCCAAATGTCGACAACCCTTCGAAAAGCTCAAAGTCATACCCAATTCCAACCATCGGGCCAATGCCCTTATAGTCCAGGGAACGTGTTAGGGTATTTGTCAACGATGGATCAACGGGAGAATTCTTATCATCTCCTTCAATAGGCTTAACATCATGCATCTTATCTATGCGATCCTGGCAAATAGACGCATAGTCCGCCCCTGCAAAAGGTTTTAAGCAAAGACCGCATCCCTTTCCAAATTCAATGGAATACCCGACAACCAGCTCCGCTCTTTGAAAATCAATTTTCCAGTCCGTAGTCGCATACCTGCCATATTCAACCGGAAGCGGAGTTGGCCAAGTTAAGGATAGAAGAGGATCCTTATTAACAATGCTATCGAAGCACTTCGAGCTAAAGTTCGTGTAGGTCGCCATTACGTCAAAACAACCGCACAAGTCTTCTTTTCCTAAGTATAAACGAAATCCTCCGTTCCAATCGGGATCGATAAAGTGATAATTCACAATATTGCTGACATTGCTTTCTTCTGTGAAAGATGATTGCCCTTCCGCTGCAAAATGCAAATTGCTAAGGCAAGGAGACCAATACAAATAATCTCCGCCAATGGTAAAACCGCATTCGCAAATTTCAGCAGCTCCGACAGGAGAAAGGGTCAAACATCCTGCGGCAGACAAAAGAATTAAAATCGAATTTTTTATAGATCTCATCGTTTCCTCCATATCGTGGGTCAGCAATCTTAAATAATGTTCAAAATTATGCACAATGAAAATCGTTAGAAGATGAGGATCCGGTCTCATTTTTGACCACTTGCAAAAACGTCTTTGTCTCTTTCAGAATCACTCCTGAAAGAGCTGTCAACCCTATAAGATTCGGATAAGCCATTAGGCCATTTGTAATATCGGCCACTTTCCAAACCACCTCAAGATCAAGAATAGCCCCAGGGATAATGATTAATGTAAAGATCAACCTGAAGGGCAGAATAGAGAAAGTTCCAAACAGATACTCCAGGCATTTCTCTCCATAGTACGCCCATCCGAGAAGCGTTGTCAAAGCAAATAGGATCAGTGCAATCGTAACGATATAACCGCCCCAGGGAAAAGCCGATTCAAATGCAGCCATCGTCATGGAAGCTCCATTGAGCGGAACACCATCAGGCCTAAGCGCCCCTTGAACGCCAGCGACCCCCAAAACAAGTCCTGTTACCGTACATAAAACGATCGTTGCAATAAAGCTTCCGGTCATGGAGATCATTGCTTGTCTTCCGGGAAAATCGGTCTTTGCTGCAGCTGCGGCAATAGAAGCTGTGCCCAGGCCTGCCTCGCTTGTCATCAACCCTCTACTCATCCCGACTTGAATGGTCATTAGCAAGGTTGAACCGGCAAAACCGCCAAATGCAGCCTGTCCGGTAAACGCATGTTGAAATACTGAAAGGATCGCATCCGGAATCCGATCATAACTTTTCAAAAGAATGAGACAACCGCCGCCGATGTAAAAAACAGCCATGAACGGAACCATGAAAGCGGCAAATCGGCCAATACTTTTAATCCCTCCGATAAGAATCGATCCTGTGATAAGAGCCAAAATAACACCCGACACCCAGGATGGAATGTGATAAAGATTCATCATGACATCCGCAACGGAATTCGCTTGGATCATATTACCGCCACCAAAAGAGGCGATCGCACCAAAAAGAGCAAACGCACCAGCGAGCCATTTCCACCCCAATCCTCTTTCGATGAAATGCATCGGACCACCGCACATCTCTCCTCTGTCATCCATCACCCGATATTTGACTGCAAGAATCGCTTCTCCATATTTCGTAGCCATTCCAATAAGAGCCATTACCCACATCCAAAACAGGGCTCCAGTCCCTCCCACAGCAAAAGCGGTTGAGACACCAGCGATATTACCAATGCCAAGAGCTCCGGCAAGCGCTGTCATCAACGACTCGAAATTGGAAATGTCGCCTTTCACTTTGCTGTCCTGCTCTTTATCTGAAGAGATGATGAGACGCAATGCATAGGGAAGATAGCGGAATTGAAGCCCTTTCAAAAGGACCGTCAATAAGAGGCCGTTGCCTAAGAGCAAGATGAGCATGGGAATGCCCCAAACCCATTGATAAATGGTATCAAGCCAAGTCATCGATTAACCTGCGGCATTCTCATCCCTAATCTGTTTGACAAAATCTCCAGTCTCCTTAGACAAAATTTTTGACAAAGCGATTAAGGCGATCAGATTAGGGATTGCCATTAAACCGTTTGATATATCCGCAAGAGCCCAGACAAGATCTAATTCAAACGCGGCCCCGGGGATAATGACTAGGGAAAATAGGATTCGGTAGTAAAAAACAGCCGTTTCTCCAAAGAGATACTCAGCGCATTTCTCTCCGTAATAAGCCCAAGCGACAACTGTGGAAAATGCAAAAAGAACCAATCCGATCGAAACAATATACCCCCCACCTCCGATTACAGAGCTGAATGCGTAAATTGCCAAACTGGCTCCTTTGAGAATATTTCCCCCGTCATCCAAAACTCCAAACGCTCCAGTGACAACAATCACAAGCCCTGTGACCGAACAGACGATAAATGTAGAAAGTAAAGTGCCTGTCATCGTGATCATTGCCTGTCTTCCAGGAGAATCCGTCTTTGCAGCAGCAGCTGCTATGGATGAAATACCAAGGCCTGCCTCACTGGAAAAAACCCCTCTGGCAACTCCCATTTGAATCGCCGCAAGAACTGTAGAGCCTGCAAATCCACCCGCTGCCGCCTGTCCGCTAAAGGCACTTTCAAAAATTACTGCGAATGCATAAGGGATTTTGTCATAATTCAATAAAAGGATCAGAAAGCCGCCGCCGAGATAAAACACGCTCATTAAAGGGACTAGGATACCTGCGACCTGGCCTATACTGCGAACACCGCCGATTAAAACCAATCCGGTAACTACGGAGAGGACAATTCCTGTGAGCCATGGACTGATCCCCCATACAGCGTTAACTGCATCTGCGATGGAATTTACCTGAACAAGGTTTCCTGTTCCAATTGCAGCCACCATGCCTAAAACAGCAAACAGCACCGCCATCCATCTCAGTTTCAGCCCTTTTTCCATGTACTCCATCGGGCCGCCGATCATTTCTCCCCGTTTATCAATGTCTCTATATTTCACGGCTAAAAGCGATTCGGAATACTTGATTGCCATCCCAAAAAATGCAGTCACCCACATCCAGAACAGCGCACCCACTCCTCCTATCACAAGTGCAGTGGAGACCCCAACGATGTTTCCTGTGCCTATTGCACCTGCCAATGTCGTCATGACGGCTTCGAAATGGCTGATATCGCCCACGGCGCCCTTTTTCCTTTTTGCAAAGAGCTGCTTTAATCCAAACCAAAGATAGCGGAATTGCACGCCGCGCAAAAGAATTGTGAGATAAACCCCCGTTCCAAGGATCAGGGCAAGAAGAGGAGCTCCCCATATCCAGGAGCGTGCGAAGTTGATAAGTTCAGCGAAATGACTCATATAGAATATTTTTGTCTATTTTTAAAAAAATAATCTATAATAGGTTAGCCAATTGCTCAATTTAAGTAAAGGGAGCTAAATAATTGATTCAAATCTATTAAAACTCGATCAGATGATGCCAGCATTTCAATCATGAATCTACTTCATCACCGATGTCTGGCATCCCTTTCTTAGAAACCTTCATTTTGTAAGCGATCCTGGAAATCATATGCGAGCCGACGGGAGCAGTCATCACAATAAACAGCAGGGTTGCAACGACCTCAAGAAAAACCAGCGGCATGGGAAAAAGGACAACAGCTGCAGCAAGCAGTAAAATCATTCCGAGAGAAGTTGCCTTCGTAATCGCATGTATGCGCGCATAGACATCCGGAAACTTCACAACGCCGATGGAAGCCACCAACATAAAGAATGAACCGCTCATGAGCAAAAAGCCCGACACCCAGTCAGTCATCAATTTGCCTCCTTAAGTATTTCGCAAATGCAATGTTGCTCATGTATGAAAGCAAAGCAATGACAACGACAGCGTTTAAGTAAACCGTTTCACCTGTTTTGGCAGCATATACGATGATCAACCCCATAACCAATGAAGCGACAAGGTCCAAAACAACAATCCTATCGGGAAGCGTCGGACCGGTCAATAACTGGTACATCCCCAAAAAAAGCGAAAGGGTTAAACAGGCAGAGCTAAAAAACACTGCAAATGGAAAAAAATTGATCATAAATTTATCCCTATTCATGGTTCAAATATCAGCTGGATTTTTTTCTCCAACTCCTCTTTAGTTTTATGGATGAAAGCTGCTTGATCGTGAAGATAGAGAACATGGACATAAATGACTTTCTTGTCAGCGGAATAATCCAAGCTTAAGCTTCCAGGGGTCATGGAGATGAGGTTAAACAGCGCAAAAATAGAGATCTCTTTTTTCAAATCGATCGGAACCTCTACAACCCCCGGTTCCAGGGAATCTGACGGCGTCAAGATATCCCAGGCAATAGACAAACTGGCAATGACAATTTCTTTCAGATAATAAATGAGAAACCCAAAGATTCTTAAAATGCGCATGAGCCTATCCCCTTTCCATAACTGCTTGTATATACTGTTGCGGATCCAGAATTTGTTCTGCAGCTGCCTGGCAAAGCGCAATGAGAGGCCCCGCAAACACTCCCATCAAAACAACGCATGCCATCAAAAAAGAAGTTGCAGCAACGGCCCTGCGACTGATTTTTCCAGATTCGGCATGATAAGTTTTTTTCTTCCAATACACTTCGTTCCAAATTTTCGCCATAGAAAACAGAGTCGCGAGGCTGACCAAAATTGCAGCTGCTGCAATGAGATAGTCCCCCTCTTCCAAACTGCTTCTCACCAACAGGAATTTGCCAAAGAAGCCTGGAAGAGGAGGTATTCCTGCCAATGCTAAGGCAGGAATGGAAAATAAAATAGCCAAAGCAGGAGCTGCGGAATACAATCCTCCCAAATCTCTGATCTCATAACTATGCGAGCGTTGATTGACCAGACCAGCGACAAAGAAAAGGGAAGTTTTCGAGAAAATATTGTGTGCAACAAAATAAATCGCTCCAGCCAAACTGCCAATTGTGGAGATCGCCATCCCCATCACCATATACCCTACTTGGCTGATAATGTGGAATGAGAGAATTTTTCTAGTATCATACTGAGAAGCTGCCATCAAGACCCCAACAATCATCGTTAGAAAGGCGGTCACGAGGAAAAAAGGTTTCCAAAAAGCTGTTTCAGAAAAAAAATACAAGCTTTGAAAGCGGATCAGCGTGTAAATAGCCACTTTTGTCAATGTTCCTGAAAAAAGAGCTGTAATCACAATTGGCGGCGTATGATAAGAAGCGGGAAGCCAAAAGAAAAAAGGAAACAAAGCCGCTTTGATACTGAAGGCGATGAAAAAAAGCATGCAAACGCCGCTGATGTAAGGAACTTCTCCGGCATCCATCAACCGTTTAGCAATATCTGCCATATTTAGAGAACCGACCATTCCATAAAGAATTCCGATCGCCGAAACAAAAAAGATTGAAGCAACAAAGTTAATTGTCAGATATTTGATCCCAGCGCTAAGCTGATCCTTCTCCTTTCCTAAGGTGATCAGCACAAAAGATGCGGTTAACATCACTTCATACCAAACATAAAGGTTAAAAATATCGCCTGTGATAAAGGCTCCGTTCACACCGGTCAATAAACAAAACACTAAAGGGTAAAAACCGCTTTTTTCCCGCTTTTCATCCAAACTGCCGCAAGCATAGAGAATCACGGAAACAGCAACGCAGGCAGTTGCAGTCAACATAATCATGGAAAGCCGATCCAACACGATGCTGATGCCAAACGGAGCTTCCCAGCCACCCAATTGGAAAGCGACAATGCCCAGGCGATAGACATAAAAAAACAGATAGATCGAAGAGGCAAGCATGGAAAAGGCTGCAACTGTGCTAATCCATTTCTGCGCTTTCGCATTTCCTAAAGTTGCCATCAACACAATAGCGGCAATCAACGGAAGAATAAGAGGCAGCACCGGTAAGATCATCAATTTTCCTTAAGGTCGTCCAGATCGCTGATCTTCGTCACACCATAAAACTTGTAAGCAAGCACAAGAGCAAAGGCGGTGACTCCTAAACTGATCACAATGGCAGTTAGAATCAGAGCTTGCGGTAAAGGATCGGCCAGCATCAAGGAATTTTGCCCCTGTTCAACAAAAGGAGGGCGGCCCAAAGTCAATTTACCTGAGGCAAAAATCAACAAATTCGTCGCATGCCCCAATAAAATCAAACCGATCACCAACTTAAATAAACTTCGGCGTAAGAGCAGAAAGACTCCGGATCCGAATAACACTCCGACAACGATCGCCAATAAAAACTTCAATTTACTCCTCCATCAACAAAAATGCCGTCTGTGTCAACATCCCTATCACAGTGCAATAGACTCCCAAATCAAACAAAATCGGCGTTCCTAATTTGATTCCCATCCCTAAATCTATCCATTCTCCTTTCATAAAAGGAACTCCGAAGAGCACCCCAGGGAAGCCGGAAAGTACAGAGAATGCCAGTCCAAGCCCCATCATTTTGATCGGATTAAGGAAAATCACTTTCCTCCCCTGACTTACTCCAAATGCCATCATGTAAAGGATCTCTGCAGCGCCTACCATCAATCCTGCAATAAACCCGCCTCCAGGATCGTTGTGTCCACGCAAAAATACCACGACAGACAAAGCAATCAAAAGAGGACGAAGAATTTTTGCCGCAATCTGCAGAATTGCCGATTCTTCCCGCATTTTTTCGATTGCAGTTTCTCCATTCATCAAGGAAAAGATCCCAAGAGCCGCAATCGTCAAGACAGTGATCTCCCCAAGCGTATCAAAGGCTCGAAAGTCAACAAGGATCACATTGACAATATTGCGTCCAAACGCTTCAGGATAACTAACTTCTTTATAAAAATTGGAAATAGGCGCTCCTAAATCCACAGCATTTGCCTGTAGAATCAAAACGGCCATGCTCGCCCCGACAGCCGTTGCGATGACTGCGTCTCTCATCCTCTCCCCCTTATCCGATTGACTCACATAGCGTGGAAGATAGTAAAGGAGCGCCATCGACAAAATGATCATCATCACTTCTGCAAGGATCATCGTGATCGGGAGATCCACTCCGCTAAACACAATGAAGACCATGACAATACCAAAGCCCACCACCCCCATCGAAATGAGAGCGACTACTCTTGAAGGAGAGGAAACGGCATAAAAAACAGAAACAATGATCAACAGCAAAATCGCAGCTTGACTGATCGGTATTTCGTCAAAATTTAGTGCGATCTCCACAGCATGAGAATGCCAAAGGAGCAGCCACACAAACGCTGATGCCACAGAAAAAATTGTCATCAGATAAAACCGGTGGTATCCATGCTGAACGATACCGGTTTTTTCTTTTGTAAACGCCAAAAACCTGTCGATCAAGCGGAAAAATAGATCGGAGAATTTCTGAGAGCAATATCGGACATTGACTCTTTGAACGGATTCGATGAAAACTTCCTTTTTAATGTACAAAAATCCACCCAGAACAAGAGTTAGAAGACTGATGAGTTGAATCGTATTCCATCCGGTCCAAAGTTTTAGCTCGATCGCTCCAAAATGGGGGTTGATATCTGAAATGGCTTCCGCAGTTAATGCATTAGCAATGCTTTCAGGAAAAATGCCAAGAACTAAACTAAGGAAAACAAGGACGACAGGTCCAAGGATCATCGAGATCACAGGTTTTTCCGGACGTTTCAAATACTGGCCAGCCTTTCCCCAAAAAACATCAATAGACAACCGCAAAGAGAGAAAAACCATGATCATATTGGTAATGACACCGGCAGGTAGGATAAACCAGTAAGCATTTGGAGCGTGAACCTTAGCTTCGTAAACCAACTCTTTGCTAATGAAGCCTAGCATAGGAGGAATACCGGCCATGGAAACTAAAGCCAGACACATCACAACAGCAGTCAGAGGCATGTATCGATAAAGGCCTCCAAGCTTTGGGATTTCTCGAGTGTGGGTTTGTTTTTGGATCACTCCTGCAAGCATGAATAACGTTCCTTTATAGAAAGCGTGCACCAGGATATACAGAATTGCTGCATTGATCGCATACTCCGTATCCGTGCCAATCAGCAACACAATAGTTCCCAGAGCGCTGATCGTTGAATAAGCAAGAACTTTTTTAAGATCTGTCTGTGTCACGCTGCTCCAGGCGCCGACAAACATCGTCGTCACACCAACTACCGTTAGGATGTAGTGCCAACTTTCCGTCCCGCCAAGAACAGGATTGAGCCTCAATAAGAGAAAAATCCCTGCTTTGACCATCGTCGCAGAATGCAAATAAGCGCTGACTGGCGTCGGGGCAACCATTGCACCAGGCAGCCAAAAATGAAAAGGAAACTGCGCTGATTTTGTCAATGCGCCGATCAGAATGAGAATCAATGCGGGAAAATAAAAAGCAGAGTTTTGCAAAGCGGCAGGATTGGATAAAAGTGTTCTGAATTCATAATCGGGATAAGCCATCCCCAAGACAATGAACCCTGCAAGAAGCGCCTGTCCTCCCAATCCTGTAATTAGCAGAGCTTGCAGCGCACCTTTTCTAGCGCTCTCTTTTTCATGATCAAATCCAATCAACAGGTAGGAAAAGATTCCTGTCAACTCCCAAAACAGAAAAAAAGTAAGAAGATTTCCAGCGATCACCAGCCCTAGCATGGCAGCCATAAACAAAATGAGGTGTCCCATAAACACCTCTTTGCGCGGATAAGCCTTCGTGTAGTAAGAGCCGTAAATTAAGATCAATGCCCCTATCCCAAGCACCAATAGACCGAAAAACTCGCTTAATCCGTCAAAATAGAAGGAAAGGCTGATCTCGTATTGAGGAATCCATCCGTAGGATTCCGTCAAAACGTGATCCTTTTCCAAAGTTGGCATGATCCAGAGAAATTCCAATATCCCATAAAAAGGAGCAAGGGCATAGATCCATCCCGCCCATTTTCCTAAGCGATTTTTGATCAGTATCGCGATGGGTCCTAACATAAAGAGAGCTAGTAAGTAATAGCCAAATGGAATCAGCAAAGTAACTGCCTCGGGCAAATAAAAGACCCAGACTAACTGAAGCGTTCAATGACGGTCAACAAATTTTAACCTGTGATTGTGTCCTAATCTGCGGCCAAACGCTACAGATGAAGGTTAGATTTTGAAAATTTTGATCGGAGACATGTCTTTGACATGGCGGAGGAGAAATTTATCGAAAGATGACCTTCAGCTGTAGATGATTGGTCGCAGATTAGGACACAATCGCAGGTTTTATAGAGAAAAAACGTCAACTTCTTCATAAATTCGACGCATTGCGCTTCCCTCACTTCCCTTCTGAGGCGTATTCAGAATCGATACTTTAGCTCCCGATCCAAACCCCGGTCCTCCGCTTTGCTGAATCGCCGTCCAAAACGATTCCTGCAGATCGTCCCCATTCAACACATTGACCATTGGAGCGTGACGGCTTTGAAGAAAATGCAAAATTTGCCTTCTGGCATCCCTTGCAAAATAGGTAAAATACTCCTGAATAGACCCTTTGCATTCATCTGCCGTCCTTTGCAGGCGGTTTAACTCCCCGACTAAACTTTCCGAGAAGCTGCGGCACTCTTCTGTCGAGCACTTCCCAACAGCTTGAAGTCCGGATAAACGGCGCATCGCTTTCCAAATATCTCCTAAAAGCTCAAGCGATGCCAGGCTGGGGTGATAAGCTTTGCACCAAGTTTCCAAAAGAATTCTGGGAGCATATTCTCCCCAAAGCGCATGTCCCGCTGTCCACAAAGCTCCATCCAAAAATGTTCCCGGCCTGGAAAGGAAACTTGTCAAGACCACAGCGCCTGCAAAAGGTTGCCTGCGCATATGTGCTGCTGCAAAATCGATCAGATCCAACGGGATCACAGGCCAAAACCCTTCGCCTTGTCCAACACTTCCAACATTCAAAATGGGAAGCAGCCGAGTTGCGCTTGTGTCGGGAAGTTCGCGTAAGAGCTCCCAAAGCGGGTGATAACCGAGATGATGATTAATAGGATTGCCGTTCAAAGCAGAAAAACTTACCATCGTCTGCTCGCCAACCCCATCCATGAACTCAGGGATCCAATGGATAGAGCTCCTCGGATCCAATTCATAAACAAGCGCGCAGCGTCCTTGAATTGCCTCTTCGACAGCTTTCACCTCCCGCAAAGCAAGATCAATCATCAGGTCGTCTCTAGCCATCGGATGATGAAGATATTTTCCTGAGCTGTAAGTCCCTTTCCAATAAACAGCTTGAATCCCTTCAAGGTTTTCAAACACCGGATTCCATCCTGCGTCAAAAGGAGTTGAATCTGGCGCTTTTGCCAATAAAACTACCTCTAAACCAAATTTTTTAAAAACCTGCAGATGATTGGGATACTGTTCCAGGACCACTCCATTGTACCCCATTTGCAGAAGGCGTTTGCACAAATATTTTTCTTCAAATTTCTTCTTTGGATAAAGCCATCGACAAGGATAAGCTGCTTCATGTTTTCCAAGATAATCAGCCCCATGTCCACTGGCAAAGGCCGCTTCCCACAATCCGGCACCCTGAAAAATAGCGGCTGCGCTTCCCCCTTCTATGCACACGTTGCTGCCCTGCAGATGTATGCGGTAAGACTCTTTGGCAAGGGAGGGTTTGATTGCCGCATCGAAAACCGGCCCGTTCGAAGATCTTTGAACAAAATCGCTTTGCCCCTTTTCAAAAGCTGTTCGAAAAAATTGAGAATTTGCTATGGTTTCCACTTTTCACCCTTTAGTTGACAAAGGCTCATGTTGAAAATCTCACCGTTCAATACGGATTGTTCCGATTCTCTTCTAACTCCCCTGGAGCTAAAAGAAAAGTTGCCCGCAACTGTAGCACAAACAGAATTCGTTGAACAGTCCCGGTCTCGAACCCGGCGTATTTTAAACGGTCAAGAATCTCGCCTATTAGCTATCGTCGGCCCCTGCTCGATCCATGATCCCAGATCTGCAATTGACTATGCGCAAAAATTGAAAAAACTCTCTTCCGAAGTTGAAGAGACGCTGCTGATTGTGATGCGGGTGTATTTTGAGAAGCCGCGCACTGTTTTAGGTTGGAAAGGATTTATGTACGATCCCCACTTAAATGGTTCCTATGATGTAGCGACGGGAGTGCAGTGGACGCGCGAGCTCTTTTTACAGCTGACTGATATGGGGATTCCTTTAGCGGCAGAGCTTCTAGATCCTCTTTCCTTCCACTATTTCGGCGATTTGATCACTTGGAGCTGCATTGGGGCGCGCACTTCGTCGTCGCAAATCCATCGCCAGATTGCATCTCATCTACCGATGCCTGTCGCTTTTAAAAATAATACAGACGGCAACATCGAAATTGCAGTCAATGGCGCAGTTTCATCTTCTGAGCCTCACACCTTTCTCTCTCTCGATCCGAATGGCAAGCTTGCCTGCGTAAAGTCTCTCGGCAACCCCGACTCCCACATTGTTTTGCGTGGAGGCGAGCAGCGCTCTAATTACGACGCTTCGTCCATTGCTGAGGCGATCGCTCACTTGGAAAGCGCTCAGATGCCGCAAAAGATCATCATCGATTGCTCGCACGACAACTCCAGACGCAGTCCTTATCGGCAGCGGGAGGTACTGAGTTCAGTGATGGACCAGATCGTTGCAGGCAATGATGCGATCAAAGGATTTATTCTTGAGAGTCACATCGAGGGGGGCAACCAATCCATTCACGAGTGCGCATCCAACCTGAAATACGGCGTATCAATCACCGATCCTTGCCTTGACTGGAAAACGACAAAATCCTTGATAAAAGATGTTGATAATGCTCTTAAAACGAAAAATTTTAGAGGTGAAGGTTGCCGTCAACTTTTGCCTGAGAGAATCATTTGAAAGACAAAATCAACCAAACACTGAAAGATTCTTTGTTATCTTTAAACACCTTTTTGCTCATGTTTGCAATCTTTGGCGCCCTTGCCTCCTGTTCGACAAGGATGCTAACCGTGCACTCCGATTATGTAACGCGTGAATCGTTGGCTAGTTTTTATGTGGACACACCCGATCCCCTGCTGAACTGCCCGCCTTTTGGGCAACGCCTGGTCATCTCCTGGTCAGTTCCGAAGCAATTAATGGAATTGGATGATCCTCATCTGCGCTTGCAGCTGCGTTTTAGGAACCGCGAGCAGATCGATCGCAAGATCCCTTTGCGCAGGGCTAAAGGAACAACAGTGTTCCGCATATTGAACGATGAGTATTGCAAAACAGGAGGTTTTTTAACCTACAGAGTGCAATTGATTGCCGGAGAGTGTGTTTATGAAGAGTCACGGCATCAGCTTTGGGAAGAGCTGATCGCTATCGACCGCAATGATGATGAGAGCGGCACCATCAACTTTGTCGATCAACCACTGAAACCTTATCTACTCGAGCACTATCTTCCTCTCCCATTTTGACATGGCCTTTGACATAGTCCAAAGCCTTTTGTGCTGTATCAAAAAATCTTAGCGAAGCCCCTCTGGTGATTTCATCTTTTGTATCCTTGTTTTCTGTAAGTCCATGAGAATCCATCACTCCCCATTGAGCTGAGGATTCATCATCATCTACTTTAAATAGCAAAATCGACCCTAGTTCCTCACCCCAAGCAGAGGAATAACCAGTGACAACAAGATAATCACTTGAAGTCATTAACTCAACTTCATCATCAAAATGTTCTGTGATAAAACTGTGTTCAAATTTATAATCTTCACTTTCAAAATCTTCAGAAATTCCCTTAAAAACGCCATTAAATTCTTTTCCTTCTGGAGGATTTTCAACACGCTCTTTACCGACATGCCGATCAATGCCGTCTTTGATTACCTGTTCAAAATCTTCTCTTGTTACTAAATACTCGTTATTACTTTCCATCCATAAAATCGCCTGTCCACAGATGGATGCGCAAGCCATCTTCCCCACCTCTTCCGGCTGGTTCTCAATTTGAATTCCTCCTTGAGAAACATCTAAAAAGACATCTCCTTCTTTTTGCAAGCCGATCGCGACTCGTATCTCATCTGCAAAATCAACATCTTTCAACTGTTTCAGCACTTCATTTTGCTGCTCTTTGGTTAAATTTAATTTCGGATCTTGCAAGATTTTTTTGACTTCATCTGCTGAATCTGCTGAATCTGCTTCGATGATTTTCTTGATTTTTTCTAAATCTGATGCGATAGGATTAGTGCTACTCAAATGTTCAATAAACGCAAAAACTTCGTTGGGGACTTCTTTAAATCGTATAGAAGAATCTCTCAATTTTTCCGTTTCTTCTTTAATATCCAGTTCTACTTCGCCAGACGACGAAGGAACTCGCTTTAAAGCTCCAGTATTCAATTGAAAAATAGTTCGCACAGTGGAAATTGTCTGAAATAATGGAAGATTTTTCGTCTTGAGTGCATCCGAAAAGATCTGATAGTTGGAATCCTTGTTCGCCTTATATTGAATCTGCTCCCCTCCCTTCCCACGCAATGAAGCGCTAATCGAGTGTCCCGCCAGATTCTTTAATTGTTCGACTCCAATTTTTGAAATCACCTCTTCCATTGTCGCATCAACTGCATCGTCACTAATTCCATATTTCTCTTTTACCGCTTGACGACTATAGGAAACCTTCACCGTATATTCTTTCCCATCAGCTTTAAAAGTCGCAGCTCTTGTCGTCCTTTCCGTTTCATCACTACCGGACGTCGAAGAACTTTGCCAATGGATAGATCCTCCGTCTGGAGGTATTCCCCCTGTACTAGTCATTTTATTACCCTCTTACTATTTCATATTCCTACAGAATCATTATATAAAATGGTAAAAAAAACATCAATATTTCTTTAATTTTTTGTTAAGACATAACCAATTGATAAACGTTTATACCGATCAGCCCCTTCATTGCGGAGCTTGCAGGCAGGGCAATGCTGACACCCTCTTCCCCCAATTCCTTCATAGCAAGTAATCGTCTCTTTCAATAAGTAATCCAAAACCCCTAATTGATCAGCGAGCGCCATTGTCTGGCATTTTGTCATCTGTACAATCGGCGTCACAATTTCAAACCGCGGATTGTCTAAATCTATCCGCAAAATTTTCTCCATTAGATCCATATAATCTCTTGAACAGTCTCTATAGCCGGAATTAGCCCCCTCCACCTCGATCACTCCCATGTAGATTTTTTCTGCTCCTAGATGATTGGCATGGATCGCTGCCAGACGCGCCATTAATCCATTCCGCCCTAAAACCAACGTATTAGGCGGCCTGCCTTGAGAATGCTCGATTGCAATTTCGGTGTTCATCAGCGCGTTATCAGTGATCTCCTGCAGGCAATCCAACTGAATAACGCAGTGGTCTACCCCCCAATCTCTGCAAATTTTTGCAGCTTGGACAAGTTCATTGGAATGCCGCTGCCCATAGCGAAAAGAAATAGACAACACCTGATCGGCTCCATGGCGGTCGATTGCCAACTTAAGGCAAAGAGAAGAATCCATTCCGCCAGAGTGAACCACTAATGCCTGTTTACAACGCATGCGCAAGCTCTCTCTGACCGCTTGATTGATGCATCGCGTTCCACATCTGACGAAAGCCTGGGCAGCACTTCAAGAGCTCATCCTTAGTTCCCTCAGCAATCTTTTGCCCTCCCTCAAGGTAGATGATCTTATCTGCATCTTCAATCGTGGTCAGACGGTGAGCAATGATAATCTGAGTCATCTGCCCTCTAAGCGCTGCGATCGCCGTTTTAATGCCATGTTCGCTCACTGTATCAAGTGCCGATGTAGCCTCGTCTAAAATCAGAATAGGGGCATCCTTAAATAGGGCCCGAGCAATAGCCAAACGCTGCTGCTGGCCTCCGGAGAGGTTCTTTCCTGTTTCTGAAAGGATGGAGTCATATCTATTCGGAAGACGCTCGATAAACTCATGGGCATGCGCTTTGACAGCAGCCTCTTTTACCTTTTCCAATGTATAGGGACATCCAAAAGAGACATTCGCCGCCACAGTATCGATAAATAAAAAGGGTCTTTGCGGCACAAAAGCGATCTGATCCCTCAGTGATTTTTGGGTATACGACTCGATGGGGAGGCCGTCAATGCGAATTTCACCTGACTGCGGTTCATAGAGCCTCGGAATCAGCTGGACAATGGTTGACTTTCCTGCGCCTGTAGGCCCGACAATCGCAACTGTCTCCCCTTTTTTTACAGAAAAACTAAGGTTGTTCAAAATCCATTCATTGCCATATCGAAAACTGACATTGTCAAACTCTATCGACTCTTTAAACTCGGTCAATTTCACCGCGTCCGGCCTGTCTGTAATGCAGGGTTTGACCGACATCACATCATACATGCGATCGGCAGCAGCAATTCCTCTTTGAATCCGGCTATTTTCTTCAGCGAATTTTTTAACAGGCTCATAAAAAACATACAGCAACCCGCAAAAGAAAAGCGCTTCCGATACACTAAGCTTCAAAACATACAACCCCCAAAGCATAGATATGGAGAGGAAGGACATCGCAATCGTATGCACAACCGGTCTGGACGAAAGATCGTAACGGGCGCTTTTTTTCTCAAGCCTGGCCATCTGCTCATTTTGCTCCTTGTATTTTTTCAAGGAGAAATCTTCCATAGAAAAAACTTTGACTGTTTGGATTCCCGATAAAAAGTCGATAAGGACAGAAGTGAACTGTTCTTGATTCTGCTGAATCTGCCTGGAAATTTTTCGCACTCGTCCTGAGATATAGACGATCGGAATGACGATCAACGGAAATCCAAGAAAAACGATCAAAGAAAGCTGCCACGATGTGTAAAAGCAGAGAATCAAGGTAGACACCACTGTAAAAGGTGTTTGCAGATAGTTTGTCAACACTGCTGTTACAGCCTCGGCAATCATTGAAGAGTCTCCAACGACTCTCGACGAAAGTGAACCGATGTTGTAGTTTTGATAAAACTCCATCGGCATCGACTGGATATGCTCGAAATACTCTTGTCTAAGATCGCGGCTCACCCGAATCGCAAGCACGCGGGTTGCAAATCGGTGAGCAAAAAGGGTAACCGCTTTAAAAAGTGCAACAAATACCAAGACAATCGCTAAATGACGCAAGCTGTTTGAGATCGGAAAATAGCGATCGATGACGTTAATTGCTTGCTGAATACGATCGCTGCTCTTCATATTGGCAATGAAGTCGCGCGCTTCCTCTTTTGTCAAAATATCAGAATGGGTCATCTCGCCCCAACGCTCATCCACCGTTTTCCTATCGATGGCATCGACACGCTGCAGCGCCCCCTCTTTGATCGGTGCAAATAATTCGAAAGCATCAGGACCTTTTTTGGTCATCACACCGATCGCTAATACTTCCAACTGCGTTGCAATTGTTAACGCACACATGGCAAATACTGTAAAAATGAAGAGAGAACGATGCTTAGGATTTCCCAATGCCGAAAGAAATAATTTTTTCATGGTTGGATACTTAAGATAAATGTGCCGCCATCGACTCTTCACGAATATCTGAGTGGGAGGCATTCCAAAGCAGCTCTCCTTTGTCAAACAAAAAAACTTGAGGACTCTGATGGACAACTCCGGTCAATTCTGCGATTAAATCACTGACATCTCTATGTTCAATGACTTTAACAAATGCGCAAATCACCTCTTGGTGCTTTCCTGAAAACCGTTCAAACTCTGCAAATGCCATCGCACTGACCGGACAACGGGTGCTATGTTTGAATATAAAAAAAGTTTTCGCTTGATTTTCTTCAAGCAGGCTCTTCAGCTGCAAGGTGCTCGTCACTTCGATCATATTCTTCCAACTCCTCTTTTTGAAATTCACCCATGTTTCGGAATTTGAGATAACGCTGCTCCAAAAGCAATTCGGAAGGGATCCGTTTTAAGACCTGGTAATGTTCATTAATGAATTTGATGACACTTTCATAGACAACTTCAGGTTGATGATGCGCTCCGCCTAAAGGCTCAGGAATAATTTCATCAATCATTCCAAATTTCTGCAAATATTCGGCGTTCAGCTTCAGGGCAGAAGACGCCTCCACGTTTTTCGATGCATCTTTCCAAAGGATTGAAGCACAGCCTTCTGGAGAGATCACGGAATAGTAGGAATGCTCAAGCATTCCGATCACATCGCCAATTCCCATGCCCAAAGCGCCTCCCGAACATCCTTCTCCGATGACAAGTACTATAATCGGAGTTTTAATCAGAGACATCTCCTTAAGATTATGCGCAATCGCCCAGCCCTGTCCTCTTTCTTCAGCCTCTAAACCTGGATATGCTCCAGGCGTATCGAGCAAAGAGACGATCGGCAGGCAGAACCGTTCCGCCATTTTCATCAATCGAAAAGCTTTGCGAAAACCTTCAGGGTGAAGCATGCCAAAGTTGCGTTTGACACGGCTTTCGGTATCATTCCCTTTTTCCTGCCCGACGATGACACACTTCATTCCGTTGATTGTCGCCAATCCCCCCACAATCGAAGGATCGTCGCGGTATAAACGGTCGCCATGCAATTCAACGAAAGAGTCGCAAATATTTTTGATATAATCCAGCGTCTTAGGTCTCTGTGGATGGCGGCAGATGCCAACCCTTTCCCATGCCGTCAACTCTCCGTAAACCTTTTCTTTGAGCTCTTCAAGCTTCTCTTCCAGCTTGATAATTTCGGAATTGAAAAGCGGATTATTCTGATTTTGCTTCTTTAAATGGTCGATCGTTTTGATATATTCAAAAATTTGTTTTTCATGAGGCAAAATATCTTTCATCAGCTTCATTTCTTTCATTAGCTTAACCTCTAGATTCTTTGCCGGGGAGCTTTGCATCGTGGAAATTTTTCACAATTTCAATCACGGCGGGCTTAGTTATAATCACAGAAAACAGTTCCTCCATATCCTTGGTTGCCAACCGAATGCATCCATCACTCTCATATTTTCCAAGAGTATCACTGTTTTCAACCAGCTCTCCTTTCGCGTTAGGCATTAAAGGCAGTCCATGAATTCCGAATCCTTTAGCAGGAGCTGTGCAGTGATCCAATTCCTCCTCAAAAGGGATCCAGCGTGTGCCAAAGATGCGAACCATTTCAACTTTATCCCCTTGATGAAATCCCATCGTTTTTGGACGATAAACAGCGACTTTTTCCCCTAGGGAATACTTGCCCAAAGGAGTGAGGCTTCCAGACTCGTAATCTTTTTCCAATCTTCCCAATCCGACCTGATAGGTCTTGACTAAAACCCGGTCGTTGCTCTCTTCATCTAAATAGTAAAACCACATCTTGCTGCGCTGCAGATCGACCAGAAGATAAAAAGAAAGGTTCTTGTCTTCTTTAAAAACATTGAAGCGATCGCCGTCGACAACATCTTGCTTATCGTATAAGGGTTTTCCATTGAGACTGCGGGCAATAAAGTGACGGGAGGTCTTGTAGTGGGAGGCATAATCAGCAATCCAAGCCGCACGCCCCTTTAACCAAGGAACTTTCTTCTTATATGTGATTGTCTCCACAATGGGAAATTTCTGCCCTCTAGTATTGAAAAACTCATCAATCCGATCCGCTTCAGGAACTTCTTGTGCGGTTTCTTCAGTTGAAGCCGCTGCCAATAATTCCAGAGATTTCTCTTCTTTTACAGCGTCGGTCACCAAAGGATCTTCCTCTATGCTGACAGGAGCAAGAACAATTTCTGTCTCAGCCAAGGGATCGCTGATCTCTTTTTTCTTGAAAATTGCAGCAATAGCAATCGACCCGAATAACAACACAGTTATAATAGCCAATAACTTAGGAAAAGACATATTTCCTCTATGGATAATTAAAATTTAGTAGATGATTATATAATATCCAATTAAAATTGCCAAGTTTATTATTTGGATGCATTGAAGCACGATTAAGACTCCCTGAAAAATGAGAGATTGCCGAAAATTCAGCTTTCACTCGTTTCTTTTCAAATAATCTCTAACGAAATGTTTTATTTACTCTACAGATGCTAGCTCTTCTGGTGTCTTTTCAATCAACTTCCGCATCCTCTTTCCTGGAGTGAATTTAACAGCAGGCCTTGCCGGAATAACGATTGGCACAGACGCATTTTTCGGATTTCTGCCGATTTTCTGTTTTCTTTCAACAACTTCAAAAACACCAAAATCGCGGAATTCAAGACGCTCTCCATTTGTCAGACAATCCGTCATCTTATCAAGAAAAGCTTGGATGACATGTCTCACATCATTGGGATGAATCCCCTTATCCTGGGATATCGCATTGATTAACTTTTTCTTTGTCACTGTAGATTTCTTATCATCAAAAGACATAATTGCAGACTCCTTAAAGTTTAAGTGCCACCGACTTATTCCATTTCGTGTCGTGACTGATCGCCATTCTTATTCTCATGTTTGTTTTCAAGCAAGACTTTTTTTATTTTACCGGTTTATCTAGACGGATAAGCTTTTTATTTTTCTTTCCTACTGCAAGCAAAATCAAACGGCCGTCAACAAAATCATCTGCTGTGAAAACATGATTTTCTTCAGTCATTTTTTTGTTATTCAGATAGCAGCCGCCATTGCGAATCAACCTTCTTGCCTGCCCTTTACTCTCCTGCAAACCTGTTAAGACAACGACATCGATGAGCTTATTGTTAACAATTTCTTCCGCTTTGAAGGTTTCAGAAGGCATGTCATGGGCTATCGATTCTAGAACTTCCGCATTGAGATCAGTTTCTCGGCCAGGTTTCGCAGCTTCCGTCACTTTCAAGGCAGTCTTCAATCCTTGATCGCCATGCACCATTTGCGTCACTTCTGCTGCCAAGCGTTTCTGAGCTGTATTGGGAACATAATCTTCCCGTTCCATCATCGATTCGTACTTCCTAATTTCGTCCATTTCCATAAACGTCAGCATTTTCATTAATCGGATCACATCATTGTCTTGTACACGAACAAGATACTGGTAAAACTGATAAGGAGAAAGCTTATCGGGAGAAAGCCAAATGGCACCTTCTTCGCTTTTTCCAAATTTTTTACCGTCGCTAGTCGTTAGCAAAGGCATCGTCAAGCCATAAACCTCTTTTCCTGCTACACGGCGAACCAAATCAATTCCGGCAGTGATGTTTCCCCATTGATCACTGCCGCCAATCTGAACTGAAACATTGTGATTTTCGTTGAGATAAAGAAAATCATATCCCTGAAGCAATTGATAGCTGAACTCTGTAAAGCTCAATCCCTCTTCCGATTCAAGCCTTGTGCGAACGCTTTCCTTGGACAACATCGTGCTGACACGGAAGTATTTGCCTACCTCTCGAAGAAATTGGACGAAGGAAAACTGCCTAAACCAGTCATAGTTATTCAAAACAACTGGGCTTGCCTTGGCCAGCGTAAAGTCCAAGATGCCATGGAAGTTTTTCCGAATCCCTTCAACATTGCGACTCAACTGCTTTTCATCCAACAGCTGCCTCTCCTTCGATTTTCCCGAGGGGTCGCCAATCATTCCTGTCGCTCCTCCCAAAATCACATAAGGGGTATGGCCAAACTTTTGAAACCAAGCAAGCCCCATGATAGCAACCATATTGCCCAAGTGCAGGCTATCGCTTGTCGGATCAAATCCGCAGTAAACATGAACCTGTTTCTCAAGAAAATCGCCCAATTGATCGTGGGTGACAGACTCGATAAATCCTCTTTCCCGCAAGGTTTCCAGCAAATTCGACATGAATGGATTCCTATATTTCCGCTTTAAAGGCTTGTATCATTGAGTTTTAAGTAATTTTCTGTCAATGATCTATGTAAAATTCAATTTTTTAAAAAAATATTAAGATTTATGCTATAATAAGGGTACATAAGCTAAAAGGGGGAAAATCTATGATTACTAATGGCAAAGCTCCTGAAAGTTACCAGGTTCAAAAGGCGCGAAGAAAACTCCTTAAACAGATGGAAGCTGAAAATAAGCAGATCAATGAAAAAGCGATCGATCAAATGAAAAAAGCGATTCATATCTGGATTGACAGACACCAGTCTGAGAGGATTGCGCTGCAAGACCGCCCAATCAGGCTCTTCGATGAAAATTCCCATCCAGCAAAAACCAAAAGCAAATTTGTCAACGAGATGCTCTGTATTCTAAAAGACGAGAAAGAAAAAGAAGTTGCAAAATCTCTTGCAGGAAGAATCAAAACCAAAAGCCTGCCGGAATAAAATTAAACCTCTGATTAGGTCGCAATCAGGGGTTAAAAAGGATTTTTCTCATCAAGGAACACTGTTCCCACGCCCAAATGCTCTGTGATATATTGTTGCAATGCTTTGGGCCCAATCCTTTCTGAAGCAGAGTGCCCGACCGCAAAGAAGTTCACTTTTTCTTCAAATGCGGTATGCCAAGCCGGTTCATCAAAATTTCCGGTAATAAAGCAGTCTATCCCCTCTTTTGCTGCTTGGACCGCTCCTCTGTAAGCACCGCCAGAGATCAGTGCAGCTGATTGCACTTGCTCAGATCCTCCGGCCGCTGTGTGCGCTGGATGCGCATAGTACTCTTCGATTTCTCTTTGAAAATCCCCCACGTTCATCTTCTGAAAACGCCCTTTGACTCCAATAAATTTTCCCTCGTATGCGCCAAAAGGCTCCAAATCACTCCAATTCAGATCTTTGGCTGCCTTCCAATTATTTCCAATCTCTCGATGGGCGTCCAAAGGCAAATGATAGGCAAGGAGCGATATTCCATTTTTAATCAGCAGCTCCAACTTTTCTTTTTTTGTCCCGATCACCGGAAACTCGTCTCTGCTCCAAAACAATCCATGATGGACAATCAATGCCTGGACACCTGCTTCAACAGCCTGCCTGATGATGTTGACGCTGCTGGTAACAGCAGTCGCCGCTTTTTTGATTTCGTGCACCCCTTCAACCTGCAAGCCATTAGGGCAACTGTCTTTGAACTGGTCGATTTCTAAATAACGATCGAGGTGTTGACAAAGTTCTTGTAATGTAATCATATCCCTACCAAAATTATCCTTTAATGGAAGAGGTTATCAGATTGTCTACAAAAGCAAAAGCGGCTGCTGGAAAAAAAGCTGCTGAATTGATTGAAAACGGCATGGTCGTCGGCTTGGGCACAGGCTCTACTGCGCGCTGTTTTATCGATGCTTTGGCGGCAAGATGCCGTTCCGGACTTAAGATCGCAGCGGTTGCGACATCGCAAGAATCGGAGCTGCAAGCGCGCTTAGCCGGTATTCCGATAGCAGACCTCGATCAACTAGAAACCATCGATATCGATATTGACGGAGCAGACGAGATCGACTCTAAAAAAAGAATGATTAAAGGCGGCGGCGGCGCCCTTTTCAGAGAAAAAATCATTGCAGGGATAAGCAAGGAGATGCTTGTGATTATCGATTCTTCAAAACAGGTTGAAGCACTTGGCGCATTTCCTCTGCCAGTCGAGATCTCTCTTTTTGCTCATCAAGCTACCTTGAAACAGATTCGGGATTTAGGATATCGTGGATCCATTCGGAAAAACTCTAAAGGCAAACATTTCATTACAGAGAATCAAAACCTGATTTTTGATATCGAACTTGCCTTCCCCTGCCATCATCCTGAAGAGATCGAAGATAAGCTCATTAGAATCCCCGGAGTGATCGGCACCGGATTTTTTATCGGATACGCAGGCAGAGTCATTGTAGGATATGAGGACGGCTCAACAACCACACGCTCGTAGACGAAAAACACCAGCTTTCCTATGATGCAGTGAAATAAGAGGTATTGTTTATGTTATCTGAACTCGTTCAACTCTCTTTCGACAAGATCATGCAAACCCGCTCGTACACAGTTGTTATTTTAGCGGCGATGGACAAGCGGTTTGCGATCTACACAGATCCTAGCATTGGTAGAGTCTTGCAGCTATACCTAACAGGGACGGAAAAGCCGCGTCCTCTGACGCACGATCTCATGCACTCAATTTTCACTGGCATGAACATCCGCATCAAACAAGTCGTAATCAACGACATTCAGGATACGATCTATTTCGCCCGCTTATTCCTCGAGCAGTATCGGGACGGCATTCGCAATATCATTGAAATCGACTCGCGTCCAAGCGACTGCATTACCTTGGCGCTGATGGGAAATGCTCCCGTTTATTGTACAAGGGAAGTGCTCAGCAAAACCGTTCCGATAGAAGAATAATATTGACGACACTATCTAGTAACTCATATTGAATTTCCGCTCTGCCAAGCTAAGCAGGCAAGCAACAGCTTCTTCAGCATCGGCTCCTGAAGCATGCACCTTGATTTTTGCCCCCTTCCTTGCTGCCAGCATCAAGATTCCAAGCAGTGATTTGGCGTTCACTTCCGTTTTTTGATAAATCAAATGCACGTCCGCTTCAAACGATGAAGCACACTTGACAATTTCAGTTGAAGGGCGAGTGTGGAGGCCGCGATCGTTTTTCACGACAAACACTCCCTTAGCTTTGGAAAGCTTTTGTTTTGTGTCGACAATCATTGAAAAATCTCATTTGTTCCGGCATAATACAAAAATATTTTTAATGCAAATATTTTTTCAAACACACGCATTGTGATATATTCCGGTTCATTTTATGATCTCAGCTTCGATGATAGAAATTAAGGAAATAAAGCCATGACAGTTGCGAGAGAACAGGTCCTTCAAACAGACTGCTGGAACGTAGAAGCGCTCTACAAAAATTTCAGCGAATGGGAAAAAGAATTTAATGCCCGTTTTGCAGAAAAAGAATCTCCCCGCTGGCCCGAATTGCAGCAATTTCGCGGGAAATTATCTGAAGGACCGCACACTGTAAAAAAATGCCTGGAACTTCTGTTCAAAACACAAAGGGTCATTGAGAAGCTGTACACATACGCGCATCTTAGACACGACGAAGAGATTACTGAAGACGCATATAAGACTGCCTACCAAAAAATGATTGGAATTTATCACCAATTCGCACAAGAAGCTTCCTGGTTTGAGCCGGAACTTCTCGCTTTGCCAGACAACATCTTGAATGAAATCTTAAACGCCGACGAGATCGCTCCATTCAAATTCCACCTGGAAAAAATCGTTAGAATTAAAGACCACACGCTGACTCCCGAAAACGAGATGTTGCTTGCCCTTTCAGGAAAAGCTCTTCAAACAGCCCACAAAGCCTTTTCAGCCATCAACGACGCCGACTTTGCATTCGGTGCGGTTAAGGACAAAAATGGGGAAGATCGAGAGATTACCCATGCGAATTACGGCCTTTACATTCGAGAGCATGATCGCATTTTAAGGGAAAATGCTTTCCGCTCTTACCACGGCAAATACCAGCGTTATGAAAATACGCTGGCCGAGCTTCTATCCGGTCAGACAGAAACGCACGTATTCAATGCCCGAGCGAGAAACTATAGCTCCAGTCTTGAAGCGGCTCTTTTTCCCAAAAATATCGATGTCAATGTTTATCACTCCTTAATTAAGGCTGTTAATGACAATCTAGGAGCTTTGCACAAATACTTCGCCCTCAGAAAAAAAGTGATGAAAGTTGATAAACTTCATCTCTACGATATGTACGTTCCGCTTTCAGACGATGTGGAGATCTCCATGGACTTTGACAAGGCGATCGATATCGTGACCGAGTCGGTGTCGCCTCTTGGAACTGCATACCAAAATGCCTTACGCTCCGGCCTGACAAAAGAGAGATGGTGCGACCGATATGAAAACCGCAATAAACGCTCCGGCGCTTATTCCAGCGGATGCTACGACAGCATGCCCTACATCCTCATGAACTATAAAGACAAATTAAGAGATGTCTTTACTCTTGCTCATGAAGCCGGACACAGCATGCACAGCCTCCTTAGCCACCAAAATCAGCCTTACCACTATGGAGACTACCCCATTTTCCTGGCAGAAGTCGCTTCCACATTCAATGAAGATCTCCTCAATCGCCTCTTGCTTCAACAGACAGATAAAAAGGAGGAAAAAATTTTCCTTATTAACCAGCAGATCGAAGATATCCGTGCAACTCTTTTCAGACAAACAATGTTTGCAGAGTTCGAGCTGAAAATTCACGAACTGGCCGAAACAGACACGCCTTTGACTCCCACTCTATTAAAGAAAGAATACAAGGAGCTAAACGACCGATACTTCGGAGAGTCTACTTTTGTTGATGAAGAGATTTCGATCGAATGGGCCCGCATTCCCCATTTCTATTACAATTTCTACGTCTATCAATACGCAACAGGGATCAGCGCCGCTTTAGCGCTAAGCGAACAAGTCAATGCAGGCAGCATGGAAGAGCGGGAAGCTTATCTCTCTTTCCTCAAAGGAGGATGCAGCCGCTATCCGATAGAGCTGCTGAAAATTGCAGGCGTCGACATGACAACTCCAAAACCTGTTGAAGCTGCCATCAAAAAATTCAGCAATCTTGTCGAGGAGCTGGATAAGTTATTAGCACTTTAATTGCCAAAGTGCTAATTTTCTATTGCAAAATATCGAAGGATATTGATAGCATTAGAGGTGTTATCACTTAAGCAGATGTTTAGCTAGCTAGCAGCATCTCTTAACATCGTAAACAACCTATTTTATGGAGTACAAGCATATGACTCAGACAAAACAAGCAGATCATAAAACAGCGCTTAAACCTCTGGGCAATCGCGTATTGCTTCGCCGTTTAGAAGCGGAAGAGACTCTTAAAGGTGGAATTCTTCTGCCAGACAGTGCGAAAAAGAAACAGGAACAAGCAGAAGTGATCGCCGTGGGACCCGGCAAAAAAGACAACAAAGGAAATTTGGTTCCCATGCCTGTAAAGGAAGGGGACATTGTGCTGATGGAAAAATATTCAGGTCAGGAAGTGACGTTAGACGATCAAGATTACGTCATTGCCCGTGCCGATGACCTTATCGCCATCATTGAAAAGTAAAAAATAAGGAGTCTAATAGAAATGGCTGCAAAAGACATCAAATACAAAGAAGATGCAAGACATAAGATCCTAAAAGGAGTTAAAACACTTGCTGAGGCTGTAAAAATCACGCTTGGTCCGAAAGGACGCAACGTTGTGATCGACAAATCTTTCGGAGCGCCGCACATCACTAAAGATGGTGTGACAGTTGCAAAAGAGATCGAGCTTGAAGACAAGCATGAAAACATGGGCGCTCAAATGGTCAAGGAAGTGGCTAGCAAGACCGCTGACAAGGCTGGAGACGGAACAACGACAGCGACGGTCCTTGCCGAAGCGATCTACAGCGAAGGTCTAAGAAACGTGACTGCGGGAGCGAATCCTATGGATCTGAAGCGTGGAATGGAAGAGGCGGTAAAGGTCGTTGTCGAAGAGCTCCAGCGCTTAAGTAAAAAAGTGGAAACGCAGCAAGAAATTGCTCAAGTAGCCACCATTTCCGCTAACAACGACGAAGAGATCGGCCAGATCATCGCCAAAGCAATGGAACGCGTTGGCAAAGACGGCACGATCACTGTGGAAGAAGCGAAGGGATTTGAAACGACTCTGGATGTTGTCGAGGGAATGAATTTTGACCGAGGCTATCTCTCAGCTTATTTCATGACCAATCCTGAAACGCAGGAATGCGTGCTTGAGGACGTTTACGTTCTTATTTTTGAAAAGAAAATCACTTCAATCAAAGATCTGATTCCTGTTCTGCAAAGCGTAGCGGAAAGTGGGAAAAGCCTGTTGATCATCGCAGAAGATGTCGAAGGCGAAGCGCTTGCGACACTTGTTGTCAACCGCATCCGTGCCGGCCTTAAAGTTTGTGCTGTCAAGGCTCCAGGATTCGGCGACCGCAGAAAAGCGATGTTGGAAGATATCGCCATCTTGACAGGCGGCCAACTGATCTCTGAAGAAACAGGAATGACTTTAGAAAGCACGACTGTCGAACATCTTGGAAAAGCGAAGAAGATTGTTGTGACAAAAGAGGACACAACCTTGATCGAAGGCCAGGGAGACCAGAGCAAGATCAAAGATCGAGTCGCACTGATCAAGAGACAGATCGAAGAGACAGATTCCGACTACGACCGCGAAAAATTGCAAGAGCGTCTTGCTAAGCTTGCCGGTGGAGTTGGTGTGATCCGCGTAGGGGCGGCGACTGAAATTGAAATGAAAGAGAAGAAAGACCGCGTCGATGATGCTCAGCACGCAACAAAAGCAGCAGTGGAAGAGGGCATTCTTCCTGGAGGCGGTGTTGCATATGTTCGCTGCATCGGTGCAGTCAACAAAAAAGCTGATGCTCTAAAGGGCGATCAGCAGACTGGCGCACGCATCATTTCTCGAGCGTTGAGCGCACCTCTTCGCCAGATTGCCGCCAATGCCGGGCAAGAAGGTTCAATCATCTTGCAGCAGGTGGAGAAAGGGAAAGATTCTGAAGGGTATAATGCTTTGACTGGCGAGTTTGTCGACATGTTGACAGCTGGTATCCTTGATCCAACAAAAGTTTCCCGCCTTGCACTTGAGAATGCAGCTTCAGTTGCTGGCCTGCTTCTGACAACAGAAGCGATTGTCGCTGAACTTCCAGAAGACAAGAGCAGTGCACCGGCTATGCACGCGGGCATGGACTACTAAAGTTCATCCAAATAAGCCCGTCTTATGACGGGCTTATTTCATAGTAGGGATGTTGATATTTTCTCACTTTCCATGACGAGCGTTTCAGGATTTTTCCCCAGTCTCCACTTCCTTTTTCCGCTTCCATTTTTAGACTTTCTAAAAATGCCAAAGTGAACAGGGCGCCTTCGCGAACACTCCAAGAGAATTCCCCTATCTCTGAGCTTGTAACAAGAATTTTCCCTTCAGTTTCCAGAAAAAGTTTTTGGTAGGCTTTGGAAACATGTTCTTTTTTGGATTTTACGCTCCCATTCCAGTACACATAAGGAGCGGCATTTTCTTTCATGACATTATTACAGCAGTCTGCGATCGCGATTAGCAGCCGCGGATGTTTTTGAGAAAGAATGGCAATCACTTCGCCATAGTCAATCCCCTGCCTTGATGATGAAAAGAACAGATTCGGCCAAGGATCGTCGCCTTTAGCTACCGTTCTAAATCCATGTCCTGAGAAATAGAAAAATAAAAGGTCATCGACTTCCACTTCCAGTGAACAGCAGGCATTAAGCACTGATTCTGGTTGGAGTTCTTTACCAATAAAAGAGATTTCTTTGATAGGAAGCCCTGTGTAATTAGAGATCCGCAGGGCTTCTTTTCTGATATTTTCAAGGTCATGATAAACGCCGGATTCGATATTTCTGGCCTCTGTATCGCAAGCAAGAAAGAGAATAAGCTCCCCGCACTCTCCAACTCTACAGAAAAGAAGAAACAAAAAGAAAATTTTTTTATACATAGGAGTCATGAAACCTTATTTTTCATACGGGTATTTTTGATTAGCTGCTGGAAGTAATGTTCCAACCGTTCGTGAGCGGGCTCGTAATTTAGGAGGGCGCTTTTTCCTCCCATTGAAAAAAGAATTTGGTTGCAGCTTGGACTGACGAAAACATGGATAGCCTCTCCTTCTGTATTTTGAAATTTGAAAGAGATTTCCGGAACAAATTTACAAGGTTGATTTTGGTTAAAAGAGTAGTTGTGGTCATCCAGGAGCTGCCGCTTGAGGCGGGCAATTTCATCGTTGGTTAGATGAATTTCAGGCAATTTTTCATACATGGCAAGGATGGTGACATATTGAGCATTCTTCAGGAGGTCAAGATTTGTGCTTCCAAGAGTTTGCAGCAATTGAGGTGTGGCAGCGAAACCACTGATGGTCATGCAGAAAAAGAGCAGAGTTAACAGAGTAGTTTTGAGTCGAAACATCGGTTCCTCCATTTAGATATTGAAGATTATTTTTACTCCAAGGAGGATATCATTTCCACTGATTTTTATGTTTACAGATAATCCTGGTTTGGAATAAGATGTATGTCAATATAGTCCGGATTAGCTCAGCGGTAGAGCAGTTGACTGTTAATCAATTGGTCGTAGGTTCGAATCCTACATCCGGAGATTCACTGGTTGATGTGACACTGCGAGGATCATAGAGAATGGTTCACGCAATGTTACTAACAGCTTTTTCTCATCCAATTTTAAGTTCGAGAAGACCAAATCTAGCAATTGCTGCTTTTCACTCATTTTCGAACTCATAAAGAGTTCTTTAGCCCTCTTATTTTGACAGGCGATTTTGAATGGAATCAAACTCCTTGCGCAAAGTTTCTTGAGAATGCTTAATTTAACTTAACCTAAGGTTCAATCCCATCGCTACACATAAAGAAACAAGAGTGTGCCATTTCGGATTGCCGGTCCCTGAAAGGGTTTTATAGAGGCTTTCGCGACCAACATGAGCTTTTTTGGCCAAAGCTCCCACACCACCCTGCGCTTCAGCAACATTTCGAAGGGCGATCAAGAAAAGGTGTTGAGATTCTTCATCACCTTTGAGGCTTTCTTCTAAAGCTGCGTTTAGGTACGCGACTGCTTCATCGTGATCCGCTAAATGCTCGAGTAGAAATTCTTGATATTTTTTACTTCTTGCCATGACCTATCTCCCTTGATTGATAATCTTTCAAATACTCCTTTGCTTTAGCGATGTCCCTGTCTTGGGAGCCTTTGTCGCCACCGCAAAAAAGCAAGATGACTTTATTCCCAATCTTCCCGTAATAAATTCTAATTCCGGGCCCGTAGTGAATCCTAAGCTCGCAAACTCCTTCTTGCAGGGTTTTGCAATCGCCAAAGTTCCCAAGCTTCAAGCGATCAAGCCTTGTCAGAATTTTGGCCCGGGTATGGATCTCTTTGATCTCCTTAATCCAGACCTCAAAGGGTCGCTTGCCGGCGGCGGTTTCGTAGAGTTCTATTTCGATTTTATCCATATAATCTTATTGTATCTTTTGGGATACAATAATTTCAAGTGAATTTTAAGTTATTAATTTAGAGAGATTTGAAAATTCTTGAGAGAGGGCTAACCAGTCAAAAGTTCGAAGTGTGCCCAGTAACCGGAGATTCACTGGTTGATGTGACACTGCGAGGATCATAGAGAATGGTTCACGCAGTATTGCCAACAACTTCCCAATTTCAAATTCTTCCTTGAATCTCAATCTTAAATTCAGTCCCATTGCAACAAGCGAGCAGGGGTTACTCCCCTGTTTGGCAGGAAATTTAAATTTTAGAGAGATTGATTCGGTATAATTAGCGGAAAAAAGCCGAAAACCACTTCCAAAACCGGACAAATAAACGAGAAATATGCGAAAAGACACCCTGCGTCTCTTTCTTCGACGCTGGAAATACTTTAGGAAGAGAATGACTTGCTTCAGACGCCTCAGAGGAAATTTTCACATCTTGACGAGCCTTGAACTCCTCCACTTTTTTATTATCTTCCTCAATCGCCTCATTGATGGAAACATAAGCCCCTTCTATGGCTTGTCCCCTCTCCTCTTCACTCAATTGAAATTTCTCGAGCTCTGCTTTATCAAATTTCTGATAAAAAACAGAAACTAAAGAATCCCCCTCTTCAGGCTTTGGCAACAACGTTTCCAAATCTTCGAAGCGAGAAAGATAAAGGTCTCCTGTAGGCACAAGATTTTCTAGAACTGAAGATGCTTGAGATGAAACAGTCGCATGCGGAAACAATCGAGACGCCACATTAATCACACGAATGAATGCATCTGCAATTGTGTTGCCGCGATCGCCTTTAGTTGCATCTCTATCGTCTTTTTGATGGAGCTGGCAAAAAATTCGAGCTTTATTTCCACTACTGATCGTCTCAAATCCTCCAATAACCTCATTGAATAAGCGCTCAAGCATTCTCGCATTTTTAAGATCTTTGACAGTGCAAGTCACATAAACTCTTTGAGAGCCATCCGAAGCGTCAACCTCAAATCCAATCGATATGGGGAAATTAAAATTAAACATGACGTAATTATACAGAATTTCTTTTTTTAAATCAATTATTTTAAAGAAACAGAATTGTTATTCAACTTCGTAAGAGCTTTCGTAAGAGGTATAGGTCTTTCCTCCTATATTAACACTTACAGGAGGAATAGTATAAGCTCCTCTTTTCTCCGCAGGAATTGTGTATTGATAAACTGAAATCACCAAATTCGAATTTTCTGACATTTTAATCTCTTTAACATAACGGACACTGAGCTGCTTTCCATCCATTTTGAAACTGCTTTCATCTACCTTCGCATTTTTATCATGCGTCACAAGAACAGATACCTCTATCGGCTCTCCAACGGAAACATACTGATTTGCCTCTATCGAAACAAAATTTGCACTCAAAGCAAAGGATTTGACTGGAAAAACAATACAAATAAGAAAAATAAAAAACCGCTTAACCTTTCGCATCAGCTCCTCTTCAATTAAATGGATGAATAGTTTTCTTCTATCAGTTTCCTGGCCATGGAGTCAATGGATGTGATAAGTCCTAAAAAAACTCTTGGAAAAAGAAACTGTGGAAATTATACTGGATCCCTCCGTATGAATAATGCCCTCCGATCATGGAAAACATCTAAAACGAAATCTGCCATTTTTATTATGTTTGCTGTTGCCATCCCCTTTCTCTCTTCACAAGGAAAACTTTATTCAGAAGAAAGCGTAGAAACCAAATTTCCTAAGAAACAGCTAACCTCTCAATCTTTTGTGATTCAAGCCGGAAATTCCGAATACTTGGACTGGACAGAAGCCAAACATAGAGCCAGCTACAAAATCATGCAAGCTGCCTCCCGCCACTTCAACAACGATCCTTTCCTTGTTTTGGGTGAAGAACACAACTCAACAACAGCTCCATTCCACTGGCACTTCGTCCCTTTCCAAAGAAAAAACAACCCCTTTTCCCGTTATTTGCAGCAGCTTCAGGTCGCCTGCAAGGCAATTTTTTTCAGAAGCACAGCATTAGACGAAAAAAAAACTGCCAAATTTTCCAATACATCTGCTGCTCCAGAAACATCGGAACAAATAAAAGGCAACGACCCTTTTTGCAATGAAGAAATTATAAAAAAGCAACTCGTGAAGGAGGGAGCCTACGTCCGTATTCTATACGATTACCGGCCTATAGGCGACAGCCATTTTCTCATCGTGCCAAAAACACACAGAAGCGACTTTCGCCAACTGACTGAAGACGAGTACACAGAAGCTGCACAACTTTCCCAATTTGTGATCTGCAAACTCAAGGAACAGCAGCCGATAAGCGATCTCTATTTGCTGCATAAAAATCAACGTGACGCAGGTCAAAGCGTTCCGCATTGGCATCTGCATGTGATCGCAAACAATACTTCCCAAACAAATCTCTGGAGCAAGATACAATTTCTTTGGAGAATGACATTCGGCTCTCCACCTTTATCAGACGATGAACTCACTCGCCAAGTCAAGCACTACAAGGATCTTCTTAACACAACCAAGGGTTGAAGTTGTTTCGAAATCTGTTAAAATGTCTTCCTGAAAAACGAGGTAAATGATGACAAGCGAAGCAAAAATAACTCCGATGATGGCGCAATGGCACGCCTGCAAGAAAAAAGCAGGAACTGCTCTTCTTTTTTTCCGCATGGGCGATTTTTATGAAGCTTTCTACGATGACGCCATTGTCCTTGCAAAAGAGTTGGAGCTCACGTTGACAACTAGGCAAGAGATCCCTATGGCCGGAGTTCCCCACCATACCTGCGATACCTATATCGACCGCCTAGTGGCCAAAGGGTTTCGCATTGCTGTCGCCGAGCAAACGAGCGATCCTAAAACCTCTAAAGGGCTTGTCGAACGCGACGTCACCCGCATTGTCACGCCAGGAACATTGGTCAACTCCTCACTGCTCTCCGAAAACGCTAACAACTATTTCGCATCTGTAACCCAAGTGGGGTCTGTTCTGGGACTTGCGTTTCTCGATTTAACCACTGCCGATTTCCGAGTCGTCGAATTCGAGTCGGAACAAGAATTGCAGGGCGAACTTTACCGCCTGCAACCCTCAGAACTTCTGACCTCCAAAAAATTCTCCGATAAACACGCTCTTCTAATCGCCGATTTACAGCATTCCCTAAATCTTCTGATTAATACTGAAGATGACTGGCGGTTTGAACACCAAATCACGACAGAGTTTCTCATTTCCCATTTAAAAGTGCACACACTTGACGGCTTCGGACTCAAAGGAATGGCTGCCGGCATCAACGCGTCAGGAGCTCTTCTTCACTACCTGAGAGATACGCTCAACTTATCTATTGACCATATCAACACAATCAGCACCTATTCGACAAATGAGTACATGACCCTAGACCGCATGACGCAAACAAATTTAGAACTTACCCGATCGCTGCAAGACGGCACACGCAAGCACACGCTTCTAAGCATTCTGGATCAAACCTGCACTCCTATGGGAGGAAGGCTAATCCTACAGTGGTTGAAACGTCCGCTTCTTTGCATGAAAACGATTCAAGCTAGACAAGATGCCGTTCAGTCATTCATCGAACGGGACTGGACACACGATCAACTAAAGGCATCTCTGGAAGATGTTAGAGATATCGAACGCCTGATGATGAAAGTCAGCGCTAACTACGCCTCTCCAAAAGATATTGCCGCCTTGCGCCATTCAATTGAACCTTTAGGGAAAATCAAGTCTCTTCTTCGCGAACCTGCTGCTGCTTCCTCGCTCATTCAAACGCACGAAAAACAACTTAACCCTCTGCCCGAGCTTATCTCTCTTATTGCAAACGCCTTAGTTGACGAGCCTCCGCAAAAGCTTTCAGACGGCAATATTTTTCGCAAAGGTTTTCATCAGGAGCTAGACGAAATCAGGGAGATCAGCGCAAACAGCAAGTCGTGGCTGAACAATTATCAGAATAAACTAAGGGAAGAACTGGATATCAAAAATCTCAAAGTGGGCTTCAACCGCATGTTTGGCTACTATATAGAAGTCAGCAAAGGACAAGCAGGAAAGGTTCCTGAAAGCTTTGAAAGACGGCAAACACTAGTCAATGCAGAGCGCTTCATCACAAAAGATCTCAAAGAGTACGAACAGAAGGTGTTGACGGCCGAAGAGAAGATCTCTTCCATCGAACAAGAGTTATTCCAACAGCTCAGGACAGAAGTGACAAGATACGCAGACATTGTGATCAAAACAGCGCAAAGCCTGGCCATCATCGACTGTCTGCAGGCGCTAGCGGAAGCTGCACGGCTGCATGGCTATCAACGCCCGGAGATCGACCAATCGCAAAGGTTGGAAATTACAGAAGGGAGACACCCTGTCATCGAAGCTGTCAACATGAACGAAAAATTTGTTCCAAACGATACACTGTTAGATGATGAAAACAATCGGCTGCTTCTGATTACCGGTCCCAACATGGCAGGCAAATCCACCTATATCCGACAAGTTGCCTTGATTACCATCATGGCGCAAATCGGCTCCTTTGTTCCTGCAAAAACAGCACATATCGGCCTTGTCGACAAGGTGTTTACAAGGATCGGCGCCAGCGACGATTTATCGCGCGGACAATCGACATTCATGGTCGAAATGACCGAAACGGCAAATATTCTCAACAATGCAACCGACCGTTCTTTGGTCATCTTGGATGAGATCGGAAGAGGAACGAGCACCTACGACGGCATTTCCATTGCTTGGTCTGTCGCCGAATTCCTCCTTACAGAAGAAGGATCTACAGCTCGCACACTCTTTGCTACCCATTATTGCGAGCTCACTAAACTTGAGGAAAAAATTCCTGGAGCAGTCAATTACAACGTTGCCGTACATGAAAGCGAAGACTCTATTATTTTCTTAAGAAAAATTGTCAAAGGGGGAACTGACAAAAGCTACGGCATCCACGTTGCCCGCCTTGCCGGCCTTCCTTTGCCTGTGATCGAGAGGGCAAAAGAGATTCTTATCCATTTAGAAGAGAATGCAAACCGCAAAAGCACCTTTGAACCCTCCAAGCCAAAGCGAAAGGCAAAAGCTCGTCCGAATGCCAACGAATATCAGTTAACATTTTTTGGTGCATCATGATTATTTAGTCAACCAATCCCTCCATGCGGGACCAAGCTCCCACGGCAGGTGCCACAACATCGAAAGCGCTGTCTCCTGGTCCCTGCGCTTGCGCTAAAGCAGGATTATGGACATATTTTAGAAAAATTTCCCGGACGCTCGCAGCCCCTCCCCCTGAAGATGCCGAAAATCCAGAATCTAAAGCCATTTCTATTTCCTCCTCACCAATAATAACATAATTATTTTTTTTAAAATCGACAATAAAACGCATTATTTGGATAGTGGAAAGATAGGGAATGATCAATGGAAAAAAAACATCCTTTATGGAACAAGCCTGCAGATATTGTCGCACTGGCCGAAAAACCAGAGCAGCCTCCGCTCCCAAAAGGGGGCATTCCCAAACAATGGGTACCAGCTTGGATACGCTGGCCGATCCGCGTCCTGTTCCTTCCCTTTGTTCTGCTCGACCTGTTCATGCAAAAAATTGCGGGCTATTTTTTCAAAACTCCCTATAAGCAGGAGGGAAAATGCTATCAAAGAGGAAATTGCTGCTTTTATATCATCATTCCTGCACCTGATAGTTTTTTGACAAAAATCTACTATTTTTGGAATACGCAAATTAACGGATTCTATCCTCGCCATCCGCAGCCGGTGGAAGTCGAAGGAGAAAAAGTGATGGTAATGGGCTGCCGCTATCTGCGGAAAAATGGAACTTGCGGGCACTACCGGCTGCGGCCGACAGTTTGCCGGCAATGGCCGTTTATCGAGTATTTCGGAGTTCCCCGAATCCTCAAAGGATGCGGCTATCACGCCGTTCCCAGGGACAAAAATTTCGATCCTTACCCGGAAGAGACCAATTCAACAAAGAACAAGTTGAACATTATCAAGTAGTTTCGGTATAAAGGATACTGTCTAGTATTGAGGACAGCTGCAATGGCAAATCAAAGACAGGATTTCCATAACGCTCCCCATCATCGGGCAAATAACAGCCTGCTGATTCAGTTTCTTTTGCATGAACTTCTTCAAGCTTTTGCAATCACTGCAGACTATCAAAAACTGATCCATTCTATCACCTTAACCCCTCACCTGAAATATACGAAAAAGGGAAAAGAGCAATTGCAAAACGCCTATGAACTGATCACACAGCTAGCGGGAAAAACCAGTCAGTCCATGCGCATCTTTTCCTGGAATCTCAACGAAGGGATCATTGCAAAACTGCGCCAATACTCTACCTTTTTCGGAAATAATCTTGACTCTCAAGACTCGGACGCAATCCAACTCGACAGACATGCGGAAAGAGCTTGGGTGAACTGTTTGGAATGCCTGGACTTAACTCGCGAGCAGCTATCCCTTCCTCTTAAGGAACCGGCAAACCTTAAGTTTCTCATCAACTACTCGGATAAACTTTGCGTCCGCATTCAAAAGCTTGCTCAGGTCATTTCCAATATTCTTCCACAATTCCGCGATGATGAAACAGTCCTCTATTACTTGATTAACTACCAGGATGCCTTGGCACTCCTTTGGGGGCCAAAGTTCCTTCCCAAATTGTTTAAACAGTTGTTCCCAAGCGGCAAAGAAGAAGCTGAACATTTTTTAAAAGTGCGCTATAATAAGCGACATTTTTCTCATCATACTTTAGATTTGGCAAATAAATTTTCCCGGTTATTTTCGAATGTCTGAATTCAATCACTTAATTGCCCTGACAAAACTCCACATCTCGCAACACTACGGAGAAAAATCGTGGATATACACAGATCCCGATACCCTTGCCAATTACAGGGAATTTGCACAACGCAGCAAAAAAGCCGCCCCTAAGCAGCTCCCCGAAAAGTCCAAACCCCTTCCACGGATAGCCGAACCTGTACGCAAGCAGCCGATCATCAAAAAAACAGAGCCCCCTGCACTTGAGCTGCCGAAGGAGGTTGAACAACGGATCACCCCTAAGCCTGTAAATGAAGTCGATTTTTCCGATTTGATCAAGATCGTAAAAACACATTTCCCCGCGCAAAAAATTCTGGATAGTCAGCCGGATGATGCACGGGCTAAAGAAACGGCGCAAAAATGGAAGCACCCCGCCATCCCGCCCGAAGTCTGGATTCTCGACTCCTCTCGCGCTCCAGAAGAGAGGCTTTTCCTGGAAAATATCGCTCAAGCAATCGATCTCTATTTTTACCCCGCCGCGGTACTCCCTATTTCAAAGATGGACGAAGAACCCGCTCCACGCCTGATTCTGGGGACAAAAGACCTCCTTAATGGCATTAAGGCTCCGTCAATAGCAATGGAATCGATCTCCTTTTATTTGGAAACCCCTAAAGAAAAATCTAGGCTATGGAAGGATCTGAAAAATACGCTTCAATCATCTTAGACCTGGCTGTCGGAAAACCTCTGGACTATGAAATTCCTGGGCATTTGCAAGGAAAACTGAAGCGGGGCTGCCGTGTCAAGGTTCCGCTCAATGGAAAACTTCAAGGGGGCTACGTTTACACGCTCAAAGAAACAAAATCCTTTCCCAAACTGCAAAAAATCCGAGAAGTGGTCAATGAAGAAGAGCTGCTCACTCCGGATCTGTTCCAGCTGGCGCTTTGGATTTCCGATTATTACTGCGCCCCTCTGACTAAAGTGATGAAATCACTGCTGCCGGCCAGCATCCGCAAAGAGGTGAAGCCAAAAGAGCAGCTGTACATCATGCGAAGAAAAACACGCGGCGAACTGCAAGAGTTCTGTATTGAAAACCGAAATCGCTATTCTGCCCAATGCGCCGTCCTCGATGAAATGCTGAAAGTGACAAAAGGAATTTTACTGACTGAGCTGCTGGAAAATACCGGAGGGACGCGCAGCCCCGTCGATACCTTAGTAAAAAAAGGACTGCTAGCCCTGGATATCGTTCGCGTGGACCGCTCTCCTCTTGTTGGAGAAGAGTATTTTCTAACTCAACCGAAATCATTGAACAGCGAACAAAAAGAAGCGTTGGAAAAGATCATCGATGACTTGGACGAAGGGCATTTTCAAACACACCTTCTTTACGGCGTCACCGGCAGCGGAAAAACAGAAGTCTATCTGCAAGCGATCCAGCACGCTCTCAATCAGGGAAAAGGAGCCATTGTCCTTGTTCCTGAGATTTCTCTTACGCAACAAACCATCGACCGCTTCCGTTCCCGCTTTAAAGAAAAAATTGCCGTCCTACACCATCGTCTCAGCCACGGCGAACGTTACGATGCTTGGCTTGATATCGTTAGAGGCGAATCTAAAATCGTGATCGGAGCTCGTTCAGCCATCTTCAGCCCTGTAAAGAATCTCGGGCTGATTGTCGTCGATGAAGAGCATGAAAGCTCTTATAAGCAAACAGATGAAGCGCCTGCCTACCATGCGCGGGATATTGCCGTGATGAGAGGGAAGTTGACAAAGTCCTCTGTGATTTTAGGAAGCGCCACGCCATCTATTGAAAGCTACACGAATGCCCTTAATGGAAAATATCGCCTAAGCATGCTGCACGGCAGAGCAGCTGCCAGTCAGAAGCCGAAAGTGACCATCATTGACATGAAAAAGGAGTATGAAAAAGCGCAAGGATTCACCAACTTTTCCGAACCGCTGATCAAGGGGATCAAAGAGCGGTATCAGGCAGGCGAACAGACGATCTTATTCCTCAATCGCCGAGGGTACCATACCACTCTGTTTTGCCAAAAGTGCCGAAAGGGGATCCACTGCAGCCACTGCGATCAAACCCTCACCTATCACTACAAAAACAACTCCCTTTGCTGCCACTTATGCGGATGCACCATTTCCCCTCCGCCTAAAGAGTGTCCTGTCTGTAAGGATCCCGATCTGATGAAATTTAAAGGGGTAGGCACCGAACTTCTCGAGCGCTCTCTTAAAGCAATCCTGCCTGAAGTGCGCACGGTACGGATCGATGCAGACACAACAAAACACAAAGGGAGCCATCAACAACTGCTTAAAGATTTCAAAACAGGGAAAGCAGATGTGCTGATCGGCACTCAAATGGTTGCAAAAGGGCTCCATTTCCCCGAAGTTACGCTTGTCGGAGTGATCAATTGCGACGGCAGTTTGAATATTCCCGATTTCAGAGCGTCTGAAACTGTTTTTCAGCTGATTACCCAAGTTGCAGGCAGGGCTGGAAGAGGCGCCCTTCCCGGCGAAGTGATCCTGCAGACTTGCATGCCTGAAAACAGCACCATTTTACATGCTGCAGAACAAGATTATTTCTCTTTTTATGAAGAGGAAATTGCTGTCAGAAAAATGTTTGGATTCCCCCCTTTTAGCCAACTGGTCAAAATCGCTTTTTCAGGTCCGGAGGAAAACAAAACGCGAAGTCTCGCCGAGGCAATGCGCACCCAGCTATTGCGCCTGCTCCCTTCAACTTTTCACCTCCATCCGGTCAATGCATCCGGCCATGCAAAAGTCAAGGACCGCTGGCGTTTTCAATTTCTCGTCAGGGGCAGCAGCACCCAGCCCGTGGCAAAAGCGATCAGCCAGCTCAACTTTCACACCCCTTCAAATTATCGCGTTTTGATCAATATTAATCCTTTATCTACCTTCTTCTAAAAAACATTGCTTTGAACCAAGCTCTTAGGATATGATAAAGAGCAAAAGAAGCGAGCTTGCCATGCTGCAATGGATGAAAAAATTCAAGGAAGCAACTCCCTTAACCAAAAACGCTTTGATCGCCTTGATCATTTGGGCTGTTCCTGTCGTTCTAATGACAATCTATTGCTATGCGCGGCTTGACTTCGTCCGCAGTTATGACAGCTTTCAACCTGTAGAACATTCCACATCCAAATAAATTTATGACAATTAAGCCCGATTTTGAAAAACTGGAAGAATACCAAAACCGCCTACGCAAGTTAAATGAAATTAAAAAGTTGGGGATCACTCCCTATCCTGCTAAATTCACACCATCTCATCACGCGTCAAAAATGCATCAGGAATACGATGGGCAACAGATCGGCCACAGTGAAGACGCTGCGGCAGGAGAAACGCCTTCGGTGACAGTATCTGGAAGACTGGTGCTGTTTCGCGCTATGGGAAAAAACGCGTTCGCCCAGATTCAGGATCACACGGGTCGGATCCAAGTGATGTTCAACCGCGACCAGACTGCGCTAGAGGGATACCACTCCGAAAATCCAAACGATTCGAAACCGATCAAATTAATCGAAAAAAAATTTGATCTTGGAGACATCATCGGCATAGAAGGCAATCTTTTCTTTACTCAGAAGGGAGAATTGACCATTTATGCCAAAAAAGTGACCCTTCTTTGCAAAACCTTGCTTCCGCTTGCCGACAAGCATTCCGGCTTAGCTGACAAAGAAACTCGCTACCGCAAACGCTGGCTTGACCTGATTACGCATGAAGAAGTTCGCTCGACGTTTAGGAAGAGAAGCAAAATTTTGAGCATGATTCGGCGTTTTTTTGAAAATCAAGACTTTATTGAAGTGGAAACACCTGTTTTGCAGAGCATTTACGGTGGGGCGGAAGCACGTCCATTCGTGACAAAACTCAACGCGCTTGATCAGGAAATGTATATGCGGATCAGCTTGGAAATCCCTCTAAAAAAGCTAATCGTTGGTGGGATGGACAAAGTCTTTGAGATCGGTCGCGTATTCAGAAATGAAGGAATCGACCGCACCCATAATCCGGAATTTACCCTACTCGAAGCATACGCTGCACACTGGGATTACAATGACATGATGCGGACAATGGAGAATCTAGTGGAAAAGCTAGCTCTTGAGCTCCACGGAACGACTCTCTTGAAAGTTACTGATCCGGAATCCGGAAAGGAAGCTGAAATTGACGTCAAGGCGCCGTGGAAACGGATGACAATGAAAGAGAGCATCAACACTTACGCAAATATCGATGTCGATGCGCTGTCCGATGAAGAGCTTTACAAACTTGTTCTGGAGTGCAGCCACCTGGAAGCAAAAAAAATTAAGACCTTCCCACGCGGCCTCATGATCAACGCTCTTTTCGAACATAAGGTCGAACCTCATCTGATTCAGCCTCACCATATCACTGACTTCCCTATTGAAACCACCCCTCTTTGCAAACCACATCGAGATCCAGCGGAAAGAGAGAAGGGGATTGTCGAGCGCTTCGAAAGCTTTATCATGGGAGGCGAGTTCAGCAATGCCTATACAGAACTCAATGATCCTGTGATTCAGTATCAACTACTTGCGGAGCAGGCTGCACGCAAAGCAACCGGAGACGAAGAGGCAAACCCTTTCGATCATGAATTTGTCGAAGCAATTTGCCAAGGAATGCCTCCAACAGGAGGAATTGGGATTGGTATCGATCGCTTGGTCATGCTATTGACCCATTCTACCTCCATTAGAGATGTTCTCTTCTTTCCCTGGATGAAACCACAATAATGATCGGTATAACCCCCTTCTTAACATAGAATTAAAAATGATCATGCTATAATCATGGCATGAAATTAGATGATTTTTATCAATTTATCTTTCATCCATGGTCGAGCAACCATTCTTTGAAAAAACAAATCTCGGCGACAATTGTCGATATCGCGCTGACGATTTTTTCCGGATTATTGTTCTTAATCCCTTTTGCCTATTTTCAATGGAAAGATCGCCATGTAAAAGTGGTTTATTCGTCGACAGCTACATCTAAATCTGCAGAAAAAATTCTTAAATCCTCAAAGGAACCCTCTCAAAAACTTTCTCCTAAGGCTCAAAAAGTAAAAAATAAGCAATATTGGCAACTCAAGCAATTTGAAAAATGGGCAGCGGAAGGACAATGGAATAAAATTCACCAAGCCCACTATGACTGGTGGATGTATCCAATCAGTCGATCTAGCCAAGGTCAAGGAACTACCTATGCCGTCAATTCGAAAGAGATCGCAGAATTAAAGGCAGATCAAGAATTTATGCAGAACTACTTGCGTGGAGTCGAACTAGGCGCTAAAGCTTGGGGGTGGGATATCCATTTGAAAAAGCCCGTTGATCATCCTTCAAAAGATCAAAAATGGCAAAATTGGGATGTTCGCTTGGGTAAAATGGCTGATTCTTTACATCTATTTGGCCAACATGAGCTAAGAGACAGCATGCGAACCTATGCATTGAATAAAAATTTAACATTAGAAGAGTGGGTTTGGAAGACACTTGAACCTGCGATTGAGCCCTAGTGCTTTTTGTAAAAAATTTATTTAAAAAACTTTTTACACAAAGCACTAGCCTGCAGCTCTGAATGATGGCATCAAAAACTGAAAGCTTGTTCGGTATAATCCTTGTTCAAAAAGGCAAATAGCTTCTATTATTTTAGAGCTAGCGCAAGGAATCTTTTAAAGATTTGGGGGGAAAATGTTCATTCAAGATAGTTACCAAGAGGCTCACGAACAATTTGGAATCAGCGAAGTTTATATTATTGATGGACTTGATGAAGCAACACTCAAAAAGCTGCAACTTAGAGCAAAACTTACCTTAGACTCAAATGATACTATCGTTAAGAACAACGTCTCTTACGATATGCTCTTTATTTTTCATAAACGTGTCGTTGACAGGAGTTTCATGTATCGATTCATAGAGTTTTTGCGTAATAACCCATCCAAAGAGAAAGATTTTAGAAAGCTATACGAACTGATAAATCCGGAAGAAATACTTGAAACAGTAAAATCAAAAAAATACGTATTAGTCAGTAAAAAAGATCTTTCTCGATAAGTTTGCACTTGAAAAAACGATAATTCGACACAAAGCACTAGGCTCAGCTCTGATTTTGGCTCTCAACAATGCGTCTCGCCTCTTCTATGGTTTCCATCTCTTCTTGTTCATCCCTCCAATCATATCCAATTTCTTTCAGATAAAAATCATAGTAAATTTTTTCATTATAAATAGAAAAACACTTATAATTCGGAAAAAAGATCTTTTCCCCTTTTTCCTTCTCCTTTACAAAAATGTTGATCACAATGTGGTTGCTGTCAAAGGGATGGACAGTTAGATGTTTTCGAAACGCTTGCGTGTTGTTAATTTTATCTAAAAATTCATCCATAATTTTTAAGATCAGCCTCCGTCCCTCATCTTTGGAAAGTCTCCTGTAAGTATGAAAGTCCATTCCTAAGTTATCATACTTACCATCGGGTGCTGCTTCCGAAATCCCACTAAGCCGCAGCCCATACAGCTCCTCGTAAGGATCGGTCAGCTCATCCACCATTTCGTACGCCATCCTACTGCTTTCCGACATCTTCCATCCATAAGCTGAGCAGGAAGTGAGAAACACGAGCGCTACTAACAACACAACAGTTATTTTATCCATCATCTATAATCTCCATGGTGTTTACGTATCCACTGAATTCTTTTATCTATATCGTCTTGATAAGTCGGACTCGACACGGCATGGTCGAAAAAGGGAGCATCGGGATGCGGATCCAGCTCCACAGTCGTATCCCTGTTTCTTATCCTCCCCGCAACGTCAATCCACGGCACAAAATCCCGCTTGCTCACGTAGTGCATCACCGACCCGCAGAATTTTTTATCAATATACGCAGCCGGAGCAACGGCTACGACGTGAATCCGCTTCCTTAGCTCTTCATCATAAGTGCTAAGCGCATTCCGTGTCAAAATCGCCCCCTGGCTATGGCAAACCATAATGATGATCCCATCCTCGGGGCAGTTCGCAAAAAAATGATCCCATTCCTTGTGCAAAAGCTGCGCCGGGCGGGTCACAATCCCCAAAAGATTGAGAAAACTCTCAATTAGGTCAAACACGCCATGGGAAGCATTATAGACAAATGAGGACGTGCAGCCGCCTGCCAGCTCCGACATCCGGCCGCAAAGATCTTCCGATTCCTCATAAGAATTGAAGATCCCATTCACTGTCATCACATGCACAGAGCCATACACATCATTTTTGGCAGATGTTGATTTTGATTGGTGGTCAAGCGAGGGGTGCGTGTTAAAATTAACCTGAATATTTCCCCGCTCATCCGCAGAAACATCGACATTCTCAACTAGAGCTTTAAAGATTGCTCTAAATGTATCCTTCAAGAATTTGACGATCTCATTAAAAAATAACCCCTCCGAGTCGATGTACATGGTCGGATTGTTGCGCACATAGCAGTAGAGGTTCGTTCCATTGACAAACCACATGGGATCAGGCGTTGTCCAACGCCCCATCTCTGCATCGTAGTAGCGCGCTCCAAAATAGACCCAGCCTGTCTCAGCATCCACACGCTTGCTGCTAAACCGCCAAGGATTGAGCGGAACTTTAGACTGGCTCGATACGGTCTCCACGCCAAAGGCATCAAAACGGTAGCTTTCAACCACTTCTGCAGTGACTGCATCGACAAGCATGGAAACGTTGCCGCGATAATCGTGCAAAGGCAGATACGCTCTTCCTAAAAACTCCATCAGGACAGCTGCGCCGACATCCCCCTTAACTCCGACTCCCATGACGCGCAAGCTCTCGAGTTCTCCATGCTCGCCAATGACGCCGATCTCCTTATCCCCCTGATAGAGATATTTCTCAGAAGAGATCTCTACCCACTGCTCTTCCTGAAGGGTAAAGCGGGTTTTTGACAATCTGCGGTGAAAAGGATCATAGGTGTAGGTTGTGCGTAGATTCTCTTTTAATGCTTCTGTCAATCTCCCAAAAGCATCATAGACATACGATTCTTCGTTTTTCGCAATCAGGTTGCCATCGGCATCATAGCGATAGGTGTTTTTCCCCTGTTTAAGAAGCTGATTGAGTGCGTTATGTGTATTGTCCACTCCATCGCAAGCGACGCGGTTGCCCAGGGAATCGAAGGTGTACTGATGGCTGTTGTCGGAAATGAGCTGATTCATGGCATCGTATTGATAGCTGTAGCTTTCGCTTCCTAAATCATCGGTATAATCGACTGTTTCGACATTGCCGATTGCGTCATAGGCCATTTCCATTTTGAGATATTGTGATTCGATGAGGCTGGGGCGCAGCGACTGATCATAGGCATAATGGATCTCTCCTAAACGTTGCACCATTTGAGAGGATAAGCGCTTGCCGTGGCTGCCGTAATTATCCTTGTGCGCATATCTTCCACGGCGAATCTCTCTTAGATACCCGGCATCATAGGAGTAGCTGATCAAAGAGCTGTCCGGCAAAGTCACTTCTGTGAGCCGGCTTAATGGATCGTAGGCATATTCCAATGTGCTTCCATGAGCGAGCGTTTCCGAGACGATATTGCCGAATATGTCGTAGATGCGCGTTGTTCGGGACTGCGAGATGAGGTCTTCCACCTCAAGGATATTGTTGTTCCTGTCATAGGTGTAAGCATAAGAGATGGCGCCGTCGCTTGTCTTAAGCGATGACAGGCGCCCCAAGGGGTCATAAGCGTGATTCACGATCACTTGGCTTGGTTTGATGATCTCTTCCACTTCTCCAAAGGCTGTGTAAGTACGGCGGGTAATTTTTTGCTCGGGCTCCCCTTTTGCTTCGATGACTGTCATTTCTCTGTCTCTTGAATCGTATTCAAATGCTGTGGTGTGAATGCGCAAAATCTCCCCTGAGACAATCACGCTTTCTTTTTGCAGGAGGGGCTTGCCTATCTGATTGTAGAGATACTCGGTTTTCTGCACGGTTTCCGCATAGGTATTCTTTCTCTCCTGAACGGCGGGCCTGCCTCGTGCATCGAAGACTGTGAATGTGACATTTCCCCTGGGGTCGATCTCGGTGACTGCGGCAACTGTCTGCCCAAAGGTGTTGAGATAATTGTTGTCGTAGTGAAAAAGTGTTTCAAAGCCCTCCGCGGTCACTGTTCTTACTGGCTGAGAAGAGGAGTTGTAATCGGTAGACAAGGGGCAATGGCCGCCGATGATTTCACGCGTGCGGTTTCCCCAGGCATCGTAGGCATACTGCTTCAATAAAAAGAGGTTTCCGCTTTCATCGATGATCTTCTCTTCGACCACTTGATCTAAGAGGTTGTATTCCAAAACGGTGATGCGATAGGTGTGATCGCTGCACTTCTCCCACTTTTCTTTCTCTCGGCCAAGGGTGTCGTAGAAGATCAGGGTTTCGGCATCGCCTTTTCTTTTGGCTGTGAGCTGCCCTGCTCCGTTATAGGTATAGGTGGTCGCATGCCCTTCGGGATCGATCTCTTCAAGGAGATCAAAGGCGCTGTATTTCCACTCTCTTATCGACAGCAGTTCCCCTTCCCGGGAGATTTTTTCCTCTTTGATTTTCCTGGACTTGTAATCGTAGGCAAATTGTGTTTTGGTCCCTTGCGCATCGGTTGTCATCTTAAGAGAGCCGTCTTTGTTGTAAAGAACATGCTCGACTGTTTTGTCGGGATATTCGATCCGATAAGGCTTTCCATAAGCGGTGGTAAGGATACGGGTGATTTTCCCTTCGGGGTCTTCTCTGGAAGAGAGGTGGTTTAAGACGTTGTAGGTGTAGCGCTCAACTCCTGTAGAAAGCTTTCCGGAGCCGTCTTCGACAGGGGGAAGGGTTTTGGCAATTAATCGGTCGTAAGGGTCGTAGGTGTAGAGGGTCTCGTGTCCGCAGGGGTCGACCTCTTTGATTTTGTTTCCTTTTAAATCGTAAGCATACGATTTGACAAATGACCTGCCGTCATCATGCAGCTCTTCTTCTTTGATGAGGCGGTTGGAAAAGTCATAGGTGTAAAGGATTTGATACTCAAAATGGGGAAAACTTTTGCGGATGCAGTTGCCGTTTGCATCGTAGCTGCATGTTGTCACTCTTCCTGCGCGGTCGATCTCCTCTGTGATTAATTCGTAATCGTTGTATTTCCACGATTCGGAATAGAGATAGGTATTCTCGGTATCGTAGTAATCCTTTTTTACGATGAGTCTTCGGGAAGAGTAGTGGTTAACGACACGGCTGAGCTGTTTTTCGGCGCCTGTTTGAAGATCGAGATAGGAGTATGCCTCCTCGATCGGAACCCCTTTGGAAGAGAGTTTGATCCGCTTAAAGGTGCGCCTGGTAACGCCTGCAAGATCGTTGATGGAAGAAGAGGAGCCGTCATCAACGATTTCAAATGCTACCTCTCCGCAAGGATCATAAGCATAGTAATAACGCTCTTTGATTCCACCGGGATCGGAGACCATCTTCGTTTTAACCAGAGAGCTGTCGCCATAGTAGGTGTAGGTAATTCTTTGCTTAAAGTCTTCTCCTTCTCCCTGAAACGTCTCCGATTCGATGAGATTATTGGGATAATACGTATAGGTTTTGATGTACTTTTCGCCCTGTCCATTGCTTCGATACAATTTCCCCTGGCCTGATAAATTCCCATAGAACTCTTCTTTAGTGACACACTTTTGATTGTTGTCATTATAGAACTGTTTGCCGGCCCAGACATAACCTTGAGCGTCGACGATATAGTGGGACCGAAAATGGGTGGGGTCCCAAAGTCTATGACAGCCCCAACGCAACTCTTCTGAACGGTAAAGGGTTGTGTTGTCTGAACAGTAGTGGCGAATCGTGGTCAATCGATCTTCCTCGTTCCAGCGATAGGTGCTGCGATTGCCCCTTGCATCGGTAACGTAGGTTTTTCGGTCGTCGTACACGAATGTGTACAAACGCTTCGGCTGCTCATCTGTGCCAATAGGAGCTTCTAAAGCCGAAACTTTTTTAGGCTTTTTCTTTTCCCCTCGATATGAAATGTTCAGATAGCGGTGATCGGGAAAGGATTTGGAGATTAATAAAGGACTCCAAGGGTCGCCTTCATGATCATATTGATAACTGACAGGGGGAGAAAAATTCGTCTCGACGCGATCAAGGCGGAAAAAATCTGATCGATGATACTCCACTGTTTTCCCTTCATCGCAAACGAGCTTGATGTTTCTTTCTTTGGAATTCTTGGCGATCACAACTTCTGTGATCAAAGCCCTCTTGGTGTCGTAAGACTGTATCCTATCGACATTGAACGAAGAATCGCCTTATAAGCATAATAGTGGTGGCAGCCATTTCCGAAAGTGACATTGGTCAAAGAATAGTTGCTATCACCCTGTTTACGGCCGAAAAAAAGTATCTCAGCACCATGTTTCATCAAGGGACAGTTGTTTGAGATAATCATCCAGCTTTTTCCTAAATTGACACGGCCGGCAAGCTTGGGAGGCGCTGTATTGGAAACTCCCCGTTTTAAAAAATCATAATCGACAATGTGCAACCCATTTTTTTCAGGGTGTTTAAAGACTGTAAGGCTGTTCCGATAGCCAACGTCAGCAACCCAAATCCTTTCCCTGCGATTCCGATGAAAAACAGATCCCCATACAGTCAGATCCCAACGCCCCCCCTAAAAAGGCTTTTCGATCAGATCCGCTGTTATAGTTTCTTTGGATGTGAATCGGACTGGCAGATCTGCTGAGGTAATCGGTTTCTGTTTCCACATAGTGGCCGGTGATCACGTTGACATTGCTGACAATTGCGCTGGGAGCTGTCTCAAAATCAATCAGGGAAGCGTACTTCTCCGGATCAATCTCTTGTAAGTCATCGGCATGCAGAGCAAACAGGGAAACAGTTAAAAGAAACAGAAAAAAGCGCATTCATCAACCTTTCAGGATTTAAAAGCGCTTGAGAGTACCTTATCAGGGATTTTTTAGGAATCATTGTTTGCCTTTTCAGAGTTCTTTCCAAGATGAAGTCGTTTCGGTATAAAATTTTTTCTGTTACAGTAATCCCATGATATCGCTTACCTTACGCACATGGTTGACTTTTTTTGGCCTTGCTATTTTGATGGGATTGAACAACATCTATTCCACTCTATTGACCGGATGGGGAGAAGGCGGCTCCATTGTCGCAGTCATTCTCAGCCTGTTATTCTTAGCAAAAAATGAACGTACGATCTTCAACTACAATCTTGGACAAACAATGGCCTCAGCTGGAGGCAGTGTCGGTTTTGCTGTTTCTATCATCGCTTCCATTTACTACTTGCATCCCCATTGGGACCCTCCCTTGTTCCAACTGTCAATCATGGTGATGGGCCTAAGCGTGATGGGAGTCGCTTTTGCCGCGCCGCTGCGCCGCACCATTGTCCATTGGTTCTTCCCTTCTGCAGTCGCTTGTGCAACGATCTTAAAAGCTGTCACCTCGGAAAATGATGGAGAGAGAAAAAGAGCGCGCAACCTCATGGGAATCTCAGGCCTGGTCTCCGCCTTGCTAACAATCCCCACTAAAGCTGCGATCAAACCCGGAGGCAGCACTCTTTGGCATGCGATTCCTCTTCCGGCAGGCCTCAGCATCAGCCTCGATCCACTTCTTTACGGAATAGGAATTGTTGTCGGCCCACGTATCGGGATAAGCATGTTGATCGGCGGACTGCTTAATTTTTTTTTATTTACCCCTTATATGGCGGAGTCTGCTGCGGATTTTAGCCGATGGGCTGCTGTCGGATTGATGACACTTCCCGCTTTCACTTCAGTCCTTTTCGCTCTCTTCATGAAAAAACATGGCCAACTGCCACCCGGATTTACTCCCAAAGAAAACGGCTCAAAAATGACAACAAAAGACTGGGCTTCAATCGGCCTCATTTTTACTCTTGCGCTTGCAGCAACGGTATGGGGAATGGATTCTGTCTTCCAAGTCTCTTATCCTTATGTTGCACTTGCAGCAGGCATTGCAGCTCCTTTATGCTTTACTCTCGGGAAAGTAGCTAGCGAAACTGATATTAACCCTGTCCGTTTGCTAGCCATTATTCTGCTTTTAATATTCAGCTTAACGGGAAATTTCGGAGCGGTTGCACTTCTTGGAGTTGGAATCGCAGGAGCGGCAATGGCTGCGATTGCTGTCGATCTGTTCTACGACCTGCGTACAGGCTACCTGATCAATGCGGATCCTAAACAGCAAGTGATTGTACAGTTCCTTGCTGTTATCCCTGTTTCTTTTGCCGCCGTCTTTTTTCTTCATATGCTGGCCGAAAACTTTGGCTTTGGCGAAGGGAAATACTTCCCTGCACCAGGTGCAATCGTTTGGGCATCGATGGCAGAACTGTTTGCCGAAGGCACCTCTCAAATCTCTTCATTGATATGGAAAACTGTCATCTATACAAGCATCATCGGTGTTTTCATGACTCTGATTGAAAATAGCAAAAAATTTCAGCACTATGCCCTTTCCCCTTTCGCAATCGGGATCGCATTTTTAATGCCGATCGACGTGTCTTGCGCGATTTGCCTAGGCTCATTCATCCGCTATGGATTCATTTCCCTTTCTTCAACTCCTCATCAAGCCAAAGAGGAGGCTTTCCAAGCCGGCTCTGCGATCTTTGCCGCTTCCGCTCTGGCCGGAATCATCGCCGTTATTCTCATTTCAATGGGAATTCTTTACTTGCCTGAGTAGGGCTGTGCCAAACGATTTGTGAAGAGCTTCAGTCGGGCAAGCTGTGATGCATGGAGTGCCAGGGCACCGGATGCAAGGATTTTCCTTAGGATAAAGCAAAGGGTCTCTTCTCTCTAAATCCTCAATGATAATCGCATGGACAGGGCACGCCACCATACAAGCATCGCAGCCGGTACATCTTTTCAGGAACTCCTGTTCATCGGGATGAGCCCCAGGAGGACGCAATTTTAATCGATCATCCGTTGTTTGCGATAACACCTTTCCAACCGGCAATCTCTCAAAGAGATCGACTGTCATGCAGACCAGTTCTTTAAAAAACTGCTTTCTATCCACAATCAAGCTTCCACTTTTTTCAGGCGAGATCCAGAAGGAAAGTCTTCAATCACATACCCTCTTGATTGAATGTAGTCGCGCAAACGATCCGCTTCAGACCAATCTTTATTCTGCCTTGCAGCAATTCGATCATCTAAAGCTTGGATTAAATCGTCAGGAATAGATTCCTCTTTCATTTCAAAATCGATCACTCCGAGAACTGAATTAAATCGTTTAAGCAGTTCCAATACCCTGTTAGCATCGCCTTCTCCAAGCTTTCCCTGATCGATCAACCCGTTCACATCCCTCACCAACTCGTACAAGGAAGCCAAAGCAACGGAAATATTCAAATCATCAGCCAAGCCATTAGCAAATCCCAGCAACGCTTGATCAAGCAGAGCATCTAACGCATGATGCGTCTCTCTTCCAGTCACTCCCTGCAACCTGTAGACAAAATCTTGCAGCCTCTGCAACGAATGCTTAACAGCCTCCAATCCTTCAAAAGTGAAATTCAACTGGGTTTTATAATGGGTTTGCAAAAGGATGTAGCGCACCTGTTTTCCGCTATACCCCTTTTCAAGCAGGTCGCGAAGAGTGAAAAAGTTGCCCAAGCTCTTTGACATCTTTTTGTTTTCAATAATCAAGTGCTCCGAATGAAGCCACATCTTCACAAACGTCTGGCCGGAGCAAGCCTCCGATTGCGCAATTTCATTTTCATGATGGGGAAACATATTATCGACACCGCCGCAATGGAGATCGATCGTCTCCCCTAAAATTTGCATTGCCATCGTAGAACACTCCAAATGCCATCCCGGACGCCCTTTGCCAAATGGGCTGTCCCAATAAATTTTGCCGTCCCTTTCCGGATCATAACTTTTCCAAAGGACAAAATCAGCCACATTGTCTTTTTCATATTCATCAGATGCCACTCGATCCGAAGCTCCCGATTTGAGCTCATCTATTTTCAAATGGGACAAACATCCATACCTTTTGAAGGTTTCTATTGCATAATAAACACTGCCATCTGCTCCCCGATAAGCAGCCCCTTTCTCAAGCAGTTTTTCAATCATGGCGATCATCTGATCAATGTAGTCGGTCGCCGCAGGATAATGCTCGGCAGGCTCGATATTAAGCGTACGGATGTCTTCGAAAAAAGCCTCCTTAAACGGCTTAGTGTATGCATCCAGGCTGACATTTTGCTCCGTTGCCCCCCGAATTGTCTTATCATCGACATCAGTGAGGTTCATGACCTGCTCCACTTCATAACCAAAAAATTTCAGCGTTCTGCGAAGAAGATCCTCAAACATATACGTACGGTAATTACCGATATGGGCAAAGTTATACACTGTTGGTCCGCAAGTGTATAAAGAAACTCGATTGCCTGATATCGGTTTAAAAGGATCTTTCGATCTTGTGATCGTGTTGAAAAATTTAAGCGGGATAGCGTTGATATCGATTTTTGAAGCCATGGTTACCATTCTTTCATTTCAAACGAAAGCACTATACAACACTCTTCTCTTTGTTCGCAAAGAACTGCTCTTCCAATTTGCGGTAGTAAATTTTACCGGTTCCCATGATCGGAATTTCATCAATTTTAAAGACGTCGGAGCAGCGTACAAGATTACTGAACCCTTCGTCGCGTAACGCTTGATTCACTTCATCAATCGACGTATCAAAAGTGGTAATCAGGAGAATTTGGGGCCTGTCCCCAGAATCTTCGCGCGCAATGACAGCAAGTGTCGGTCCCTCCTCCCTCACTTTCCAGCCTTTTTGAGGAGCAACGTGCAATAACGCCAATTCTAAAGAGAGTAAAGAGACCATTTCACCTCCGACTTTAATGAAGCGCTTCAGTCGGCCTGACAGAGTCAGACGGTTTTCATCGTCAAGATTGCCAATATCTCCCGTGTTGTACCAATCTTTTCCATCAACAGAAATAAACGGAGATGCAAGCCCTGGATTGAGGTAGCCTTCAAAAATATTCGGCCCTCTTGCAAGAACAAGGCCATCCTGCCCTCTGTCTAGCACCTGATGAGTTTCGGGATGCACAACAATCATCTCGATTCCCGGCAAAGGAACACCTACACCTTTACGAGGCTTTCCTGGTTGATTGGCAGTCAAGATCGGAGCGCATTCAGTGACGCCATATCCCTCTAGAAGACATTGCTCCTTTCCGATATCGGCCATCAATTCAAAAAGTTCCGGAGGCGCCTTCTCTGCCCCCGTGACACAAAGCCGCATTGTTTTCATTTGATCCTTTTTCGCAGATTTCAACATCCCTTTGATAAAGGAAGGGGCACCGCTCATCACCGTGATTCCCCATCTGCTAAACTCTTTTGCCAATCCTTTGCCGTCTGTCGGGTTCGGATAAAATGCCGATCTGATGCCAGACAACAGCCCCATCAATCCACTTGTGCTGAACCCATACGCATGAAAAGGAGGCAGAATGCCGAACATAATATCATCTGAATATAGATCGATTGCCTCAAAAGCTGCCCGTTCGTTGGACAAGATATTTCCATGGGAAAGTGGAACGCCTTTTGGATCGCTTTCCGTTCCGCTTGTAAACAGCAATACCGCTTGCTCATCTCCCTTCAATTGATCGCCCCCGAAAGTCTTTAAAATTCTTTTCGCGCTAAATTTCGAACGGAGTAGAGCTCTCAGCTTATCTTTCAAGGTAAACTCTTTTTTCACACTTTCCAACATGATTGTAATGTCATCAATCCCATTAAGATCAACAGTATCCAACCGTTCCAAAAATGCCCAAGAGGTTAATACCACTTCAATATTGGAAATTTTCCTGACCGCACGCAAATGTTTAGCTCCAAGCGTCCAATTGATCATGACAGGCACTTTCCCCGCTAACTGAGCCGCCAGCACTGTCAAATAGGCTCCTACACTTGCCGGAAGCAGGATTCCGACATATTTCCCAGGAAGATGCCTGATATACTCAGCTAGGATAATCACTCCAAGTTTAAGGCGCGCATAGCTCTGCACTCCGGTACGCGTATCGGCACAAGCCGGCTGGCTGCCCATTCTCTCGCAGTTGTGAAGAAACACTTCCGGTATCGTGTCGCCATGTGCAATCTGCGCCTTGTATCTAGGAATTTTTACAAACCAATCGTCAAGGTCTCCTTGATCTTCTTTTCCCTCTTCTTCCACCGAGATTTTTTTTGAAGCGATTCCAATGACCCTGCCAACTGTCGTCAACTCAGTAACGGGAACAGGGCCTGTCTCAAACTGATCCTGCAAAAAGGTCGCCAGTTCGGATGTGTCAAGCGAATCGAGTCCTAAATCGGAAGCTAACGACATCTCCGGTTTGATACTAGCCTTATCGAGCTCTGTTAGCTCATGTAATTTATCCAAAACCCTCTCCTGCAGCTCATCGTCAATATCATCTAAACGAACCGTTTCTTCATCAGCATCTTTTGAGGGCTTGTCAATCGCCGGCAACTTTTCTCCCCACATGCTGTAAGAGACAAGCTTCAGCGATTCGCCTGGATATTCTCCTTCTTGGCGAGACAAGCCATCTGGACGGTTATAGTAATTTTCCAACCATCTATTGAATTCCAATCGGGAAGCTGTGTAAGGAAAATCCGAAGGAGCTGGTTCAAATTCAATAATGATCTCTCTGCGCGGAGTAAAAAAGAGCAAATTCTTCAGGCAAATCCAAAATCCTTCTTTAACTTTTTCAAACATATCTGGCGACTTACCTGTCAAAGCCCTTGAAAACATACTCCCCCACAGCCCTTTGATCCGAACGAGAATAATGTTGGCCTCGGGAACTTTTTGGACCAGCTCGTGAGTAGCGGATGCGCCTCCGATTTTCTCAATATTTGTGTGCTTTACTCTGCCGGATGGATAAACGAGAAAATTTTCCTTGTTTTTTAGCCCTTTAACCAGTTCTTCCATCACTTTCTCATGCCGCTTTCTCTTGAGACTGTTTGTCGATTTTTCAAAATCGGGAACAGGAAGCGCGTTGACGAATTTCATTGCGGTATGCACAACAGGGAGGAAATAATAAGTTTCAACGATTGTGGGGCGGATTGGCAGCTTCTTCCAAGCAGTCAATGTGATCGCAAGGGGATCAACAACCATGGCAACGTGATTAGGAAGAAAAAGCACTCCACCGTTTTTTTTTAAATTCTCTTTGGAAAGGTGTTCCAGCCCCTTGATTTTGATTCTGTAGCGGAACCATAAAGCAAACCGCAAAAACCTCACTAATAAAAACTCAAGGATCTTTCTCACAAATGCACTCCTGATCTTTGTCGCAAATGATGTGCATCATGTAAAAAATCTCTTTTATAGTCAAGAAGTTGGAACTATTCCTTTACTTTAAAATTAAATTTTTGATAACTTGTTTGATTAACATCTTTCGAGGAGTCGCAAATGGCATTAAAAACTTCTCTTAAAGGGGATCTAACATCTCTAATCCCTCCATCTGCCTCTCCAGGCTGGCTTAGTCTCATCGACTGCGACAAAGTTCCAGGATTAGGAATTTATTTTCTTGTTGATCAGCTGCTTAATTCCCCGCGTCCATCTTTAAAACAGATCAAGATCGCTGCTAAATTGATCGGCTCAGAGTCAAATGCCGCTATTTCCATTCATCCTCCTCCCTCATCGGACCCTGTTTCCTTTATAGAGCACATGATTGAAAAGGCAAAGTACGTACAAGAAGGCAGCCTTCACGCTAAGGAGTTGATAAGAGATTTTTTGGAACTGCAAAAACATCTGAGTATGGAAGCGTTTGTACGTTTCACAAAGAGTTGGAGCCGTTTTACTGCTTACCACCTCCAGGAAAGGGTAGCTAGAGCTCTATCCAATTCATAGCTGCATTAACAAGTCGATGACACGACGGCAGATTCTCTTGGATTCGGGAAAAGTTGCCTGATCTTCAATCTTTTCCGGTGATAGCCAAATACTGTCCCGAATCTCTTCGATCTGGATATCCAATTCCCCTTCAACTTCAGCGATGAAGTACTCCACCCGCTTTTGCACTTTGTCATTTCCCCGATTGAAAAAATAGTGCTCACATAACGTATCTTCCGGAATAATCAACCGCTTAATTTCCAGTCCTGTTTCCTCCCGAAGCTCTCTTTGGGCAGCATCAATCGGATGTTCGCTAGGCTCAGCCCCCCCCTTTGGAAAAGACCAATGTCCTGCATGATGCTGGATCAGCAAAATCTCTATTGATCTCTTCAAACGCCTAAAAGGGATAATTCCGTAGGAAACTTCAAGAGACAACCAGCTATTCCTTGTATTTTCCTAAAATAATTGAACTATTATGCCCGCCGAATCCAAAAGAATTGGAGACCGCAACTTTCACCTCCATCTCCAGAGCTTCCGTCGGTGTGTGAAAACCGAGATCCGGTTCAGGATTTTCCAAATTGATCGTCGGATGCACTTTCCCCTCTTGAATCGCTTTGGCTGTGACAACAGCTTCAATTCCTGCAGCTGCGCCTAAACCATGGCCAATCATTGACTTTGTTGCATTCATCACGACTTTAGAAGGATCGGGGATCACCTGTTTCAAAGCGTTGACCTCAACCATGTCCCCTGCTGGAGTCGATGTTGCGTGAGCATTGATGTAGCTGATCTCTTCAGGTTTCAAACCGGCGTCTTTCAAAGCACTCAACATGCATTTGGCAATTCCCTTGCCATCAGGTCTAGGCTCTGTCATGTGATGCGCATCGCAAGAAATCCCATGCCCCATGTATTCAGCAACAATGGAAGCCCCCCGCTCAAGCGCATGTTCCAACCTTTCCAGAACAAGGATTCCGGCGCCTTCACCCATTACAAAACCGTCCCGCTCCTTATCCCATGGCCGAGACGCTTTTTCCGGCGCATCGTTCCTTTTTGAGAGAGCCTTGCACGCATTGAACCCAGCAATTCCCATCGGAAGGATCGCAGCTTCTACTCCGCCGCATACCATCACATCGGCATCGCCCAATCTAATGTGGTTAGCAGCGGCGGCAATTGAATGGTTCCCAGTTGCACAGGCAGTTGAAATTGAGTAGTTGGGCCCCATAAAGCCCAAATCCATGGCAAAAAGCGCGCCACCCATATTCGTCAGAATATAGGGAATAAAGAACGGAGTTACACGCTTCGGTCCCTGCTTCGACATCGACTGCACACCATCGACAAAGACTCCCATTCCTCCCATGCCGCTTCCGATGATAGCGCCGCATTTTTCCAAATCCACTTGATTGAGAGCTTCTTCATTCAAGCCTGCCGATTCGAGAGCCTTTTTTCCAGCAACCATGGTGTATGCAATGCATTTGTCCACGCGGCGAGCCTGTTTCTTATCCATATATTTGCCAGGATCAAAATCGCGGATTTCCCCGGCAAACGTTGTTGCCAGATCCTCTGTTGAAAACCCGGTGATGGTCGAAATTCCGCTTTTCCCCTCCAAAAGCTGGCGGTAAAATGCATCAACATCATCCCCGTGGCAAGAAACAATCCCTAATCCTGTGACGACAATTCTGGTACGTTTAGTCATGGCTTAAGCTTCTTTGATTTGAATATTTAAGTCGACAATTTCTCCATCATGCCACAGCTCTTCCAAAGAATATTTGTCGCGAAGCGCCGGCACAAAAAGATGAATCAGTATCTGTCCGCAATCCATGACAACCCAATCCCCTAATTGATCGCCGTCTATATGAAAAATATGGCCGCCCATCTCTTTCACGGTCTCTTTAACAGAACTGGCAAGAGCGGACACATGCCGTTCGACACTCCCTTCGGCTATGAGGAAATAATCCGTTAAAGAGGAGGATTTCTTCACATCGATTGCGATGATATTGACTCCCTTTTTGTCATAAATGGCTTGAGCGATCGCCTGTAACATTTTTATCTCATCTTTACTCATAATTGGTAGAGGAGTATAAATGATTTTGATAAATAAAGTCTAATACATTTCGAGGAATATAAGAGGTACAGTCCTTTCCTTCCTTTAAAAACTTCCGTATTTGAGTGCTTGAGATATCAAGTATCTGAGTAGGGGTCCACCCCCGCTCCATTGCCTGGCAGATGGTTTCGTTTCCTTTTTTCGGAGGTTCCGCGCCTACCCTGCTCCCAACAATCAAAGGCACTAATTGCACAATCCGTTCAGCCTCTTTCCAATGGAAAAATTCCGGTACAGACTCATCGCTTATGATAAAGTAAAATTGGCAATCGGGAATTTCAGAAAGATGTTCTACCGTTTCGATTGAATAGGAGGGACCTAAACGTCTCGACTCCTCTTCATAGATTTTGAAACCGGGTTCGCCGCCTAATGCAAGACGCAGCATCTCAAGGCGGTTTTCTACACTTTCAGGACAACGATCAAGTTTAAAAGGGCTGATTCGAGCAGGTGAAAACCAAATTTCATCAAGCATTTTCTTTTCTTTAAGCTCTTTTGCCATCTTCAGATGGCCAAAATGGATGGGATCGAACGATCCCCCAAAAAAACCGATTTGCTTCATGACGACACGATCTAGACGAAGAAAAGGAGTTCCCGATATTTTGGCAAAGGCCACTGACTGTCTTCAACATAGCCTTCAATGCTGTCAACAACCTTTCGAAACGCCTCCATTTCAGGCTGAACGCAGCGGCAAAATTCTTCTGCCTGTTTTACACTGCTTAACTTTTTCGCTTTTTCCTTTGCAGCGATCAACTTTTCTTGACAGACAAGCGCCTTCTCCACAAGAGCATTCAAATCCGTTAACATCTTCTGTAGATTCTTTGTTGACGATTTTTGCACATAACGGGAAACATGATGGATCGATTCGGCAAACAGATTTAATTGTTTCAACGCTGCAGGCAATACTTGAGTCTTGAACATGTCGATCATCAAATTCGCTTCGATGTTGACCGTCAAACCGTAATTTTCCGCAAGGATCTCATAGCGGCTTTTCAACTCTTGAGCAGTCAGAATTCCCTCAAACGCTCGAACCGTGGTTTTTGATGTGAAGGATTTGAACGCATCTAAAGACTTTTCCAGATTGGGCAATCCTCTTTTTTTCGCCTCTTTAACCCATTCATTCGAATAATTATCTCCGGAAAAACGGATCGACTTGGAATTTTCAAGAAATTTTCTCACGACAGGAATGACTGCTTCAAACAGCTCCTCACGGTTTTTTGGCCGTTTACCTCCAAGCTTTTTCTCAACGCTGTCTAACATTTCATTCAAGCTGGTTGCGACAATGGCATTCAGCACGGAAATGGCTGTTGCCGGATTTTGCGATGAACCGACAGCGCGAAACTCAAATTTATTCCCCGTAAAAGCAAAAGGAGAGGTGCGATTGCGGTCGGTATTATCTTTTGTCAGGTCTGGAAGCTCTTTAATTCCTAAATCGTATTTACTTCGATTGGACGCGCTTTTGTGCACTCCTTGCTTTTCAATGTTCTCTAAAAGAGATTCTAAAGCCTGCCCCAAATAAACGGAGATGATCGCCGGCGGCGCTTCATGACCGCCCAATCTGCGGTCGTTGCTTGCCGAGCCAATAGATGCCCTTAGGAGTGCGGAATGCTGAAAAACAGCGTGCAGGATCGCTGTCATTAAGACAAGAAAGTGAAGGCTGTTTTCAGGAGTCTCTGTCGGATCAAGCAAATTGATTCCTGTATCAGTAGCCACAGACCAATTGCAGTGCTTTCCCGACCCGTTCAACTCTTCAAATGGTTTTTCATGCAGTAAAACAGAAAGATTGTGGCGAATAGCAATTTTCCTCATTAACTCCATCAACTGGATGTTATGGTCGATGGCCAACGAGGCACGCTCAACCACCGGCGCCACTTCATGCTGGGCAGGAGCCACTTCATTGTGACGCGTTTTGACCGGAATTCCGAGGCGAAGAGCTGCTTTTTCAAAATCGTGCATGAAACATAAGATTCTCTCTTTCACCGACCCAAAATAGTGGTCTTGCAGCTCTTGCCCCTTCGGCGAGGGCGCTCCAAATACCGTCCTACCTGCTAAAGCAAGATCGGCGCGTAAATTGCGAAGCGATTGGTCGATGACAAAGTACTCCTGCTCCAATCCAATCGTTGTAAATACACGCTCGGCATCAATACCTGTCAGTTTTAAGAGGCGGAGACAGGCATCAGAGAGTTTTTTCTCCGATCTAAGAACTGGAATCTTGCTGTCCAGAACATCTCCGGTCCAAGAGAAAAAGACAGAAGGGATGGTCAATGTCACCCCGTCTCCTCCCCTCCATACAAAGACTGGCGATGTGGGGTCCCAACCTGTGTACCCTCTAGCTTCGTAAGTGCTGCGCAAACCTCCTGAAGGAAAAGAGGAAGCATCCGGCTCGCCTTGGATCAACTGCTTGCCGGTAAACTGCTCAATCATACGATCGGGAGACTCCCATTCGATGAAGGCGTCGTGTTTTTCGGCTGAAGCGCCAGTAAGGGGTTGAAACCAGTGGGTGAAATGAGTCGCTCCCAAGCTGATCGCCCACTCTTTCATTGCAACGGCAATCGGATCGGCATACTCATCTCGAATTTTATCTTTGCCCTCCATCGCATCGATCACATTGCAATAGATCTCGCGCGGCAGCATTTTTTGCATAACGCTGCGCGTGAATACATGGATCCCGAATTCATCGGAAGCTCTTTGAGTGGAATACGCCCTTTCGGCAATACGATGATTATGCGAGGCAACAGCCTCAATCGCGCGGAATCTTTGCACGTACTACTCTCCTTAAATGACTATCCAACCGCATTTTACAGACATGCGCCTAAGCTTTCTGTCAGGGTTGACTGCAACGGGACAGCCAACAGCCTGCAAAAACGGAAGATCGTGAATACTATCGGAAAATCCCGCAGTTTCCTGAGGTTCATACTGAAGCTTTTTAACATATTCCGCTTTTTCTCTTCCTTGAACAGAAAGATCAAGCCCGCCAATCACACCTTCCGAACTCAAGCGATAACGCGTTGCAAGAAAGTGGGCGACATTCCACCGATCGGCAATTGCTTTAACTAAAAAATCGGGAGAACTGGAAAGGATCGCAACGTATTTCCCTTCCTTTTGCACCTTGCGTAAAATTGACAAAATCTTTTCATTCTGCATTGAAAGAAGGTTGGAATCAAGAAATATTTTTACTAATCCATTAAGCTCTTTTATCGACCTTCCCTGAAAAAAAGTGCGCATTGTCTTTGAATGCAAGGAAGCGATTGAAATCCCTCCTAATAAATGGACGCCATAGCAAGAGAAAAGATAGAGCATCTTAAAAAGAGGAAGAATTTTCTTTCGATAAAGATACCAGCCAAATCTTAAACTGGTGTTGACCTGTAATAGCGTATGGTCCAGATCAAAAAGATAAGCTTTACAGTTGAGATAGCCGCTCTTCAACTGATTTAATTTCTGATGAGATTTTCTCAAGGCGCTCTTTCTCTATCGTAAGTTGCTGGTTATAGTGTAGCGACTGTTCAAAGTCCAGGCCGGAAGAACCGCTTGCCTTGCGGTATTCTTCAAACTTATCTTTGATAAGACTACGCCTCTCTTGTTTGAACTGCAATCTTTTTTGAAGGGCATTCTTCAATTCTAAAGGATCTTCAGGAAGCTTCTCTTCGCGATCCTTTTTTTCAATCGCAGCGTCCTCCACATGGACGAACGAGCGCAGCATCCCTTCTTTCTCAATATCTGGAATTTGCAAACTGCCGATCTCGCTTTTAAGGTCCTCGATGGCCCTGACAAGCGCATCTGCTTCCATCTTCGAATAATTGCTATTGAGATCTGAAATTTTCTCTTCGACTTGGTTAACCGCAGCTTGGCGCTGTTCCTCTTTTTCCAGCTGCGCTTTTTTCCGCTTCACCTCCTCTTCTTTAAGCAGGTCCAGCAAAGGCTTTTTCGCTTCTGCGATTTCCTCGCGCAACTGTTTGACCTCTTCGCGGCCAAGCTCGATCCCTTTCATTTCCTTCTGAATTTCATCGAGTTTTTCTCGCGCTTCGCCAATAGATAAATGTTCGGAAGAGGATGTTTCTTTGTATGCGGTTATTTTCTGGCGAATCTCATCTGCATTTTTTTCAAAGATCTCTTTTTTCGCATCATAATCTTTTTTTCGCTGCTTATCGAGTTCTTTGATCTTATCCCAGCACTCGCTAAGCTTCTTACGCGTTTCCGAAAACGATTTCCCATTCAAGCTCAACATTTTCGCCGCTGTCTGAAGCGCTTTGATCTCTTCGCGATACACATGAGGCGAGCGGTCGGCAGAAAGTTGGCCGAACCGTTGCTTGATATACAAGTCGATATCACTAGCAAATTGATCGCTCAATGTTTCGATGAACTCTTTGCGTTTGGGGAAAACACGGTTACCCAACTCGGAAAGCCTCTCGAAAAAACGATTTTTCTTCCGCATCCGCATTTTCGTGCCCGCTACCTCTTTTCTCAATGCGTTGATGCGGGAAGCGTAAGCATTGAGGAAATTCAACTCCTTCTGAAGTTTCAAGTACATGCTACGGCTTGCCTTGATCGGAGGAAATAGTTCGGGAAAATCGCTTAACTCTGCTTGCTCCACATGATTTTCGAGATCGTTCATTTCGTTTTCGATCGCCTCGATCGCTTTTTCTATCTGCTCCAAAGCAAAAGAGGATTCCTCTTCAAAGTGCTCCTTCAACAACCTGGCCTGCTGCGTCAGCTCTCGGTATTTCTGCCAGTATCCTGAACGAACCGCAGGGGGAATCTCCTCTTTGAAAAGAGCAAGACAATTTTCCCTGGCATTCCAAAACGTCTTAAAATCCGGCTGCCCTTTTTGAGAAATGGAGAATTCCATCAGCTCGATGGTTTTTTTTAGCTTATCTGCCGGATTATCCAAATCGTTAATCTCGTTGCTTAAACGCTCTAACTCGGCTGAGGAGTGTAAAGTTTCCTTATCCATGGTTCCACTAATTTTTTAGCTGAAATTTTATGCGATCTAGAGATAATTGTATAGCACTAAAAAAGTTCGAAATCCTGACGGATCATTTCTCTGGCCACTTCGGGATCGTGCATATCGAGATCCAGCCAACGGAAAAGAGGCTCTCTCCTAAACCAGGTAAACTGCCTTTTCGCATACTTTCTTGAAGCTTGCTTGAAGGATTCCATAAATTTACAATGATCGGCACTAGATTGTTCAGTTTCCAAGTAATCCAATGCCTGGCGATAACCGATGGCTTGAGATGCAGAGGTATTTTCCAACAATCCCTCCTCTTTCAATCGTTTGACCTCTTCTAACAATCCGGAAGCAACCATCTGCTCGCAGCGCTCCTCAATCCGTTTGTATAGCAAACTTTTGGGGCGGTAAAGGAACCAGCAGCGAAAATCGAAATTTTGAGGAACTTTTCTTCCCTTCCAAGAGTGTCGGCTTACCGGTTTTCCGCTCAACGTCATAATCTCTAAAGCGCGGATAATTTTCTGTTTGTCATGCTTGGTGATCGTACTAGCGTATTGAGGATCGAGTTTGCGCACCTTTTCGAACATGGTATCGATCCCTTTTTCTTCCATCTCCTTTTGCAGCGACTTCCGCAGCTCAGGGACAGACGGCGGCCCGCTTGGCGGGCCGTAAAGGAAGGAATGCACATAAAAACCTGAACCGCCGACAACAATCGGAATCGAGCCGCGAGCATGTATCTCCTGGCATTTCTGCCTTCCTTCATAATAAAAATCGACGACATTGAAGTGATCTTTAAGATCTCGCATATCGATCAAATGATGAGGCACTTGCTGCCGCTGTTCTTGGGAAGCTTTGGCAGTTCCGATATCCATGCCTCGATAGATCTGCATGGAATCTGCCGAGATGATTTCACCATTAAGGCTTTTTGCCAATTCAATAGCAAATTCCGTTTTGCCGCAGGCGGTTGGACCAGACAAAACAATCACCTTTTTCTTAGGCATATAGATGTCTTCAGACATCTGTTTCTGCGCTTCAACGGCAAAACCTAGGAAAATTCTTTCGATATCTTCTTTTTCAAGCGTTGGAGTCTGACTTGACAATGCGGTCAACCCTTTTCTTAGTATGCTGAAATGAATTCAAAAACCGGTTTTTGAATTCATTTCAGCATATCATTGCACGGATAGGGTGTTAATGTCTACTTAGTCGAGCCTTTCAAGCTCTTGCTGAATTTTCTCCAAGACCTTTTCCTTCACCCCTTCCACTGTTCCCTTCAAACTCGCTCCCGCTGCCTTCGGATGCCCTCCCCCTCCAAATTGGCTTGCAATCCTATCAACCCTAAAACTCCCTGATGACCTAAGCGATACACGCACAGTGCGATTGGGCCTCTCACAAAGCAGCATAACACAGTCGACTCCCACAATAATCTTGTTAAACTCGTGGAAATATTCTAAATCGCTCTGCAAAATCTCCTGCACTGCATCAGACACTCCAACAAAATCTTCTCTCAAAATTTTCTGTACGATAACCCTATTGTTAAAGTGCTCTTCCATATGCTGGAGAGCTTTGGCAAACACCTTAAACTCCGGCAAGGAGACTTGTTGGTAAAGATGGGCATACATCCAATCAGGATCGACCCCCTTTTTCATGCACTCTTCTGCAATCTTGTGGGCTTTCCTATCAGTAGATGAATAACAAAATCTCCCTGTATCACTGATTACGCTGACATAAAGGCCTTCTGCAGCTTCCTTCGTCAACTCATAACCAGACTCTTTATAAAGAGTGTAAATCATTGAACCAGTAGATGATGCGTTAGAATCGATCACGCAATGGCCAGCTGGAATTTCCTGAGGTTGATGGTGGTCGATCACGACCTTGACCACGTCCGGACGCTGAAAAATTTGCGCAACTCTGCCCAATCGATCAGCAGAATGGGCATCCACCATGACCACAACTTCAATATCAGAATAATTTTCTTCGGAATAAAATATTTCTTTGATTCCAGGAAAATTTAAAAAGGAGAATTTTTCAGGAAACAGCCCATCATAGACAAAACATACCTGCTTTCCCATCCTGCTCAAGAGATCTGCCAATGCACAAGCTGAGCCTATGCCATCGCCGTCAGGGTTCACATGAGTGGAAATAAGAAAAGAGCCATGTTCCTGAAAAATTTTTTTAGTTTCGCGCCACATGCAAATAGACTAATTCAAAACATAAGACTCTGCAAGCGCATCATTCTCCTCCTGAGAATTTTTCCTATCCAACTTTTCTAAAAACTGAACGCGCTCTGCAGCCACTCGCAATTTGCACCGCTTATCACCCTCTTTTCCTTCCCAAACATCCAGCTGAAGCCGCCCCTCTACTAGTACAGGGGAAGAAATATCTAGATGATTCGTACAATTTTCCGCTAATCTTCCCCAGACAACGACATCGACAAAACATACTTCTTGCTGCTTTTCCCCTGCAGAGGTTGTAAATTCCCTATTGAGCGCAATAAGCAAATCAGTTACCGAAGCCCCATTAGGTGTTTTTCTCAACTCCGGCTTTCTTGTCAGTCTGCCGGCAATCATCACTTTGTTCAGTGCTACCATAGCACACTTCCTTTATGTTTAGTTTCCTCCGACCCATTCTTGAAAATAACATAAAGATTTTTTTAAACAAGAAAAAAAACAAAAGCAGCCTAAACGATTGAAAGAAAATGTCATACAGAAACTGAAACGCTCTCGCCCAGCCAGTCCATATAGTCTTGATTTCCTTTTTCAATTTTTATGCAGATGATTTCCGGCACATCATAAGAAGAGTTCTTTTGAATGACCTCTTTGATTGTCTCGAAAAGATCTGCCGAGGTTTTCATGGCAACCTTGCTCTCCTGCGAAGTTTCCAATTGATTGTTCCACATATAGACAGATTCGATCCAAGGGATGATTTGTGCGCAAGCAACAAGCCTCTCTTGCACTAAGTACCGGCAAACCCTTCGCGCTTCATCGATAGAGCCGGCAGTCCAATGAATTTCAATAAATTCTGACATTTTCGCTTCCTTTTTTTGAAAGAGGGAACTGCAAAACTACTAAAACTCTTTTTTCGAGTCTATATCGAAATGAACCAAAGCGATTTTGGGAATTCGCAAATCAACAACCGTCTTGCCGCCAGGGTTCAGTAAAGGCTGTATCTCTAAAAAATAGCGCCATCCTTTTTTCCAGTTATCGGGATTTAACCTCAAGATGCTATCATTAAGCGTCATGACGATTTCTTTTTGTCCGAAACTTGGAAGGTCTACTCGTGAAACATCTAACGCTTCTAAATCTTGCAAAGGGATCGACTTTAATATTCTTATCGCCAGGTGAACACGAGGCAAACGCAGCTTATTCCCCCACTTAGGATTCTCGATCTCTCCAATGATGATGGACGGCAGCCCTTCCATTTGATAAAAAGGGTGAAACGGGATGAGCCTCCCGTCTCGATCAATCGCAGCATTTTCCCAGTCTGAAAGCAAGGCGATTGGCTCATGTAATTCATAGACAACCTGGCAGGTATCAGGAATCTGTTTTTTCACTTCCGCTGATTTAATCAGCGGATGAGATAAAAGTTTTCGCTTTTCATCTAATGCGTTGAATTCATAAATATTGATCGGCTTATCAGAAGAAAGCCCCAAAATTTCTTCGACATAATGTGAAGGAAGCTCCCCTTTTTGATCGAGATATCTCAAAGAAAATGCCGGATCTGCACGCTGCGACTCTTTAATATGCATAAAATACAGCATGGCAAGGCCAGATCCTCCGGAAACAAACAAAGTGATCAACGCAACCGTTGCCAAAGCTCTTTTGAAAGGCTGCTTCAATTAAAAAGCCTCCAAAGTCTCGACAGCCACTTTAGTAATATTTCCCGCTCCTAAAGTCACAACGACATCCCCTTTTTCAAGAAACTTGGAAAGTTTGCAAGAAAGATCTTCCCTAGGTAAATACCGACATTTTACCGATGAATTTTTCTCTAATTCGCTTAAAATATGACACACTTCTACCCCGGGAATCGGACTCTCCCCTGCAGCATGGATATCAGTGACGATCACCTGGTCGGCTGAATGAAATGTCGATCCATACATTCCCATGCAATCACGGGTCCTTGTATATCGATGAGGCTGGAAGACAGCTACGATGCGGCGATCAGGACTAGCCTGGCGAATCGCTTTAAGCGTGGCGCGTATTTCAGTCGGATGATGGGCATAATCGTCCAGAAATAAGATCCCGTTCTTCTCTCCCTTAACTTCACAACGGCGCGCCACTCCTTTGAATGTTTTCAACGCCTCGCGAATTTTAGACTCTTGCGCCCCCAATCTAAGAGAGAGTCCGAAAACAGCAGCCGCATTCAACGCGTGATGCTCTCCAGCAAGAAGAACTTCAATATCAGCAAATCTTTTTCCATCGAAAACCACATCAAAAATGCTTGTCCATCCAACCTGCCTAAAGTGATCGACCCTGAGCCTGTTATTTTCATGAAAACCATAAGAAACGCCTTTGGGATTCAACGTCTGCAGCCGCTTGTCATCTCCGCACCAAAAACAGAAAGCTTCATTTTGCACCTTTGAGAAAAAAGTTCTAAAACAATTCAGCAACCTCTCCTCAGTCTGATGGTGATCCATATGGTCAAGGCCTATATTGGTCACAATTGCGCCAAAAGAGCGGTATCTTGCAAGGGTCCCATCGCTTTCATCTGCCTCGGCGACAAAGCAAGAACCTTCTCCTGCTTTCCCATTTGCCTTAAAGTTGGCAACAATGCCTCCAATAGCAAACGACGGGCTGAATCCGCAGACTTCCAACACCCAAGCCAAAAGAGAAGAGGAGGTCGTTTTTCCATGCGTGCCTCCAACTGCCAATACGTCTTTGTTTTTCATTAAATTCAGCAAACAGCCGCAGCGATGCTGCATTTCACATCTTAGCTTAACAGCAGCTTGAAACTCAGGATTCGATTCCTTAATATCTGTGCTGAATACAACTGTTTGAGCAGGCGAAATATTCTCAGCTTTCTGGCCTAAAGAGATCTTTGCACCAAGAGAGCAAAGAGATTCAGTCATTGACGTTGCAGCAAGATCGCTGCCGCTAACGACTTCCCCTTTCTCGAGAAGAATGCGCGCTAAAGAGCTCATGCCAATTCCACCGATTCCGATAAAATGAAATGCTCTCTTCATAAATCCTCCAAGCAATCGATAAAACGGATTTGTTGAGTTTCTTTCCCTAACAGAGCGCTTCGCATAGATTCAAGCTTTGGAAGCATAGAATCAATAGCTTCAATGAAAGTTGCCGGCGATAACTGGCTCTGGGGAATTTTGACAGCGCCTTTGAGAGAAATAAGATAATCAGCATTTGCGTCCTGATGACGATCTGTCGCATATGGATAGGGGATTAAAATGCCGGGCACCGCCGCCGCCAGCTGTTCTGCAATGGAGGCAGCTCCCGCTCTGGATACTGCCAAGTCAGCAGCACTCCAGGCTCTTGCCATCTCTTTTTCAAAAACTCTCACATGCGCTTTGATCCCAGCCTCGCCATAACGGCGCGCAAGCTTCTTCTCCCCATCAACGGTTCCGGTAAAATGTAAAATTTGAAAACGGGTCAACAATTCCGCGGAATCATATAAAAGCTGATTAATCGCTTCTGCACCTTGAGATCCGCCAAAAACCAAAATGACCGGCAATTCATCGCTGAACCCATACTCCCGTTTAGCTTCAACAGGGTCCCATCTCTTTTCAAATCCCGGTCTAAGCGGCATTTCGACAAGCTGGCATTTTCCTTTGATTTTTCCTGCAACAGAAGGAAAGTGAATTGCGGTAAAAGAGGCTGATGAGGTAAATAAACGGTTAACCCTTCCAGGAACCCTGTTTTGCTCATGAATCACAAAAGGGACTTTCATCATCTTTGCAGCAGCTAACACCGGAAAAGTGTAGTAACTTCCAAAGCCGATGAGAAAATCGGGTTTAAACGTTCTGAATATGTTCACGCTTTGCACAATGCCTTTAGCAATCTTAAATGGAAACAGCGGAGACTTAAACGTCGGACGGGCGCAGGAGATCTCTTGAAACGGAAACCGCCCTTTATCAAATAAAGAATTTGCCCCTAACTTGCCTCCGGCAAACAGAATGGAATCCCCTCTTTTTTCCAGTTGATGCGCCAATGACAACGCAGGAAACAGGTGTCCTCCGGTCCCTCCGGCTGCGATTACGACTTTTCTTCTATCCACTTTTATTTCCCGATCCTATGATGCTTTGCAAAATCCCCAGCCCGGTAAAATTGGCGATCAGAGAAGATCCCCCTTGACTAAAGAGTGGAAGGTTCAACCCTGTACTAGGAAGAAGGCCGGAAACAACTCCCAGATTCATAAATGCTTGAAACGCAATTAAAAAAGTGACGGCAGCAGCTAAATAAAATCCTCCGGGATCGCTAGATTGCCCTGCAGTGTAAAAGCCGATCGTCGCAAATGACATATAGAGGCAAATGAGAAGCATGATCCCCAAAAAACCAAACTCCTCCGCGTAGATCGCTCCTATATAATCATTCTGAGCTTCAGGAAGATAACTAAGTTTTTGCCAACTATTGCCAGGCCCCTTTCCCAATAACCCTCCCGAACCCGACGCAATTTTCGCTTGATGCGGCTGATGCCCTTTTCCTCTGATATCCAACTCAGGATTCATGTAGACCTGCAATCTTCCCTTAACATATGGGAGCTGGGAAGCAAATCCCACACCTGCAATACCCACTACCACCAATGGAAGAGCCCAATATTTTAAAGGAATCTCTGTTAATAAAAACAGCATAACAAGAGTGGTGACAATCACGCCGACAGTCCCGTTATTCGGCTCCACAAGGATGAGGAAAAGGGGAACGCAAAGGGGAAGAATCCCTAAAAGAAACGATCGGAAAGTCAGCGCCTTTCCCTTCCACATGATCACCCTCTGGATAAAAACCATAGGGACCAGGTATTTAACAAATTCGGAAGGCTGAAAAGAGATTCCTGCCAAAGAGATCCAACGACGGGAGCCATTCACCTCTTTTCCGATTCCCGGCACGAATACCAGCAAAAGCAAGAGCGAAAAAAAGATCAGAAGAACAGGACTGACCTGAAGCAATTTGTGATACCCATAACGAAAGGCGACCCCTCCCAGCACACCTCCTGCAATTGCATACAAAAGCTGCTTGACCAAGGCTTGATGGGTTTCTTTATCTAAACTCGTGTTGGGTTTCATCCCATGATCTAAAATTTCAGCCGATGTTGTGCTGAAAATCATCACAAGACCAAGAGCGAAAATCGATGCGGAAACGATAAGGAGAAGTAATCGCAGCGAACTCATCGTACCCGAAGAACATCGCCAGGCTTTAGACTTCTTGCCTTTTCCTCATCCAAATCATTCATCTTCAAAAGTTCATTAAAACCCACGCGATACTTCTTTGCGACCTTCCAGGGATTGTCTCCGCTTTGCAGCGTGTAATACTCGGGATCTCGCAAGGCAGGAGGGCTGACAATTTCCAGATTGGAAGTCGTCTTATCTTGTATCGGAATCTGCAGAACCTGGCCAATATCAATGCGCGACGAGGAAAGATTATTGTACCGTTTAATCTCGCTGACGGTTGTGCCATTTGCTTTTGCGATCTTTTCAAGATAATCGCCTCTTTTTACAGTCACTTCAACAAATTTGGGTTCCTCTTTTGCCAAAAGATTTCTTTGAGGAGGGAGAGTGAGTTGGTTAGGATTATCCTGGCGCTGCGCCGCCAATCCAATAGGAGCTGCTGTTTTCACTGAATACTTTTCCAAGACCTGGTCTATTTCATCTCGAGGCCCCTTGGCAACGGCAACAGGCTCAGGCTTAACTTCGACTGGGCGGTCCATGACAGCGATCTCTTCATGCCGGATCTCCTCCGTCGTTGCTTCCTGAGTCAACAGCTTAGAAGGTGTCTCCTCGTTCGTATGCAAAGCCATCATAAATAATACACCCAACAACCCTGTATTGACCAACACCGCAACAATTATTGTATCTCTGCGACTCATTGCTAACCCTCGCTAATCAAGTAACTGAACGCACTCTTTAAAATGATCGCCGCGTTCTTCAAAATTACTGAACATATCAAAACTTGCACAACCCGGAGAGAGTAACACATTATCCCCATCATTCGCAATGGAAGATGCCGCTGCAACTGCTGCTTTCAGGCTACTTTCTTCAATCACCTCAAATTCACCGCCCAATTGCTTAAGCAGAAGACTCCTTGCCTCGCCAATCGCGACAATTGCTTTCACCTTCCCGCTAAACGGTTTGATCCAAGGACAAAAGCTTATCCCCTTTCCTTTTCCTCCGGCAATTAAAATCACAGGACCGTCCATCCTTTCCACAGCGCGCTTGACAGCGTCAAGGTTGGTTCCTTTACTATCGTTAAAATAGCTAACGCCTCTCCGTTTCCTCACAAACTCAATTCTGTGAGGAGGCTTTTGAAACTCTGATTCCGCGCAATCAAACGCTTCTGGCAACACCCCCATTTCCAAGCAGATCCGTTTAGCTGCCAGACAATTTTCTTCGTCATGAGTTAATCTGCTTTTATAATTGCTATCAACAATCAATTCAACGTTTTCTTTTAAATCCGATATTAAATAGCCAAAATCATTGATCACTTGTTGCGAAAGAAAGAGTTTTTTATCCGATTTCAGACAATTAGCCAACCGCAGCTTTGCTTTAGCATAAGCTTCCATATTAAGATATCTGTCAAGATGATCCGGTGTAATATTGAGAACAGCTCCAACGTCAACGACCCGGCTATTCAATGTCTCTAGCTGGTAAGAGCTAAGTTCGCAAACAATCATCTCTTTTTGAAGAGCATCCAATTCTGCCGTCAAAGGGATTCCGCCATTTCCGAGAACCTTCGCCGGTTTCCCACACCTGTTGAGGACATGCCCAATCAGTTGAGTCACCGTTGTTTTTCCATTTGTCCCGGTTACGGCAATCATCGGCTGATCCAGATGACGGCAAGCAAGCTCCACTTCGCCAATCACTTCGATATTCCGCTTCAACGCTTCCGCAATTGCCGGATGCGTAAGGGAAATGCCGGGAGAGGCCACAACCTGGCCAAAAACCTCAATTTTTCCCGGACATTGAGTGTTTAATAAAGTCAGTCCCTTATCTATTAAGGGAACAACAAGCGGATCCGAGCGCAGCGTTTCCGCTCTTTGATCAATTGCAGCTACACGATGGCCGCGCTTCATCAAAAATGCCGCAGCGGAACGGCCGCTGATTCCCAGCCCTATCACAAGAACATTCATCTATATCACTGAAATTTAAGAGATAACATGCCAATCATCGCCAATAATAGCGAAATGATCCAAAAACGGACCACAACTTTTGTTTCCGCCCAGCCTTTGTATTCAAAATGATGATGCAAAGGCGCACATAAGAAGACACGCTTCTTATTCCTTAATTTGTAACTTCCCACTTGAACAATCACAGAAACAGCCTCGGCAACAAAAACTCCTCCGATGATTGCCAATAAGAATTCCCGCTTCAATAATACAGCGCAAATGCCGATCAATCCTCCCAATGCAAGCGATCCGGTATCTCCCATAAAAACTTGGGCAGGATATCCGTTATACCAAAGGAATCCCAGACACGCTCCTGCGAATCCGCTGAGAAAGACAGCGATTTCTCCGCTTCCTTCGATATAGAGGATGTTAAGGTATTGAGACAATTCCAAATGATTAGATAAAAAGGCGATAAGAGAAAGGCTCACGGCAACCATCAGCAAACATCCAGCTGCCAAACCGTCCAAACCATCCGTCAAATTTACAGCATTGGAGGAGCCGGTGATCACAAACACGATCAAAAAAAAGATCATAAGCAGCGACATTCCAGAAAAAGTCCAAACAGGGTCTTTAAAAAATGGAAGGTACAGCCTGGAAGCGTAAGTTTGCAAAGAGATAGACTTCGAGCTTTCGACTCCTGCAACCTCTTCTTTCACAATTGGCGGTTCGTACCAGCTGCCGACATGAAAAAATTCGCTGACAGAAGGAACCAAGAGATAGCAGGCAATAAAGCTTGAAAGAAGGAGTTGCACCACCAGTTTTTTTTTACCCGAAAGCCCTTTCGTGTTTTTGTATTTAAGCTTAAGATAATCGTCTCTCCCCCCCAAAAAACCCAGAACTAGAGTAGAAATCAACAAAATCAGGGTAAAAGCGTGGGTCAAGTCCATCCATAAAAGAAGAGCGGCAATCATGGAAAAAAGGACTAACAGGCCGCCCATCGTCGGCGTATCCTTTTTCTTAGCGTGCAGCTCTCCTAAGAGAGGGCACTCCTCCATCCTGATCGACTGTCCGATTTTCAACTCGTACAATTTCCGGATAAACCATGGTCCAAAAAAAATACTGATAAAAAGCGTGGTCAACGCAGCCAGCATCATCCGAGTAGACGTGTAAAAGAATGCAGCAGGCACCTTAACAAGGAAGTGGCCTCGCAAAAATTCCAGAAAAAGCAAAATCATGAATCTGTCCGTTCAACATAGCGTCTCACTAATTTTCTTTTTTTTCAATCCTCTAGACAATTTCTGGAAAAAAGATTATAATAGCTTCTTCCATAAATAATAAAAAACGCGAGAAAAATATCATGATTGATACTTCCAGAGGAATCAATTGGGGGCCTGCAGCCTTTATCATCCTTTACCACATCGGCTTGCTGTGCGCACTCCCCTTTTATTTCTATTATCACACCCCTTCCCTCTCTTTAATTTTGATCAGCATTGGAATTTTTTACTTAACGGGAGTCAGCATAACGGCCGGATATCATCGATATTTCTCGCACAAATCTTATAAAGCGCATCCCGTTATTGAAGCGATTCTGGTTTTTCTGGGTTCAATGACGGCGCAAGGCAGCGTGCTGCGCTGGTCGTTCGACCACCGCCTCCACCATGCTCATGTCGACACTGATAACGATCCTTATTCGATCAAAAAAGGTTTTTGGTACGCTCATTGCTTGTGGATTCTTGAGAAGCCTCGTGAAATCGAATCAAAGCTTGTATGCGATTTGGAGCGAAAAAAACTTGTCATGCTCCAGCACCGCTATTACCCGTTTATGATGGTGTTTACCAACGCTATTGCAACGCTGTTCGTGGGCTGGTTGCTCAATGACTATCTAGGCGCATTTGTAATCTCTCTTTGGGTGCGCCTTTTTTTCCTCCACCACTTCACCTGGTTCATCAACTCTCTTGCTCACACTTGGGGAGACAAGCCTTTCTGCACAGAGCAGACAGCTGTGAATAACTTCGTTATTTCCCTTGTCACTTTCGGAGAGGGTTATCATAACTACCACCACACCTACGCCAACGACTACCGCAACGGAATACGGTGGTATCATTTCGATCCGACTAAATGGTTGATTTGGACGCTGAACAGATTCGGCCTGACCAAGGATCTGAAGCGGATGGACCCTTACACGATCAAGAAGAAGATGATTCTTGAGCGGAAAGGGCTGCTCACCAAACAGCTCAAGGACCTTTGGTATATTAAAAAGGAAGAACTTGAAAAGAATATCCAAGAGGTTTCAGACAGGATTTTGGAACAGATTGCCGACTTCAAAAAATTATCGGAGAAATACAGGACTGCCAAAAAAGAACAGCAACACGAGCTGCTCATCCACTTAAAGCAAGAGATCAAACAGCTCAAAAAGAGCCTTAAATCGGACTGGCGTCATTGGAAAAGGCTTTCAAGCAACATCATGGGGCTTAAGCCGCTGCCTGTATAGGAAATTAAACACGAAGATAGCGAAGAAGCCGCGAAGCTCTGTTAAACTCCACATTTAGAATCTTCGCGTTCTTCGCGTTTATACCGAATCAACTTCAAGATTCGGTATATGTTCAAAAAATCAAATATGGAAAAATGTTGATGAAAAAGATTTTAATCCTAAGGATCGATTTGTCTCCAGGATGTATTTTTGAGAGCTAATAGACGAACGTTTTATTTTTTTTGTTGACCTCATAAAGGCAATTCCGTTATAAACAATGCCCTTTAAAGGTGGCATGGCCAAGTGGTAAGGCAGAAGCCTGCAAAGCTTCCATCCCCAGTTCGAATCTGGGTGCCACCTTAATTTTATTTTTCATGCTTTATCTAATTCCAACACCTATCGGAAATCTTAAAGATCTCACCTATCGGGCAGTAGAAACACTCTCTGCTTGCAACTTGATTCTTTGCGAAGATACACGCGTCAGTACAACTCTTCTCAAACATTACAAAATCGACACCCCATTGAAAAGCTATCATCAATTCAACGAAGCCGCACGCGAAAACGAAATCGTCAACGCACTAAAAAACGGCAAAAAGGTCTCCCTCATCACAGATGCGGGAACACCGGCAATTTCCGATCCGGGTTTACGCCTGGTCAAACGATGCCGTCAAGAAGGACTTCCCGTCTCAGCACTCCCCGGCCCATGCGCCGCAACAACTGCACTATCCGGAAGCGGAATCTTCAGCGAAAAATTTCAATTCATCGGCTTCCTTCCGAAAAAAACAGGACAGCTTCATGAAACGATCATCGATGCTCTCCTCTTTCCAGGAACAACAGTTGCTTACGAATCCCCTCATAGGCTGATAGAAACGCTAACAGCAATTAACACTTTGAATCCACAGACGCAAATTGCCGTTTGCCGCGAACTAACCAAAAAATTCGAAGAATATCAGACAGGCTCTGTTCAATCCATCCTTGAACATTATACAAATGCCGCACCTAAAGGAGAAATCGTCCTACTCATCGAAGGGAACGGAGAGGAAGTCATCCGGTGCAGCTACTCGCCAACCGAACTTATTTCCTATTTTCAGGACACTTTCAACCTCTCATCGAAAGACGCATTGAAACTCGCCGCCGAAAAAACCGGATTGCCAAAGCGAGAGCTTTACAAAAAGCTTTTTACAAATTAAGATCTGCTTTGAATTTGTAATGGAGACCCTTTAGCGATGAAATTTCTACGCAAAACCATCCCTTTAGCGCTCACACTGCTTCCGCTTTTCTTCGGACCTACGCTAGAAGCCAACCTATATAAAAGCCCTAAAGCTCTGGGAAGAGCAGGAGCTGTTGCCGCCTCCCCTCAAGATGCGATGACCATTGCCTATAATCCTGCCGCCGCCGCATTCGTCGGAAACCGCTGGGATCTGGGATTAACCTGGATCCATAATCTTGGCCGACACACCTATTCAGAAAATGCCAATATCGATGGCATATTCGACCCCTTCGCCAATGCAAGCAACCTTTTCGTTCCTGAATTCGGCGTTAACCAAAGGATGTGCGAATGCACCATGACCTGGGGCTTTTTGATTTATAACCAAGAATATTTCAAAGTTGATTACAAGACCCCAAACCCTCTCTTCGGAACCAGCAACCTGGGCCTGGAATACCTCCATTACGTTGCCTCTCCATCCTGGTCGATTCTCTTCGGCTGCGACCACGCACTGGGAATTACACTCGATTTTCACGGACACCGCCTAAAAATCGATGGATTGGAAAATTTCGCAAACGACTTCAACTCTGCCAATCCCAACCTATTTACAAATAAAGGCTACGACTATGCAGGCGCCATAGGAGCAACTGTAGGATGGATCAGCCATCTAGCATACGGCGTCAATTTAGGCCTCTCTTACTCCCCTCCTGTAGATTGGATTATTGGAAGGTTTAACGACTACCGAGGCTCTGTCGCAGATGAAGCGTTACTGGAACTGCCAGCCCGCTACTTAGCAGGACTTCAAATCGAAATGGTCTGCGGCCTCTTTGCAGAATTTGATGTGGAACATGTGCAATACAACCAAGTCCGCCCTTTAAACCAAAGGCTCCTTCCTGCGTTTGAAGAAGAACACGGCTTCGGAGCGGAAGAAGGCGTCGGATTAGGCTGGAGGGATCAAACAATTTTCCGATTCGGACTCGAATGGCAATGGGATGAAAATTTTGCCCTCCGTGCCGGCTGGTGGCACCACCGCACTCCCATCGTCAGCAGCGAAACATTGGCAAATACTCTGGTTCCCAACGTCTTGGAAGACTACGTCACATGGGGTGGAACCATGCGCTGCGGATGTCTGAATGAAATCAGTTTCTTTGGCGCCTACGGCTTCAAATCAACCATTTACGGCCAAAACTCCATTCCGGAAGATCTCGGCGGTGGAGAGGTTGATCTTGAAGGAGAAAAATGGATGTTCGGCATGTCGTGGGGACGTAGATTTTAACCTCTTTTTAACTTGCTACTTAACTCCCTATTCGAATAGAATTTCTCTTCGAAGAAAGCTGTATTTTATGGAACTGCCACATGTATCTCCAAAAAGAGATTGAGCGATTGATCGATATCTCCATTGAGGAGGATCTGCGATCAGGAGACATCACATCCAACATTTTAGTCCCCCCGGAAGCGATCACTTCCGGTCGTATTGTCCTTAAGCAAGCAGGAGTCTTGGCTGCGCTCCCTTTTCTTCAAATTCTCTTCCAAAAAATTGATCCTTCGATTGAAGTAATCTTGTCCGTTGACGAAGGCTCGTATCAAAAAGCAGGGACAACGATAGGAAAAGTCACCGGTCCGGCACGCGGCATCCTTTCAGGGGAAAGGATCGCTTTGAATCTGATCCAACACGCATCCGGAGTAGCCACTACAACATCGGAATACGTTAGGAAACTTAAAGGGCTCCATTGCGAAATTCTCGATACGCGGAAAACTCTCCCAGGGCTGCGGGCATTGGAAAAGTATTCAGTCAACATCGGCGGCGGTTCAAATCACCGCTTTGCCCTTGACGATCGATTCATCATCAAAACAAACCATCTCTACTTCTTAAAAGGGACGTCTAAATATCCGATTAAAGATGCGATTGAAAGAGTTAAGAAACACCGTTCGGACCTTTCCATCGAAGTTGAGATCACACGTTATGAACAGCTGGAACAAGCGCTTCACCCCTATGTTAACGGTATTATGCTTAGCCGTATGATGCCGATCGAAATTAAGCGCTGCGTTGACAGAATCCATCAAACGGATAAAAAAGTTTACCTGGAATCTCTCGGAACCATCACGCTAGATACCGTTCGCGCATACGCCGAGACCGGTGTCGATGGGATTTCAATTGGTTCCCTGACGCACTCTGTTCCAGCGTTGGATATTGTGATGCGATTCAAGTAAGAAGATGTTTTCAATTAATATGCAGATTTAAGGAGTAGAACAAATATGACTTCACCAAAAGAAATTATCTTTGAAGAAGAAGCACGCAACAAGCTTCTTGACGGGATCGTTCAGCTAGCTGACATCGTCGCTTTTACACTTGGCCCCAAAGGACGGAATGTCGGATTGGAAAAAAGCTGGGGAGCGCCAACGATCACAAATGACGGTAGCAGTATTGTCAAAGATATCCATTTAAAAGACCCCTGCTCTAACATGGGCGTTGCCATGGCTCAGGAAGTTGTGCAAAAAATCAAAGAGAAATGCGGCGACGGCACAACAACAGGCACGCTTCTTCTCAAAGCTCTTGTTGAAGAAGGGATCAAGCAGATCGCTGCAGGACACAGTCCTATCGGTGTCAAGCGGGGCATTGATAAAGCTGTTGAAGCTATTGTCGCAGCTGTTGAAAAATCGGCAATTCCAATCAAAACAGCGCAAGAGATCAAAAACATCGCGACAGTTTCTGCATCGGGCAACGAAACTATTGGATCTATGATCTCAGAAGCAATGGAGAAAGTTGGCAAGAACGGCGTGATCACCATTGAAGAGGGGAAAGGAACAGAAACAGTCATCGATCTTGTCGAAGGAATGGAGTTTGATCGTGGATACTTAAGCGCTTATTTCTGCACCGACCTTGAGAAAATGCAAACAACAATGAACAATGCCCAGATTTTATTGGTCGACAAAAAGATTGCAAACATCCATGAAATCCTTCCCATCCTACAGGCTGTCGCCGCTTCTTCGCGCGAACTGCTCATCATTGCTGAAGACCTGGAAGGCGATGCCTTATCAACATTGGTCGTGAACCGGCTAAGAGGCGCTTTAAAAGTAGCCGCTGTCAAAGCTCCAGGCTTTGGCGACAGAAGAAAAGCGATGATGCAGGATATCGCAATCTTGACAGGCGGAACGCTCATTACAGAAGAAACCGGAATGTCTTTAAAAGACGCAGGTCCAGAAGTTCTCGGCTCTGCAGAACAAATCACGATCACAAAAGATCGAACGACAATTGTTAAAGGCGGAGGCTCTTCTGAAGCGATCAAAGCACGCATTTCCCAGCTTGAAAATGAGATTTCTGAAGCAAGCAGCTCCTATGACAAAGAAAAACTCGAAGAGCGCAAAGCTAAACTCAGCGGCGGTGTAGCAGTGATCCGCGTCGGAGCTGCAACAGAGCCGGAAATGAAGCAAAAGAAGCAAATTTTCGAAGACAGCCTGAGTTCCACCAAAGCTGCAATCGAAGAAGGGATCGTCCCCGGAGGAGGCGTTGCATTGCTCCGAGCGAAAAAATCCTTAGAATCCTTAAAGCTTGAAAACGACGAGGCTGTAGGATCGCAAATCGTAGCAAAAGCATGCGGGACTCCGCTTAAGCAAATCGCAGCAAATACCGGCTTCGACGGCTCCGTTATCCTAATGGAAGTGGAAAATGCCGACACAAACTGCGGTTTCAATGTTTTGACAGAAAAAGTGGAAGACCTGGTAAAAGCCGGTGTCGTGGATCCTGCAAAAGTTGTGATCAACAGCCTGATTCACGCAGCATCTGTAGCAGGAATCGTTCTAATCTCTGAAGCGCTGATCACCGACGCTGAAGAAGACGAAGAAACAGAATAAACGTTAATTGCCGCGCCGATGATCCACACGATCGCAGGCGCGGCTAATCATTCCCCACCCATGAAATCAAAAATTGCCCTTTACACAATTCCTATTCTGTTTATTTTTGGATGGTGGTCCCTGGCTTTTTTTGATAAACACCCCTCGCGTCCAGAAAAGAATTTTTCTGCAATCAAACACCGAAAGGCATTTACGGTTCCTGAATTTTCCAGTTACCTTTCCTCTTTTTCAAGGGATGAAATCAAATCTGCCCTTAGCGGCGATATCGAGTTGATGACCCGGTTGATGAAAGAATGGGATGTCGACGCTCAAATTTTGGAAAGCCAGGGATTAATCGGTATTCGAAAACTCAATCGCAATGCATTTATCCGCAGCCAAATGATCGGCAGAAAAATCAAAGAAAAGGATCTTGAGCTAGAAAGCCAAGCCAGAAGCCTCATCATCTTTGATGATGAGGGAATCCCTTTCCAACCGTCCACAACACAACAGATTTTCCTTCCACAAACATTTGTCTCAGCCAGCTTCCTTCTTGCCCTTGCTTCTCCACAAGAGATTGCCGCTCTCCCCAAAGGAATGCGTGCACAAACCCACCTTTACCCTAAAGTATTGACAGATCAAATCCCCTTGGATACTGGCCGCACCAATTCTGAACAGCTCTATCGATTGCATCCTGGAACGGCTTTTGTCGCCGACTATTCCCATCCGGCAACACTTGAAATGCTTAAGAATCAAGGGATTTCCCTTTTCACGTTGAAAGAGATGAAAACCGTCGATCAAGTGGCAGATGCAATCGCTCGGATCGGCAATGTTGCCAACCACCCCCTCCAAGCAGAGGTGCTGTCTCTGTTCATCGAATCGGCAATGCTTGCGATCGATAACAGACTCATCGCACTTCTGCACGACATGGATCAGCATCATGAAAAGCCGCGTGTGATGTTTTTAAACCACTACGCGCAGTTTTCAGTTCCTACCGACCGCACCATTGCCGGCGATCTGCTTCATCGACTGCATAGGCTGCGTTATTCGCTAATCCCCCAGCAAGAGGTCGATGCCAAGTTTTGGTCAATTCCTATCGATCAGGAGCAAATCATCCATTTAAATCCCGATTTCTTAATCATCGCGACAAACGACCAAGAAAATTTAAAAAAAAATATCGAAAAAAATCCCGCTTTTGATGCAGTCAACGCTAAAGTCAATCAAAGAATCCACACCATTGATTATACAACTCAAGCGCCAACGCAATACATTGTGCTTACCTACTACGACATCGCTCAATCCTTGATGAGATACTGAAATGACACGCCGCTTTCAAAAAATAGTCTTCGTGTTAGCTTCCCTGCTTATGTTCGGCGGTGTGACGACCTTGCTAACCGGTGCTATTCCGTTAGAAGAGGTGTTGCAAGGAGCTGCCGATCGCTTATTCGGCCGTTCTCATGCATGGAGTCCCCTGTTGGACGAAAGGCTTCCGCGCCTTCTCGTCCTTATCTGTACCGGAGCGTCTTTAGCTGTATCCGGAGCCGTGTTGCAAGCGTTGTTTCATAACCCCTTGGCGTCGCCAAGCATCTTAGGGATGTCTTGCGGTGGAAGCTTGATGGTGACGCTTGCCTTCATGCTGCAATGGCAGACAAGATACCCCTATTCCATCCCTCTTGCTGCCATTATCGGTTGCCTGGCTACCCTTTTGGTTGTCTACGCTCTATCCAAGCGAAACGGAACCGTCCAAATTTCCACATTGATCCTTACAGGAATTGCAGTCTCGACTTTATTGTTAGCTGTTCAGGGAGCGATTACCTATGCTTTGAGAGATCATTGGCAACTGATTCAAACACTTACAGAATGGGAAGCGGGATCTACTGCCGATAGAAGTTGGAAGCATGTCCATATGCAAATGCCGATCACAATCGTTGGGCTTATCGGCTGCTGGGCCTATAGCAAAGAAATCAACATTTTAGCTCTTGGAGAGGAGGAGGCAAAAAACCTTGGTGTTGAAGTCGAAAAAGTGCGCTGGAGGCTGTTTTTATGTGTTGCTCTTCTCACCGGAGGCGCCTTGGCTGCTGTGGGACTGATCGCGTTTTTCGGACTTGTTCTTCCTCACGTCATCCGCAAGCTCTTCGGCACAGGCAGCCACAATTTCATCCAGTTGAATCTATTGGCTGGAAGCACAACCCTTGTACTCCTTGACTTATTGCTGCGCATCTTTGAAATTCACTCCTTTTCAATCGGAAACATCTCCACAATCCTCGGAGGTGTATTTTTTCTAACACTACTGATCAATATGGGTAAAGAGTCGGGAGATACGCGCTATGCTTGAGGCAAAAAACATTGCCTACTCCATAGATGGTAAAATGCTTGTGGAAAACATCAATTTATCTTTTTTTCCCGGGATTCTTTATGGAATTTTAGGTCCTAATGGATCGGGAAAATCTACTCTTTTAAAAACATTGAGCGGAATTTGGAATCCCACAAAAGGGATCGTCAAATGGAAGGGAAAACCTTTATTAGCCCGTTCCCGCAAACAGATCAGCAGTACGATCTCCTTAGTGCCTCAAAATCCTCAAGTGCATTTTGACTTTACTGTCGCAGAGATGGTTCGGATGGGAAGGTATCCTTATGGAAGCAAACACTGCGATGCAGAAATTGAAAAAGCTCTAAATACCGTCGATGCCTGGCACTTAAGAAAACGTTCAATTCTGCACCTTTCCCATGGAGAGCGCAAACGCGTCTACATCGCGCGAGCCCTGGTCACTGAATCTCCGATCCTTCTTTTAGATGAGCCTGAAGCCAGCTTGGACATTAAACACCAACTGGAGATTTGGAAGTTATTGAGAAAACTGGCAGAACAAGATAAGACAATTATTGTGACAAATCATGATTTAGCAGCCACACAAAGGTTTTGCGACGAGGTTGCAATTTTGAACCAAGGACGCTGTGTCTGCCATGGACAGTTCGATCAAGTGATGACTCCTCAACGCCTTCTTGAAGTCTTTGGAGTTGTGGAATCTGCAAACTTTCGTCCGATAACATTTGAAACACCCTCTTAATTTGGATTTTTATTCAACTTCTGTTATAGCGGTCATTATTGGAAAATGATCGGTATATCTGCGAAAAACTTAAAACAGAAGAACATGATGACAGACTCAGTACAAGCAATCAGTTACAGAACCCCTTATCTTGACGAAAACGTCATCCATTGCAAACTTTTATCTCCACGTATTTTTCAAGGCGCTCAACATCTTTTTGCCTCAATGTCGAAAATTCAATTGGAAAAAAGCTGGCAAAAAACATCCTTTAAAATTTTCACTAGAATTTTCCTCGCTTCTTCCTATCTTTTAACAATCCAGATTTCCTTGATTGAAGGAGCTGTATCCGGAATTTTTTGCATGATTGGCGCCTTTTCGCAATTAATCATCTTCCGGGAAAGCGCTGCCATTGAAAAATACAGCGCCAAAGCTCTGGCATGCAGCTTGCACAGTCTGGCAACTCTCTCGATTTCAATTCCCTCTCTTATCTTCATTCTTGACAAAGAAAAAGAGTGGGCCGCTCCTAAAAAACACACAGTGATTTCCATGCTAAGCGGCACAGCTTACCTATCCTCAGCTGCATTGGCACAATTATTTTGCACCACTCTGTTCAATTCGATCAAAGGAAAGAAGGATGGCTCGCCTTTAGCTAGAAGCAATCAAGCAATCATTGAAGGAACACCCATTGCTTTTGCAAACATCACCAGATCTCTGGAAAGAGAATATTCAATGCTTGGCAATCAAGAAGCTTGTGATACCGCAAAATACGCCAGAGATTACATCGCTGCCCATCCTCCCTCAAACAGAAACTGGTTAAACAATTTCAACCTTGATGAGTTCATCTGTGATCATGTCCTTTCAGGTTTATCCGGCCTTGTCGACCAGTACATGCAGCAAAATCACTTCATCGAATCAAACTTGATTTTAGAAACAGAAACTCATGAAGTGATCCTTGCCCAATTCAATGAGGCTGAAACAAAATATCACGAACACCTGAAAACTTGTGTCAAAGAAGCTGTAAAAAAGATGCATGAACATCAGTGGGCAAAATATCTTGACATCGCCAACAGTTTTGAAGAAGGTTGGGAAAATTTAGAAAATTATATGGCAGACTGTACAATTCCCCTTTCAAACATTGCTCAACTTATTGAGATCGAAGGGGAAAATCGTTGTCCTAAAAAATTTTCCTTTGAGAAACTAAAGCCGCATAACCAAAGAAAAACTCAAATCGATGAGATTAAATTTTTATTAAATACATTGACATCTGAAGATAGAGAATTATTAATTGAACGCCTCATTAAAACTAGCCTCTTCGAATTAGGCTCGCGTAATTATCAAAACGAGGCGGTTGTTGACCAAATTTATCAGAAAATTTTTATCCTCGCAGGAAATCTCCATCAAGGAACGTTACTCACCCTTCCCACTATTGATACCAACACATTTGAAGGCAGTGGGCATAATTATTTTTGCGATTGTTGGGGGGAAGGCATCAAGGAATGCTTAGTGAGTAGAGAAGATTAGCTTCCTCTACTCACTAGAGTGTGTCGTCAATCAGGCAATTTTCCTTTTATTTAGTACGGTTTTTGGACGCTTAAATTCAACCACTCGCTCTTCCTTCGATAGGAGACCGGTATTTTTTTTTGTTTCCTCCTTTCTAGCAGATTGAATCACTTTCTTTTGCAGATGTTTGAGATGGTTCTTAGCGTCTTTCATATGAATCCTCCTTGAGGTTTTTAGATATACTGAAATGAATTCGTCCATAAAAATTGGTAGACAAACAAACCGATTGCTAATTTTTTGTTATTGAAATACATAAGAACATGTTGTATGTGGAATTTACATACCCTCATACCACAATGATAACAAATTATTTAAAAAACTTCAACGATCGTCAACAGCCTATCTCATAATGACGTATCCAGTCATTGATCGCATGCTTATTAGAAAAAAGCTCTATTTTAAAGCGTTTATAGACCCATCCGGCAAGATTTTTGAGATTTCCTTTCATATTCACAAAGTTGATTGTAATCTTCTGAAACTCTTCGGAAGGCAATCTTTCTTTGAAAAAACGGGAAGCTGTATACAAAGCATCAGCATCTGGAAGATAATATCCTGAGTGATTGATCATCTTTTTAACTTTTCCCCCTTCATCAACCACTAACAACCCAGCAGAATCAACCTTTTCCCCTGAGAAAAAGCTCGAATGTTGAACAACTCCGCTACCTGTAGATCCCTTGGGATGGCAATACAGAGCATTATCCTTAATCACAAAATAATACTCTCCTTCAGGCATTAGTCGAACCCCACCATCATGATCCAACCCTATCTGCTTCAAAACGCCATCTTCAATTTGAACTTGAGTTTGAATGCGCTCATCTTCAGAAAGATAACGCACTTGATGAGCTTTGCAACACTCAAAAAATTTAGGATTCTCCTTAAATTTATCCGAGATATACTTCTCAAATCGTACCAGCTTGGCAGATTCACTTTTCCGCCAAACTTTAAATTCCTTTTTTAGAATATCGCGAAAATGATAAGTCTTCTGATTATGTAAAATAGGAAGAGCTTCAAATGTGTACGACGGATTAAGATGCAAAGAGGAAAAAGCTGCATTTCGCTTTTCTTGAATTGCTTGCGCACATTTCATGGCTTTCTCAACAGCTTCTAACATCTCACGCTTCGTCTCTTTATAAGTCTCCTCATCCATATCATCACGATGTGTGAGATCTCCTAAGTCAATGAGATGAATATCAACGTCATGCAAGCTTTGGCCATCAACTTTTTTAACTGTAGGAACAAACAACAAACTACTATCAAATGCGATAAAATTATTTTCTTCTAAAGTTGATCTAATTTTTTTAATTCTATCGATGGCCGTTGCAAGATTTTCATCGTTCAAACGTTGAAACTGCTTTTTCATTTCTGATTTAGTGTTAATGATCGCACAAATACGATTCCAAATACTTTTAATAATATAAATAATTTTAAATGATGATTTGCAACATTTTTGATAAACAAACGGAAAATCCGATAATGAAAAAAATATTTTCTTAAAAAAACGATTGGAAACAAATTCTGTTTTACTTGCTGTATTCATGTAGTGCGTTGAAAATTTAAAGTCCTGAATTTTCGCTCCAACATCTAAACGTTTTCCATCTTCAAATTTTTTTTGTGCAATTTTTTAAAATCAGATAATAGTTCCTACCCTCAAGATCTTGCCCCTTGAGACTCTCAACAGCTTGCTTGTCTAGAAAATTTTCCTCATCACTATCATAAACACCAATAAATTCAGGAAGGACAGAGGTTAAAGAAGATTTTTCTTCATATAAATTCATATATGTAAGAGCTTCTCTAAAACAATCATTTATTTTTTTTGCTCTACATTCAATAATATTTTCTTTATAATCTTTATGAACAAGTCGAAAATCAAGTTGCTCGTTAGAGCCTGCCTCTTTCATAACAGACGCATTCATTTCCATAGAGGAAAAAGTAACATTGTAATCTTCTAATTTTAATGACATACTCATGAATAAAAATAATTTATTTACCTATAAAATTATCAGAAATATGTAAAGAAAGGATAAATAATGAAATATTTAAAAATTAATTGGGTACGATAATAGGGTGTGCCGTCGATTTTTACCTTGACAGGATCATTTGGAAGACGAGGCAAACTGGACACAGTGACGAGTCTGAAAGTGATTTTCTCAAGATAAAAAAGGTTGCAAGATGCATGTTTAGCTAATTGACGACACGCTCTAGTATTGATTAAAGAGCGTATCGATGTCTATTAAACCGCTTTTCTGAAGCATAATGATGCCGATTGCCAATGGCGCCACCCATCTGATAAAAAAGAGCCACGGCTTAAACAGCCAGGGAAGAGTCGTTCCAGAGATAAACTCCTCCTCCGCTATCTCTTTTTTTAGAAACCATCCAGTATAAACTGCGATCAAAAATCCGCCGACGGGAAGGAGCCATACAGACACAAGATCGTCAAAAGTCATAAAGAAAGATTTGCCATAGAGTTTTGTCCAATTAGCAAATAACATATCCGAGTTCGATAAAGCACTGGGAATGCCGAAAATAAAGATTGAAACCCCGACAACCAAAACCGATTGGCGGCGCGACCACCCCATGAGATCCATAAAATTTGCCACAACCACCTCGACGAGTGCAACAGCAGAGGTAAGCGCAGTAAACACAAAAAGAGTAAAAAATGTTGTGGAAATGAGCAAAGATCCAGGCAGCTGGGCAAAAAGAACAGGCAACGTCTTAAATACCAGTCCCGGGCCCGATTGAGGAGCAAAGCCAAAGGTAAAAATAATTGGAAAGATCATCAAACCCGCTAACAAAGAAATCAGCAAGATCATCCCCCCGATAATTCCACTTGTTTTTGGAATGTCCTCAGACCTGCGCATGTAGCTGCCATAAGTCAGCATAATCCCTTGACCAAGGCTCAGAGTAAAAAATGAAAGACCCAAAGCCTCCAGCGCCGAAGAGGGCTTAAACTCTTTAAAATCTGGCTTTAACAAAAAAGAAACCGCTTCGGAAAACCCCTCGAGCGTAAAACTGTAGACCGTAAGACAGACAAGCAGGATCAGCAAACTGGTCGTCATGAATTTGCTCCAATATTCAATCCCATGCCTAATTCCGGGATAAACGACAGCCATCGTGATCGAGAGGAACACAAAATGCCAAAATAGTGTGATATCACCAGAAGCTGCTAACACATCAAAAGCTTGAGAAATCTCTTGAGACGACCGCCCTTGATAAAACTGGCTAAGGGACATAAAGACATAGTTCAATCCCCATCCAGCAACCACGCTATAATAAGACATCATGACGAATGAAGCAATGACTCCCAACCAACCCGGCAGCTTCCAAAAAGAGGAGTGGTGAGCAAGCTTATCAAAGACTCCGACTGCCCCTCTTTGCGCTTTTCTCCCCAGAATCAGTTCGGCAACAAAAACCGGGATGCCGACAAACGCAACGCAAAAAAGATAAATGAGAAAAAATAAACCTCCCCCATTCTCCCCCGTTACATAGGGAAATTTCCAAAGCGTTCCCAATCCAATGGCAGAGCCTGCGGCAGCCAAAATAAAACCTAAATGGGAGCTCCAATGTTCGCGTTGCTTCTGCATAAAAAAAACTGCATGATGGTGTATTGCGAAGACAGTCTAACATGTCGAGATGTTTCTTGACAAATGGACAGTCCCTAAACTACTCTTAGCAGCGAAGTCAATCCACTCGGAATATTAAAGACGGATGCAAATTTTATTCGCAAATTTATTCATTGAAGCAGCAGTCGTCGGCGGCGTCTGCATCGTGTTTCTCATCCTCATGGTAATCGCAGGCATCAAACAAATTTTAGAAGACCGTGAAGAATAATCCCTCTCCACCACAAACATACTTTGTCGGTTCCGGCAAGGGAGGCGTCGGAAAATCTACAGTAACGGTTAATTTAGCCGTTGCTCTCGCTGGGCAAGGGCTCAAAGTAGGGATTTTGGACGCGGATGTCTATGGCCCCTCCATTCCGATCATGATGGGCCTTAGAAGGCTGTCGCCAAGAGTGCAAGAAGACGGCGACGGCAGGGAACAGGTCATCCCTTTTACGAAGTTTGGCATTCAAGTGATCTCTTTGGGCTTTTTCATTGAGGAAGCGCGTTCCGTTGTTTGGCGGGGGCCGATGCTTCACTCGACGCTGCAAAAAATGCTGCAAGATGCCGCATGGGGTGAGCTGGACTTCCTTCTGATCGACCTCCCTCCAGGCACAGGCGATGTACCGCTATCGCTGTCTCAACTCCTCCCAATTCAAGGAGCTTTAATCGTAACCACTCCTCAAGAAGTCGCCATGCTAGACGCCATCAAAGCGATCAACGCCTTTTCTCAGCTTAATATTCCTTTGATCGGCATTATTGAAAACATGGCGGGATTCACCCCTTCCGGCTCCCAAACAACCTATCCCATTTTTGGAGAAGGAAAAGGTGCAGAGCTTGCAAAACGTTTTGAGACAACGCTTTTACATAGTATTCCCCTTATCCCGGAAATCAGAAGAGGAGGCGACGAAGGCTACCCCTCTGCAGCACATTTAGGGGACGAGCAGTGCGGCCGCCATTTCCATCAACTCGCAGAATCTTTCCTCAATCAATGCAAATAAAAACAACAACACAAAAGAATTTAAAGACTTGGCTGGATGCCGATATTGCTCCTGAAATAAAAAAAGAGCTTAAGCGATTAATCAAAGAACATCCGAACGAAATCGAAGAAGGGTTTTATACACGGCTAACCTTTGGAACAGGCGGCCTAAGAGCGGTAATGGGACTTGGCACCAACCGCATGAACATCTACACTGTTGGAATGGCTACTCAAGGATTGGCCAATTACATGAAGCGTGTTGAGAGCAAAAAGCGCGTCTTCATCAGCTACGATTGCCGGAACAACTCGCGCCTGTTTGCAGAGCGCACTGCAAAAGTTCTGGCAGGCAATGGCATCGAAGCCATCCTGACAAAAGAGCTGCGCCCCACTCCTTACGTCTCTTTTGGCTGCCGTTTTTTAAACTGTGGCGCAGGCGTGATGATCACAGCCTCCCACAATCCTCCGGAATACAATGGGTACAAAGTCTACTGGAAAGATGGAGGACAGGTGGTAGCTCCGCACGATGCAGGAATCATTCAAGAAGTGAATCGCATCTCATCCCTTGATGAGGTCCATGCAGTCGAAGACCTTAAACACCCGTTCATCAAAGAAGTGTTGAAAGAGGTCGACACCGCTTATCTCGATACAATCGCTGCCATGCAACTGACTCCGGACACAAACCGGAAGTTCGGCAAACAGATCCATATCGTCTATTCCAATTTACATGGAACAGGAATCACCTTAATGCCTCGCGCAATGGAACGGTGGGGCTTTACTAGAGTTTCAACAGTGGAGGAGCAGGATGCGCCTGACGGCAGCTTTCCCACTGCTCGCAGCCCCAATCCGGAAGAAAAAAAAGCACTTGAATCCGGGTTAAAAAAACTCAAAGAGGTTGAAGGAGATCTTCTCATCGCGACAGATCCGGATGCTGACCGCGTCGGTCTTGCTGTTAGGCATCAGGGAAAAACACATCTTTTAAATGGCAATCAAGTCGCTTGCCTTCTGCTTAACCATATCTGCAAAGCCGAAAAAAAACTTCCAGACAATGCAGCTTTTGTCAAAACAATCGGCACAACCGAACTTTTCAGATCGATTGCCGAGGCACATGGAGGCGCATGCATCGAGGTGCTGACAGGGTTTAAATACATTGCCGAAAAAATCGAGCAATGGGAAAACACCCCTCAAGGAATGCAATTCATTTTTGGAGGTGAAGAATCATATGGCTACCTTTTTGGGACACACTCTCACGACAAAGACGCGGTCATCTCGTCTACCTTAATTGCCGAAGCCGCTTTGGCTGCCAAGTTGGAAGGGAAAACGCTCATCGATCAGCTGCATGCATTGTGGAAAACTTACGGTATTCATGTCGAGAAACTCTCCACGTTCACTTTCCCAGAAACCAAAGAAGGAAGGGAAAAAATGGAAAGCGGGATGCATAAAATCAAGCATTCCCCTCCAAAAACACTCAACGGCATTATCGTCAAAACCATTGAGAACTATCAAACATCGACAAAAACCAACCTGAGCACTGGATCGAAAGAACCACTTTCGCTTCCAAAGTCAGAGACTTTGCGGCTTTGGCTGGAAGATGGCAGCAAAGTGATGGTCAGACCTTCCGGTACTGAGCCTAAAGTCAAGTTTTACTGCGGTGTGAAAAGCGATTCATTCCACTCCATTGACGACGGAGTGGCCAAGCTGGAACTGCATGCGCAGCATTTGCTCGATTCCCTTAAGAATCTTTTTTAGCCCGCACTCTTTTTCTATTTCTTGGCTTTGACTCAGGTACTCTTTCTGGAGGGGGATGACCGATCCATTGCGGCTTTTTCTTTAAAAATTTCAAGACTTTACCCAATACTCCAAGATCACGCTTTGTGACCAATGTAACGACCATCCCTTGTTTATCAAATCGACCTGTTCTGCCGGAACGGTGAACGTAAATATCGGGATCATCCGACATTTCATACATAAACACATGAGAAACCTCGGAAAAATCCAGCCCTCTTGCCGCCACATCAGTTGCAACTAAATGCTGAATCTTTCCTCCACGAAATTTTCTCGTGACAATCCGCCTCACATCCTGGCTCAAGGCGCCATGGAGAAAATCGACCCCTTTCACGCTTTTTTGCAGAGATTTCGCAAGAGATTCCACTTGAAATCTCGTCCTTCCAAAAATAATGCTCTGTACAGGCTGGCACTCGTTCAACAGTTGAATTAAAGAAGCATCCCTTTGATCCGGCCGGCAGTATAAAAACCGATGTTCAATCGAACTAGGCCCCTGTTTTTTTTGGGTGAGCAGAATGTCAACGGGATCTTTCATGTGCCCTTCTGCAATGCGGCGGATCTCTTTGGGCATTGTTGCGGAGAAAAGGAGGATCTGATGTTCTTGGACAAGGCAATTAATGATAAATTCCAAATCCTCATAAAATCCCATGCTGAGCATTTCATCGGCTTCATCCAAAGCTAAAATAAAGACTTGAGATAAATCGATACGGCGGGAGTAGATAAAGTCGATCAGACGGCCGGGCGTGGCAATCAGGACATGGACTCGATGTCCGATTTTTGCTTCCTGAATATCTGCATCCTCTCCTCCATAAATCGCAAAAGCATGCACTCCCCTCTTTTTTCCGATTTTCTGCGTTTCTGTTGCATACTGAAGAGCAAGCTCCCGCGTTGGGACGATCACCAATGCCTGAATGGCGTCTTTACTAGTATCCACCATGTGGCATAAGGGGATTGCGCAAGCGGCAGTCTTTCCTGAACCTGTTTGGGCTAAAGCAACGACATCTCTTTTGTTGAGAATTTCGGGAATTGCTTTTGTCTGGATTTCGGAAGGCTCCAGATACTTCATTTCCCTAAGAGATTCAATGATCTTAGGGTCTAAATTGAAGTCGTTGAATGTCAAAGTGTTGATTTCCAATTTTTGAGCACGCTCATTTCAATGCCATTCTATCAAAATTTCCCTTTTCAACCAAGAAGGATTACATAATGTAATAAGCATTTCTTTTATTTAAAAAATATATTAAAATAAATTTGAAAAAGAAAGAGGTTGATCATGGTTCAATTCAATAACATTCAAAAAGCTCTTCATCATCAAATAGGGCAATCAGGCATTACTGTCGGAGATTGCCTGCACGTCATTGGCTCTAATTTTCTAGGTAGGACAATCACTCAATTATCGCTCTTATTCCAAGGCAAAGGATGGGTTAACGAAAAGCAAGCTCTTCAAAAGATTCAAAGTTTGGATTCTATAAGCCGGCAATCCATCCATTCCATCAGTGGACAAATCGTTCTCTCTCTAGAAGATGGCTATCTAAAAAATCGTTTAAATGATGACAACCCTCTTAGAGGCGATCAAAAAAAAATATCTCGAAAAGAAGAAAAGCAACTTTTAAAAGATTTAGAGCTACCTACAGACCAAACCATTCGAGAAATAATAAAAGAAATGAAGCTTTTGTCAGAATTAACCGAGTTAAAATACGAAGGCTGGTAGCTATTTCAATAAAAATTTAAACATTTCTTTTTAATTGATCTTAATCTATAATGGTCACTGAATACCGAGGCATTTTTAATGGTTAACTTCCAAAATATTCAAGAAGCATTAAATTTTCCCTTAGGTCAAATCAAAGGCGCCAAAGTTGAAGTGACCATTGGCGACTATCTCGATGTCATCGATTCTTCAAATGCCTTTACCAGGCTATTGACTCAAGTTTCTCTTTACATCCAGGGCAAAGGCTGGATTACCCAAGCCACAGCAGAAGAAATGATCAAATCTGTTGATCTGGAAACGCTGAACGCCATCACAAACATTTGCAAAAAAGTGATCACCAGGCTTTCCGAAGTCAATCTGATGAAAAAGGACTCTATCGGGTTCAAACTATCAAAAGTTGACGAACAGACGGTGTTAAAAGGGATCAAATCTCTTGGTGATCACCACATCGATAGATCGGTTCAAACAGTAATTCAAGAGATGCAGCTGTTGAGAGGGTGGGTAGGCGCAGAGAGGGTCAACCGCCATCAACATCTTGTGCAGCTCATGGGGCACTGGAATGTGGATCACTTTGAAATGATCAGAGAAGACGGCAAGCTTAAAAGCATTTTTTTGCTATTTGTCAACTGGGCAAATCAATGGGGCTTTGAACATCCTCCCGGCACCTTGGGAGAAGCGGTGAAATATTTGAACAACAACCAATCCAACAAACATTACATCGACGGAAACTTTGACATGAGCACATTCGATACCTCGCAGCTGGCAACTAGAGCCTCTATTTTAACGCTTATCTCGGGTTTCAAAGAGTGGTTAGCCTGGAGTTTGGAAACCGGAAAATTCAATGAAAGCAAAAAACAAGAAATCATTGACAGCCTCTGCAAAATCAACCCGGGAAATCAAGATCAAATCCGCAAAGCATCGGCAGACCTTCCTTCTTCTAAAGACTGAGGTCCAATCTTCCTTCAACCTCTTTTCTCATTCCTTTTGCCAAAAGAGGTTTCGGAATCCATCGACTTAATGCTAGTCCTAAACGATACTTCCAATTGAAAATGTGAACACGTTTGCGCTTTTGAATCTGCCGCCAGATCTCCTTGGCGGCATACTCCACGCCCATCGACCTGCCAGAAGGTTTTTGATGCTCATTTCCCGATGCTCGATAGCGGAAATGGGTATCCACCATGCCTGGGCAGCTTGTCAACACTCTCACCCCTAACGGCGCAACCTCAAAGTCAAAAGATTCCGAAAAATGGGTCACAAAACTCTTGCTTGCAGCATAGATGGAAAAAGTGGGAAAAATTTTCATCTCGCCCGCAACCGAGGAAACATTGAGAATCACCCCCTGCATGCCTGCTCCGATCAAAGTACGGGCGCCTTCGACCGTTAATTCCATCAACGCTTTCACATTCACATCGATCATTTCCTGCAACTGTTCAGTCTGGTAGGTCAGAAGATCGCCGTAAAGTCCGAATCCCGCATTATTCACAATAAGATCCGGTTTTCTGGATTTGACCGCTTTGACCAAGCTAATCAGCTGACCCGGATGCGAGAGATCACAGGTGATCACCTCAACAGGAACAAGCGGAGAGAGATCTTTTGCCAGCGAATGCAACCGTTCTGCAGAGCGCGCAACAAGGATTAAAGGGATCCCTTTTTCAGCGAAAAGACGCGCAAGCGCTTCTCCGATCCCATAGCTTGCGCCCGTAATAAGCGCTGTCTTAAAATTCATTGACTTCACTTTTCAACGTCTCCTCTCCAATTTCCCGAGTCGGGTATTTTACCCTTGAATGGCCGTAAGCGACAAGCGTCTTTACCAACGTTTCCTTAACAGTTGCTAATTCCTGAAGAGTCAAGCATGTATGATCAAACTGCCCCTCCTCCGATTTTTCCTTGATGATCCGGGAAGTCAACTCCCAGACGGTCTCTTTATTGAACTCATCAAGAGAGCGGGAGGCCGATTCAAGGGAATCTGCAATCATGATAATTGCAGATTCTTTACTCCGCGGTTCGGGGCCGGAATAACGGAAATCGCCAAGATTCACAACCTCGGCACCCTCCTGGTTCATTTTCAGCATTTTTCGATAGAAAAAGTAGACAAGCGTTGTTCCATGATGTTCTTTGATGACATCGATAAACTGCTCCGGCAAATTCGCTTTACGAGCCATCGCAACCCCTTCTGAAACGTGGGCAATGATCACCTGTGCAGACTCTTGGGGAGTCAGCAGCTGGTGGATATTCATCCCTTCCCCGTGCTGATTTTCAGAAAAATACTGAGGTGTCGCCATTTTTCCTATATCGTGATAGAGCGTTGCAACCCGGCAGAAAAGGCCATTGGCGCCAATCGCAAGCGCTGCCGCCTCAGCAAGATTTCCTACAACAACGCTATGCTGGTAGGTTCCCGGAGCCTCAATGCTCAACCTTCTCAACAGATCGTGATTAGGATCCATAAACTCCATCAACGTAACGTCTGTCATAATCTTGAAACCGCTTTCTAAAAGCGGCAGCAGACCAACCACCAAAACTGCCGTCAGCAGCATAAACCCGCCAGCACTAAAAATATCGACCCAAAACCCATTCCAATCCGTAGATTGGTACAAGTGCATGGAAATGATCACGACCATACTGCAAAGCCACGCCTTGCCGCAAACAACGAACACCTCGCGCCTTTGCCTTAAACCTTTTGCGCTTAGAATGGCAATAAGCGCCGTTGCCAAGTTGAGAATCATAAATCCCTGTCTTTCAAATGCAAGCCCCATCATTAAAATGATCGTAAGAAAAGCGCTCGTAAATGTGGCAATGGCGGGATTGAGCAAACTGCACAAAAGAATAGCCGAAAACGGCACGAACAGCGGATAGCGGATCACTTCGATCAGATTGCTCTTATTTGTCAAAAAGAAAAATTCGACCGACTTTGCAATGATAAAAGTTAACACAATCACTGTCACAATTAAAAAAAGCTTCCGATTGGAAGCCATGATTTCGGGGTAGTGGACATGGACAAAAGCTGCACAAATCGCCGTTAACAGAAGAGACAGCATCAAGCTTCCGGCAAGAGTTGAGGGATGCCAAAGATTCCTCTGCTCGTTCATTGCATTTTTCATCGCCTGCAAGATGGCAACATGCCTGGAAGTCACCCGATCTCCCTGATCAATGATTCGACTGCCAGCACTGATCTTGGTATACTTTTCCGGAACGCTTTTTTGAATACGGGTCCTTACCGCTCTTTGCTGAGGAATATCTTCAATAAGTTCCCATGTCCTTTTCTTAAAATAGTCGATGATAAAATCATCGGTATCCGAATGGAATTTCTCAGGAGGAAACGCCATTTGAGCAGCCAGATGCCACGTACTTTTCGGCAATGAAACCGGCGCATCCGTCTGAAGGGGAGTATAAATGATATAGCTACTTGTCGGCAGACTCAATTCATTCATTTTTTGCAAAGTACGGGAATCTGTAAATCTGATCGAAACAAGCGCTCTGTCAAGCGCATCAGCTCCCTTATACATTTCGTCGAACGCGGTATCTCCAAGCTCTAACCTCCAACTTTCATCTTTGATCAGAAAATTTTCAAACTCTCCCCTTACCAGTTTGATCTGCTTGTCGGATATCTCATAAATCTTGCCAATGTCCCGGACAGCTTCCTGCCTTAAAATAATCGTTGCCTCTTCATCATAAAACTCCAAGTCGGTTTGTGCAACGATATAGCTTGGAGCAATGCTGCCTAACTCGAGAACCTCGACCCGCACCTCTCTAAAGTGCAAGATCGAGAACAAGGACAGGGCAAAAATAACTCCGATGATGAGTTTGATTCCCAGACTTTTGTCAAAGTAGCCTTGTTCATTGGAAAATTTAAATTCGGAAGCATCCGTGTTTTCGTTTTGAGAGGTCATGAACCTATCCGTTACTTGCTAATGGTTCAGGTTTTTTCATTTTTTGAGAGATTTCTTTGTCATTTTTCTTGCCAAATCTGCTCAAGTTTGCCTTCAAAGAATGACAAAAAAAGATCCAATAAATGAAAGGAGACAACAAATATGAATTGACGGGGAGGTTCATAATCCTGGCTTATTTTGCAACTCACCCCTATTATTGAAAATCTTGGAGAATTTTTACCAGCTAAGATTATGAAACAAACAATTCTCGTTGTTGGAGGGGCCGGCTATATTGGATCCCACGTCAATAAACAACTGCATGAAGCCGGATATCAAACAGTTGTGCTAGACAATCTCTCAACCGGAGACAGGAAAAGTGTCACTAGAGGCTCCTTCATCAAAGGGGATGCTTCCTCCTCCAAACAGCTTGATGAAATTTTTAAGTCGCAGAAAATCGATGCCGTGATGCACTTTGCAGCCTTTACCGATATCGGTGAATCGGTTGCAAATCCCTACCAATACTACCGCAACAACGTCTGCCATACGCTTAATCTTCTCCATGCCATGGAGAGATACAAGGTGGATATTTTTATTTTTTCCTCAACTGCTGCAATCTTCGGCCTTCCTCAAACAAATAAAATCGCGGAATCCCATCCTAAAAATCCAATCAATCCTTACGGAAAATCCAAATTGATGGTAGAGCAAATGTTATCGGATGCGGAAAGTGCGTACGGACTGCGCTCTTGCGCTTTGCGCTACTTTAATGCTGCAGGAGGTGATCCCGAGGGAGAAATAAAAAATCATAAAAAGAAGGAAACTAACCTTATCCCCATCCTATTGCGCAGCTTGAAAAGCGGAGACCATTCGATCACCATTTTTGGTACAGACTACCCGACTCCCGACGGCACCTGCGTTCGAGACTATATCCATATCCTCGATCTAGGCCAAGCGCACATCCGGGCCATGGAGCAACTATTTAACGGGGCTTCCTCTTCTCAATATAACCTGGGAAACGGCCAGGGATTTAGCGTAAAGGAAGTGATTTCAGCTGTGGAATGTGTGACCAAAATCCCCGTTAAAAAAATCAGCGGAGAGAGAAGGCTCGGGGATCCCCCCCTATTATTAGCCGATTCGCGAAAAGCAGAGCAGGAATTGGGTTGGAATCCTCGATTCCCCTCCCTGGAAGAGATGATTTTCCACGCATGGAACTCTCTTAATTAAAAATTAATTTATTAAAAAAAATAATTTTATCTTGTATAATAAACTCAAAAGGTGATGTTAATAAAAAAGTGAAGTATCATGGCACAGCCAGACTTTCAATCCAGATTTCCTACCGATAATTTTTTTCATTTTGGCCTAAATGATCAAGCAATCGAAAGCGCAACTCAAAAAATCGATCAACTTTTAACCGAAGCCGGAAAATGGGTGGCCGATGACAAAAAGCCGCAGGCAAGAGCCTCTGCAAGGAGCCGCATCCATGTCATCCTTGAGGTTGATAAAAACAATCCTTATCTAATTAAGAATGTAGAGGTTGTCCAATCAAACTGGCTAGCCTGGCAAATCACAAAATTGGGGAAATTCATTCAAGGAATCCGCGAAAACAAAACCTATCATTTTGGGAAAGGAGGCGCAATCCGCAATTTATCACAGTATATGAAAGCTTTATCTGAAGAGTATGCTAAAAATTCTTCTTTAGACGATCATCAAATTCTCCGATCTGAAAGCAGTTTTAACCCTACAGTTCGAAAAATCAGCAATTTTCTTGAGCTCATTACTCCTAACAAGAAAAAGGGGGGAAATCAAAAAAAATTGAAGACGTTATACCTTCAACATGACATTGCTATTGCGCATGCTATGGTACGCAAAGGGATTCAATTGTTAGATTCAAATCCTCAACAAGGAATCCTCGATATTTTAGAAGGGAGAAGAGAGTTATTATTTAGAGGGTATGACTTACATGAATACAGCAAAGATCTCTTCGAGAGTTTCAGGTAGTCCTAAACAAGTAATGCCATCCTTTTGTTGTAATCACAAATGAAATACTGAATCATACCAATATGGTTGGCTAATTTTTTTGAAAATGACAGGGTTTTCCTAACCAGCCTCGAACATCTTTGCCTCAAGGTGTTGTTAAATCTTTCAATGTAACTCGTTTTTCCTGAATTTTTTCCGACTGCCTGGTGTTGCTTCCAAGGAAGGACTTCGTAGTACACAGAGAACCTATCAGAGTAAAAGAAGGTTTTTTTTTTAAATCCTCAGGAAGTTTTGCTAATAATGCTTCGGCAGCTCTCTTATCCCTTTTTCCTACATGCATTGCCAAAACCTGCCTGCTAGCCGAATGGAACGCCAACCAAAGCCATTGCTGATTTTTCTTATTTCCGACATAACTCCACTGTTCATCAAGCTCTATAATTGCCACTTCAAAATCCTTATAATCCTTGACCACAGTAGCGTTTAAATCGTCGGGCAACTCATAAATTATCTGTTGTATAAAGCTGTAGTGCTACCCGTTAATCAAGCAAAAACTAAGAGAGTTTTCGCCCCCCTGATACAGGAATTTTCGAAGCTCTCAGATTGCAGTAAATGCTGCCTTTCAGCTCGCTAACGCTCGGCATTGACCGCAATCTGATTTCTCCTTCAATGCTTCCTATCAGGGGCGCTCGCATTAAGCAGCCTCACATTTATAATAATGTTTTTCCATTTCATTTGGAGATCGGTATTTCAAAGTAGAGTGCAGGTAATCGGAATTGTATTTCAGAACCCAACTTTGCAATTCTTTTGAGAGTTCTTCTGAAGACCTCCATTCTTTTAGCCATAAAAGCTCCTCTTTCATGGTGCGCATGAATCGCTCGGTCTCTGCATTTCCCTTTGGATTGTTGTAGCTTGTGTAAATTTGCTCTACATCTACTTTTGAGCAGTAACGCATATAAGCCTCTGAAGTGGGCTGACATCCGTTATCTGAGACAAGTTTTAGTCCTTTGCCACGGGCCCCTTCTGGAAATTGCGTGTTAAGCGCCCGGTCTAATGCTTCTAGCCAGTCTATTGACTTAGAGCGCCTTCCAGACTTCAACCCCACAATTTTTTTCGTGTACCAGTCAAGTACAACTGTTATGTAAGTCCAGCCATCGCCTTCGACAAAAACTTTTGTCATGTCTGTTCCCCATATCTGATTAGGTTTTTCCGCCTTGGGCTTCGGTCGATGATGTCTATCAGCAGTTTTAGGCCTCATTTTTTTGGCGCAAAGAAGATTTCGCTCTTTCATAATTCGATAAATGCGTTTCAAATTGCACGGTATTCCATCTCTATAACGCAAACTTGCCCATACTCGCCTGTAACCCCAAAAGGGGTGCTCCATTTTTATCTGAGCAATTCTTTCGGCGAGGACATCATCGATTTTTCTTCTTATCTCAGGACGTTTTCTCTTCACAGATACCACTCCTCGTCGTTTTTTTTTAACTCGAGAGTAAGATCTGCAACCACTTGTTTCAAACGATTGTTTTGCTTCTGAAGACGTGCTTCCTTTTGGTCTGATTTTCCTTTTTCAAACGCTCGGCTCGCATTGTTTAGAAAACAGTCCTTCCATTGGTAGAACTGAGCCTGACTTATTTCGTATTCAGTGCAAATTTCGGCAAGGGGACGACCCTTTAATCCTTCCAATACAATTTTTGTTTTTAATTCAGGAGTCCATTTTCTTCGTTTCATGAGTAAAGCCCTATAGTTTAGATAGTTATTTTACTCTCTTAGCACCTTTTATGTCTTAACGGGGAGCAGTATAAAGCTCAATAACCAGGGCATACTCACACTGAAAATTCTACAGATGCCTTCTAAAGAAACTCTTTCCAGAAGTGCTTGACGGACCTCACTTTTAGTTTGATCTGTAATAATTTTTTGTTGGGGGTCTAGAACAAATTGGCGGCCGCAAACAAGGCAACGATGATTTTGTTTTCCATTGTGGATATGTCCATTCTTTTTTACCGCGGTTGACTCGCATTTAGGGCACGATGGGTTCATTTCATTTCTCCAGCTGTTATGGCTGAATATGAAACTTTAAATTTCCATCAGTGTCAAACGAATTTTGATTTGAGCATTACATGTTTAGGACTACCGAAATCGACAAAAAAATAAGACAGCTCATTGATAAACAAAAAAAGGAAGAATTCATGCTTCTTGCAAATGAAAAAACAAGAATTTTGGAAATGGTTGCAGCCTATAAAGAGAGAAGAGACCTTGAAAATCAGTTAAAAAGAGCAGAACAAAAAGCTGGTGAAGCTGAGGCAAAAGTCATCGGATGGAACCAATTATTTCAAGGATTGCATCATTTTACCAAAGTCTTTGCCCGTTACGCCAAAGCAGATGAGACGTCCAAACAAGTGGCAGAATTAACCGAAAAAATGAAAAGCGGAAAAGAGGAAATCTCTGCCCTTAGACAAAGGCAAGAAGTTATTCATGGAAAAATCGAGCGTTTGAAAACTTATTACAAGGCACAAGCTTCTATAAGCTCTGCTCAAGCAATGGCGGGGCTTCTCGAACGCATCGGCGAGTTTCAAACTGCCCAAATTTAACATTGCAAAGTCTAATCAGTGGGAGTAAAATAACTCCCTTATGACTGAATATCAAGTACTCGCCAGAAAATACCGCCCCCAGACATTTCGCGAAGTCCTGGGTCAGGACGCTATCGTCGCTACTCTGAAAAACGGCATCAAAAAACGGAGAATGGCTCACGCCTACCTTTTTTCCGGCTCTCGCGGCACAGGCAAAACAACCTTAGCACGCCTCTTCGCCAAAGCTCTCAATTGCCAGGCGCCCTCCAATGATTGCGAACCGTGCAACGCTTGCTCTTCCTGCAAGGAAATTGCAGCGGGCAGCTCGCTCGATGTGCTGGAAGTCGATGGTGCTTCCAACCGAGGAATCGACGACATCCGGCAGATCAATGAAACCGTCGGCTACTCCACTGCTTCAGGCAGGTACAAAATCTACATCATCGACGAAGTGCACATGCTCACCAAAGAAGCGTTTAACGCGCTTCTAAAAACGTTGGAGGAGCCGCCCGAAAAGGTAAAATTCTTTTTCGCGACAACAGAGCCGCATAAGGTGCTTCCAACAATTCTAAGCCGCTGCCAACGCTTTAACTTAAACCGCATTCCTCAAGATTCCATCATTGGCAAGCTAAAACGGATGACCGAAGAGCAGGGCTTCCAAGCTGATGAAGACGCTTTGCGCCTTGTCGCCAACCGAGCTGACGGAGGCTTGCGCGACGCAGAGTCTCTTCTCGACCAAATCCTTTCTTTTCATGAAGGGGGTATTATCGACAGCCAATCGGCTGCAAAAATTCTGGGAGTGATGCCGCAAGAGACTTTTTTCCGCTTGGATAAAGCAGCGCAAATCTGCAACTTTGCCGAAGCATTCGAAATCGCAGAAGAGATCTTTTCCGAAGGGAAAGACTTGACTCATTTTGTTGAAATGCTGTCGGAACATTTCAGAAACATTTTAGTCGTCAAATTATCCGGAGCCGACACTCCTCTTTTGTCTCTTTCCGAAAACGCCAAAAAACAGTACATAGAATCTGCACAAAAATACCGCAAAGAGCAATGCCTGGAACTTATCGACTACTTGGTGAAGACACAACAGGAGATCCGCTTTGCCCCGTCTCCACGCATTGCGTTGGAAGCTGCTCTTTTGCATGTCATCCGGACTGTCCACAAAATCCCAATCGAAGTGATTGTGCAGCGGTTAGCCGAATTGGAGAACAAAGCCCTTTCCATACCGCAAACAGCCTCCCCTCCTCCGGTAGCACAACCTGCCCCAAAACCGAAGCCAAAGGAGGCTGCGCAGCCGAAAGAAAAACCAAAACCAATGCCGGCAAAGCTCATCGATCCGGAAAAACAAGCTCAATACGATACTCTTCTCCAGTTCGCAGCCGTCGAGCTAGAAGGGACTCTACAAAAATCATCACAGAGGTAGTTGAAAATGGGAAAAGGATTCCAGAAAAAGAAAAAGCAAGCACGTCAAATGCAAGAGCAATTCGCTCAACTTCAAGAACAGATGCAAAACGTCGAAGCTGAAGGACAAGCAGGCAATGGTTTAGTCACGATCAAGCTGAACGGAGATTTTGAAATCAAAAGCCTTAGGATTAAGCCCGACTGCGTCGACCCTGATGATGTCGAGGGGCTGGAAACATTAATCAAAGCTGCGCATAAAGACGCTATGGAAAATGTGCGTAAAACGATGCCTTCAATGGGCGGCGGCATGCCCGATCTCGGAAGCCTGGGCTTTGGTTTTTAGAGGCGCAGCCTAACAATTGTAAAGCTGATCATCGGGAGAGTTGCGCATGTACTCTTCCGAAAGCAAATCTTGAATCTCTTTTGCATGCGGCAGCATCAGCGCTTTCTCAGCAAGGGCGCAAGCTTCTACAATGCAGCAGCTGCGCACAGCACGACGCACAGTCGGAAGATAACGGGGCGCAACAGACAATTTATGAACCCCCAAACCAAGAAGAAGTGCGGTAAAACGGGGGTCAGCAGCAATCTCTCCACACACAGTCACAGGGATTCCCTGATGGTTTGCCTCGCTCACAATGAGCTTAATCATCCTTAAAACACTTGGATCTGTCGACGCATGAACCTGATGGGGCGAATGGCTGCGGCGGTCAACAGCTAAGGAATATTGCACAAGATCATTGGTCCCTATAGAGAGAAAATCGCACTCCTTGGCGATAAGGTCGGCGACAATAGCTGCCGAAGGCACTTCAATCATCGAACCGACACGCACTTGCGGAATCCCCTCCACCCCTTGTTGACTAAGCTCTTCAGTTGCTTCAAATAAAAGCTCCTTAGCTTCAACTAACTCAGACAGCGTCGAGATCATAGGAAACATGATGCTAACATTTCCATGGCAGCTCGCCCTCAAAATCGCACGCAGCTGAGATTTGAAGATATCACGTTCTTTTAGGAGATAGCGAATGGCTCGGCAGCCGATAAACGAACTCCCCTCAGCAGGGAAATAAGGGTTGAGCATTAACTTGTCGCCTCCGAAATCAAAGGTGCGAATCACAATGGGAAGACCGCGCATCTTCTCAACAAGTTTTTTATAAAACAAACACTGCTCTTCTTCTGTAGGGAAGGAATCGTTGTTCAAAAACATATACTCGGACCTGAACAGCCCCACCCCTTCTCCACCATATTCGTGAAGAACATCCACGTCATCTACCATATCGATATTTGAAAAGAGCTTGATCCGATAACCGTCGATTGTTTCGGCAGGCAGCGGCTCCTTTTCTCCCCAGGAGATCACTTGGAGCTCAAGCTTCTGCTTCAATTCTTGATAAGCTTTCAATGTCTCTACAGTAGGATAAAAAATGATATCGCCTGTGCGGCCGTCTACAATTACTTGTCCTTCCTGTTCCAACTCCAACAGCTGTTCAAACGCAATATCAGACACATAAGGAATTCCTTTTGCTTTGGCAACAATCGCCGCATGAGAAGTCGCACTCCCCTTATGCGTCACAAAAGCTTTAACGAAAGAAACGTTCGCCTCTGCAGTATCGAAAGCGGTCAAATCATCGGAAAACACGATGGAGTTCTCTGGAATATCGGCAAGAGACACACTGACGCTATCGCGCAAGTACCCCATAACCCTGCGGGAAATATCCTGGATATCTTTAAACCGCTCTCTGAAAAAAGGGTCGGCCAGGGACTGAAACTTTTTTTGATATTGGCTGACAAAAGAATGAAAGACATGCTCGGCATTTTTGAAAGACCTTCTAATCTCCTCTTCGATATGCTGAGTCAACAATGGATCCTGCATCATCTGGATATGAGCATCTAAAATCGCTGCGCCTTCCAAAATTTTTTCTTTCTTTAATTTTCTCTGAAGTTTCTTAATATCATCCCGGCTGCGCTCGACTGCCCTGCGATAACGGTCGATCTCTTCATCGATATCTTTTCTCGGAATGGTAAATTCCGGAACATTATCCTCGATTAAAGTAAAAAAAAAAGGGTTTGCCGATCGCAATGCCTCGGCAAATCGGAGCTCCCTGCAAGCAAACTTGCCTCTCTTTAACCTTCATGATTCTCCAAACTGGGTATCGAAAGCTTCCACCAGCTTCCCCATAACCTCTTCTGCGTCATGTCCTTCCACAGTAATCGTAATACGGGAATTGCGCTTGGCAGCGAGCATTAAGATACTTAAAATACTTTTAGCATTCACTGTTTCTTTCCTGCAGGTGAACTGCACACTGCTCTGTACGCGCTGCAAGAGCTTGACAATCATTGTCGCAGGCCTGGTATGAAGACCCAGCCGATTTTTAACTTGGACTTTTTGTACTAATTTCACTGTCGAACGACCTGGATTGCGGTTTCTTGTTGATCATGTTTAACAATTTCGAATTGAATTCCTTAGCCGAATGATAGCCCATTCCCCTTAAACGATGATTTAAAGCAATGGTCTCTAATAAAAGAACGACATCTCTTCCGGGCTTTACAGGAAGAATATGCAAAGGAAGCTTCACTCCAAGAATGTCGCAAAATTTCTCATCAAGTCCAACTCTGTCGTAAAAACTTTGCTCATCCCAAGACTCCAATCTAACGACAAGGTCGATACTCTTGTAATCCCTCACACAAACAGCGCCGTAAAGGTTTGCGACATTAATGATCCCAATTCCGCGGATTTCCATGTGATGGCGCGTCAACTCGGCACCACTTCCTTCAAGATAGTGGCCTTCCCGTTTTTTCACCTTGACGATATCGTCAGAAATCAGGCGATGCCCCCTTTCGATCAGTCCCAAGGCAGCTTCGCTTTTCCCAACAGAAGAATCTCCTTGAATCAGCACACCTACTCCAAAAACCTCAACAAGAGTTCCATGCACACTCATGCTCAAAGCAAATTCCTCATTAAGAAGGAGAGTCAGTTTACTGAGTAAATTCATCGTGCTCATGCTAGCGCGAAACAGCGGAACACCGCGCTCTTCGCACAAATGAATCAATTCCTTGGGTGGACGGAACCTGCGAGCAACAATCACAGCAGGGGTAGGTGTGACCAAAACCCCCTCTAGCCTTTCCACGCGGACCGAAGGTTTAAGATCGCGCAGATATTCAATTTCCACCTTGCCAAAAATCAAAATTCTTTTATCTGCATGTCCCTTTAAATATCCTGACAAGCTTAAACCGGGCCTGTGAGCCTCAGGAACTTTGATTCTCCGCTTCATCCCAACGCTTCCGCTGATCAGCTCAAGGCCTAGGCGCGCTCCGTGCCTTTTGTATAGATCCTCAACTAAGTACATTTATATGTTCATCTGTTCCAGGTAAAAAATTAACCAGCCTAGAAACGTCGGGAATGTCATCGTTTCAGAGCTTTCGCCGTTTCCGATCTCCGAAATGGAATTCATCTCTCCGCTGTAATACACATTCCCCATCTCCTGTTCCGGATGCCAACCGCTCCAGAAGCACTGATAATAAGGCATCCCAAACGATTTATAGAAAGGGATCAACCCCTCAGGATCAACTGGATTTCCGCTCGTCGTCGTCACCATTCCTTGGCTTGCAATGAGCGCTTGCAGCTGCTTGTAAGTAGAAGCAACCTTTTCAGCACTCATAATACCGGTACAATCCGTTGTTTTACAGAAACCATTATGAATCTGCAAAAAAGCTAAATAATCTTCAGGAAGAATATAATCTAAGAACAGTTTTTGTAAATCAATAACATCTTCTTCTGATGCCGGAATTGCTCCTCTATAAAAACCTCGGTTTTGACTGACGCTGTACACCATTTCCACTTTCAGCGGATCCGATTTTTTTACCTGAGTCGCAAAACACCCCACATCATCTAATTCTCCAAAAAACTGCGAAATCGCCTCATCCAAATGAAGATGATAAGGGAGCTTCGCAAGCCAATAATCCAACGTAAACTGAATCCTGTCATTTCGGGGAAGTTGACAAAGCTCATGCCAGCCTTTCGGCAGAGCCGGAATAGAATCGCATAGATTTTCCCAATCCATATCGGGACAGTCGTGAAAAGAAATGACCTTAGAAAATTTTTTCCTAGGGATCTCCTCATCGGTATAACCATAATAGTGAAGGACATGCTCGTTCATGAATTTGCAACCATTCGAGTTCTCTTCAATATAAGGGCTTTCCCCTCTCCTGTAAATAAAAAAATTCTAGAATTTTTATTAATTATTAAGCTATAGTAAAGATAGGTAAAGCAATGAATTTTGATAGCAGAGCAGTCATTATTGGAGTTAATCTCCGCGATCTGGAAAGCCAAATCTCGGGAAAACATCTTTTCGTCGACGTTGTCTTCATCGACAGGTCGAATGAAATTCTCCATCCATTGCTCTACCAACTGAACGCCCAGGCAATGCGATCTGACCAAGATTTAGAACAATTCCGTCGCAACGGTTATCTTTCTCTTGGCTGCAACGCCTTTGCAATGGTTGGCGAAGTGATCGGAATTGATAAAAAGAAAAAGCAGATCCATCTAAGAAACAACGATTCTGTCACCTATAAGCACTTGATCACTGCAACTGGATTAAGCCAGACTCAAATGGGTTCTGTCCACGACCAGGAGATGACTGCCGGATTCCATACACTGTCGGAAGCTCTCCGGATCAACAAAAATGCAAGACAGCTGCATAGCAGCCCTTCATTTGAGCATCTGCGCTTTAACAAACAACGGACGCATGCCTTAACAAAGCAAAAAACGGCAGATGAATCGACGATTCAAAATCTGATCAAGACTCTTTCACAATACGACTCTTCAAAACCTTTGGAAATGACCTTGGCTGGCACTAGTACCCTGTGTACTAGCCACAGGCTCTATGAAGTTCAGCTCTAAGCATCCCATCCTCATTTACGCATCCGCTTCACTCTTCGGCTTTTATTCTGCAACAGATCTATCCCCTTGGTTAAGCATTCCTTTAACCGCCTTCTTTTTCCTCGATCGAAATCGACTGCTGCTTTGCGCAATCTTATTCTGTACTTTCTTCGCCTATTCGAAAATCAACTACCCGACTCTTTCCATTCCTCCTGAAGGGATTCATTGCCAAGTTCTTTTTACCCCTTCCTCTGTTGCCGCTTCCCGTTCAGCATTCGGCACTCAATGGATCTATCAAGGAACAGCGACCACCCTTCTTCAGAAAAATACAGTTCCTTGCCAAATCCGGCTGCCAAAGCGAGCATCAGCTCTCCGCCCTCCTGCAGACAGATCCTACATGATCAAAGGGATCTTGAAGCCCGGATACGGGTACCAAACCTCTCTTTACCCCGACAAGGAAGAGCCCTGGCTTCCCATCAAAGGAACATGGACCCCGACAGAGTGGCGCTATGCTTCAAAACAATGGGTGAAAGGATATGTGTCCAGACATTATTCCCCTTTCCAGTCCGCTGAATTTTTAGGAGGAATTTTAACAGGAGATTTTGAAGACCAGGCAATTAAGCGATCGTTCGGACGCGCGGGCCTACAGCACATTCTTGCAATTTCAGGTTTTCACTTTACCATCCTTACTGCAGTTTTTCTCTTTTTTTTAAGGCTCCTTCTCCCTCCTAAATGGGCACTAAATACACTCCTCATCCTATTATGTTCTTACTTTGTGTTTTTAGGATGCGGCGCATCCATCTTGCGCGCCTTTCTGATGAGCCTCTGCGCAATCATCGGCCTTTTATGCCGCCTGTCTCCGGTCGCTCTAAATTCATTGGGATTTGCTGTTTTTGCTATCCTTGCAATCGATCCTCTGCTCGTTTTCTCGATCGGTTTTGTTTTCAGCTTCAGCGTTACAGCTTCCATTCTTTTATTTTTTCCTTCGACCTTGAAACTTCTCAACGCTATTTTTCCTTCCAGGGAAGCCCATGTTCTGAAACAGATGGGAATTGCCGACCAACATTGCTATCTCATCGTAACAGCTGCCAAAAACACTCTTGCCCTTGCTCTCGCGGTGAATCTAACCGCAATCCCTTTAACCCTGTTTTTTTTCGGAAAATTTCCTCTGATCAGCCTTCTATGCAATCTAGTTGTCCCATTGATGGTCAGCATATCAATGTTTTTGTTTATTCTTGGCATCTTCATTCCCTGGCTGCACGGCCTGAACCAATTCCTTGTAAGAATTTTGCTAGACTTCGTTGATCAGCTGCCAGCTCCTCTTCATGTGCATTGGCGCCTGCCCTTAAACAAGCCTGCTCTGCTTGGATGGTTGACTGCAGCAGCTTTGCTCGGCATTTGGGGATGGAGAAAAGCGGAGCGGCGCCTGGAAATCATCTATTGACATTTAAAGCGCATTCCTCCAATATTTCCCTCATTAATGGCGGTCGTAGCTCAGGGGTTAGAGCACTGGATTGTGGTTCCAGGGGTCGAGGGTTCAAATCCCTTCGGTCGCCCACCTTTTTTTCCTGTTTATGTCAACTGTCGAAGCGATTATCCTTGGAATCATTCAAGGCCTCACAGAATTTTTCCCTGTCAGTTCTTCTGGACATCTCACTCTGGCTCAACATCTTTTTGGAATTGAAAACCTCTCTCGAATGATCCCTTTCGATCTCGTCTGCCACCTCGGCACTCTTCTTGCCATCTTCATTGTCTTCAGAAAACAGATTAAGTCTTTGCTGACAAGCAACTCCAAGTTTCTGCTTCAAATCATGATCGGCACACTTCCTCTATTCCCCATCCTGCTGATCCTGAAACAAATAGAAAATTTGTACGATCAAACGGAGCTGCTTGGCTATTTTTTTCTGATTACCGCAGCACTCCTCTGGATCGGCATTCGCAGCGGCTACGAGCAGGCAACTGAAAAAAAACAAAAACATTGGATCAGAACCCCTTTAATCATTGGCATTTTTCAAACATTTGCCCTTTTGCCCGGTGTCTCGCGAAGTGGAGCGACCATCTCCGCTGCCAGATTATTAGGTTGGAAAACTGAGGAAGCTCTAACTTTTTCATTTCTTCTTGCAATTCCAGCCATCTTGGGAGGAACTGTTCTCAAAACAATCCAGCTGCTTTCCGGAAACTCATCTCTAATAGGCAATCTGTCCATCTCTAACTACCTGGCAGGGTTTGCGGCGGCATTCGTGTTTGGCTTGGCAGCTCTTAAAATCCTAATCAAGCTGGCAGCTAATCAAAAAATGATGTATTTTGTATGGTATTGCCTGTTGATCGGGCTAGCCTGCATTTTATTGAACTGAAGATTATGAGTGGAAAACGCCGCACAAAAGCGGTCAAAAAAAAATCGAAGAAACAACCGTTGGCAATCAGCGACCTGCCTGCCGAGGCGCAAGGATCGCTACTGTTTGCTCTTGGCCTCATGATGCTGGTCAGCCTTTTGAGTTTCGCGTACGGCGAAGGCTCAACCAATTGGCTGGGCCTTGTCGGCTATACCCTTGGCTGGATCCAAACTGCCCTGCTTGGACTGTCGAGCTACCTGCTTGCAGTCTACGTCGGGTGGATCGGCTGGCGCATCATGTTCAAAAAATCGATCAACAACCTTGTTTTCAAGCATTTGAAGGTTGGGCTTCTCATGGTTTCCTTCAGCTTGATCCTAACCTCCATCGAAGAACTTTTTCCCTCTGCATCCGAGCAGATCAGAAGCTTTTTCTACACCCAGCTTTCCCGGCGCAACCTTCACTTCCATCTCGGAGGAGCTCCTTTCTACTTTCTCTATAAAGACTTGCCGTTATTGAATTTGGAAAAAATCCTAAACGCTGGAGGTGTGCTGATCACCTCTTTTTGCCTGCTCCTTGCCAGCATCCTGCTTTTAACCAAAACTAATCCCCGTTCCATTTTTTCCTTTTTTGCTTCGCTTAAGGAAAAAATCGGGGAACAATTCAAACAGGAATTGAAGCCGGCTCCTGTTATTCAAGAACCCGGAATTAGGCCCAACCTCTTACGCAATGTCAAATTGCGCATCCCTTCTTTTTCTTCTGCGAAAAAAGAAAAAAAAGAAGATCATGAACTATTGGAGATCAATCCCGATCTAAACTTGAAAGACCGTCCGTCAATCTCAAGAAAATCTCTAAGTGAAGCATCTTCGAGCTCGCAGCCATTTGAAGGGCATAAAGAGCGGATGCGCACTCAGGCAAAAGAGACACCGACTAAACCGGAAACTAAAGAGGAACGCAGGGAACGCGCATTGCAAGAGCAAAGCGTGTACAACGGCGACTTTACGAATTACAAACTTCCTGTGTCCTCCATGCTGACGCCGCCCAAAAGAGTGGATCAATCGTCACTCAAAAAAGATCTGCGCCGTCAGGCCGAAGTTTTGGAGGAAACGCTGCTCAGCTTCGGAATTGAAGCAAAAGTGGGCCAGATCAATTGCGGTCCAACCATCACATCGTTTGAAGTGCATCCCGCAATTGGCGTGAAAGTGCAGAAAATCAAGGCACTAGAAAGCGACATCGCCCTTAATATGGAAGCAAAATCGATCCGTATTCTGGCTCCAATCCCCGGCAAAGCAGCCATTGGGATCGAAGTTCCCAATCCAAATCCGCAAGAGGTCGGATTTAAAGAATTGCTCAATTCTTACCAGCAGGGATCAAAAAAGTACCAAGTCCCTCTTCTGCTTGGAAAAACCGTCAACGGCGATTATGTGACCGAAGACCTTGCACGGATGCCTCATTTGATTATCGCGGGTGCAACAGGATCGGGAAAATCGGTCTGTATCAATACGATCGTGATGTCGATTCTGATGAACGCAAAGCCTGATGAGATCAAAATGATCATGGTGGATCCCAAGAAGGTCGAGCTGACTCCCTATACACGCCTTCCCCACATGCTTGCTCCGGTCATTACCGAACCTGCTGGCGCTTGCGCCGCTCTTCACTGGCTCGTCAAAGAGATGGAAAACCGCTATGAGATCCTCAAACAGGTGGGATATAGAAACATCACCTCTTTCAATGAGAGGAAAATCGATCGGGAATTTGAAGAGGGATTGAAAAAAGAGATTCCGGAAAAGATGCATTACATTGTTTGCATCATTGATGAATTGGCCGATTTAATGATGGTTGCGAGCAACGATATCGAAACGCACATCGCCCGAATCGCTCAAATGGCGCGCGCTGTCGGGATCCATTTGATTTTAGCCACGCAGCGCCCCTCCAGAGAGGTGATCACAGGGTTGATCAAAGCCAACTTTCCCACCCGTATTGCATTCAAAGTCTCCAGTCGGATCAACAGCCAGATCATTCTCGATGAAGTGGGAGCCGAGACGCTTCTTGGCAACGGCGACATGTTGATGCTTCCTCCAGGCGTCCATCATCTCACCCGTGCGCAAGGAGCTTATATCCGCGACGAAGACATCAATACGGTTGTGCAAAAAATCTGTGATCAATCGCCTCCCAATTATGTCATCGAATCTTTCGATCAAATGGAAAGTCTTGGAGCATTGGACAACGCCGGTGACATCAGCTCCCGCGACCAGCTCTATGATGACGCTCTTGAGATCGTTTTGAGCACAGGAAACGCTTCTACAACGTTTTTACAGAGAAAGCTCAAAGTTGGTTATGCCCGTGCTGCCAGCATTATGGATCAGCTGGAGGAAGCGCGCATCGTTGGACCGGCAGAAGGTTCAAAGCCTCGGAAAATTCTCGTCAAATCAGAGACAGCTGACGATCTATTTGATGAATAACCACTTAAATAATAGGCGGACATGTTTGGATACACTCCTCTTGCTTCAGGATCGAAAGGCAACTGCATCTATCTTTGCACTCCCCACTGCAAGCTTTTGATCGATGCAGGGATGAGCGGACTTGCCATCAAGAGAAGACTTGAAGAGATCAATGTCGACATTGATGAGATCGATGCGATCCTCGTCACTCACGAACACTCCGACCACATTCAGGGATTGCGCGTACTGGCTTTTAAACATCGAATTCCCGTTTTTGCCAACCACGAGACGGCAAAAGGAATTGTCAACCGATTTCACGACTGTCCAAAATTCAAAATTTTTTCAACAGGAGAGTCCTTCGAGTACTGCGGCTTAGAGATCCATCCTTTCAGTATTCAGCATGACACTCTTGATCCTGTCGCTTTCACGATTAAAATCGACAACTTGAAAATCGGATTCTGTACAGACTTGGGGTTTGTGACCTCTCTCGTCCGTAAAAATCTCCTTCAATGCGACTATCTCTATCTGGAAGCGAATCACGAACCCTCAATGGTTCATTCATCCGCTCGGCCAGATGTCTACAAACAACGCGTTTTAGGACGTAGCGGCCATCTCTCAAATCAAGCTTGCGCTGAGCTGTTAACCCAAATTGCCCATCCTAACCTGAAGCATGTCCATCTTGCTCATCTTTCTGAAGAATGCAATTCCGAAGAGAAAGCGATGTCGACAGTCAAACAGATTTTATCGGATGCAAACATGAATCTAGAGTTAAGCATCGCCCCTCAACACTCTATTGGAAAATCTGTAGTTTTTAATTAGGGCGTGTAGGCGATTTTAGGAAACTGAAGGAATATGTTAAAATTTTCTCAATTTTAACGCAAAGACCGCAAAAAAAATGTGAATATGTAAGACGTCAGCAAAATAAGCCTTTCAACTTATCAAGAAATCCCTTTCTCTTAGGAAGGTTTGCCGGGCTTTCCAACTTTGCAAACTCTTCGAGAATTTCGCGCTGCTTTTTAGAAAGATTAGTAGGCGTTTCAACAAAAATCCGCACAAGCAGATCCCCTTTTCCATGGCCATGCACATTGGGAAACCCTTCTTTTCTCACGCGGAGAATTTTTCCGCTTTGCGTCCCTTCAGGAATCGTGATTCGGCAAGAGTGGTCTGTCAGAGAGGGCACCTCTTTTTTTGTACCCAAAGCCGCTTCAGAAAAACTTACAGGAAGATCAAGAAGAATGTCGTCTCCTTGACGCTCAAATACATCATGAGGCTTAACATTGATAAATACATACAAATCTCCAGGAGGGCCTCCGTTGGGTCCGGCATCTCCGTACCCCGCCATCTTAAGCCTCATGCCTGAATCGACCCCAGGAGGAATATGCACCTTGACATGCTGCTTTTTCTTGGTCATCCCCTTTCCATGACACTCCTTGCAAGGATCGGTCACCATTTGCCCTTCACCGTGACACTGCGGACAGGTCATGGACATGCTGAAAAAACCACGTTGCTCAAAGACTTGACCTTGGCCCCCGCATCGATCACAAGTTTTGATGCCATCGGAAGAACAGGCCCTCTTCCCATTGCAAGCACTGCACACGACATAATTCGTAATCGCCAACTCCTTGTCGACCCCTTTTGCAGCTTCTGCAAAATTAAGCGTGATATTCGCACGCTTGCTCGCTCCCTGGCGCTTGCTGCCTCCCTGAGCTCGGGCAAATCCTTCGCCGCCGCCAAAGAAACTATCGAAAATCGAATCGGCGCCCATGCCTCCAAATGCTCCCATGAACGTGCGCAACGCTTCATCCATAGAAGCAAAACCGGGGCCTCCGCTCATACCGGCGCCTCGTAAACCATCCTTTCCGTAGCGATCGTAAAGCTGCCGTTTTTGATCATCACTGAGCACTTCGTAAGCTTCTGAAATCTCTTTGAATTTTTTTTCTGCTTCCGCATCTCCCGAATTTCGGTCAGGATGATACTTTAAAGCCATCTTACGATAAGCTTTTTTAATCTCATCGGAAGATGCATTCTTAGAAATCCCTAAAACTTCGTAATAATCAGTCATACTCAGAAGCGGCACCTAGTTTTATCGGAGGATGTTTACAAAAGATAGAGAGTGAGAATTGCAGTAGATTTTTCTCTGAGAGGATCCAAAAAAAGATCTTCTCATGAAAAAGATGCTGCAAAATCTATTGCTGAATTTGTAAACATCCTCTCTGGTTTAAAAAAAAATAAATAAAGCTTGCGTACAAGCGACGGTTATCTTCTATATTTCAAAGCAGCTTTAGATTTCGCACGCTTTTTGATGGATGGCTTCATGTAAAAGCGATGGGCCTTTACAGATTTCATGACTCCTTCCTTATCAAGGCGTTTTTTAAGAGCGCGCAATGCCTTATCTATCGATTCACCAGGTCGAACTTTTACTGTCGTCATTAATGATCACCTAAATCTCGTTTGATGGTTTATACTGAAAGGAAATTAGCATACAGGAAAATAAGATATCATTCAACCCCTCATGTAGAGAAGGTCTAAAGATCCGTCAATTGAAAATTCCCCGTCCCTGTATTTTTTTTCAGCTCTTGAAGCAAAATGCTCCACGTTGATCGCTGTTTCCTGCCATTCCCACTGCCGGTTCAGATCATTTTTCTGAAATTTTTCCTGCAAACTTCTGCAATGGGGAGAAACAATCACATCGACATCTTTAAGCACAGAACCAATATGCTCCATTTTCCACACTTCAGGCCCTGTCAAATAATTCACCTCATTTCCCTTTTTTCTGCCTTTCATCAGATAACAGCCAGCCATCTTTGCATCAATCATCGCTGCAAAGATCCCTTGATGATCGGAAAGATACCCTTCAAGAGAAGAGACGCCGATAAGAGGAATGCCATGCGCAAAAGAGAGTGCTTTGGCAACCATGGACCCCACTCTCATTCCGGTATACGATCCCGGGCCGATCCCAACAGCAATCAACTCAATCTGACTGGATTGGATTTCGAGAACCTTGAGCCCCTCTTCAATTTTAGGCATTAAAAATTTTGAGTTGTGCAATCCCAAGGGCAAGCCGGCAAAATAACCGACCTTTCCATTCCGAATAAACGCGGCAATCCCTCTATCAGAACAAACATCAACGACTAACGTTAACATGAACGCCACTCAATACGGGTGGGCACAAAGACCTTTTCCAAGGTGCGGATGAAATAACTGTCGGTCATACCGGCAATAAAATCTGCCGTTTTTTGAATTGGAGAAGACTCCTTCAAATACGCCTCAGGCTTGTTCTCGAGAAAGTTTTTCCAAAGATAACTGTTTTCCTGCTGGCGTTCGAAATCTTGTAAAAGGTATTCAAAAAGGATGCGATAGCTGCGCTTCACTTTAGCCGACTCTTTTTTCAAGCTTGGATCCTGATAGATCCTTTCAAAATTAAATACCCTCAATATTTTCAAAGCTTCGAACGCTTCATCGGAAATCGCAATGTAATTTTTTTCAAAACTGTTGGAGATGATATCGCAGGCCAACGCTTTTAAGATTTCCCGATTCGATTTTCCAAGCAAAGTCTCGGGCACATCCCTCCGTTCGATGATCCCCAAATTGATCGCGTCTTCGATATCTTTTCCAAGGTAACTCATTGTGTCGCAAAGTTTGACCAGACACCCTTCCAACGTCGCAGGAATGATCGTTTCTTCCGGATATTTAAGCTTTGTTTCCAGATCTTTAAAATGATCATCCCAAGTTTTCCCATATCGGGGCTCCAAATGCGTTTTACGCATTCCTCCGTCATGGCAAAGGATCCCGTCGTAAACGGTCAATCCGAGATTCAGAGGTTCAATTTTTGAAAATAATCGGCATGATTGATAAGGATGGGCAAATGCATACCCGCCATATTCCTGAGTTAGCTCAGATAAGTACCCCTCCCCTTCATGGCCAAACGGCGGATGGCCGACATCGTGGCCGAGAGAGACAGCTTCCACTAAATCCAGATTCAACCGCAAGATCTCCGCAATGCCCCGGGCAAAATTACCGACAAGCTGCACATGAAGACCTCGATGCGTAATATGGTCATTTTCAATAAGGTAGGCAACTTGTGTCTTATCGATATAGCGCGCATAAGCCTTGGAATGCACGATTCGATCGACATCCCTCTTATACGGCAAACGATGGTCAACCTCGCTCAACTTATAACGCTTATGGCTATCTGAAAAAGCCGCCATGGGATGCATGTTGGCTTTTTCATTTTCCTGCGCCTTTTTGCGGCATTTCTCAAGAAGCGGAGAAACGTTCTCCGCTACGTTTAAGGGGTAAAAGCTGGGGAGTTCTTTCATACTCCCCAGTATAAACTAAAGACTATATTATTCGCCACCCACGCGCAACGGAACAAATGGTGTTTTAAGGAATAGGGTTTTATGCAACGCTTTCAATTGTTCGACATGCTTGAAGCTCATCTCCATCCCTTCAACAAATCTTTCAACCCTTTCTGTAAGAGGGGGACGTTTGCGCACCAAAAGAGCGCGCACCATCATCAGCATCAACACATGCCCTTGCTGCTCTGAGGTCAGTTTGCCGTCTTTTTGGCTGACGATGTAGCAGTTTGCCGCCAATTGAGCATTTGTCCCGGCTCCCCGGTCAATCTGATCTTTGCAGCTTCCATTCACAGAATCGAAGTCTCCCTCTACAATAATCATTTTTACAAGGTTGTCATAGAAAAGTTCGATGAACCAGCGCCGCTCTTCAACAGAGAGGTTCTCTTTGCCTTCGAATACCTTCTCATGAATTTGTTCAATGACATTTCTCGCCTTTTCGTCAAATTCCGGGATCAACTCGCGAATCGTCTCAGGAATGTAGCTGCCGGTGATGTGACGTTTCCCTTTACAAACCTGTTCAAATACATTGCCTTTGAATGTTTCAGCAAGATCCCTTTCTTTCCACTCTCCTTTCTGCTCATAAAAGGTAGAATTTTTCGAAAGAGCGATCGCAAAGTAAGCGCCTTTCACATCTTCATCATCTTGTTTGTCGAGAATCAACTTGCAACGAGCTGTTTCATCACCATTGATAAGGGAGGCCGTCCAACCTGTTTTTGGAATCAAATTCTGGTTATTGATAAATAAGTGTTTCTTTCCGACAGTTTTGTACCGCTTCATCAAGGCGATAAACTCTTCATTCATATGAGCTTGTGACCAAGAATCCTCATTTGTCGGCGTTCCCATACCCAACATTTTCACCTCTTTTTTCCCTACACGCAAACTCCAGAAATGGTGCGTCGGGTTTCCTTGACGATAGGGGTCGAAATTTCTGTTCCACTGACCGCGGGCACTGTTTGCCCATTGATTGAAAAGAGGAGCTTTTGCGCTATAAGGAACTGCACTGATCCTGTGATAGATCGTATTGATCCATTTGACAAAAGGATGCTCGCCATGGACAGTGTCATCCACTTCCTCTGGCAACTGTCCTAAGGCATCCGCCCCCATTTGGTTAAACAAAGCCAGCGTGTCAAAACACTGTTTTTCTAAAGAAACATGAGTAAACATAATCTCTGCAATCTGATGGAGGCTGGAGTTCTCCGAATCGCTCTTAAGCTCCTTTCGCAAAACGGGGATAAATTGCTCGTTGATCAAACTCCTCACCTGCCCCAAATAGTCTTGGCTAAAACGAGAGTCGTCAGTAGTATCAATTTCCACTTCGCATAAGATATCGTATAACCTCTGCACAGCATCACGATGGTTGCCGACAAAGAGCCTGCTGGATACTAAATCCTTGTCCTGTAAAACGAAGGGAAATGCTTTTTCTATATGCTTCTTCAGTTCCAGCACTTGCGTTTCGTATTTTATCACCTTCCAGGCAAGGTCCTTCACTTCCTGTGATTGACCGAACGCGCCGCCCAAGCGCTCCCAAAATGTTTTCGTCGATTCGACTTCTTCTTTTTTCGGTAATTCTTCTATCAATGCCTCAATAATTTCTAGAGCTTGATTAAGCTCTGACTCATCGCTTTCTAGCTCCAGCTTTTCTTCAATCGCTTTTGAAACTTCAACTAACCGATCGCCCATCTCTTGCATCAACGCCAAATCGCTTTCATTTTTCATCGATGAAGCTTCATGCATGAAGGCATGAATATCTTTTTCGATATTCTTAATTGTTTCTAACATTCCTTCTACACCTAAAGGAGGTTTTGCCAACGTTTCCAGTTCTTTATTACACTGAACCAGCTGTTTTCTAGCTTGCAGATACCGCTCCGACTTCAGCTCTTTACCGAAAACAGGTTGGACAATTGTATCTACTTTGGAAGCTGACGATTCCTGTGGACTGTCACTGTCGGACGGCTTCCGAAGATTGATAGGAGCATAGTGCCGTACCATCGCCCTAAAAACTGCAATTCCTCCCAACCCCAATAATGGCAAAGTCGCAAGCGCCGCCAATGCGGTTACTGTTATTGTTTTAAGCTTTTCCCACCTTGTTAATTGAAAAAAATCTTCCCTCGCTTGGAATTTATGAGAGAAAGGGCAAAAATAACTTGCAATTTTCATGAAATATTCCTTTATTTTTAATAAAAACACTAATATAGAATTGAATTTTAAATAAACTATAAAGATTAAAACTATATGACTATTAAAAATTTATTTAACCAATTAACTTCTTACCTTTGTCCACCAACTGAACACGTTTACTCCTCTCTTTACGATTCTCTTTGCGATGTGCAAACAGCGCTCGACCAACAACGAAATTTTCAAGAAGTCAGACAAGACGGCATCGAGCAATTAGCCGAAAAATTGAACGGGATTGTCGATGAAGTGATTAAAGTGGAAAGCAGTAGTTCTTTTGACCAAGACGACCTGCATAAACTTTACGAATTCTCCGGTTCATTACTCACTATCGATCCCGTCAACGCGGCTTTATGGGAGCGATTAGCAAAACCAGTGCAAGAGTTTATTTGCAGCCTTCACCCCCTATTTCAACCTCCAACAGATAAGATCGACCTAGCCATGCGCATCCCTCGCACTTCCAGACTGGGGAAAGGAGAAACAAAAACTTTGATGTTTGGAGACCGGCACATCTTCCGCGCAACTTTCTTAAAAACTTCTTTTTCAAGACTTTCCTTTTCCATTGCCAAGCAAAAAGACCTTAAGCTTAAAGCAACAGCTTCTCTGGACTCAAGGATACAAGAGAAGGTTCAGGAATACACGGCTCATCTTCCTTATGGAATCAACATTTTTTTTCACATAGATAAACTTCTAAAGACAATCCGACAATTCGGCAACCAGCCAAACCTGAAAGTGCAAATCGTTTCGCAGCTGACCCATCAGTTGTTTATCGCAAAACAAACCTACTTGAACATGATGCTTCATGCTGTGGGCATGCCGGCCAAATATCCTCTGGAATATGCCCTTCAAGGAGAATGGATCATCGAGCCGCGAGAAACATCCGAATCTCCTCAAAAGATTGCAGACCAAATCGCACAGTTTCTTATTTTAGAGAAAACTTTAGGGATCTATCTTCTGGGAGACTCTGAAAGTGTGCTAGATCCCGAACAAACAGCCTTATTTGAAGTAAAAGAAAACTTGCTTTATTGTTCGATCCCGAGGAAGCGAATTGAATTCCTACGCATGCCATTCGAACAAAGGCTAAAAAAGGTCAACGACTTCCTCGCGCAATCACATCCGGATTTTGCCCGCTGCATTCCTCAAATTGAAGAAGCGGTCGGCAAAGTTCCTAGTCCCAACAAAATAATCGAAATGATCAGAGAGGGATTTGCCTCCGGACGATTAGAAAGAGACCATCCACTCAACACCGCAATCGTTTCCGTATGCCTTCAGCTGCCTGAGGCATTCTTTTCACCCCCTATCGAATGGGATCAATTTCAATCTCCAAAAGATTTTTTCCTTTACTGTAAGCTCCAGCTTGAAACTTCAGGAAAAAGTCTAGAAATCCCTGAACAACAAACCTTTTTACAAGAACACCTCATTCTCATTTCCGCATGGCCGGAGGACAATCCAGAAGAAAAACAGCTGCGGTTGGAAAAGCTCCTCTTTGAAAACCTTGCACAATTTCAAAAAAGACGCATTGCCTCAATCATAAAAAACGCTCTAAAAAATTGAAAATAAATATTTTATTGAATATTGCAAATAAATCTGCTCAAAGCTTATTGTTTTATTAAAAATATCAGGATCATTATGTTAGACGAAGAAATGGAAGATATCGAAATAGAGATTGAAAACGCCCTTTTCGATTCGATCAACAACAACTCAAAAGATCCTGTCAAAGATGTGATCTATCCTGAAACAATCGATATTTTTCCTTTGATCAAGCGTCCCTTTTTCCCAGGAATGGCCGCTCCGTTGGTCATTGAGCCCGGCCCATTTTACGAAACGCTTAAAAGGCTGGCCAAATCCGACCACAAATGCGTCGGTCTTCTTCTAGCCAAATCTGAAGAAGCGGATATCTATAAAGTCAAGATGAAAGACCTCAATAAGATTGGCGTTCTTGCCAGGATTCTTCGGATTATTCCGATAGAAAAAGGCGGCGCCCAAGTGATCCTGAATATGGAAAAACGGATCAAGATATCTAAAAACGTCCCTGCAAAAAAACATTTGAGAGCCAAAGTCACCTATCACGACGATCAGATCAAGCAAAGCACTAAACTCAAAGCATACACCATCAGCATCATCTCAACAATTAAAGACTTGTTGAAGCTCAATCCTTTATTCAAGGAAGAGTTGCAAGTTTTCCTCAGCCATTCCGACTTTACCGAACCGGGAAAAATCGCCGATTTTGCCGTCGCGCTGACAACGGCCAGCCGCGAAGAACTCCAGGGAGTGCTGGAAACGTTCAATGTGCCAAAAAGAATTGAAAAAGCTTTGATTCTTCTGAAGAAGGAATTGGATCTCAGCCGCCTCCAGCAAAACATCAACCAAAAAATCGAAACAACGATCTCCAAAGGGCAAAAAGATTTTTTTCTAAGGGAGCAACTGAAAACAATCAAAAAAGAGCTTGGCATTGAAAAAGATGACAAAACTCTCGACAGAGAAAAATTCGAGAACCGCCTTAAAGACAAGATCGTACCGAAAGATGTCAGATCCGTGATCAACGACGAGTTGGAAAAGCTTTCCGTGCTTGAGCCTTTGTCCTCGGAATACGCCGTGGCCCGCAGCTACCTGGACTGGCTGACAATCATTCCTTGGGGAATTCAAAGCGAGGAGTGCCACGATCTCGAACGGGCTGAGGATGTATTGCAGCAAGACCACTACGGCTTGCAAGATATTAAACAGCGCATCCTGGAGTTTATCAGCGTCGGCAAGCTCGCCGGAAGTGTGCGCGGCAGCATTATTTGCATCGTCGGTCCTCCGGGAGTGGGTAAAACCAGTGTTGGAAAAAGCATCGCCCGTGCTCTTAACCGCAAATTTTATCGCTTTTCTGTCGGGGGAATGCGGGATGAAGCAGAAATTAAGGGCCACCGCCGCACCTATATTGGGGCGATGCCGGGAAAGATGGTTCAAGCCTTGAAATACTGTAAAACGATGAATCCTGTCATCATGCTCGATGAGGTGGATAAAATCGGAAACAGCTACCAAGGCGATCCGGCTTCAGCATTGCTGGAAGTGCTTGATCCTGAACAAAACAAAGATTTCCTCGACCATTATCTCGATGTGCGCTGCGATCTGTCGGACGTTCTTTTTATCGTCACAGCCAATGTTCTCGATACAATTCCGGAACCTCTAAAGGATCGGATGGATATCTTGCGCCTTTCCGGATATATCATGGAAGAGAAGATCGAAATTGCAAACAAATATCTGATCCCCCGCAACCGCAAGCTGATTGGATTAAAAGCAAAAGAGATCTCATTTACCAAGCCTGCAATCCGTCAAATTATCGAAGGTTATGCGCGGGAAGCCGGCGTTAGAAGTTTTGAAAACCAAATCAAAAAAATCATGCGCAAGGTGGCGCTGGAAATCGTCAAAGAAAGAGCTGAATGGGAAAAGAAAAAGCACAAGAAAGGGATGGAGCTTCCAGCCGAGAAAAGACTGATCACTCCAAAGACGGTGGAAAAATATCTTGGCAAGCCGGTTTTCATTTCTGAAATGTTCTATAAGAAAAATCCTATCGGAGTATGCACCGGATTGGCCTGGACTGCTCTCGGAGGTGCGACCCTCTATATTGAATCCATCAAAGTGCCAGCTGAAAAAACAAAAATGAAGCTTACCGGACAAGCCGGATCGGTCATGAAAGAGTCTTCGGAAATTGCATGGAGCTTTTTGCACAGCTCAGTGCACGCTTACGCTCCAGGGTTCACCTTTTTTGAAAAATCGGAGGTACACATGCATATTCCTGAAGGAGCAACCCCAAAAGACGGCCCTTCAGCTGGAATCACCATGGTCACATCCCTTCTGTCGCTCTTAACCAACACGCCTGTGATCGATAAACTAGGGATGACCGGTGAGTTAACATTAACCGGCCGTGTTCTTCCAATCGGCGGAGTCAAGGAGAAGTTAGTTGCTGCACGCAGATCCGAGCTGGAAACGATCATTTTTCCAAAAGACAACATCGGCGACTACGAAAAGCTTCCTGAATACCTAAAAGAAGGAATTACAGTCCATTTCGTCGAAGACTATCAACAAGTCTACAAGATCGCTTTTTCCAATCGAAAACATTTAGTAGGCAAGGAGTAAATGTGCCTCTTTGGGTTGATGACTATCAAAAAAAACTTCTTCGTCCCGAAGAGCTAGAAGATGCTGTCGAAGGAATCAAAAGCAGAAATCGTACAATTGCAACCTTAAATGGGTCGTTTGACCTGCTCCATGCGGGCCATCTGCACATCATCTACTCAGCTTCCCAAACAGCCGACTGCCTGATCGTTGCTCTCAACACCGATGCCTCCATCCAGCGATACAAAAGTTACGACAGGCCGATCATTCCCCTTCCCTTTAGGCTTCAAATGATGGCAGCCCTTGAATTTGTCGATTTTGTGACCTATTTCGACGAGACTGATCCAATTAAAATTCTATCGATCATTAAACCTGACATCCATGTCAATGGCGCTGAATATGGTGAAAACTGCATTGAAGCAGAAACCGTAAAAGCGTATGGTGGAAGGGTCGAAACTGTCGAGCTGGTAGACGGGCTTTCGACTTCAAATATCATCAACAAAATCGCCAGCCTAAAAACACATGCGTCTTCTCCACACCTTTAATAACGACCGAACTGCCCAGGAATTTTCACACTTTCTTAAAAAAGAAGGAGTGGACAATAAACTGGAAATTTCATCCATTACCGATTGGGGCAGCGACGATTACGGGACATTGAAATGCCTTCTTTGGATCATTGACGAAGATGATGTAGACGAAGCTTCAAAATGGCTTGAGGAATTTCTAGCCAATCCAGGCGATCCGAAGTTCAAAGAGGGCGGATTCACGCCGGAAGCACCGCCTCCCAAACCACAAATTAAGTTCAAGACAAAAAACATCGCAATTTCCGCAAAGGAACGCGCAAATAAATTTGGTGTTTTGACGTTGTATTTGATCTTATTTTGCACAGTGATTTTTTTCGCAACGCAAACGACTAAGCGCCCCCTAGAGACACCTCCTGCCAACTTTCCTCTAACACCCCTTTTTTCATCCCCTATCAAAAAACACCTGCTCTACGACTATCCGGCAACCTACGAAATGACGGACAAATTAGTGAAAGCCTATGGATTCGACAGGCTGTTTGAACCTCAAACGCTTCCACCTGAAGGAAGATATCTGCTCACTCAGATGTACAAAATCCCGATGTGGCACGGTTTCTACCCGATCATTCTCGATTCACTCAAACAAGGCAAGGCGTTGACTGGAGGAAAAGCTCCTCTTTTTGAAAAGATCCGAGAAGGGGAAGTGTGGCGCCTTTTCACCCCTATTTTACTGCATGCGGATATCTTTCATCTATTTTTCAATATGATTTGGCTGCTTGTTCTAGGTGTGCAGATGGAAAAGCGGCTGGGAATTTTCCGCATGATCCTTTTTATCCTGATCTCTGCCGCAATCTCGAACACAGCTCAATATTTGATGAGTGGTCCAGATTTTATCGGATTTTCCGGAGTTTTATGCGGGATGATTGTGTTTGTTTGGATCAGGCAAAAAAACGCTCCCTGGGAAGGATATCACCTTCAATCCTCAACGATGGCTTTTATTTCCATCTTCGTTGGAGCCATGGCAGGAATCCAACTGATCTCTTTTGCCTTGGAGTTAATGGGTCAGCCTTCGCTTGCTCCTCCCATTGCCAACACCGCACACTTAAGCGGCGCGCTTGCCGGCCTTATCATGGCGAAAGTCCCTTTTTTTAGTTGGAAAACATAAACCCAATCATCTATAATTTCGCTCCATGAGCGTTAGAGACATCACAATATTGGGCTGCTCAAGCCAGCAGCCGACAAGATTCAGAAATCAGGGAGCCTACCTCGTCCGCTGGAACGATGAAGGGCTTCTTTTTGATCCGGGCGAAGGAACGCAAAGGCAGTTTATCTTTGCCAATGTTTCCCCCACCTGTGTCTCCAGAATCTTTATTTCACACTTTCACGGCGACCACTGTTTGGGACTCCCCTCCATGCTAATGCGGCTGAATTTGGATAAAATTACCCATACAGTGCATTGCTACTATCCTGCTTCGGGTCAAAAATTTTTCAATAGACTGAGGCGAGGGACAATTTATCACGAAACGATCAAGATTGAAGAGCATCCGATCCATGAATCAGGCATTGTTGTTGATGACGGGCATTTTAAAATTGAAGCCGCTTTTCTCGAACATGGAATTGACAACATCGGATGGCGAATCACAGAACCCGACACAAGAAAATTCGATGACCGCCAGTTACAGAATTTCGGCATAAGCGGAAAAATGGTGCGAGAGTTGAAAGAAAAAGGAGCAATCACCATCAATGGAGCCCGCATCGCTTTAGATGATGTCAGCTGGATCCGTAAAGGAGACGCCCTGGCAGTTGTGATCGACACGCGCAAATGTCCGCAAGCTATAGAGTTGGCAAAAGGAGCTAAAACACTCATTTGCGAAAGCACCTATCTGGACGAGCATCGCAAGCTTGCGCATGCCCACTATCACATGACTGCAAAAGAAGCCGCCGAAATCGCAAAAGAGGCCGGTGTCCAGCACCTTATCCTGACACACTTTTCCGCGCGCTATTTAGACAGCTCGGCTTTCGAGAAAGAGGCCGGTGAAGTCTTTCCGAATGTATCAGCAGCGGATGATCTTAAAAAATTCCCCTTCCCCAGATGATGAATTACCTTGATGCATGCTGCCGTTTTATCCACCAGCTTAGGGTCGTCAAAAATGCCTCCGAGCACACCATCCGCAATTACGCAATCGATTTAAACATATTTAAACAACATCTTGAACAGGAATGGCAGAGCGATGAAGACTTTGCACTCAATCGCATCGAACGGCGTCAGATCCGCGGATTTCTCGCGATGATGAACAGCAAAGGAGCAAGCAAACGGACTATTTTAAGGCGCTTGTCTTCGCTTCGCACATTTTTCAAATGGGCATTTGCCAATCAACTGATCACTTCAAATCCTATTGAGGAGATCGAGAGTCCCAAACTGGAGAAAACAATCCCTACACCTCTTTCCTATACACAGGTGGAACACCTTTTCTCTCTACCCGAAATTGAAACGCTGCTGGGATCGCGCGACCGCTGCATGATGGAGCTGTTCTACAGCTCGGGCTTGCGTGTAAGCGAGCTGGTCGGACTTAACAAAAATGATGTAGACATTACAACGCGCTTAATGAAAGTCAGAGGAAAAGGAAAAAAAGAAAGAGTGATTCCAGTAACACACAACGCTGTCTATTGGATACAGAAATATCTCAGACATCCTGAAAGGAAATTCAGCTGCGAAGAAAATCACGCAATATTCCTCAATAAATTAGGAACGAGGCTATCGGTGCGATCCGTTGATCGAAACTTTAAGAGATATCTCATTAAATCCGGACTGGGAGGAAATGTAACGCCGCATACAATCCGGCACACAATTGCTACCCACTGGCTGGAAAACGGCATGGATCTCAAAACGATTCAAACTCTTCTAGGCCACGAATCGTTATCCTCAACAACGATCTATACTCATGTTGACGCAACGTTAAAGAGAAAAATCTACAAACAAGCTCATCCGCGCGCATAAGGCGCAATCAACTGCTCAATATTTTCTTCGAAGTTTTTTTTCATCTCCAAATAGCGTTGTCGATTAGCTTCTCCGACAGCTTTTAATTCACCTGGAGATAATTGCGTGATTTCACGTACCTTTGCTTCTACATCGGCAGCGGAAACGTAATATTTCATTGCCAGGTCATGTTTGCTAGCAGATTCGTAAGGGATGAGAAATCGAGGATCTCTAATAAACTCGTTCATGGGAGGAGCATCCGTTGTCACAACGACAGCCCCACAAGACATCGCCTCTGAAATGTAATGTCCAAACCCCTCTGCTTCACTAGGACATAAGTGAATAGCGGATCTATTTAAAACATCTAAAAGCTCCTCCTTCGACACATACTTCTGCTCCCATTTGACATTGGGCGTCAAATCACTCGGAGGAGCTTTTTTTTTGCTAATGACGGTCAATAAAGGAAAACTTTGGTTTGCCATCCATGCTTTAACAGTTGCATCTGTTCCTTTGTATGTGCTGTTTCCGGCTAAATGCAAATATTGATCCGATCTTTTAACCACATGTGGTTGAAAGCAGTCAGGAGATGTAAATCCTAAAAAATAGGTTTTCATTCCCAAATCGTTAAAAATTCTTTCCACTTCTTTTGTTCTGCACAGAATTAAGTCGATGTTTTTTAAATCCTCTAAATTCTGCCCAAACCACTCCGGATTCGGAATAAACCAGTTTTTGGCCGCTTTCGAAAAGTATTTTGGAACCATGTGCTCACAAAAAATATTGATATCCGCAGAAGAAACCTTCCAGCTTTTGCGGTCAACCCTGCGCACCTGAGCTCCTTGTGCTGTCAAAGCTTCAGTGAGAATAGCAGCATCAGTTGACAACCCATGACCATTGAGCCTACAAAACAAATTAATAGTGAGAGACGGATCCGAAGTTGGCTCAAGCGGCGAGGAAGAAATGAAAAGGTAGATGCCTAGAAAAATGCAGAGAGATAAGAGAATATACCGGTACATTGCAAATAGATCCAAATTTTAATGAGGTCGAGTCTATGACACACCAGATTAATTTGCAAACACTTATACCGAATCAATCAACTGCCTGAGATTTTCTTCAAAATTTTTTTTCATCTCCAAATAGCGTTGCCGATTAGCTTCACCGGCAGCTTTTAACTCGTCTGAAGAGAGTTGTGCAATTTCACGGATTTTTTCTTCTATAGAGCGAGAAGACACTCGATACAAGGTTGCCAAGCCTTCCGCCTTAACAGATTGATAAGGGACTAGAAATCGAGAATCTTCAATGAATTCATTCATCGGCGGAGCATCCGTCGTTACGACGATAGAACCGCAAGACATCGCCTCTGAAATATAGTGTCCAAATCCCTCTGTTTCACTCAGACATAAATGAACAAGCGATTCATTCAAATCATCTAAAAGCTCTTCCCTCTCCACATATCGCCCTTTCCATTTGATATTGGACGTTATACTGGCAGGAGGAGTTCTTTTACTAATCACGACCAATAAGGGAAAATTTTTATTTGCCTTCCAGGTTTTGACAATAGCAGCTGTTCCTTTGAGCGGGCTGTTTCCGGCTAAATGCAAATACTGATCCGCTTTTTTAATCGCATCCGATCGAAAGCAGTCAAGAGAGGTAAATCCTAGAAAATAGGTTTTCATTCCCAACTCGTTAAAAATTCTTTCCACCTCTTTTGTTCTGCACAAAATTAAATCGATGCGGCTTAAGCCCTTCAAACTCTGATTAAAAAACCACTCCGGATTTGGGATGAGCCAGTTTTTTTTCGCTTTCTTAAAATGCTCCGCATACATTTTCTCACAAAAGATATTGATGTCCGCGCACAAAACCTCCCGATCTTTCCGATCAACCCTACGCACTCGACACCCCTGCGCCGTCAAGGCTTCGTCCAAAACAGCGGCATCGGCAGACAGCCCGTGGTTGTTGAGTTCACAAAACAGATTGATAGTGAGAGGAGGAGCTTCTTCCAATATCGAAGTTGCCGGCAACATAGCAAAAACGAAAAGGCAAAAGGGCAAGAGAGTGAATTTCATCTGATCTGAAAGGTTGAATTTAGCTCGCAGTCATGCTATGATATGCCGAAACAATTTTCAAGAATTTAAATACTATGATCACTTTAAAAAATATTTCAAAAAGCTTCGGCAGCCGCACTCTTTTCGAAAATGTCGATCTGACCTTTCAATCCGGAAACCGCTATGGTCTAACCGGACCGAACGGATGTGGAAAATCCACTTTGCTGAAAATCATCATGGGAGAGGAAGAGGCAACGACCGGAACAGTGGCCCTTCCCGAACAGGTGGGAATGCTCAGGCAAAATATTGAAGACTTCCGAGGCTACAAGGTGATCGACGTTGTCATGATGGGCAATGAAAGGCTCTGGTCTGCGCTGACAGAAAGAGACAGCCTCTACGAAGTTGAAATGACTGACGAAGTGGGCATGCGGCTGGGCGATCTGGAGGGGATCATTGCCGAAGAAGACGGTTATACGGCTGAATCGGATGCTGAAGTTCTTCTCTCCGGAATGGGATTGACCGAAGATCAATTCCAGGTACCTATGCACTCCATTCCTACCGATATGCAGTTCCGCGTTCTTCTTTGCCAAGCTCTTTTTGGAGATCCGAAAGCGCTCTTGCTCGACGAGCCGACCAACCACATGGATATGGAATCGATCGGCTGGTTGGAGAATTTCTTAGTCAGCTACTCCGGAGCTCTGATCGTCACATCGCACGACAGGCACTTTCTCAATGCTGTCTGCACCCATATCGCCGATGTCGACTACGAAACTGTGATCGTCTACACGGGAAACTACGACCAGATGGTCGATGCGAAAACGAGTGTACGGCAGCGCGCCGAGCAAGATGCAAAGTCTAAAGAGAAGAAGATTTCTCAGCTGAAAGAGTTTGTCGCCCGTTTTGGCGCAGGATCGCGCGCTTCCCAAGTGCAGTCCCGTATGCGCGAAATCAGGCGGTTAGAGCCGCAGGAATTAAAAAAATCAAATATTCAACGTCCCTATATCCGTTTTCAAACGTCGGAGAAACAGCCTGGAAAAGTTGTTCTTGCAGTCGAGAACTTAACCAAAGGATTCGACGGTAACAAGGTGATTGAAAAATTTTCTATTGAAATTGAACGCGGAGACAAAATCGGGGTGATCGGCAATAACGGCCGAGGGAAAACGACTTTGATTAAGATGCTGGCCGGGGTTCTTGAAAAAAATGAAGGAAAAATCGAGCCCGGACATCAGGTGCACATTTCCTATTTTCCGCAGAACCATGCAGAAATTGTTGATAAATCCACAAAAATTAACGCTTTTGACTGGCTGAAGAAAAAGCACCCAAGCGCCTACGACCAGGATGTACGTGGTGTAATGGGAAAAATGCTTTTTGGGGGCGACGACGCTTTCAAAGAGGTTTCTTCTCTTTCCGGAGGAGAGACGGCCCGTTTAATGATCGCAGAGATGATGCTGGACACTCCTAACGTCTTAATTATGGACGAACCGAATAATCATCTGGACTTGGAAGCTGTGTCAGCCCTTAGCTTTGGACTTAAGGACTATCCGGGAACTGTGATCTGCGTCAGCCACGACCGCGATCTGATCGATACCGTAGCGGAAAAGATCATCGCTTTCGAAGAGGACGGAGTCAAAGTTTACGAAGGGACGCTGGAAGAATATCTGGCTCAGAAAGGATGAATACTAAAAGAAAATTCTTAAGGCTGCCATCTGTTTCTCAGCACAAGAAATGCGCTGAGCTTCTTCGTTGCTTCTATACAGATGCGCAAAGAGTATTCATTGACAATTACAATGAGATTCAAGATTGGATGGGGCAGCCCTCTTTGGAAGATTTATCTCCAAAAAGCGTAAGCGACCGTTTTCACAAACATTTGAAATATGCCGAAGTGCGTCTAAGAGAACATTCTTTACTTCCTCGCATCAACAAGAAAGACCGGCCAAAACCTTCTGCAAACCGAATCGATGTGCATCTCTACTTAGATCAAATCAGATCAGCACACAATGTGGGAAGCATTCTGCGGACAGTTGAAGCATTTCAGCTAGGAGATGTTTATTTTTCGAAAGACACTCCCCTTCCCACTCATCCTCAAGTATCGAAAACTGCGATGGGATGCTCAAAGGAGATCTGTTTTCAACGGCACGCCTCCCCTTCCGAGCTGCCCAGACCGTTGATCGCTTTAGAAACGAGTTCCGACGGAATCCCTATTGACAAGTACACATTTCCTTCCAGCGGCTGCCTGGCAGTCGGCAACGAGGAGTATGGCCTATCGGATGAGGTGTTGAGCCAGGCCGATGCAGTCGTTGAGATCCCCTTATATGGAAAAAAGAACTCTTTGAATGTCGCCAACGCGTTTGCAATTGCCGCAGCGGCAATCTCACAGCAATTTAGAGGCTAAGAAAAATTATGCATCAATCTAAAATTGATCAACAAGCGATCACAACCAATTTCCCTTCACCAGTCAAAGCTCCTCCACAGATGAGTGATGAAGAGCGCATCCATTATATCGCTGTCAGATTTAAGGAGATCATGGAGGCTCTCGGCCTTGATTTAAACGATAAATCTTTGGAACGCACTCCTCAGCGAGTTGCCCGCATGTATGTAAAAGAGGTATTCTCCGGATTAAATCCTTCCACATTTCCTCCCATCAGCTATATTGAAGACCAATACAAAACCTTAAACCGCTCAAACATGTTGTTCATGAAAGTCTTTGTGACAAGTTTTTGCGAACACCACTTTGTCCCAATGATCGGAACAGCTTATGTGGCCTACCTTCCCAATAAAAAATTGATTGGCTTGTCAAAAATCCCAAGAATCGTCCGATTTTTTGCTCGCCGCCCTCAAGTGCAAGAAAGACTGACCGCACAGATTGCAGATAGTTTGTCTCGCATTCTGGAAACCGAAGACGTTGCCGTTTCGATTAACTGCCAACATTTCTGCATTGCAGCACGAGGCATCGAGGATCAAAACGGTTGGTGCACGACTCAGGTGCTAAGGGGAAAATTTCACGATGAAGCTCTTCAAAGGCAGGAATTTTTCGATGCAATTAAGAGATCTTCTTTAAATCCATGAAGAAAATCGTGATTAAAGTGGGAACTTCCACCCTCACCGATGGAGGTCTGTCCCTGTCCCAAAAACACATGATAGAAATTGTGCGCCAAATCGCCAAAGCACACAATGCAAGGAATCAGATTGTACTGGTTAGTTCCGGTTCGATCGCTGCTGGCAAAGACGTCCTAAAACCTTCAAAATTAGACCGGTCCCTACCCGAAAAACAGATGCTGTCCAGCATTGGACAGGTGCATCTAATGAATACGTGGAAGCAGCTTTTTGCAATTTATCAACTTCAAGTAGGACAATTGCTGCTCACCAAAGGGGATTTTTCCCAAAGAGACGGTTATCTCAATGTACGGAACACGATCGATTCGCTGCTGCATCATGGGGTCATTCCGATCGTCAATGAGAACGATACAGTTGCGACAAGAGAGATTCAATTCGGCGACAATGATAACATTGCCGCTCTGGTAGCCAACCTGATCGCCGCCGATCAATTGATCCTCCTAACCGATCAAAAGGGACTTTACACAGCCGATCCTAATCGAGACCCGAATGCCGTCTTAATCGAGGATGTGCATGTCATCGACAAGCGCATCATTCAGCTGGCTGGCAAAACAACAAAAGGGAAAGGGATGGGAGCTGGAGGCATGTCGACCAAAGTGGAAGCGGCAAAACTTGCAACCAGAAGCGGAACTCCGACCATCATTGCCTCTTCGAAAAACCCTACAGTCATTGCAGAGATTATCGAAGGAAAAAAAACAGGCACCTATTTTTACGCAGAAACGACTCCCAAAGAAAGCCGTAAACGGTGGTTGCTCTCAGAAAAGGTGCAAGGCGTTATTTTCGTTGACCAGGGCGCAGAAAAAAAAATTACAGAGAAAGGGGCCAGCTTACTTCCCATTGGAATCACAGGAAGTGAAAAGTCCTATGGGCGAGGATCCATTGTCGAGATCCTGTCGAGCAGCAATCGGGCAATTGCAAGAGGAATCGTCAATTACTCAAGTGACGAGATCCAAAAGCTCATCGGTGCACATTCGACAGGAATTGAAAAAATTTTGGGCTACAGCTATGGATCGGAAGTGATTCATCGTGATAACATGGCTCTTCTTTGACTAAGGATCTAAATCAATGGCAGCTCTTGAATTTCTTGGCAGACAGGCAAAAGAAGCCTCAAAATCACTTTTCAAAGCGAGTACTGAACAAAAAAATCGTGCACTCGAATCGATCGCGACACTCCTTTTAGAAAGAGAAGAAAGCGTTGCCGAAGCCAACCGCAAAGACTTAAATGAGGCTAAAGAGAAGGGACTAGACGACGCCATGCTAGATCGCCTCTCTCTAGAGGAACGTGTGCAGGGGCTTTCCGAAGACATACGCAAAGTGGCCGCTTTAAAAGATCCGGTAGGAGAAGCCATTGAAACGCGTACGCTGGAGAATGGACTGAAACTCACGAAAAGGCGCACTCCCATTGGCGTGATCGGCGTAATTTATGAGTCCAGGCCAAATGTCACGGCCGATGTCGCCTCGCTCTGCTTAAAAGCCGGCAGCTGCTCTATCCTCCGCGGAGGCTCTGAAACGATCCGAACTAACCGCATCCTAGTCTCTTTAATCAAAGAGGCCTTGATGAAGAGCGATCTTCCTTCAGATGCTGTACAATTGATCGATTCTCCCGATCGCTCCCTTGTTCTGGATCTTTTGAAAATGCGTGATTGCATTGACATGATCATCCCTCGCGGCGGCGGCGGCTTGCATCAATTCTGCTTGGAGCACAGTACAATTCCGGTCATTACAGGAGGTATCGGAATCTGCCATCTTTATGTCGATCAATCGGCAGATTTGATAAAGGCTTTAGAGGTTATCCACAACGCCAAAACCCAACGCCCGACTGTGTGTAATGCTCTCGACACCCTCCTTGTGCACGAAGGGATTGCACAAACATTTATTCCGCAGGTGATCAAAAAACTCGATACCGTCGCTTTTAAACTTGATCCTCGGGCCCAGTCCATTGTGAAAAGCCCCCAAGCTCAACCAGCAAAAGAGAGTGACTGGGAAACAGAATGGCTGTCTCTGACCTTGGGCATCAAAGTCGTTCCCGATCTGAGCGCTGCAATTTCACACATTCAAAAACACTCCTCAGGGCACAGCGATGGAATATTGACAGCCGATCGGCAGCATGCCGACCAGTTTATCCAAGAAGTTGATTCAGCTGCGGTTTATGTCAACGCTTCCACCCGATTTACAGATGGATCGCAGTTTGGGCTTGGCGCTGAAGTGGCAATCAGCACACAGAAGCTGCATGCTAGAGGACCAATGGGATTAGAAGAGCTGACGACCTATAAATGGATTGTCGAAGGAAACTACCAAACAAGGGATTAAAAAGATGAATGTTTGCCTGATCGGATGCGGAAAAATGGGAGGAGGAATCGTGCGGAGGCTAGCCTCCGAACACAACCTATTCCTTTTTGACCATAATAAGGAAAGGGCTCGGCATCTCGCTAGCGAAATCGGAGGAAAAGCTTTCCAGTCCGCAGCTGATGCCATTTCAAAAGCAGAAGTGATCCTCATCGCCGTTAAACCTCAAGATATCGATCAACTAGCAAAAGAGACGCACCGGGAATTTTACGCTGAGCAGCTTGTTGTCAGCTGCCTTGCAGGAGTCACGACACAGACGTTGGAGACGCTTTTTGCAGAAATTCCTGTGCTTCGCATCATGCCCAATCTTCCCGTTGTTCATGGAGAGGGGATCGTCGGGCTAGTCGAATCGGACAATCTGGAGCAAGTTTTCAAAGAAAAAGCAAACCGTCTCTTTTCAAACTTGGGAGATCTGCATTGGGTGCCGGAGTCTAAAATCGATGCCATCTCTGCTTTAACCGGTTCAGGACCTGCTTTTGTCAGCGTCATCATCGAATCAATGATTGAAGCAGGAATCGCAATGGGCATAGACAGCGAGCAGTCCAGGAAGCTGGTTTTTCAACTGATCAGCGGAACTGTTGCTTCTCTGAAAGAATCCGGCAAGCCGCCGGCGCAATTTAAGCTCGAAGTGGCATCTCCAGGAGGCACATCCATTGCAGGGCTGGTCGCAATGGAGCAAGAAGGTGTACGCGCAGGGATCCTCAATACGTTCATCACCACCTACTACCGCAACTTAGAACTCTCTCAACAAGAGGATGAGTAGCCTCATGCATGCCCGTACAGGCGTCCTTCTTGTTAACTTGGGAACTCCAGACTCGCAGAAACCTGCCGACGTTAAAAAGTACCTTCTACAATTTCTGACAGATGCTAGAGTGACCGATCTTCCTTGGTTCAAACGGCAGCTTCTGGTTCGAGGCATCATCGTTCCAAAAAGATACAAGGAGTCAGCAAAAAGCTATTCCCGCATTTGGACGGAAAAGGGATCTCCTTTGCTCGTCCTGGGAAAACAAGTCAAAGCACTTCTACAGCAATCCCTAGGGGATCATTTTCAGGTCGAACTAGGAATGCGCTACCAAAATCCCTCGATAGAAAGCGCACTGCTTTCGCTAAAACAATGCTTTAAACTGGTCGTCGTACCGCTCTTTCCCCAATATGCATCTGCAACAACCGGATCAGTCCATGAGGAAGTGATGCGAGTCATCGGAAAATGGAATAGAATTCCCGAATTACAACTCATCAACAGTTTTCCCGTTCATCCGAAAATGATTGAAGCCTTTTGCGTGCGGGCATCAAATTTTCAGCTGGATAGCTATGACCACATCCTTTTCAGCTTTCACGGACTTCCGGAAAAACAGCTGCGCAAGGCCGATTTCTACAATCATTGCTTACAGTCCAAAGAATGCTGTGCAACATTAAATGAGAAAAACGGTCAGTGCTATTCAGCGCAATGTTATGCAACAGCACAAGCAATTGTAAAAAAACTGAATCTTCCTTCTACTAGATATACTCTTTGCTACCAATCGCGCTTAGGCAAAGATCCTTGGATCAAGCCGTATGTTTCAGATATTATCAAAGAACTGGCTCAAAAAGGAGCTAAAAAATTATTGGTTTTTAGCCCCTCTTTCGTGTGCGACTGTTTAGAAACCATCGATGAAATCGGCAATGAATATCTAGCTGAATTTAAAAGCTATGGAGGCGAGGCGCTTGACCTCGTCCCAGGATTAAACGACCATCCATTATGGGTTGAGACCTTAAAATCCCTTGTCTCTTAACGAGATCAAAAAAGTATTGTAAAAAAAGGGAAGAGGATAAGCCGGATTCTGTCATTGGACAATCATTCATCTAGGAACCCTGTCACCAAAGTTCTCAAGCGACTTGTTGAAAGCTTGGCGGAACACCTTAAGCGCTTTACCTTTGTCTTGCTTCGGATAGGGTTTATCACCCCTAGAGTCTCCTCTAGTGGGGCTTTGTTCATCAAACAAAGCATTTCACCCTGTCGGCTTACGCCGCGGAATATTTTCTGTGACACTTTCCGTAGCCTTTCGGCCCCCAGTCTTTCACTGGTATCCGATCCTGCGAAGTCCAGACTTTCCTCCCTCGCTTTGATAGCGACGGCGATTGCCTCTCTTCCCGTTATGTTGATTTTGTGGTCGTGCGACGGCGGCGTCTTGTTTTGGTTGCAACCGCTGTTCCCTCCAACGCTTCACTTTCTTGCCAAAAATGAATACGTGAACAGTGTTCGCAAAACACAAGTCTCTCTCCTTTGCGAACGAGATTTTCATGCTGTGCCGTCAATGTAATATGGCATCCGCTGCAGCATCGATTTTCGATCGGGACAACAACACGATCTTTCTTGTTTTTCAAAAGCATCTCATAAATGCGGAACAACTCGGGATCGGCGCTGCCGACCAACTCATCGCGCTGCTTCTGAATCGCTTTTCCCTCTTCGTTAATCCGCTCGATGCTTTCCTTGATCTCGTTTTCAAGAACCTTGCTGTTTTCAACAGTCAGCTCTAAATTTTCATTCAAGCTCTTCAGAGCTTCTTCTTCGGCAGCAACCTGATCGTACAGATCCGACAATCTCTGGTCTTTAGCAACGCGCTCTCTTTCCGCTTGAGAGATTTCATGGCTCAGCGCATTAAACTCGTCAACTTTCCTTACCTGGCTTTGCTGCCCTTCCAATTTCTTAATCTTTTCGGCAACTTCCTTAACCTCGCCTTCAAGAAGACGGATATTTTTTCGCAACTCGATGATCTCGCCTTCTTTGATCATCGTTTTTTGCCGCAGATCGCTCTTGATGCCATTGATGTGATTGAGTTCTTTGGTCCGCTCTTTTTTAAGCTTCATCAACTGGATCATTTGCATATCGAATTCTTGAATAGGTAAGATGTCTTTAAGAGCTTCGTGCATGGTATTCCTAAGTTAAATCTAACATTCAACCTAAGAGGATACGGCTTTTCCCCTTAATCCTCAAGTTCTTTTTCTACGTTATTGTGTTGGAACGACCAAATGCTTGACAGGGAAGTGCAAGAGATGCCAAATTTATACCGAATCAACCGTTTGAAATAAGGTTCCGAATGACTTATTTATCCGCCTATCTTGAAAAAATTCCAAAAACCGAACAAAACAGCGGAGCAATCTCCTTTTTAGCAGCGCTCGATCATTTGGAAACCCACTCGCCCGCAGTGGCTGCCTCCATAAAAAAGGAACTTGAAGACCAAAGGACCCACCTCAAGCTGATCGCTTCAGAAAACTACTCTTCCCTGGCAGTGCAACAAGCAATGGGCAACTTTCTTACAGATAAATACGCCGAAGGCTATGTTAACCATCGTTTTTACGCAGGATGCGAAAATGTCGACAGCGTAGAAGAGCAAGCGCAGGAAAAATTAAAAAAAATATTCAATTGTGATTGCGCCTACGTTCAACCTCACTCAGGAGCCGATGCAAACTTGGTTGCTTTTTGGTCCATCCTCGTCCACAAAGTGCAAAATAAAGAGATTGAAAGATTAGGAAAAAAAACACTCGACGAGCTGACGCCTGAAGAATATGAGCAAGCACGCCAGCTGATGATGAACCAAAAAATGTTGGGAATGTCTCTGAACGCCGGAGGCCATTTAACACATGGGTACATCCATAATGTTTCTTCCAAAATGATGCAAGCCCACACTTATGATGTTGATCCTGATACGGAATTGCTAGACTATCAAAAGCTTGCACAGCAAGCTAAAGAGGTGCGCCCTGTCATCCTCCTAGCCGGTTATTCTGCCTATCCCAGGCTGTTGAATTTCGCAAAGCTGCGTGAAATTGCAGATAGCATCGGATCCACACTCATGGTCGATATGGCTCATTTTGCAGGACTTGTAGCCGGCAAACAGCTGAAAGGCGAATATGATCCTGTCCCTTACGCTGATCTCATCACTTCCACAACGCATAAAACGTTGCGCGGCCCTCGAGGCGGATTAATCCTGTGTAAAAAAGAGTATGAAGAAGTGATCCGCAAAGGGTGTCCCCTTGTGCTTGGAGGTCCGCTGCCTCACGTGATGGCAGCCAAGGCTGTCGCTTTTAACGAAGCTAACACCCCTGAATTTCAAGCCTATGCAAAGCAAGTGATCGACAATGCGCGTGCTATGGCAAACGCTCTGCAGTCCAGAGGAGTCCGCCTGGTCACTGGAGGAACGGAAAACCATTTGGTCATTGTCGATCTCTCTTCTTTCGGCCTTACCGGACGCCATGCAGAAACAGCCTTACGTCGAGCAGGCATTACCATCAACCGCAATGCGATCCCTTTTGATAAAAACGGCCCTTGGTACACAACCGGTATCCGGTTGGGCACTCCTGCATTGACTACCTTGGGAATGAAAGAAAGCGAAATGAAGGAAATTTCTAATCTCATTGTCGACATCTTGGAAAACACCCGTCCGTCAACAGTGGAAAAAACGGGCGCACTTTCAAAAGCAAAAAGTGAGACCGATCCTAAAGTTTTTGATCGTGTGCGCTCCAAAGTTTCCGATCTCTTGAAAGGGCACCCTCTGTATCCGGAAATTGTCCTGGAAAAATCGTGATCAACTTCAACCCGTGATTGCGTCAAAAATCGATTCTTGAAATTGATTCGGTATAATTCTTGAAAAAAGGACAATAAAGGAACATAATTAAGATCAAAAGGAGACTGCTATGGCTAAATCAGATTTGAATGGAGAGCATTATTTGAAAATCGACGACCTGATCGATATAGAAATTTTAGAGGCACGCCGCCTCTTTTTATCGAACCAAGTGGATAACGAGACCGCAAACGAAATCATCCGCAAACTATGGTATTTGGAATTGAAAGATCCTGGAAAACCTATCCTCTTTGTGATCAACAGTCCGGGAGGATCGGTCGATAGCGGATTTGCTATCTGGGATCAAGTGCAGATGATCTCTTCTCCTGTGACAACGCTGGTGACAGGACTCGCGGCTTCTATGGGATCTGTTCTCAGCCTCTGCGCAGCAAAGGGAAAAAGATACGTCACACCGCAAGCGCGCATCATGATTCACCAACCAATGATCGGAGGGGTGATTCAGGGACAAGCGACCGATTTGGATATCCAAGCAAGGGAAATTTTGAAAACTAGGGAAAAGCTTGTCCGCATCTACATGGATGCAACCGGCAAGGACTATGAAACAATTGACCGCGCCATCGACCGCGACACTTGGATGTCTGCAGAAGAAGCGAAAGAATTTGGACTCATAGATGCAATCATCGACTCCTACAAAAGCCTTTGAATTGAGGACCTCCATCCCCTTTTCCAAATATACCGGATGTGGAAACGACTTTATTTTGATTGACAACCGAAATCAAGTTTACCCCTCCGAAGAATCAGATCTAGCTGAACATCTTTGCGACAGGCAATTTGGTGTGGGAGCGGATGGAGTCATCTTATTGGAACGCTCCGATAGGGCAGACTTCGTCATGCGTATTTTCAATCCGGATGGCACAGAAGCTGAAATGTGCGGAAACGGAATTCGTTGTTTGGGCAAGTTCTTACAGGAGCTGGGGATCGAAGGAACTAGGTTTACAATTGAAGTGATGGGTAAAAAATATCCACTTTCTCTGCATGATGACGGATCTGTTTCCGTCAGCATGCAGCCCGCTCCTGAAATCTCCTGGGACATTGAACTGTCAATCGGTCGAAAAACTTTCCATGTCGACTTTCTCGATACAGGCGTTCCTCACGCAACGCTTTCGGTAGAGAAACTTTCCGCCTTCGACTTAGATGCCATCGGACCAAAAATACGTTACCACGAAAAATTTATGCCTCAAGGCACAAATGTGGATGTTTATCACATTGATGAAAGCGACCCCTCACTCATTTACATACGCACTTACGAACGCGGAGTCGAAAGAGAAACAATGGCATGCGGTACCGGCGCAACCGCTTGCGCAATCATTGCCTGGACCAAAGAACAGATTGCCAATCCTATCCGAATTCAGGTCGCTTCCGGGGATATCTTAGAATTCAAGATCTCCGGTTCTCTTGGAAGGATTGATCAGATCGTTATGAAAGGGCCGGCAGAATTCATATTCCGAGGAAATTTCTCTATCTAGGGCGTGTCGTCAATTATAATGATCGGTATAGATAGAGAAATTTTCCTAAAAAATTTGTAAAGTTCGGACTTTAGGTTGAAAGCTGAAGTTTTTTCCTTTACAATAATGCATTAGAATTCAATCAAAGATTTCAGGAATTACCTAATTATGTTGGCAAAGTCTAAATCAAAAAATTCGCATCCAGAAGCGCAAAACCCACTGATTTTAAGAGCGCATCGCCTTATGGAAGCTTTTGCTAAATCAGATGATGAACGCGATTTTTACCTTGATAAAATTGAAGGATTTATCATCTATGTCGACCTCGACAAAACTCAAGAAGAGCTTGACAACCTGGAATCTGAACTCGAAAAAGACCCTGAACGCTACTCCCCCATTCCCAAACTTTCCTTCTTCGAATCCAAAAAAATCATGGAAAGCTTCGTCAATGAAAAGGTTTACGATATTGACACCAAGGAAAAATTGCTTGATATCATCCAGTCCAAAGAGGCCCGCGACAATTTCCTGGAGTTCATCTACGACCATCACATGGAACTGGAAAAATGGCAGCAGTTTTATCAAGAACGTTCACGCATCCGTATCATCGAATGGCTTCGCAGCAATAGCTTCAACTTCGTCTTTGAAGAGGATCTCGATCTTTCAACAAAAGCTGTAGAAAAACTCAAAGAGCACCTCTTCGATAAAAAAGTGCCCAAAGATGTTGAAGTTGCGCGGAAAACATTGATGACCAAAGCAAAATCCTATTATTCCAACGAAGCACTTAATCCAAGACCCAAAAGAGGCCGCCCGCCTAAGCAGCAGGAAAAAGTTGAAATGGAGCCTCAAGTGACAGTGGATATCTACACAACAGTTCCCTCAGCAGTGCGTGCATTTCTTTTCACTCCCGATATCACCAGTATTGCCGATGTCACTTTTTCATCTCGATTCGAAACTGGTAAAGAACTTTTGGATCATCTCAAGAATGGCACCTCGCCCTACGAGATGGAGGAAAGCATGAACAATATCAATGCTAAGCTGGCGCAATTGCGAGAGCTTTCCAGCAATTGGATGAACGATGATAATGAAGCTCCAACCAGCATAAAAGAAAAAGACTCTTTTGTTGGAGACTCTTATGAAGGACTAGGTGATGAAGATAAAGAGCTTTTCTTGAAGTTGGAAGAAAAGAAAAACTCTATCCAAAAAAAGAAAGAAGAAAAAAAACCCGTAAAGAAAAAAATACAGAAAGTACCTGAAAAAAAACCGGTTAAACGGATTATTCCGAAAGAACCAGCTGCAAAAAAAACAAAACCAACCAAGCGTCCTATTCGCAAACTGATACGGACGAAACCGGCAGAATCTCAATCAACAAAAAAGAAAAAGTAGCTTGTTTATGCACATCCGTCCCGAGAAGATCAATGAACTTCAAAGACGGATGGAAAGCTTGGGAATCCGCAACGAAGATCTTACGGAAAAGTTTATTCTTGGCTCCGGAAAAGGAGGCCAAAAAGTCAACAAGACAGCCTCTTGCGTTTATCTCAAACATGAACCTTCAGGAATTGAGATCAAATGCCAGTTGGAACGTTCACGCGAATTAAATCGCTTCTATGCACGCCGGCTTCTCTGCGAAAAAATCGAAGAAAAGATCCTCAAGATCAAAACTGAAAAACAGAAAGAGATCGAAAAAATCAAACGTCAGAAAAAGCGGCGATCTAGAAGGCAGCAACAAAAAATACTCGAAGAGAAACGGCATCAATCTGAAAAAAAAAAGTTACGGCAAAAGCCCGAATCCGAGTATACCGATCATTATTGAAAAATGTATCTAGCTCACGCATGACCCGCAATGCAGTTTTGGCCTTCCCATTTTAGCTTCGTATTCCTCATGAGAAACATACGCGACATACCCAATATATCCGATCAATGGCAACGCTCCTGCAATGTTAAAAAATGCAAGGCCAACAGAGTCAAAGGCAACACCGGAAACTAATTGGATCATCGAAATTTTCGAGATCCAATACGCACCCGCCCCGATACAAGAGGGAAGAGCGAATCGAAAACAGCAAAAACGTTCAACTGCAGCCCGATAAAGAACTGAAGCTGCTACCATCGTTACGCAAGTTGTGGCAAACGAAAGCGGCGACACCGTCATCAACCCGTACATTGCAGCAGCTCGAAAGAAATGGCAAGCGACTAAGGCTATTTTATACACAACCGGATGCTTATCTAAAAACGACGAGATTAAGCAGCAATTTTGCTCTACGAAACGATTGATTGATTTAGAAAATCCAGTGATCCCTTGCATGTGATTTTTCTCCTTAATCAGATAGATTCACGACTACTTTGCAAATTTTTCTTATTTTTGACTATATATAATTCCAGTATCTACTTAAGGACGAATTCATGAAAAAAATATTTGAAGAATTTAAAACTTTTGCCATTCGAGGAAATGCGATCGATATGGCAATAGGTATCATTATCGGTGCTGCTTTTAGCCAAGTCGTCAATTCGCTTGTCAATGATATGATCATGCCTCCGATCGGTTGGCTAGTCGGCGGAGTGGATTTTAGCGATCTATCGGTGACGATCAAACAGGCGTCTGGAAATCAAGAAGCCGTCAATGTGAATTATGGAGCTTTTCTGAATACGCTGATTAATTTCACTATTGTTGCTATCGCCACATTTGCAATTGTCAAAACAGTCAATAAGCTCACCAAACATAAAGAAAAAGAGACGACAACGAAAGAGTGTCCCGAATGCAAGCTATCCATCCCCAAAAAAGCAAAAAGATGCGGTCATTGCACGACAAAACTGGAATAACATAGGGCAAAATCTTCCATCAGCTCCTCTAGCGCGTCAACAGCTTCCAAAGCGACAGGATTATAAAGGGAAACACGGATTCCACCAGCTTCGCTATGCCCTTTAATCCCGATAATTTTACGCTTTAAAGCCTCTTCAACAAACTTCTGTTCTAAGCCTCCTTGAATAAAAAAACAGGCGTTCATTTCAGACCGGTCTTCCGGATTGACTCTGCTGAGATAGATTTCATGCCGATCCACTGCAGCATAGACTCTTTTTGCTTTTTCCGCATTGATCTTCATCAAGCCTTCCACCCCCCCTTTCTCCTTCATCCATCTGAGGACCAATAACATCATGTAAATGCCGAAAACCGGAGCTGTATTGTAGACTGTATTTCGATTGAGATGCGTACGATACTGCAGAAGAGTTCCCACATGCTCGGGACACCTTTCCGCTAGATCACGACGTACAATCACAAGCGTAACGCCGGCAATTCCTACGTTTTTTTGCGCACTGGCAAAAATCACGCCGAATTTAGAAAAATCCAAAGGTTTTGAAAAAATATCCGATGTCATATCTGCAACAATCGGAACGTTTCCCGTGTCCGGAAAAGTATGCCACTGCGTCCCGTAAATCGTGTTATTGGACGTCAGATACACATAAGGAGCATCAGGATTAAAGTTGTCTTGTGAAACTTTGGGAATCAAACAATGACCTGAATCTTCCGAGCTCGCAACAATTCTAACGGGGCTGACTCGCTTAATATCAGCAATCGCTTTTCCACTCCAATACCCTGTATGCAAGACATCAACGACTTTTCCTTCAATTGCCAGATTTAAGGGAGCCATAGAAAATTGCAATGTTGCTCCTCCCTGAAGCAAAAGCACTTCAAATGTATCAGGGATTTTTAGAAGCTTTCTGATTAAATCGCGCGCTTCAGCATAAATGTCTTCGAATAATTGTGTGCGATGCCCCATTTCAAGAATAGATAAACCGCTTGATTGGTAGTTAAGAAGCTGACGATGAGCTTCTTGAAGCACGGTGTCCGGTAAGGCTCCAGGCCCTGCGCTAAAATTGTACATTTTTTTATCCATGAAGCCACTCTAAAAATTTTTGCCGATCCACATTGCCCCCAGTAATCACGCAAACTACAGAACCACTCAACGGCCGTTTTTTCAGAAAACCGGCAAAAGAAACAGCTCCAGAGGGCTCCGCGACCAAGCCAAAAACGTTAAACAGTATTTTCATTGCTTCAATGATTTCTTGCTCCGATACCTTTACAGTTGAGTCGATATATTTCTTAAGTAAAGGCCAGTTATGCTTTCCTACACTGGGAGAAAGGAGTCCATCTGCAATGGTTTTTGTCGACGGCAAATGCAGACGCTCACCTTTTTCCAAAGAGGCTGTCAATCTAGCAGCCCCTTCGGGTTCGACTCCAATGACTTTTGTGTGCTGAGATATTTGTTTAATCACGCAAGAACACCCTGCCATGATCCCGCCGCCGCCAATCGGACCAAAAAAAAAGTGCGGTTTTTTCAGCTGATCGCACACCTCTAATGCTACAGACCCTTGTCCAGCAATCACATCAGGATCATCAAACGCATGGATCATGATCCTTTCCTTTTCACAAACAAGCTCGGCAACCTTCTCATCCCCTTCGGCATGCGTCGTTCCATGCAAAAAAACTTCGGCTCCCAAAGCTTCTGTTTTCTTAACTTTTAAGGCAGGCGCATGTTCCGGCATCACAACCGCAACAGGAAAACCTAGCCGATTTCCTGCATAAGCGATCCCTTGCGCAAAATTTCCGGATGAGCGCGCCACAATCCCAACGCCTGGCTGAATTTTTTGAAGAGCTGCATTGACAGCTCCGCGAGGCTTGTAGCTGCAGGTCCACTGAAAGTTCTCGCACTTTAGATAGAGGCCTGGAAATTCTAGGGATTGAATAAGCGGTGTTTCAATGATATAGGGAGCAATTCTCTCTCTAGCTTCCTTAAAAAGGCGAATATTCATAGATTAAAACTCCCGATCAATGTATTGTGTCAAATTAAAATAATGATCGGTATAAATGCAATATCGATAGAGAGCAACAATGAAAGAGATCAAAGTATCGTTTATCAACGAGCAAAAACTCCCCTTGGTCATCGAACCCAACTTCCCCAATCCTGCTTTCGAAGATCTGATAGAGATCATCAAAGAGCAAAACGCATTTCTCAAAGAAAACATGCTCAAATACGGAGGGTTGCTGTTCAGAGGATTCCCCGTTCACAAGCCTGAGGAGTTTTCAAACGTCGTCCGAGCCCTGGATACGGGAGAATTCGTCGACTATATTGGAGGAGGAGCACCGCGCGAAAAAGTAAAAGACAGTGTCTATACCTCCACTGAAGCTCCTCCCGCTATCAAAATCCATTTACATAACGAAATGAGCTTTGCCGACAACTACCCTAGTCATATTTTCTTTTTTTGCGAAACCCCTTCCAAACTGGGTGGAGAAACATTCATTGGCAACGCCAGGGAAATTTTGAAATCCTTGAGGCAGGAAACAAAAGAACGTTTTGAGAAAAAGAAGCTTAAATATGTCTCCCGCTATTATCATAAAAGCGCACTGATGGATCTCATCAACAAGTTTCAAAGAGGGCACAAAACATGGATAGATGTTTTTGAAACAGATCAAAAAGAAGAGGTCGAAAAGCGGTGTAGAGAAAACAATATCGGATGCAAATGGAATGTCAATGATTGGCTAGAGATTAGCCGCCTACGCCCTGCATTTCTAGAACACCCGAAAACCAAAGAAAAAGTTTGGTTCAATCAAGTTCATCTCTTCGACTACAATCCCCGTTTCATCGGATGGTGGCGTTATCTTGCCATGCGTGCCTTTTACTGCCGAAAACATACGATGGTTGATGAAATCTTTTTTGCCGACGGCCAAAAAATTCCAAGAGAGGATATCTACCACATTCACGACATCCTCGACAAGCATTCCATCTATTTCCCTTGGCAAAAAGGGGACGTGATGGCGTTGGACAACCTTTTAACCATGCATGGCCGCGCTCCTTTTAAAGGGAAGAGAAAAATCCTGACGGCAATGACGCGTTGATCAAACAGAGCTTTCTACAAATAGATCGATCTGAAGTTCTTGTCCTGGAGCTTGTGCGTATTGATCGAATTCCGTTATCCCGTGCTCTATCAACACTTCTTCGTCTAAAAAACAATTCCCTGTGACGACTTTGCTCTCTTGGGTAACGATATGATAAGCGGCATCAGCCATAATCGATGGTTTGCGGCTCTTATCCATTAGAAAGGGGAAAAAGGCTTTAATTGCCTGGGTAGCGATTGTCGTTTTAGGCCATAGCGAATTGACGGCAACCCCCTGTTCTCGGAACTCTTCCGCCATTCCCAGAGTACACATCGTCATGCCATATTTAGACATCGTATAGGCTACGTGAGGTTTGAGCCATTTGGGATCATAGCTAAGCGGAGGAGAAAGATTAAGGATATGGGGATTTTCGCTTGTGATGAGATGCGGTAAACAGAGTTTAGAGCAAAGGAATGTAGCACGCATGTTGCAAGAGACCATCAGATCGAATTTTTTCATCGGAGTATCCAGAGTTGCTGTAGGAAAGATGGCTGAAGCATTATTAATCAGGATATCGATGCCGCCAAAAGACTCTAAAGCCTGTTCTACAGCGCTTTTCACTTGATCTTCATTGCGAATATCCACCTGAACTGCTAACGCTTTTCCACCCCGCTTCTCAATCTCTTCAGCAACTGTATGAATGGTTCCGGGAAGTGTTGGATGCGGCTTGCTGGTTTTTGCCGCAACAACGACATTTGCCCCATCCTCGGCGCAACGCAAAGCAATCGCCTCTCCGATTCCTCGACTGGCCCCTGTAATTAATACTGTACGACCCTTTAAAGACATACAAAACATCTCCTTGTTTATTCAACATAATGAAGAAAAAAAAGATTTACGACAAATCAAGAATGTGATATTATTTAATAAATATTTTCTTTTTATATTTATCGGTTAAAAAAATGTCTCTTGAAGTTCGAGACGGCAGCGTCAAAACTCTCCTGACGATTTCGCTGCCTCTGATCTTATCCTTTTTATCCATGCTTGGAATGCTGACTGTGGATCGGCTTTTTCTCGCCCGTTACTCAACAGACGCTTTAAGTGCAGCAGTCAGCGGCGGAATGACTGCCTGGGCCTTGACATTCGGCGGACAAACATTGACAAATGTCTCCGGAATTTTCGCAGCACAATACAATGGTTCCAAGCAGTATTTGATGATGGGGAAACCTGTTTGGCAAATGATCTGGCTTAGCCTGTTCTTCATCATCCCTTTCGGAGCCGCAGCCATCTGGTTTGCTCCATGGGCATTCGCAGGCTCCCCTATTGAAACAGAGCAGGTGCTCTACTACCGCCTAACCATGGCGATCAGCCCTTTTATGTGCTTGCTTGGAGGATTAAATGGATTTTTCATCGGACAAGGCAAAACATCGATCATCACCTGGCTCACTCTGCTTGGAAACCTAATTAATCTTATCCTTGATCCTATTTTGATTTTCGGATACGGCCCGGTTCCAAGCATGGGAATCATGGGGGCTTGTCTTGCAACCGGCATAGGCTTGATCTGCCAGAACGGAGTGATGCTTTATCTGTTCTTGAAAAGGGAAAATAGAGAAACGTTTGGAACAAATGAGTGGATACCAGACCTTAGAGCCGTTTGGGAAATGGTCAAGATTGGAGGCCCCGAAGCTCTGGCGGCAATTTTAGAACTCGGCGCTTGGGCAGCACTCTACCTGCTTCTCAACGATTTGGGCGCTGTCCACATCCTTGTGACAAGCGTTGGGCAAAGCATTTTGATGTCGATGTTTTTCTTCGGAATCGGTTTGGAACAAGGAATTTCCAGCGTGAGCGGGAACCTGATCGGCTTGGGCCGCAAAGGCGAAGTGATGACAGCCTTCCTCTCCGGATGCAAGATTGTTGCCGTTTTTGGGATCAGCCTAATGGCTTTCCTTTGGCTCGGCAGCGAGTGGATTGTCGATCTTTTCCTCCAAGATCCGGAGCGCCTGGAAGGAGCTGAACGTTTATCCTCGCTGACTTCTGAAGAACTGGCTATAGCACGCAATTACGTGATAAAAAGCAGCCTAGTCATTGGAGCTTACATCATCATTGAAAATATCCGCTGCCTGCTGTATGGAATCCTCCGCTCCGCTGGCGATACGTTCTTTATCCTTGTCACCAGCATCGCAACAACCTGGCTGCTGCTTCTGGCACCCACCTATTTATTGATGACACTTTGGAAAATGCCTGTTGACACTTCATTTTGGATTTGGCTGACTTTTGCGGCAGCATCAACCTCTATCTGCTACGCAAGATTTGCTCAAGGAAGCTGGGCAAAGAAGCAAACTATATCTCTTCTGAAAACGAGAGACGACGAAGCTTTAACTTTTTCTGACTCTCGCACAAATTTTTCTCATTAATGGAATAAACATCTTTCGATTGACAAATATGGACGCCGACAGCAAACGCGCTGATCCAGTACCACGACTTTTCACTCTCGATCCAGCCCAAAGGACCGTTGTAACATCCAATATCGGCATCCGATCCGCTCAAAAATCCAACGCCTTGTGAATAATTTTGGGCTTTTTTTAAATCAATAACAGAAGACATCTTGGAATCATACAGCCCTTCCGGCAATTTTCCGGCGTCTAAGTATTGAGGATATCCTTTCTCGTCGTCTTGAACCCAAAACATGATCTGCTTTGCCTGCCTATCCCAGTCAATAGGAAGCTGATCAATGAATGCCCTACACATATCCAGGGATTTCTGAGTGAATCCGCATAACGCTTCAATCTGACCTTCTTTCAACCAGCCCGCAACAGTTTGGACAAGGCTCGGATCTTTCCAATCCAACCTCTCTTGCAATCTCAGACGGTGCAAAAGCAACAAGCTGTCAACAAGCATCAATTTGGCCAATCCATTCATGAGCAAATAATGAACTTTTCCTTTCTTTAGCTTAAAAAGATCGAAAGACTCCAAAGTTGGATTCTTAACTACCTCAGACAGATGGGGCCCATCGCCTACATCCCTTGCACCCCATGCCCCTGCATTGGGATACTGCGTTTTTAAAAATGGAGTTTCTAAACGACCCGCCCCCCTGTTAATATTTGGAATAAGATTGGCAAGAGGTTGATACTTTCGGACTGATTCCTCATTATGAAAAAGTTCGACGAATGGAGGAAGTTGGCCAAGAGATAGTTGCAGCCCACTGTCGAAAAGAAATTTTTTGCGCGCCTCATTCCAGGTGGAATCATCCTTAATCTGGTGAAGGTAATGATAGTAGTGTTCTTCTACCTGTTGCACATACAATGCAGGCTGATCTTTTTCCACATCTACAGGGAATTCTTCAAAGGGCAGGCTCTTAGGGTTAGAAATGGAAATGGGAATCGGCAAGCGGCTTTTAAAACGTGAACACTCCCTAAAAATTTCAATCATTGCTTTTTCTCTGCAAAATTCCGAGATAGACTCCCCTGTGCGCAAAAATTTGCAGGCAAATATTTTATCAGAATCATTAGGTTGGAATAAAACCGTTCTGCCAAGCACCTTAATGATTTTTCCTTTTGTGAAATCAACAGATGTTGATTTCAAATCTCTCCAATCCGTTTCAGTCTCATAAACTTTCTTAACTTTCCGGGCCATGCCCTTTGAAAAATTCATGACAAGATTCTCTTCAAACTCACCTTCTTTTTTCATCAAATCCATCCCCAGTTGATGGAAATTATGGAAGGCTCCCCCCCAAGGCTGAATAGACAGAGTATCGGCTGAACCAAGATCCATTCCCTGAATCAATTCAGGATGTTCAAAAATATAGCACAAGATGCAATGAGTCTCTTTGAGAGATAAATCCGCATATAGCATATTCCAAGCCTTCTTATCCAAAGTTTCAGGAAACTCAAGTGCATAGACTAAAACAGATAACCAGGGATGATGCGGAATTTGTTTCAGAACTGTATCGTCAAGGCGATTAAAAATTGCGGGATGAGCAGCGAGAAACGCCCTTTGGGAAGGAGATTGCAAATCCAATTCCCACCTGGAAGGAAACTCGATCATTGCCTTGCTAGATAAAGATAAAGAAGAGCTTATCAATGACATACTCTTAAGTATAAGAGAAAGAAGTATTTAAATCGTTAAAAAAGAATTCCTTTCACAAGGATCGCCGTGACCGTCTTGTCGTTGCCTCCCATACTGACAAGCATGCCATATGGATGCTTTGGCTGGATCTGATGATCCGCATTTGAAGTCAGCTGAAGCGTCAAATCCACCATCTGTCTGACACCTGTTGCCCCGGTAGGATGGCCGAATCCTCCCAATCCTCCGGATAAATTCGTTGGGATGGCTCCTTCTTTTGAAGTGACGCCGTCCAGTACCAAATGCGACGCCTGGCCGGGCTGAGCAAATCCAAGAGCCTCCAACGCCAGCAAAGCTGTAATGGAAAAGCAATCGTGCAGCTCCAAAAGCCCTAGCTCATCTTTAGTTAAGCCTGCCCGTTCAAACGCTCTACGAGCGGCAATTGCTGTTGTTGACAGTACTGTCCAATCTTCCGGATCCCGAGTAATGTCATCCTCTACACCAGCCAAAGAGATAATTTCAACAGCATTTTCTTTTTTGATCCCGCATTTCGACAACCCCTCTTCAGAAAAAATCCCGATAGAAGAAGCTCCATCACTGACTTTGGAACAATCGGTTGGATTTAAATGCGGAACAAACCGTTTTGGATTAGGCGGCGTCAAACCAAGCGCAAAAAGATCTTCCACCTTATTGTCATACTCCTGTGCCTTGGGATTTTGACGGGCGTTTTTGATGCTCTGCTCGTACCATTTTGCCATTCCCCGACGCGTTTCCTCATAGCCGTACCTATCATAGTAAGCACCAGCTCTAGTTGCAAAGATCCCTGGAAAAAAATGCGCGTATCCCTTCTTGCGCTCTTTGGAGTAATAAGACGCCCCTGCCAGCACATCTGCTCCATACACCGCTTTCACAGAATTCTGCATTTCAAATCCCGCCACAAAAACAGCGTCAGCGGTGTCGGAGAGGATCGCATTCACCCCCATTGCAAGAGCACGCCCGCCCGAACCGCAAGCACCTTCAACTGCCGTGCACGGCTTTCCCCGCAATTCGGGAACCATGAATGGTAAAAATCCCGGCAGATTAGCTTGTCTGAGAAAACGCCCCGACATAAAACTGGCAATAAATCCTTCATCAAATAAAGGCTGCTCCATCTGATTGCACGTTCCCTGAGCCGTTTCTTGAAGATACTCTTCAAACGGACGCAACTTTTTAGGGTTGAATTCAGGACGTCCCGATCCCATAAATACAGTGGTATATGGCGCAGCAGCATAAACTTTTTTTCTCACTTATAGACCTCCTGAGGCAGGTGCTCATCATCAGGGCCATACAAATGATAAAACCCGTTCACGATCACAGTGTTGACATCATCAATCGAACGAGCAACGCCATCTGCGACTAACTTGCGCGCAATATCCCGCGACCTTAGCAAATGGGAAGAAGCGATCCGTGCTGCAAGGGTATCGAGCTCAAACAGGTTTCTGAGGTATCTTTTTAAAAGTTCTTCCCGGTTTTTCTCCTTTCCCATCACTTTCCAGGGAAGATGCCCTTTGGGCAGCTCGCCAATTAAATCATTGGGAAGATCTACGTACGCCTTTGCCTTCAAATCATAGATTTTTTCAATCGTGTGGCCGCGATACTGGAAAAAACCGTCTTTTTGCGATCCATCGGAATACTGGCCTCCTGTACAGCCGGCAGCAACCATTTGATCGATTAAACCACTATGAAACTCAATCTTAAGATAATGGGCCATGATCTGCATGACGCGGAAGAGAACATCAATGCCAACATAATCAAAGAGCTGGAAAATCCCCATGGGACGGATCAAAAGGTCGCGCGTCATCTGATCGATAAAACAAAGCGCCTCCACAAGCGTATAAGAAGACTCTAACTCAGAAACCTCTTTCAAAGCTTCATTGATCTCGCGTAGAAAATGACCATTTCCAATAAAACCTGCAACATCTTTGGAATACACAATAATTTTTCCCAGACGTTTTGCCAACTCATCGGCTAGCGCAGCGAACGATTCGCCATTTTCAGCCGCAGGAATGATCTCTAATAATTTCTGCACAGCCGGAGGATTATAAAAATGATAGCCGATCATGCGCCCCTTTAATCCGGAAGCCTCCGCTAATACCCCAATGGGCAAAGAAGAGGTATTGGTGAAAAAAAGCGCGCTTTCAGAAGCTGTTTTCTTAAGCTCGGAAAAGACGCGTGTTTTGACATCCATCTCTTCGACAATCGCCTCAAAGATAAGATGCGCGTTTTTTGCTTGAGCAATCTCCTCTTCAAAGCGTAAGCAGTCAATTGCCCCTTGAACAAACGCCTCAATCATCTCTTGATTGCTGACAAGCCGTTGGTCATTCTTATAGTACTCGCGCAAGTCGTTGATCTGCTTTTCGGCAAAACGGGTCATCTGCGCACGCAGATAGTTGCGCAACCCCGATAAACTCTTAACATTGGAATCAATGAGTGTCAACGTGTATGCGCCAGATCCCACCTGCCCTTCTTTAGAAGCTTCCAAACAGGCAATCTCGCGCAGCAGCAGCAAGGAAATGCCGCTCCCCATTTTCCCGCCAGCGCCAACGACAGCAACAGAAGTCAATTTTTCATTAAGCACTAGTACCCCTCATCGATTTTTCTAAAAATGCCTGCATCGCTTTTTCCCTTTCAGGAGTTTCAAAGCAAATGGCAAAATTTGACTTTTCCAAATCAAGCCCCTCATGAATCGAAAGGCCATCTTCCCGATTAATTGCATCTTTCGCTTGATAAATCGCTGTTTGGGAATGCCCGGCAATGCTGCCTGCGACCGCCAAACACTCGCTGATCAAAGACTCTTTGCTGCACACACAGTTGACCAGCCCAATTCGGTGCGCTTCATCAGCGCTGATCGCCTTGCCTGTTGCAATCATCTCTTTAGCTTGGCGAACCCCAACTGCACGAACGAGCCGCTGCGTCCCGCCAAATCCGGGGATAATTCCGAGCATCACCTCCGGCAGCCCCAACTTTGCCGAATCAGCAGCGTAGATAAAATCACAAGCCAATGCCATCTCCAGCCCTCCTCCTAGTGCAAATCCATTAATCGCAGCGATCGTGATAAAAGGGGCCTTCTCTAAAAGAAGAGAGACACGCTGTCCAAGAGAAATAAAGGAGAGGATCTGTTGCTTGTCAAACCCTTGCATTTCTTTGATATCTGCTCCAGCAATAAACGCTTTTTCACCGGCTCCAGTCACAATCATAGCAACCAACTCCAGCTTTTCGCTCTCCTCTTCCAAACAGTGTTCCAGCTCTTTTAAAAGCTCTAAATTCAATGCATTCAAAGCTTTAGGACGATTAATTTTCAAAAGTCCAACTCGATTCCGCTTTTCAAATTCCAAATATTTCATACACTACGTCATAGCACAACAAGATTAACCCTTGCAAGGAAACACTTGAATCGGAGATATCATATTAGTATGAAACTTAAACTTTGGGATGTCTTAGGCCAAGAATCTCCCTTGCAAATCGTCGGTGTGATCAATGCTTATGCTGCGATCATGGCAAAGGAGGTCGGTTTTCGAGCGCTCTATCTTTCAGGAGCAGGGGTTGCCAACATCTCTTATGGCATTCCCGATATTGGAAAAACAACACTGGAAAATGTTTTGGAAGATGCTTTGCGCATCACACAAGCAGTCGATCTGCCTCTGCTCGTCGATATTGACACCGGATGGGACAAGCCGGAAGAGACAATACGCGCAATGGAAGAGATTGGCGTGGCCGGCGTCCATATCGAAGATCAAGAGTTGAAAAAAAAATGCGGCCATCTCAATGACAAAAAGATCATCTCAACTAGCGAAATGTGCGAGAGAATTCGCGCATGCATAGAAGCGCGCAAAGACCCGCAGTTTGTTGTGATGGCTCGCACCGATGCCTATGCCAATGAAGGGATCGACAAAACGCTTGAAAGGCTGCACGCTTACAAACAGGCAGGAGCAGGAATGATTTTCCCGGAAGCAATGCCGAAGCTTTCTCTTTATCAAACCATTAAACAATCAATTAGGCTGCCGGTTCTGGCAAATTTAACAGAATTCGGAAAAACCCCTCTCTTCACATTGGAAGAAGTGAAGGAGGCCGGCATCGACATCGCTCTTTACCCATTATCGGCTAATCGAGCAATGAATCTAGCTGCTTTGAAAGTTTTCCAAGAAATTCGGCAAAAAGGAACACAAAAAAATCTTTTGGAGATCATGCAGACAAGAGATGAGCTGTATCATTTCCTAAAATATATGGGTTAAGGATCATTAAAAAATGGTAGAGACAAAAACAAAACAAAAGAGCGGCGGTTTAGCCGGTATCATCGCCGGAGACTCCAGCATCTGCCTATGCGGAGCAAAAGAAGAGAGCCTGCTTTATCGCGGTTATCCGATCGAGGAATTGGCACAAAATGGAGGATTTGAAGAGACTGCCTGGCTTCTTCTTAGAGGAAAGCTTCCCAATGATAAAGAGTTAACCGGATACAAGCAAAAACTTAGAGCACTTCGAGAGCTTCCGGATACACTAAAGAAAATTCTTGAACAACTCCCCAAGCAGTGCAACATGATGGATGTTATGCGTACAGGCTGCTCGGCTCTTGGCAACATTGAGCCGGAAACTGGAAAGAGCGATCTTTTTCAAGTCGCCGATCGGTTGATCGCATGCTTTGGATCAATGCTTCTTTACTGGTACCATTTCCATCAATCGGGAAAAAGGATCCCTCTTGAGACCGGTGAAGACACTCTTGCCGGGCATATTCTGCATTTAATTTTGCAAAAGGAGCCGTCGGATCTGCATCGCAAATGCATGGATTGTTCACTTATCCTCTACGCCGAGCATGAATTCAACGCTTCAACATTTACCGTGCGCACAATTGCCAGCACTCTTTCCGATTTTTATTCCTGCATCTGCGGCGGCATCGGCGCGCTACGCGGACCTTTGCACGGAGGAGCCAACGAACTTGCGCTTTCACTCATCCAGCAGTTCGATTCTCCAAAAGCTGCAGAACAAGGGATCAGGGAAGCTTTGAGTAAAAAAGAGCGGATCATGGGATTCGGACACCGGGTCTACACAACAAAAGATCCCCGCTCCCCAATCATCAAAGGATGGGCATACAAGCTTGGACAAGAGACAGAAATGGCACAATGGTTTCCTGTTGCTGAATGCATTGAAAAGATGATGTGGGCCGAGAAAAGGCTTTTTCCAAACCTAGACTTCTACAGCGCATTGGCCTATCATTTCATGGGAGTGCCGACACCGATGTTCACTCCTCTATTTGTCATGTCGCGTATTTCTGGATGGTCTGCGCATCTGCTTGAGCAACGCGCCAATAATAAACTGATTCGCCCGCTTAGCAATTATATAGGACCGGAGAAAAAAACATGGACCCCCTTGTTAAACCGTTAGCGGATGAGGTGATCGCCAAAATCGCCAATTATACGATAAACTACAATCCCGACAGCTCAGAAGCGTTTCGCACAGCTTCCCTCTGTTTGGCAGACTCCATCGGCTGCGCCATCCTTTCTCTTCGATTTCCTGCCTGCACTAAACTCCTAGGGCCTGTCATCCCGGAAACAGTCGTACCAAAAGGAGTGCCGATCCCCGGAACAGATTATGTCCTCGATCCGATCAGCGCTGCCTTCGATATTGGCACGATGATCCGCTGGCTGGACTACAACGACACCTGGCTAGCTCTGGAATGGGGACATCCCTCTGATAACTTGGGTGGAATTCTTGCCGTCGCCGACTACCTTGACCGCAATGGAGAACGTCTGACAGTCAGAGATGTCTTAGCGGCAATGATCCAAGCGCATGAGATTCAAGGCTGCCTCTCTCTAGAAAATAGCTTCAACCGAGTCGGTCTCGACCACGTTCTCTTAGTCAAAGTTGCCACAGCAGCATTAGCAACAAAACTGTTAGGCGGCGATGAAAAACAGATCCAAGATGCCCTATCACAAGCTTGGATCGACATCGGACCCCTACGAACATACCGCCACGCACCTAATACAGGGTCGAGAAAATCATGGGCAGCAGGAGACGCTGCGAGAAGAGGAGTTCAGCTAGCTTGGATCACTCTTCAAGGAGAAGAGGGGTACTCTACTCCCTTGACTGCTCCTTACTGGGGGTTAAATGACGTTCTGATGAAGGAAAATCCCATTCAACTCAAAGGCAATCTGGGAAGCTACGTCATGGAAAACGTTCTGTTTAAAATTGCGTTTCCGGCAGAATTTCATGCACAAACAGCCGTGGAAGCTGCGATACAGCTTTACCCTGATGTCAAAAAAAAATGGGATCAGATCGAAAAAATAGAGATCCACACACACGAGTCAGCAATCAGAATTATCGACAAGAAAGGACCGTTGCGGGGTCCGGCAGACCGCGACCATTGCCTGCAATACATCGTGGCAATCGGGCTGCTTTTTGGCGAACTGACAGCCGATCATTATGAAGACAAAATTGCACAGGATCCTAGAATTAACGCACTGCGGGAAAAAATGACCGTTATCGAAAAACCTCGCTATAGCAAAGAATACCTGGATCCCAGGCTCCGTTCAATCGCGAATGCACTCACAATCTACATGAAGGATGGCAAAAGCCTCGGCCCCGTTGAAGTCGAATATCCTCTAGGCCATCGAAAAAGGCGGGAAGAAGGAACGCCTCTTCTTTATAAAAAGTGCGAACAAAACCTGTCTACCTGTTTTAAAAAAGGAAAAGTGCAGGAACTCATGCAACTTTTTCATGATCAGGAATCTTTTGAAGGATTACGCATCAGCGAACTCATGAACAGGCTAGCTGGCCTCAACCGCTCTTTTCCGGGTTTTCATGACCAAACTTAGCGCACATCCAATCACACTTACCACTAAAAGCAGCCACAAGCTTCTGTAAAATCCCTCCTTAAGAGCAGAATAATGGGAAAAAGTTGTCGCAATAATCGCAAGTCCAAAAGTTCCGCCTAACTCTTGAATCGTGACAAAAGTGCCAGAAGCAATTCCCGATTGATGAGATGGGAAGCATGAAATTGCAGCAGTCGCCGTCGGCCCCCAAATCAAGCTATATCCAACGCCAAAAATCAAACAGGAAACAGCAATTTTCCATAAAGGTGTGTCGGTATTAAAAAAAATTTGTAAAAGAACAAAAAACGCCAGTAATAAAAAACCAGACAGACTCATCAGCCATGTCTTCTCGTATTTTTCAAACCTTGCAATCAAGGGAGATAAAAAAGCGACAGGCAAAGTGATCCAAAGCATCATCAAACCGCTGAACATAGGAGAGAGACCCAGCTCCCTCTGAAAAAAGATAGGGAGGAGAAAAAAGATAGACCAGACAAAAAAGATGAGGCAAAAGCTAGCCAGAGAAGCGCTGAGAAATACGCGATTTTTCCAGAGTTGATCACTGATAATCGGAGCGGAAAACGTCTTTTCATGCTTAATCAAGCGATAAATACTCAAGACACCTAGAGCCATCAATCCACTCAAAAACAGAGAGGAAAAGTGTCTGCGCTCTGTTGAAACCAAAACAAACGCGGCAACAGTCAATGCTAAGTAGAGCATCCCTTTGACATCAACTTTTGCCGGATCTTTTTCATTGCGAGATTCTCGAGAATAGAAAAAAGTCAGAAAGAAACTCACCAAAATAACAGGAGCATTGATCAAAAAAACCCAACGCCACCCGAACACCTGTGTAATGATCCCTCCCAAAACAGGTCCTGCAGCCATTGCAGCCCCAATACATCCGGCCCATATTCCAACTGCCTCTCCCCTTTTCTCTTGAGGGAACTCCATAACCAGCATCGCTTGCGACACTGGAAGAAGAATCGCATTTCCCAAACCGGCAAAAGACATACCGAGAATTAAGCAAAAAGCTGTATTTGACAAACCTGCTGCCGAAATCCCAATCAACGTGGAAGTCAAGCCTAAAAGAAATATTCTTTTTCGACCAAAAATGTCTGCGATCCGGCCGCAAGTCACAAGGCATGCGCAGTTGATCAATCCAAAAGCCGTCATCATCCACTGTAGAATACTAACAGGAAGATTCAGATGGCTTTGAATGGAAGGGATCGCAGTATTGACCATTGTAAAAACAAGGGCAATCACAACACAGCCGAAACAAATACCGAAAGCTGCTAATGACAAGCCTTCATGAGAAACTCGATTCATCTAAGCGTCGCATCTTTCAACTGATAGAGTTGGTTTCCTGACTGGATTCAGCTTCCTCTTCATTTTTTTCAGTAGGATTCTCCAACTTAGGCGGATCGCTCTCTTCAAGTTCAACAAAAGACTCTTCCTCTTCTATTTCCTCCTCATCAGTTTCGGATTCAGAGTCAGAGTCTGAATAAAAAACGTCCTTAAACAAGGCGTTGCCTTTGTAGCGTTCAATCGTTTCCGAAATAAGATTTGGCGGAGGAGGCAACAAACTTCCAATGATTTGCGAATTTGGAGTCAATGGCTCTCCCAAATCTTGAGGCGAATCGTCTTCCACTTGTTTCGGCTCGGGCAAATCGATTTTGCCATCATCTTGCGTTTCATCGGAAATCCTATCCCTGCCCTTTCTCCTGCGATAATGTCTGCGCTTTTCTCTTTTCTTCGGCTGCTCAGTTTTCTGATCGGAAGAGGTCTTTTCTTGTTCTACTTTAGGACTCTCTTTCACAGCCGTTTTTTTGGGCGTCTCTTTTCCGCCGCCAATTTTAATCGAGCGGTCCAAGCCTACATTTTTCAACACCATGCGCGTCTCGCGCACTTCTAATATTTCGTAATCTGAAGCAGGAACTAAAAAGGCTTTTGGCCTCTCCATGGAACGTAAAAAAAATGTATTTCCAAAGGAAACAACTTCCACTGCATCGACAAAAAATTCCTCTTGTCCCGCTCCTTTACTGCTTCGAATCACTAATTTGCAACCCTCTTTCGGGGTGATCACACTTTCAATAATGGGTTCTCGTGTAAAATCCACATTTCACCTTTCTCTGTTATTAGGGCGTGTCCCTAGCTTTTTTATACGTTACCCTGCCAACGCATGCTCTTTAGATGCTAAAAACGCCAGCAGGTCGACAACGCGCGTGGCATATCCCATTTCGTTGTCATACCAAGCAACAACCTTATAAAAAGTATCGTTCAAGGCGATACCGGCCCCTTTATCAAAAATAGAAGAATAGCTGGAGCCGATAAAATCGGATGAGACCACTGGCTCATCGCAATATTGCAATATTCCCTTCATTTCACCTTCCGCAGCTTGTTTCATCGCTGAACAGATTTCTCCATAACTTGTTGATCTCGACAACTTCACTGTTAAATCGACAACGGAAACATCTGCAGTAGGGATTCGGAAAGCCATACCTGTCAATTTGCCCTGCACTTCAGGGATGCATAATCCAACAGCTTTGGCAGCTCCAGTAGAAGCTGGAATAATGTTTTGAGTAGCGCTTCGTCCTCCTCTTAAATCTTTTTTGGAAGGACCGTCGACAGTCGGCTGGGTTGCCGTCACAGCATGCACTGTCGTCATCAACCCCTCCTCAATACCAAAATGATCAAGCAATACTTTGGTGATGGGAGCAAGGCAGTTCGTTGTGCATGAAGCATTGGAAACGATCCTGTCAGTTTCTGGATTGTATGTGCGATGGTTGACTCCCATCACAAATGTTGGAACCTCTCCCTTTGCCGGCGCCGAAATGACGACCCGTTTGGCTCCTGCCTTCAAATGCTTATTCGCCTGTTCAGGAGAAGTAAATAAACCGGTCGACTCAACCACATAATCAACGTCGAGTTCTTTCCAAGGGAGCTGTTCCGGATCTTTCTCGTTTAGGATTATTGTTTTCATCCCTTCCACGAGAAAACTATTTCCTTCTATTTTAAGCTCTTTGTCGAAACGCCCATGAGTGGAATCATACTTCAATAAATACGCAAGATTTTCACATGGTACCAAATCATTGATCGCAACGATATTGATATCATCTCTCGATGTTGCTATACGGTAAACTAATTTTCCAATCCGTCCGAACCCGTTGATCGCTACATTAATGGACATCTGATTCCTCCTGAAAATTTATCTCTTTTGATTGCCTGGGTGTGTCTTCATCTCATTGACGACATGCCCTAATAAAATAACCGACCAAAAGCAGCTTGTAAAGGAGAAAATTTGATGAAAAGACGCTCACGTTTACCGCTTCAGATATCTATCTCTAGGGCGTGCGTCCCCAATGCTGAACGCAACGCTCAGAATGGGAATTTGAACCGAAAACTTTCCTTACAGAGTACTAGCTTGCATTTCCCACACATTTCCAGTGAAGCTGAACAATTTATCCAGTCATCCCTGCTTGAAATCGCGTGTGAAATGCAAACCAAAAACAGATTAACTTTCAAGAAACTCGATAATGCATTTTTGGGCATTATCGCCTACGCGTCGATCACTTTTTAAAACACGCGTATAGCCGCCTTGACGACTAGTAAAACGGGGTCCCAATTCGCTAAAGAGCTTCTCAATGACCAACCTATCATCATTGTATGATGAAGTATCACCGTTTTTTGCAGCGCGAGCCTGCTTTGGAGTCAAGCTGTTAAAACGGATCATCATCTGAGAGATCGCTCTGCGGCGGCTTGCCAAAGAGTTTTTCTTTGCCAGTGTGATCATTCGATCAGCATATCGCCGTAAACATTTAGCCTTAGGAACTGTAGTTTCAATTCTTTCATTAACAATCAATGACTTAAGCATATTAGCCATTAAACAGCGTCTGTGCGAAGACGTACGATTAAGCTTGCGTCGATCTTTTAAGTGTCTCATTCTTTATTACCCTTCTATTACTCTTCAAATGTTGTAAACTCTTTCTTAGGGTGCAAAGCTTGATACTCTTTGATTTTTTCCCTGACATTTTCGGCAGTGATGCCGTATCTCGAAAGATCCATTCCCAAGCCCAGCCCCATCTCCTGCAACTTTGCTTTAATTTCCGTTAGAGACTTCTTACCGAAGTTGCGAAACTCCAGCATACGTCTTTCAGGAATAGAAACAAGCTCAGCAATCGTTTCAATATTTGCACCGCTCAAGCAGTTTGTCGAGCGTACTGACAGCTCAATCTCATCAATTCGAAGCGCCAATTTGTCCATGATCTCGTCATCATCAGAATCGGAATCTTCCTTAATTTCATCAAAAGAAACCATCTGAGTTTGAACTTTTTTAAAGATTTCAAAATGCTTCAACCCAATTTGAGATGCGAATCCAAAAGCTTCTGTCGGTGTGACACGGCCATCAGTTGTCACTTCAAGCACAAGTCGATCAAAGTCGGTGTCCTGACCCACACGAGTATTTTCAACGTGGTAATTAACAAGCTTCACAGGAGTAAAAGCTGCATCTATGAGAATCTCATCAGTTGATTTATCATTGACAACATGCCTTTCAGAAGGAACATACCCTCTTCCAAAAGAAACGCGGAGATCAACCTGTTTTTGCATCGGAACAGTGACTGTAAAAATGTGATGGTTCGGATTCACGACCTCAAAAATACCACCTTCTACAATATCGCCTAAGCGGACTTCATACTGCCCTTTCCCATTATCGATATCTTCTTGAGTAATCTCGAGAACTTTCGTTAGAAGTCTTTGATTTCTTGCGTTTGGGGTGTCTTCCATTGGAAGCTTGCGCAGCTTCGCACCCTTGATGTTGAGAATGATATTAGTCATATCTTCAACAATGCCGTCGATAGCCATATACTCGTGTGCAACACCTTCAATGCGCACCCCAATAATCGCAGGAGCTTCAAGAGAAGTCAGCATGAGTCTGCGCAGGGAATTCCCTAAGGTATGTCCAAATCCTCTCTCAAATGGTTCTGCGATGAAACGAGCAAAAGTGCCTGTTGCTGTTTCTTCATCAACAACAATTTCATCTGGCATCTCAAATCTGCCGTACTTAACACTCATTTAGTTTCTCCTAAAAGTGACTGTGTTGATCCCAAAAGTTGGGGAACAATGGGGAGGGTTCCTAAAGATACCTATTTCATTCGTTTAGGAACACACCCTAAATTTACCTTAAATTATACTCTTCGTCTTTTGCGTGGACGGCATCCGTTATGAGGAACAGGCGTGCGGTCTTTAATTGTTGTGACTTGCAAGCCGGCACTGATAATTCCTCTCACAGCAGATTCTCTACCGGCACCAGGGCCGCGCAAATTCACTTCCACTTCTTTCATTCCATAACTCGCTGCAGTCTTTGCAGCATTTTGAGCAGCGACTGTCGCGGCAAATGCAGAAGACTTTCGAGAACCGGAAAAGCCAACTTTTCCAGCAGAAGCCCATGAAATCACCTTGCCGGAAGGATCCGTGATTGAAATGATCGTATTATTGAACGTCGCCTTGACATGCACGACACCGACAGCCACATTCTTAATGACTTTTTTCTTTGTCTTTACGGCGCCTTTTTTAACTGTTTGCTTAGCCAATGTTAAATTCTCCTATTATTACTTCTTCTTGCCGGCAACTGTTTTCTTTTTACCTTTACGGGTCCTTGCATTGGACTGAGTACGTTGTCCGCGTACCGGCAAGCCACTTCTGTGACGGATTCCGCGATAACAGTTAATGCTGATCAAACGCTTGATATTGTTTTGCACCTGACGCCTCAGGTCCCCTTCAACAATATAATCGTTTTGCAATAAGGTATTGATCTTAGCGATATCGTCCTCTGTAAGTCCACGAGCCCGCATATTTGGATCCAATTGCAATTTTTCTATGATCTCTTTTGCTTTAAAAGGACCAATTCCATATATATAAGTTAAGCTGATAATCAACCTTTTGTTATCAGGAATGTCTGTTCCGATCACACGAGGCATGTATTTCTCCTAGTCGTTCAATAAAATATCTAAAATTTTAACAAAGATTCCACTTATAATCAAATGGAATCCAAGAGCTTACCTTAAATGTAAGCTCTTAATCTCTTTACCTGCCGCGAGCCCTTCCCTTTTTCATAAAGCCTTCGTACCGTTTCATAAGGAGGTGGGACTCAATCTGCTTCATTGTGTCAAGCACGACTCCAACCAAGATAAGCAAAGCCGTACCGCCAAAGAAATAACTGATTGTTTGGGAAACACCTAAAACGCGTCCAGTAATTGTCGGTAGAATCGCTATCAGAGCAAGGAAAACCGCGCCGATGAGAGTGATTCTATTCATTGTATGCTCTAAATATTCCTGAGTTGGACGCCCTTGGCGAATTCCAGGAATAAATGCTCCGTTTTTTTTCATATCGGAAGCGATCTGATCCGGTCTAAACTGGGTAGCCGTCCAAAAATAGGTAAAAAAGATGATCAATCCGACATACATCACCATGTATGCTGTTCTGTCTTGTCTAAACCACATGGCAACAGATTCCAACCATGTTCCCTGTCCGATGAATGTAGCAATAGTCGCAGGGAACATCAAAAGCGAAGAGGCAAAAATGACAGGAATCACTCCGGCATAATTCACCTTCAGCGGAATATAAGAATTACCGCCCTGAACTTCTTTTCGACCAACAACCCTTCTGGCATACTGAAGAGGAATGCGTCGGTGTCCCTGAACAATTAATATTGTACCGATAGTGACCAAGACAAATACAGCCATGATCACAGCAACAATCGCAAAATTTAACTGACCGGCCTCTTGCGAATCGAGATTCAATTGTTGAAAGATCATGCCAATCGCTGTTGGAAAAGAAGAGATTATCCCTAGTGTAATGATCAAGCTCATCCCATTGCCAATCCCATTTTCAGTGATTTGTTCACCGATCCACATCAAAAACAGGGTTCCCGTTGTCATGGTAAAAATCATGACAGCGTAGAACAAAACGGGGTGTCCAAACATTTGAATGTTCAAGAGATCTCCTGCGATAATTCCAGGTTTTGTGATATTCATCTGGATGGCATATTTTGCAAACATCGCAGATTGAATAAAAGCCAGAATCAACGTCACCAACCGTGTCAGTCGATTGACTTTCCGCCTGCCTAAAGTGGGATTTTCTTGAATTTCCCTTTGAAGAGAAGGGATCAACGCTGTAAACAACTGCATCATGATCGATGCGGAAATGTACGGAACGACCCCTAAAGCGATCACAGTCATTTGTGAAAACGCTCCTCCAGTAAAGGTGTCGACCATTCGAAACAGATTTTGTTCGCCGCCGGTTAAATGTCTGAGGTATTGAATGGCTACCTCGCCATTAATCCCTGGAACCGGAATAAAAGCTCCGATTCTACAGACGACCAACATCAATAGCGTAAAACTAATCTTCTGTCGAAGTTCCGGTATTGAAAAGACTCTTTGCAAAGCTTGAATCATAGTTATCTCTTAATTCTCTATAAGTTAATTTCCGAAAGACGCGATTATATACAGCAATCAATTATTCGTCATCGGATGATTTGAGAGAAAAAGAAATATTTGCTTTTTGCAATTTATCTTTTGCGGAAACTGAAATTTTATCCGCTTCGATCGTCACTTTCTTGGTCAATTCGCCCTCTCCGAGAATTTTCAGCCCGTGAGATTTTCCATTAATGAAACCACGTTGACGCAAAGTTTCAATGCTGACAACATCTCCATCTTGATAGAGCTTGTCAATTTGTCCAAGATTGATACTGTCCAATTTCTTTTGGAACCTTGCGTTGGAAAACCCTCTGATCGGCAGTTTCATAAAAAGTCTGAACTGTCCGCCTTCATAACCCAAACGTCTTGTATATCCAGAACGGGATCCAGCACCTTTTTCACCACGTCCACAAGTTTTTCCAACACCTGAACCAATTCCGCGGCCAACACGTCGGCGAGACTTGGTCACTTTTGAACTATTTTTTAAGTTATTTAGCTTGTGCATTTTCCCCTCTCAACTTCCGAATATCGCTACGTGCGCTTAACTCATCTAAAGCTTTAAAAGTCGCTTTCACCTGATTGATTGGATTATTTGAACCTAAACTTTTTGCCATGACATCCTTGATGCCGGCCATCTCTAAAACCGCACGAACCCTAGATCCTGCGATAACTCCAGCACCTCTAGGAGCAGGCCGAAGAAGAATTTTAGCTCCATCCCAATCGACGATCACTTCATGAGGAATTGTTGTCCCTTCAGAGGCGAAAGTCATCAGATTTTTTCGCGCAGACTCGCCACCTTTACGAATAGCGTCTGTTAACTCATTAGCTTTTGCAAAACCATATCCAATTTTACCTTTGCCATCGCCAGCAAGAATTAAGGCAGAAAAGCTGAACTTTCGACCACCCTTGACGACTTTTGAACAACGGTTAATATAGAGAACTTTTTCTTCGATCTCGCCTTTTTCTTGTTCGCTCATTATCTCAACCTATCTTTAATCACTTAAAACTTTAACCCGGCTTCGCGTGCTGCGTCTGCCAATTCTTTAAGAATGCCGTGGTATTTATGCGCCCCCCTATCAAAGACCACTTCTTTGACATTTTGTTTGACCGCGCGTTCAGCGATGATCTCTCCAAGTTTACGGGCAGACTCTTTATTGCATTTGTTAAATTCAGTATTCTTCAAATCCTTTGAACGCGTTGAAGTCGACGCAAGCGTGATGCCTTTGTTATCATCAATCAACTGAACTTCAATATTTTGGTTGCTTTTCACAACACAGAGCCTAGGCTTTAAAGAAGTTCCGCGTAACTGCTTGCGAACTCTGAATACTCTTCTCTTACGTTTTTGATTTTGCTTATATTCAACAGTTTTCATAATACCCTTTTACTTTTTAGCCGCTGATTTACCAGCTTTACGTCTGACATACTCTCCAGAATATCTAATCCCTTTTCCTTGGTATGGCTCAGGGGGTCGAATCGATCGCACTGTGGACGCAAATTCACCGATTTGCTGCTTATCGGGCCCGCTGATAATAATTTTGGTATTTTTCTCAACTTTGATTTCAAGTCCTTGAGGAATCGTCAAATTGGTCGGATGCGACAAACCAACTTGCAAGTTCAAGAGATTCCCTTGAACAGCAGCCCGGTAACCAACACCGATCATCTCAAGATGTTTTTCAAAGCCTTGCGACGCTCCATGAACCATATTTTTGATTAAAGCATGATAGAGGCCTTGAAAATTTTTCATATCTTTCGCGTTTTGATCAAGCTGAACATGAACTTTACCCTCTTCAACAATCACATTGATGCCTTTCATGATTTTCTGCTCAAGCTGCCCCTTAGGGCCTTTGACTGAAATCTTTTCTTGATCGACTTTAACTTCAACCCCATTTGGAATATCAACTGGGACTTTTGCTTTACGTGTCATTTCAGAATTCTCCTAAACTTTCAATTACCAAATGAGACAGAGGAGTTCTCCGCCGACCTTTTTGTTTTGTGCTTCATTTCCGGACAAAATTCCGCTTGAGGTGGAAAGGATCGAAACGCCCAAGCCTCCATAAAACTTCGGAATTTCATTGTGTTTAACGTATTTTCTCAGTCCTGGTCTTGAAAGCCGTTTGAGTCCTTTGATTGCGGGTTGCCTATATGCACCATATCGTAGAAAAACTCGAATGGTCCCGCGATCGTTGTTGTCCTTTTTAACGAGATAATTCTCGATAAAACCTTCATTCTTTAAAATGTCTGCAAGGCTTTGCTTCATCTTGCTCCAATTGATATCGACATAGCGGTGTTGGGCCTTCAAACCATTTCTAATTCTTGTAAGAAAGTCGGCGACTGGGTCAGTTACTGCCATTTTCTATCTCCTATAAATATTTATATGGTTACCGACACTGGCAACTTTTTAAAAGGCAAGCCTAGCAATCTTAAAAGTTCGATGCATTGTTCATCACTTTTTGCTGTAGTCACGAATGTAATGTGCATCCCTTGAGTTCTCTTGACTTCGTCTAAATTGAGCTCTGGAAAAATCTGCTGATCGTCCAATCCAAGTGTGTAGTTACCGCTTCCATCTCCCTTAGGATTAAAACCGCGAAAGTCGCGAATCCTTGGGCAGACGATATTAAAAAATCTGTCCATAAAGTCAAACATGCGATCACCACGCAAAGTTACTTTTAAGCCAATCGGCATCCCTTCACGAAGTTTAAAATTCGAAATCGATTTTTTTGCTTTCGTGAGAATCGGTTTTTGTCCGGAAATCAATGAAAGTTCATTGATGCAGTCTTGGATAGCATTTTTATCCTTTGCAGCTTCTGCAATCCCCATGTTGATCACAACCTTCCTTAACGTTGGAATCGTCATCGGATTGGAGCAGTCAAATTTCTTCTGCAGCTCTTCCTTTACTTTCTCTCTATAATATTTTTTCAACCTAGACATACGTGCACTCTTTACTTTGAATAACTTTATTCGCCTTTCTTTTTTACGGATCGGTAAGTCGCATCGGTATCCCCTTCACGGTACACCAAAATACGATTGCCTTCATGGTCAATGCCAACCCGCAGTTTGCGAGGTTTCTCTTCATCAACACACAGCGTGACATTTGAAATATGGATCGGTCTTTCCATATCAATAATCCCGCCCTGCGGATTTAACTGGCTCTTTTTTACGTGCTTTTTCCGTACGTTTACACCTGCCACGATAATACGATCTTCTGTGCGAGATTGCACAGTGCCTACCAAGCCTTTATCGTTGCCGGCGATGACCATTACTCTGTCGCCTGTGCGAATTTTTTTGTTTTGTTTCTTCTTTTTTTGCATCGGTCAATGTATCCTTTAACTTAGATAACCTCAGGTGCCAAAGACACAATTTTCAGATAGTTTTTATCTCTCAACTCTCGCGCGACCGGCCCAAAAACACGCGAACCTTTTGGGTTTTTCTTGTCATCAATCAATACACAAGCGTTTGTATCGAACTTTAATTTTGTGCCGTCGGGGCGCTTGATATAATATTTTGTCCTCACGATGACAGCCTTGACAACCTCACCTTTTTTGATCGAACCGTTAGGCTCAGCCTCTTGGACAGAGGCAACAATGATGTCGCCGACGTTTGCATATCTACGCTTAGATCCTCCTAGGACCTTGAAGCATTTCACACGTTTAGCTCCAGTATTGTCTGCTACTAATAATTCTGACTCTTGTTGAATCATTTTCTATCTCCTAAGGGAGTCCTTCGTTATTTAATATTCGATTTACTTTAATTCTTTTCCACAACACGCCATCTCTTTAATTTTGAGTAGGGACGTGTCTCAGAAATTGTCACAGTATCACCGATCTGAAGTTGATCATTTTCAACATGAGCGTAAAATTTATTCGCTCTTTTGATCACTTTACCATATCGAGGATGCTGCATAGTTCTTTCAACCCGAACGATCACAGTTTTGTCCATTTTATTAGAAACAACTGTTCCTGTTTTCGTCTTGCGTTTTGCTGTACCTTTAGCAGTCATAGTTTCCTCAGCTTTTAACGGTTCGCCAGTTGCTTCTCACGAATAATCGTGTTAAATTTGGCGATATCTTTCTTTTTCTCTCTCAATAAATGAGGCTTTTCAAGCTTTTTGCTTCTCTTCATTTCGTTCTTCAACTCAAAAAGCTCTCTCTTCGACTCTTCAAGTTTTGCAACCAATTCTTCAATCGATTGATCTCTCATTTCTTGTGGCTTCATGATCACTACCCTTAAACTTGTTCTACCCGGTCAACAAAACGGGTTTTAATTGCTAATTTAGCAGCAGCTCGCCTCAAAGCATTTTGAGCGACATCGCGCGGAACATTGGCAACTTCAAATAAAATTCTTCCGGGTCTGACGACTGCAACCCACTGGTCGACTCCGCCTTTTCCTTTACCCATTCTAACTTCTGCAGGTTTCTTTGTGATCGGCTTATCCGGGAAAATACGGATCCACACTTTTCCACGACGACTGAAATATCGGTTAATCGCGACACGGCAAGCTTCGATCTGTCTTCCCGTTATCCAACCTCTTTCAAGAGCTTGAATACCGAATTCACCAAAGTGGACAAAGTTAGCACCTTTGCTCAATCCTCGCATCTGTCCTTTTTGGACTTTGCGCCTTTTTGTACGTTTTGGCATTAATACCATGGCTTATCCATTCTCCTTCTTACTGTAGTTGTCATCGCCTCGGTTAATCCAAACTTTAACCCCAATCGTTCCGTATGTGGTTTCAGCCCTGCTTGTCGCATAGTCAATATTCGCTCTCAACGTATGAAGAGGAATACTGCCTTCTTTATACCATTCGGTTCGAGCAATCTCAGCACCGCCCAATCGTCCGGAAGTTTGAACTTTAATTCCAACAGCACCAGCATCGAGCGATGACTGGATCGCCTTCTTTAAGGCCCTGCGGAAAGGGATTCTTCTTTCCAATTGCTTAGCAATACCATCTGCAACAACTTGCGCATCTGCATCAGGTCTTTTAATCTCTTCAACTTCAACCCAAACCTGCTTGCCTGTAAGTTTGTAGAGCTCGGTTTTAAGAGCGTCAATTTCTGCGCCTTTTTTACCAATGACAAGGCCTGGACGAGCAGTGACAATTGTCACTTCTATTTTTTCACTCATTCGCCTAATTTTGATCTTGGAGGTCCCTACAAGCTGCGATTTTTTTAACAGATATTCCCGAATCCGGCGGTCTTCAACAAGGAAATCGCCGAATTCTTGCTTATTAGCAAACCATTTTGATCTCCAGTCTTTTTTTCGAACCAAACGGAATCCAATCGGATTTACTTTTTGTCCCATTCGCTTACGCTCCTTCTCCTGCACTTACAACAACAGTAAAGTGACTCGTTCTTTTTAAAATCGGATGACGTCCGCCCCTGTTTCGAGGTTTCGCTCTTTTAAAAGTTGGCCCCTCGTCAACACGAACTTCACTGACGATTAAATTTTCCCTACGGGCTTCCAATTGCGTCTCCGCATTGGCAACAGCGCTGTCCAATGTTTTTTTCAACAGCCGGCCAGCTTTCATATTGCTGTATTGGAGCTGCAGCGAAGCATCTTCAACAGGAATGCCTCTGATTAAATCTGCGGCAAGCCGCGCTTTTCGCGGACTAATCCTTACATATTTCGTAATAGCTTTTGCGTTATTTTCGGCCATCTTTTATCCCTTATTTCTTAACTGGGTGTCCTTTAAACACGCGGGTAGGAGAAAATTCGCCTAAACGGTGTCCCACCATATTCTCAGATACAAATACAGTCAGAAATTTGTGGCCATTGTGAACCTCAAATGTATGTCCTACCATATCTGGAATAATCATTGATCGGCGCGACCAGGTTTTAATTGGTTTTTTGGTTCCAGCTTCATTTTGGTCATCAACTTTTTTCAGCAGATGGTGGTCTACAAAAAACCCTTTCTTAAGCGATCTTTTTGCCATAGTTATTTTTTCCTACGATCTTTAACAATAAGTTTTCTTGACTTGGAAATCGATCTGGTACGATATCCTTTGGTATACATAGCCCAAGGAGTTTGAGGAATGTTACCTTTGTTTCTTCCTTCAGCACCACCGTGCGGGTGGTCAACAGGGTTCATGGCAGTTCCCCGGACAGTCGGGCGAATCCCCTTCCAACGGTTCCTTCCAGCTTTCCCTTCAACCCTCAAGCTGTGTTCAGGATTGGAAACGGAACCAAAACTTGCTTTGCAACTTTCATTGACCATGCGCACCTCTCCGGAAGGCATACGCAAAGTCGCATAACCGCCGCTGCGCGCCATCAACTGTGCAGACATCCCTGCCGATCTGACCAATTTAGCACCGCGTCCGGGGATCATCTCAATACAATGAACGACCGAACCCAACGGCATATCTTTAAGCTTCATGCAGCATCCAACAGAATAAGGAGGCTTGTCGCTAGTCATCACAACAGCACCCTCTTTCAACCCTTGAGGAGCAATAATATACCGTTTTTCACCATCTACATAATTGAGAAGGGCAATATAAGCTGATCGGTTAGGATCATATTCAATCGAGGCAACTTTTGCAGGAATATTCCATTTATCTCTTTTGAAATCTACGATGCGGTATTTTCTCTTGTGTCCTCCACCTTTGTGACGACAGGTGATTCTTCCAAGATTATTTCTTCCGTTTGTCCTTTTCTTAGGCAGAAGTAGTGATTTTGTTGGTTCAACAACCTTTCTGTTATTTTTATTCGGACGTGTGAGTTGTTCCCTCTTTGGAAGGATCAATTGTCTCGTTCCTGGTGTTCTTGGCCGGTACTTCTTTAACATCGCTTCATCCTAATTTAGATATTCTCGATAGTATCGCCCTTTTCAAGGGTCACGATCGCCTTTTTAATTCCAGGACGAAATCCCGCGCGCCCTCGCACTCGGCGTTTTTTCGGTTTAAGATTAATCGTATTTACAGAAACAACTTTGATGTTGTTCTCTTTGTAAATCTGCTCCACTGCCTCAGCAATTTCGTTCTTATTCGCGCGTTTATCCACGACAAAAACGTATTTTGGGCTTTCGCAACGCTGAACGCATCGATTGCTGTCGTTATTGACCAGCTGCTGCAAAGTCATTGCCTTTTCTGTCACGTGGATACTTTTAACGACTTGATAGGGATCTTTCTTTTGCATTTTTCTTTACCTTGTCTAAGCTAGCCAATGATTGATTTCTTCCAACGCAGCTTCCGTCACAACAATATTGTCCGCCAACATCAAGTCGTAACCGTTCACGTTTTTTGCCAAAGCGAATTGCGTTTTTGGAATATTGTTTAAACTTTTTCTGAAGTTCTCATGATCGTTGCACTTGACACTAACAGCGACTGTCTTATGCGCCGTCTGAATTTCCTCATGCTTCCCTTCAGCCAAAAACAATACTCTTTTCCCAAGGTTTGCTTTCTTAATGAAAGCTGCCAACGTTTTGGTTTTAGGCTTATCCATCATCGCATTTTCGAGAACAATCATCCGGTTCTCTCTCATCATTTCACCGAGAAGGAATCGAATTGCCGATCTTTTTTCTTTTTTATTGATACGCACGTGTTGATCAAATTTCGGCTTAGGGCCAAAAACAACACCACCGCCACGGAATTGAGGAGCAACCAGAGATCCTTGACGTGCTCGACCTGTCCCTTTTTGCCTATGAGGTTTCTTTGTCGTGTGCTTCACCTCAGAACGCCCTTTAGTATTCGCAGACCACTGACGGGCGTTTTTGCGAATTGCCACGATATACTCTTTGATCAATTGAGAATGAATGCTTGATTCTGTAATCTTCGCGTTAGCCTCTACAGAACCCGTCTCCTTGCCTTCAAGATTATACTTCTTTAATTCAGTCATGATTACGCACCTGCCTTTTTCACAGCTTGTCTCATCGTAACCACACCATTTTTTGGCCCTGGAATCGATCCTTTGACGACGACGACATTTTCTTCCGGAATAATTTGTACAATCTCTAAATTTTGAATAGTTACTTGCCGATTTCCCATCTGACTTGCACGCTTGCCTCCAGGAAAACAACGTCCGGGAGTCGACCGTCCACCTGTAGAGCCCAAGCTTCTATGATTCTTTTTAGCACCGTGAGAAGCAGGCATTCCGCTAAAACCGTGCAGCTTCATTGCTCCTTGAAACCCCTTGCCGATAGATATCGCTGTCGCATCAATAAATTTCACTTCGTTAAATGCTGTCACATCAAATTCCTGCCCTACTTGGTAACCCGTTACATCAGACAATCTAGATTCCAACATATGCCTTCTTGGCTCGACACCAGCCTTCTTAAAATGACCTCTCAAAGGCTTTTTAACACGCTGATCCATTGTTCGAGGATCTTTCGTTGTTACTTTGTCAAATCCAACCTGAACCGCATCGTATCCGTCTGTCCCTTGCGTTTTGATTTGCGTAACAACATTGGGTTCCATTTCGATAACGGTACAGACGACAACATTCCCCTTTTCATCAAAAAGGTGCGTCATTCCACGCTTCTTTCCCATTAGTTTAAGAGCCATAACACAATCCCTTAACTCATCATTTATCGGCTTTTAACCGCACACTTGTTATTGTTTAAATTTCACTAAATTCTCAGGAATAAACCTTATCAACAAGTGAGAAGCTGCACATGAAATGTGTTCTTCTCCGCGTTTTCAAAGGGACCTTTGCATTCAGCTTTCATTTCTAAAAGCTTGAATGGAAAGATTATCAAAGATAGTCAATTTAGCACAAGAAAGAAATCAACGAATGTTGATTTTTCTACGTCTTGTCAGCTTGCTATCTAATTTTATCCTGTCTAAATTTGCATTTTCCTCAACTTCAGCCATCTCAACAACCTCTCTAACCAAAGAGCCTTTTTTGACTCGATAGGTTCCGGGTTTTTTAACTTTACCTTCCACAACAACCTCTACGAAAGGATTTTGAATAAATTGGGGATGCTGCTTATCAACAATGACATCGCGTTCGGAAAACCAGTAGTTTAAAAAAATAATAAATACAAAAAAGCCTACGATCATGATAGCGAACAAATGTTCGTAAAATGGAAGCGCAGGCTTTTTCATTAGCCAAATACAGGTTCTTTCTGCACTTTCGGTCCAACGGCAGAATAAATATTTTTCGTCAATCCAAGTGCATTGGAAACTAGACTCATTGAAGTGATCACAAGCGCAGCAGTCGGCAATGTCAATAGGGGAAATGTCAAAGAGAAAGCTGCGACAAACATCCCCAGGGAAATCATCACAATCTTGCCTATATCAACAGCTATTGAGAGCCATGATTTTTCACGTATTTTCTTGCAATTGGCAATGCGCGTCTCATACTTTTCAATTTTATATTCTTTAATCTTCTTAACCTCACCCTCATTAATTGCCTGCAAATAACTTTCGTACTTCAAAACTGAAACAAGGCAAACTTTATTCGTGGTTAAGGCATTCCCATCCTCTTTAATCTTCGCTTTCAGCTGTTTCGCATATTCGCCTGATAACCTTTCAAGTTTTTTCTTATTATCGGCTATTTCAGCTCGAAGCTTCTGGACCTCTTCACTCAATTTTTCAGATGTCGCTCCCTTACCTTCCAGCTTCTTTTGATATTTTAACTTAAGGTCCTGATTCTTTGACTCTACATCGAAAGCTGTCCATTTTCTCATTTTTTCCTTTGCAGACGACATCGAAGAAGTTGCCTTAGAAAGATCTTGCCCAACATACCAAAGGCCGAAAACAGCAGACGTCATATACAAACAATTTTTCACCATTTCCAGAATGGGAATATGGCAAACTATCATCGCTGCGCTATAAAAAAAACTCAACGAACATTTATCGATAAACAAAATCGTTTCAAAAAATTGTGCAACAGTCAACGCAACACGATTAGCAGTCTTCTGCCATCTGCTTAAAATAGAATCGCGGGTACTCTTCGTTCCCCATTCGCTCCCCCTTTCAAGAATATTTGTTGCGTTAATAACGGATGAAGCTGTTTTCAACTCGCCTGCAAGAAGGCCAAGGCCTGATGAAACCCCTTCATATCCAGGAACCAAACTTGTAACGATCTTCGCAAGAGCCACCCCTTGCGTTACTGTTTTCGCAAATTTATTTAGCGTATCGGTATGAGAAGCTGTATACCCAAGCGCCTCAACTGCTGTATTACTTCTGTGAATTGTTGATGTTGACATCGATACCTCAATTGTTATTATTTTTCAGCGCAATGCTGCTGCATTTTCTCGAACTGCAATTCCATGCAGATAAGAAGCTGTCCCCAGCACACAGGCTGTGATGCCGAATCCAATCACTCCAACCATGCAAGAACTTGCAAAGATCAAGAAACATGTTGCGGCAATTTCTGCCACAAGCCAAGCTAAGTCAATCCAAGCCTGACGCCTTTTATCACCATCTTCCGCTTCGATTAGACGTTCAATTGCATCAACTGCGAAAAAAATGTATCCAAATGCAGCGAATCCACAGCAAACTTGTCCAAAACTTACACCAAGACGAGTTGCTGCACCAAGAACGGGAACAGATCCGATTTTTTCCGCAATCCTGCCCAAATTCAGCAGTTTGCACTTATCCAAAATTTCCATGCCAAGACCGACAGAAGCGACAAACATTGCGGCATTGCCAAGGCTTTTGGCGGCAGTTTTTTCACTGATTTTGCATCCAAAATAGTGAACGCCGTCTAAAGTTTGCACTGTGTCTATGATATTTTTTGTTACACCTAAACGAGAAGAAATATGCGCATAGCTGCCTGGCTTCATCAGCGCAATCTCCGCCAGGGAGAAAAGATGCACACCAAGCTGTACAACCCGGCCAAACGCATTAGCATTTGTTCGAATCTGTCCGGATCTGACAAACAGTAATCGCATTCCCTCAAAGACATTCTTCGCAATTGAGCAGATCCCATGCTCAACTGTTTCTAAAAGATTTTTTTTTGTTCCATTTTCAATAGGATATTGAGGAGCACATACGCTCGAGACATTCATGTTTTCTCTCCTGGTCTGCCATTTTTACACTTAAAAAAGCCTTAAGCTGGATGGACATAATAGCATAACCATTAAGAATCGGTAAATACGATTAAATATTTTAATCTAAAATTCTGTAGCAATCTGCTTCACAGCTATTTCAGGTTAAAAAAGTAATCATAAAAAAATTTTACCGTGCCTGTCATCATGGATAACACCGCCAGAAAAATAGCAATTGCAGCGGTTCCTTCGAAAAATGAAAAAATTGTCCCTACCACATATCCCAAATTATTGATCATTCCCAAAATTGCACTCATTTTTAAGCGATGCCCAAACGTCCCTTCAAATCTGGACGAGGCATGATAGAGTTTGATGTTTTGATCAAGCGAGAACAGGTTAGCAAATAAAAATAAAGTCCATCCTGATTGGATAAAGGCATTTCCGGTCCCGTCAAGGTTCAGCCAGCTCACCCGTTCCATCTCGCCAAGGGTGCAGAGCACCCCAGATCCTAAATAACACAGTCCGTGCACTAAACTTTGTTTAGCCTGAATCTTTTTGATGTTTCTGATCTGCTGTTGACGACTTTCAGAAAAAGCATCTGTGTTCCGATTAGCAGACAAATATTCCAGCCCAATTTCCTGCAAGCCAAAGCCGAAAACACTAGTGGATTGCATGAGCCCGAAATGCTTCAGCGTCAATTGGAAAACACGTTCGGTTAATTTTATTGCAGGCCTGATGACATCAGGCAAAGAAACTTTACCGATTACATACGAGGGAAAAGAAGTCGGTGCCACTTAGAATACAACCTCTGTTCCCCGGAAAAGCTCGACAGGAGCCATCGCTTTTTTCCCTTCAAGCTGCAGCTTCTGAATCTTGACGGAACCTTCTCCACATCCAATTTCTACCCCCTCTTCATTGACAGCTATGATCTTGCGAGGAACAGAATTAACAGATGCGCCAAGAACGCTTTTGATCAGCTTCATCCGTTTCTTCTCTCCTTTTACATCGACCCAGCACCAAGCTCCTGGATAGGGTTGAGATCCACGCACCAAGTCATGAATTCTTCTTGCTGGCATTGTCCAGTCGATTTCGCAATCTTCCAATTCCACTTTTGGAGCGAATGTGGCCTCATCATCGTTTTGGGGCATTCCTTCAACAGGTCCATTTTCAAACTTTCGGATCGTTTGCAGTAGCATCTCCGCCCCTTTTTGGCATAAGCGTTCCTCGAGCTCTCCAAAAGTTTCATTTTCATCAATGACTAAAGATTGGGTTTGAATAATATCGCCTGCGTCCATTTTCTTGACCATGTACATAATCGAAACACCTGTTTCCTTTTCACCATTCATGATGGCGCGTTGAATTGGTGCGGCTCCTCGATATTTAGGGAGCAGACTTGTATGCAGATTGATGCACCCAAGCCTGGGCATGCCAAGAATATGCTCCTTCACAATTTCTCCATAAGCAACCACGACAAATAAGTCTGCTTCATAAGGAGGTAAGACGTTTGCAAACTCAGAAGAGGAGGCTTTTTCAGGTTGATACACAGGAAGACCATGTTCAATAGCAACCTCTTTAACTGGAGTGGAAATTAACTTGTTCGATCGCCCTTTGGGCTTATCCGGACGGGTGACAACGGAAACAATTTTTATTCCGTGTTCCAATAAATATCGCAAGACACTGGCAGAAAAATGCGGTGTTCCAAAAAAAATGACTTTCATCAAACTGTTACTGCTTGAGTTTCTTTAACAGAAACCTCTTCCTCCTCTTCATCCGTAAAAGGAATTTCCTCTTCTTCAGCATTAATCACTCCCTGAAGTCCGATAATCCCTCTTTTTGTTCTCTTGCAAAAAGAGATCCAATTTTCAATTTCCGGTAAAAGAGGCAGCTCGGATTCAATGCGGGCAATTGCTTCGTCAAGATGAAGCTTGGAACGGAACGTCAGCTTGAACGCTTGACTCAACGCTTTTCGTGTTTCAAGAGAAAACCCATGCCGTTTGAGTCCTATGAGATTCAATCCGCCGAATTTAAACGGAATTCCTGCGCCAATCGTATAAGGAGGAACATCGTGCGGCACACGACTCATGCCTCCCACCATCGCATAAGTTCCCACTCGAACGTATTGATGAATGGGAGTAAGGCCTCCGATGATCGCAAAATCTTCGATCGTGACATGCCCGGCAAGAGTTGCGTTATTACTCATTACAACATGGTTGCCGATGACACTATTATGCGCAATATGGCAGTATGCCATGATGAAACAATTGTCACCCACTTTCACATAAGTGTCTTCACCGGAAGAGGAGTTAATGGTGACAAACTCGCGAATCTCGCAGTGTTTGCCGATATTGACAAAAGTTCTCTCTCCCCGATATTTCAGGTCTTGCGACTTGGTACCGATACTGGCATTCGGATAGATCACTGTGCCTTCGCCAATCGTTGTATATCCGTCGATATAAGCATGGGATTTAATCACAACGTGGTCTTCGAGAGTCACGTTGCCCTTGACAACAGCGAAAGGCTCAATCGTGACGTTTTTTCCTATCTTTGCTCCTGACTCCACATAAGCCATGGGATGGATCTTTGATTCGCTCATGAAGTGTACTTCTCTTTGATTTTGATTTTGTTCTTAATTTACTTTAGATTTGGCTTTTGTCCACAAGAGCGAATCCCATTTCAGCCTCGACAGCCACCTTTCCATTCACGGTAGCAGTTGCTCGAACCTTGCCTCCCTTGCTGCTAATATGGATTCCTTCCCCTTCTAGATATAAAATGTCGCCTGGTTTAACCGGGTTTCTAAACTTTGCATTCTTAACGTTGAGAAGAACTCCAACTTTCTCCTTCTGGCCGCTCAAGTGCACCAAAACAGCGCCTGTTTGAGCAAGGGCTTCCAAGATCAATACGCCCGGCATAATGGGAGCGCCGGGGAAATGCCCCTGAAAAAATGCTTCATTTATTGTCAGATTTTTCTGCCCAAGGATGTACCCTTTTTCCATATCCACTTTTAGGATCTTATCCACTAAAAGAAAAGGATAGCGATGTGGCAGAATTTTAATGATTTCCTTAATATCAAGTGTTTCCGGATAGTCTAATGTATCGGAGGGCATCAGAGGGTCTCCCTTGTAAGCTTTTGATAAAGTTGTTGAGCAAACGCAACATTGGCTTGATGTCCTGATCGGATTGCAATCACATGAGCACGGAAGTCAAACCCAACCAGTGAAAGGTCTCCAATCATATCCAAAATTTTATGCCTTGCCATCTCATCTTGAAAGTAGAGGCCTCCTTTGCTAAAAACAGCCTCGTCCTTAATGATGACAGCGTTGTCCAGACTTCCTCCTTTAATCAACCCGCGCTTCATCAGCATTTCGACTTCTCGATACTCTGAAAAAGTGCGGCATTGCGAGAGCTCTTTGATAAATATTTCTTCTGTAATTTCAAAAGACTGATACTGGCATTTTAGAATCGCTGAATCAGGATAATTCAAAGTATAGCTGATCTTGTATCCATCATAAGGAATAGCAACAACATGAACCTCCTCTTCAGACCAATAAATCGGTTGATCCAAATAGACAATTGGAGCGGAGCCTTCTTGCCCAACAACACCAACTTTTTTGATCATTTCGATAAACACATCGCTACTTCCGTTTCCGACAGGAGGCTCGATAGAAGAAATTTCAATGATTAAATTGTCGATTTGACACGCGCGGACAGCAGCAAGCACATGTTCGACTGTATGGATTCGTACATCTGAGATCCCAATTGTTGTGCTTCTAGAAGTATCGCACACATACTCCAGGGTTGCAGGAATTTCAGGATGACCAGGCAAGTCGATCCGTTTAAACACAACCCCTGTTCCACACTCAGAGGGAACAAAGCGAATCGATACCACCTTGCCGGTGTGAATTCCGATTCCCGAAAAAGAAACCGCTTCACCAATCGTGTTTTGCGTCCTCGTAGATGTGGCGATTCCTTCAGCTACTACTGCCATTAAATTACATTCTCGAAAAATTGAATATCATCATAATGAAATAGAGGGAAAAGTTCAAGTTTGATCTCTTTTTCCCGCTCTAAAAAAAAGTAGTATGCAAAGTAAAGAAAAGCCAATAATCAATCTGTCTCCAAACTGTGAATACAGTGTGCGGTAATGGTACATCGGAACATCGACATACAACGCGCCGGACAACTTTTCCCGCTCGTCATCGCTATCTCCCAAAACTGCAACATCCCTACCCAATGCGTCAACACATGCCGTGATTCCTGTATTGCATGCTCTGGTTAGAGGAATTCCGTTTTCTACAGTTCTCAATCGCGCATGCTCAAAATGCTGCCTCACTAATTTCGATTGAGGAAACCATGCATCGCTGGTCAGGTTCAGCAACAACGTTGCGCCCTTGGTGCGGTTTTCCCGCATCATATCTCCAAAGATCTCTTCATAGCAGATCGACACTCCAAATCTGCAACCGTCATTACCCCAGACAACAGCCTCTTTACCCGGAGTAAAAGATCCAAATACCCCATATTGCGCTGCAAGGTTGCGGCAGAAACTGAACGGGATGTACTCTCCCATCGGAACCAAAATTCTTTTTTCATATCTCCTATGGCGATACTCATCCTCTTTTAAAGGGGTAAAATAAATAGCTGAGCTGAAATAATGCCTCTTGCCTTTGCGATCTTCAGCATCTTCCAATCCAATGACAACTTGGCTATCAAAAAGATTAGCAAGCGTCTGCGAAAGGAAAGCATTGTTCACACTCACTCCCTTCTCATCTTCTGATGCAAAGGGGAGTACTAACGGAGCTGCCTTTTTCAAAGCGTTGCTCCCAAAACGTTCTTCTATCATGCGCTTGACATCGTCATACCTATAAACAAACGAATAGGTGCCAAAAGGAACGACAAATTCCGGTAAAGCCAAAAGATCAACGGGTTTTTCCCGATATTTGCTTGCCAGAGTGTAAATTTGCTTCCATTCATCAAACACATGATCGAAATAGTCTTGGTGAGAAGTAAAATGGATCCCCTCCTCGACAGGAAAAGCGGTTTGAATTAATAATGCCTTGACTTTCGAACTTTTCTCAACCTTGCCTTGGTGCAAAACTAGCTGCACAGCTCCAAAAGCAAAAGGAAGCGCGGCAAAAACAGCAAAAACAGCAAAACGCTTCCACTTAAATGGCAAAAGCCAAACTCGCAACAAGATCAGGTTGGTCAGCAAAACATAAAAGCTTAGCCCGAAAACACCGGCAAGCGAAGATACTTGCAGCGTATAGAGATTTCCAGCCAAAGCCATTCCAGAAGGGTTGAAAGCGAAACCTGAAAGAAAAAACAAGCGGGACCATTCGCACAAAGTCCAAACAGAACAAATCATCAAAATGCGGGTCCACTCTGTTACCTTGCGTGGATCGGCCAATACAGAAATCAAACCGAACTGTAGTCCCATTAAAAGGGAATAAAGCAGCCAGGGAGCAACAATGTACAAATAGGGGTGGGATAAAGTCCAGGAAAGCTGAGTAAGCTGCACCGCTGCAAACCAAATAAATCCGATAAAAAACCGCATTTTCCAATTCGCCTTCCCAACAAGTAAACGGAAAATAAGTGCGTATCCCAGGATCGATGCCAAAAAAGAGGTCGCAAAACTCCAGGCTGGCTGTCCAAAAGAAACGATTCCCCAAGAGATGAGAAGGCACAAAATACTAATTTTTTTAGAGAGTGGCTCAATTTTCACGAATGTTCCCATGTTTTTCGACAATCTTATCACATTTTTCCTTTTAGAGCGTGCAGACAATTTATAATTATCATTGTTAAAAAAAACATTACTTTTTTAAATAATTTTTTATACAATAATAAAGGAGGATGAAGTTATGTATTTTATACATTTAATTAAAGAACTAGAAATGGAGTTCAATCTAGGAATAAAAGATCCATCTACTGAAGCGATCTGTCTCAAAATCAATGAAGAGTATCATCTCAGTTTTTATTCCAAAGACAACGGGCAATCAGTCCTCATAGAGAGCGACATCTACGAGCTGGAATCTTCTTTAGGCAAAGATTTTTACCAACACATGCTGTCCGCAAATTTCGAAGGCGTCTTGCCTTGGGAAACTTATTTTGGAATAAATCCAGAGACAAACCATGCACTTCTTATGAAAAAAGTTTTATTAGAACACATTGATTACGATGAATTTCTCATTCAACTGAATCAGTTTATCACTCTATATGAAGAGCTGCAACAACAGCTTTATCATTGGAAAATCGAAAGCTTTTTCCACAACAAGCCTACTTTCGAACAGAAATCAGAAAATCAAAATAAATTATTTATCTAGAAAGGAGATCATGATGAATATAGATCCTTCAAGTGGATTCATTTCCGATTTTTCCAGTCAACAGCCAGAAGACAAAGAGAAACCAAAAGTTGTTGTCACCTCATCCTCTTCCCCCCTTCCTGGCCATGATACAAAACCTTTAACAGATGAAGTCAAAGAGGTTAAAGTCGTTAGCGCAACTTTAGATTCCTCTTCCGAGGTTAACGATGTCGAACTTTGGTACAAGCAAACGATTGCCAATATGCGAGAATATGGAATCGCAAATGTCGATGTCGATAACATTGAGGACATCCAAGATTTTTTTTCAAATAATTACTCATTTTTCTTAGGAAGTTTGTCATTAGCGGCGCAGCAAAAAATAGGTCCTCCACCAACGGAATTTGCAATCATCGGCTTGGGATCTTTGGGAAGATATGAAGCCGGCCCCTATTCGGACCTGGATTTTGCCATCCTGATTGAAAAAGATAATCCGGAAATCAGGAAATATTTCTTAACGATGGCATCTGAAATGAACAAAATCGTCATGTCGCTTAATGAGGGCGTTAATGGGATTTCTTTTTGCGAAGGAGGGCTCACACCACCATTTATGCAAGGAAAATCTACAGTGCAATTCGGAAGCTCAGCTCTTTTGGATACTCCTGAGTCAATGGCTGAATGGTCTTTACCTACTCATACTCCAAAGAATTTTGAGAGAAGAGAAAATTTAGCTAACCCTGGAACAATTAGCAATTCTATGACTTTTTCTCAATTTATGTACGGTGATCAAACACTGATTCAACGAATGCGCGAGGCAACACAAGTGCTGATGCAACAAACACCTGAAAAAGATGAAATCGCCTCTTATAAAAAATGGCAGGGAGGCATTAACTATGGGAAACTTGTTGGACTGCAATTAATACAGCCGGGCCAGATACAGCCTCAAAGATCCGCTGAAGCAAACCTTAAAAAGGGAGTATTAAGCCCTATTATGAATATTGTGAGAGGGTTATGCATTTATCACGGAATCAACGAAACCAATATCACAGAAGGATTGATAAAGCTTGAAAAACAGGGGCATATTTCCCCTAAATTAGCAGTTCGTGTGATAGAGACTTACCAAGCCGCTTACAAAAAAAGGCTCCAACTACAAATGAGCGAACACAACAGCACATATCAAGTGCAAGATTTAACGAAAGGGGAAAAAGAGGAAATGGCTAGTGTTGTCAAGGATTTACAACAAAGAGCTGAAGCATTCACTCATTCGAGGGGAAAATCAAATCCTTTTTTCTAAACTTTTGAATTTCAATCGATAACAATTGATTGATATAAAGGCCTGTGATCACTGGGATTCGTATCTGGCGACTCAATTTTAAGATCAAGATTGGCTGAACTTTCTAAAACATTGCATTTCCCTGAAATACATTTTGCATAGATAAAATCGATCTTTGCCTTTCGATGATCCAACGTGGGATTGAAAGCTGTCGGTTGATTATCGTCAAAATCCCTAACAAATCTTTCCGACTCCAAAATTTCTAATCTTTCAGGATGAATATCCGGAGTGGAATTTGCATCCATGCCTAGCATGATGAGTTCCGGAATCCTCTCAGAGCAATCAAGCAATAATTTCACAATCTCTCGAAGCTCTTCATCACCGCTTTCAGTGACTCTGCGGCCGCATCTTTCACGTTCGGGCTGAGACAAATCATATCCATGGAGATGGATAGAAGCAATCCGAACAACTTTCTTTGCTGTTTTATCCATCAAATCCACTATTGAAAAACGTTTACATAGTTGCTCCGACTGACGCGAACCTAAAATTTCGGTAAATCTTTCTTTGTTCCACGCAACAAGCGTATCATCGCCGTCAAAATGAATCGCATAATTTTCCAGCCATTTTTTTAGGCCGGCATGCACTTCTTCACCCACTTCTTGCAAGAAAAAAATGTCGGGTTTTTTATCATCAGCAATTCTTTTAAAAACTTCCTTCAATTTTTCCATACGCAACCCGGGTACGCTTGATAGGTTTTCCCATGGCTGCTGTTTCGCTCGACGATATAGACCGATAAAATCCGCAACACAACCAATATTCCAAGATACTGTTTGATATTGAGAAATACTCATAACTCATTTCCTATATTAAAAGACATTACTATAGTTCATCTTTAAAATTAATTTCACCTTTAATTTTTAAAAGCTTATATGTTATGATGGTTGCTATACCGATCGTGATCCAAAAATTGGGAAGTGACATAATCAATAGACAACCGTTCCGTAATTATCATTTGCTACGCTTGCTGAAATCTTACGAAGGGCAGGAAATCCCTCTAGATTTGTGCATTCACCGCTATTTTAAAGAAAACCGCTCCCTAGGTTCCAAAGATCGCGCCGAGATCGCGGAAAACATCTATGGAATGATCCGCTGGCTACCGTTGATCAATCACTTGTCAGGCACACACTCCTCTTGGGAGAAAAGGCTCGAAACATGGACTGGATTGAATCCTGAAGAGTACCGCCACAACTCCTCTATTCCAAGCCACATCCGCTACAGCTTTCCAAAAGTGCTATACGACCTATGCGTTGCCGCGATGGGCAAGGAAAAAGCTGAAGAGATTTGCTGGGAATGCAACTCCCCTGCTCCCACAACGGTTAGGGTAAACCGATTAAAAGCAACACGTGACAAGCTTCTTAAAACCTGGGGAAAAGAATACCAAGTCGCTCCTTGTGAAGAGGCAAAAGAAGGAATCCGTTTTTTAAAAAAAATCAATTTTTTCCAGCTCCCGGAATTCCAATCCGGCTATTTTGAAGTGCAAGATGAAGGAAGCCAGCTTTTGGCCGCGATGGTAGAAGCTTTGCCAGGTCAAAAAGTACTAGACTACTGCTCCGGTTCTGGTGGAAAAACCCTTGCTTTCGCACAGAATATGGATGGTAAAGGGCAAATTTACCTGCACGACATTCGAACGCATATTCTCTCAGAAGCAAAAAGAAGGCTGAAAAGAGCCGGCATTCAGAATGCGCAGCTTTTAATGCCTGACGATCCTAAAAAGAAAAATCTGAAAAAAAAATTTGATTGGGTTCTAGTCGATGCTCCTTGCTCTGGAACAGGAACATTGAGAAGAAACCCCGACATGAAATGGAAATTTTCAGAAGAGATGCTTAAACGGTTGCTAGGACAACAACGAACTATCTTCGAGCAAGCACTTAGTTATGTCAAGCCCGGCGGTAAAATTGTCTATGGCACCTGCAGCATTCTCAAACAGGAAAATCAGGATCAGGTTGCACACTTCCTTAATACCTATCCAATAAAGCTGCATGGGGACATTTTCCAGTCTTATCCTGCAAGAGAAAAGATGGACGGTTTTTTTGGCGCCTGTTTTCAGGTTGATTGAGATATTCATTCCAGCTATAATGATCCCTTGTTTTAATATTTTCGAACAACGATTATGAATAGATCTATTTTCCTCACATTAGTTGCTGCTCTATTCATGTTAGGGCAACTTGCTGCAGTAAGCGCAAACAGCATGTTTCTTGCCCAGCCGAAACATATCTTTGTCAACAACCGTATTTTAGCCAAAATCAACGGACAACCGATCTCCGTTATTGACGTGATGAAGCAGATGGACATGTTCTTTTATCGGCAATTCCCTCAATACGCCAACTCTCCGGAAGCTCGCTATCAGTTTTACAACATGAGCTGGAAAAGAGCGCTTGAGGATCTGATTGACAAAGAACTGATCAAAGCTGATGCAAAAGAGGTAAATCTTCCGATGACTCACGGAGAAGTCAGACAGGAGATTGAAAATATTTTCGGCCCCAATATCATCGCCAATCTCGATAAAGCCGGCCTCACTTACGAAGAAGCTTTCGATCTAACAAAAGAAGACATCCTCTTCAAAAAAATGATGATGGCACGCGTCAACTCTATCGTCCTCCGATCGATCACTCCTCAAATGGTCGTGGATCACTACAAAACATGGGCGGAGCAAAACTCTCAACCGGAGAAGTGGATCTACCAAGTGATCTCTGTACGAGGAGGCAGCAATGAAGCCAGCAGCACCATTGCAAATACCGTCCACCATTTACTGCGGGACAAGGATGTCGAACTCTCCCAATTGAAAAGTCTGCTCCACCCCGATGAATTTAAGCTGTGCTCAGTTTCGCAAGAGTACTCTCTCTCTCCCAGTGAAATTTCAGACTCCTATAGGGAAATTCTCTCTTTGCTTAAACCCGGAGCATTCAGCGAGCCTATCGCCCAGAAAAGCCGCGCCAGCAAAACCGACGTCTACCGCATTTTCTATTTAAAAGAAATTGAGAAAGGAGGAGCTCCTTCTTTTTACGAAATACAAAACCGTTTGCGCGATCAACTGGTTGAAAAAGAGATGGCAACTGAACAAGCTAAATACCTGAGCCGCCTCCACCACCATTTTAAAGTCCATATTGACGACATCCTAAATGAAATCCCTGATGACTTCAAACCCTTTACGCTTAAGTAATCCCAGCCAGTTACGTCAATATCTCGAAATCTTGGGCATCTCTCCCAAAAAAAGCCTATCTCAAAATTTCCTGATCGACGGAAACATCATTGACAAGATCATTTCTCTTGCTGAAATCAATGCCCAAGATCAGGTTTTGGAAATTGGGCCAGGACCCGGGGCTCTTACTGATGCCCTGCATCAACACGGCGCTCGTGTTCTAGCCGTAGAAAAAGACCGTATCTTGGCCAAAGCGCTACAAGAAAGAGGCGGCGACATCCGTGTGATTTGCGAAGACGTCTTAAAAGTGGATCTTGAAAAGGAACTTTCAGAGCGTGCAACGGTAATCGCCAACCTGCCTTACAACATCACCTCTCCAATTTTAACTTCTCTCCTTCCAAAAACTCACGTATTCAAACGGATCGTCGTAATGGTCCAACTGGAGGTGGCAGAAAGACTCACAGCTTCTCCTGGAAACAAAACTTACGGATCTCTCACAGTATTTTCCAATCTATTTTCAACGCCGCAATGGGGTTTCAAAGTGAGCAGGCGCTGTTTTTTTCCAGAGCCTAATGTGGATTCTGCAGTTGTTCGGTTCGACCTCTCCCCTCCTCCAAAAGAGGTGGAAGATGAAGCATTTTTCCAATTGATCAGAACAGCTTTTGGCCAAAGACGGAAAATGTTAAAGTCTTCACTGAAAAAACTCTACCCCTCTTCCTCTGTCATGCAAGCTTTGGCAGGGATTGGCTTTCAAGAGACTGCAAGGCCTGAAGAATTATCATCTAATCAATTTGTCGAATTCTATCGCCATTTGATATACATGCGGTCATGAGACCTGAATTAGAAGCGATTAAGTCCCAGCTGCTCTCAGGAGACTTGTCCATCCAAGAAATTGAAGAACACCGGGATAAACGAGACGCATTTATCCCGGTATTTACCACTTGCCGAGTCTTTACCCTATATAAAGATAACAGCGTTATCGGCTATTACAAAGAAGAGAAATACGGCCTTTTTGGAGGAGCCATCATGAGTTCCCTAGCCTATGAAATGTCTGAAATCTTGGGAGTTTCAAGCCGACTCATTCCTTCGATGAAAATGGAGCCTTTTTCTATCGAAGGGAAACAGTATCAAGGAGGAGCGATTCAACAGGCCCAAGAAGGGTTAACATTTAAAAATTATCTCAATCATCCAGAGAAACGGAAGTCGACGATCTTAAAAGATGAATATGTCGAAGCTTTGATTGATTCTGTGATTATTGGAATGTTCGACGCTCATGCCAATAATATCCTTATCGACTCCAATGGGAATATCCATTTTTTCGATTTAACTCGAAGCTTTCCCCATTCAAATGCGTTTCTGGACAGAGGGGGATATCTTTCCTCACCTTATCGGGGCGGCCTTCTTTTCGGAAAAGAATCTTCTTCAATTCTCAATCTCACGAGTAAAAAAGCATTTCTTGAGAGACTCGGTGCAATGAAAAGCACACTGCCTCAAGTAAAACAATACCTACTTTCAGAGTCTGTTAGAAAACAAGCAAGAGAGCTTCCAGAAAATTGGTTCAACGCTGAAAAATTGTTTCAATCACTTGAAGAGCGGATTGAAAAATTGATCGGCGGTTTCAAAAACCATGCGATCAAGCAAGCAAGAGACATCGTCTTTCAGTCGTTTCCTTATTATCGACTCATCTGCCTTTTAAACTACTGCATGCTTCTGGACTGGAGAGCACATGCAAAAAATGCCTACCTTCTCAACAGGGCTTTACACGATATCGAACTTCCTCTCTTTTACGAGCTTCTTCCCATTCCTATTGAAGGGATGATTAAGGAATGCGTCAAACTTGGCTTGGATCCGCTTGCGATCAAAAAGCACGCCGAAAAAGAGTCTTTGATGCAAGCAATGTCTGGCATCGTTCACGATGTTCAAGAAAAACTCATTCACCCTTCCTCTACAAAAGAAATGCGTTTTCTTACCCAAAGAGAAGAACTGCTTAAGTCCGAGCTCAAAAGCATGGCAGAGATCGATTACAAAGATTGGGGAGAAAATTACCCCGAGGAAGATTTTTTTACACAGCCTAATTCATAGATCAGTCCGCCTATAAAAAGAACGGCAAGGCATGCCCCGAAAAACTTTAAAATTTTCCGGCCTGTTATCCGATCGCGCAACCTACGAAAAAAATGATGATCAACTTTTTCCTTTGCAAATAATGCTTCAGAATGAAGCTCCTTCCCATTATCATCTTCAAAGACAAGCACACCGACTTGTTGGTCTTTTTGCACAGGCAAACTTACTGCATTCCATTTTAACAAACATTTGAGCTTAGGCTCTTCTGAGGGATAGAAATCAAAAACCACATCGTTTTTAATGTAAGTCGCAATGCTCTTTGCAGCTCCCTCTACTCGGAGAGTCATTTTTTGCGGGCCTGCCTGAAAGACTTTCCGAGAGATTTTTTCCTCTTTAAACGCCTTGTTAAACAGCTGTTTGGCATCTAAAAACATTTTCTCACGGTCATCACAATGCATGAAAACAGCAATAAGCGTACGGTCTCCATCCTTTGCAGCCGCAACTAAATTATTTTTCGCCTGTGAAGTATATCCTGTTTTGACTCCAATCGCTTTGGAATAATAATACTTTCCCTTTCGCAGTAGACGATTAGTTTGTATCAAAGTTGTCGCTTTTTGCTTATTCGTCTCCGGCCTTTGACACCTCACTGTTTTGACAATTTCCCGAAAGGTTGAATTCTTAAGGGCCTCTCTAGTTAAAACAGCCATATCATAGGCAGTCGACACGTGCCGGGGATGATGCAATCCATGAGGGTTCATCAAATAAGTGGATGTACACCCCAACTCTTTCAAGTACAGATTCAATTCCTCCATAAACACAGGAATTGTTCCTCCCATATAAAGAGCGATCATATTTGAAGCATCCCCTCCGGAAGCGACCATCATCCCGTAAAGCAGATCGCGCAAAGAAAGCTCTTCCCCTTTCTTAATTCCGATATGCGAAGTTCCTCGCGTCAGCCAGTAAGCTGGCAAGGAATAGTTCGAACGGACCATTTCCTCTTCGGAGACTGAAGCAATGGCTTCGTGTTCAGCGGTCAACATTTTGTCAAGTTTTTGCTCTCTTAATTGAAGCGTGTAAATCGCAGTGGCAATTTTGGTCAAACTCGCGGGAAAATGTTCTTTTTTCCCATTTTTTTCATATAAAATTGCCCCTGTATCTGCGTTCATTAAAATAGCGGAATCAGCATGAATTTTGATCTCTATGCCGTTTAATATGGAGTTAGCAAGCAATAAAGCAAAAATTAGACAAAATGTTGAGTTCATTTCAGTACAAGTGGAGGTCGAAGATGCGCCATCTTACAGCATATACCAAATTAACTTCAAGAATCGGTATATGGCCTGAATATTGCATAACTAGCCTGCATACAAGTCTAACAAAGAGGCTATCTTATGCATAATATGCAATATTTAGAAAATTACTATAGAAGGTCTATTAAAAATATCTCGGAAAATTTGCCGGAAGACATCATCCAAGTCGATTTAAAGCTGCTCCATCAGCTGGATTTGATGAACTATTACGATTCCAATGACAGTGATCCTTCCTTAACGAGATATTTTCACGTCATCGAAACAGATGAAAAGATCACTTTGGTTAATGAAGATTTCATCGTTTGGATCGTTCCGGAAAAAATTAACGGAAATATGATGACATACACCCTTATTGCACTAAATACCCCGAATGAACCGCAGCTTCAAATGTGCTTTGTAACCTCCGGAGTCTATAACACTTCTCGGTTAGTGCTAAGATTATTGGAAAAGTATCTATCGGAAATCCAGGAAAATGAAACGCTGATTAATGGATTAAACAGCGAATTTAACAGATGAGGTGTTACCAGCTATAGACAACGTAATCAACGATTTTTTGTGCTAAAACGGCGCTTAAGGGGCGAATCACCGCTTCTCTAGCCGATTCCATATTAGTCAGCTGTCCCAAAGAAGTTTGATTGATTCCATCAGGGCTGAAATAGTAATCATGGTCAAAATCATAACTCGCTCGAATTCTCCCAGGACCAAGTTTAACACATCCTGTACATGATTCTATGACGGTAACTTCAGCAATTACAATCAATCTTGTCTCATTGGGAATAACAGAATTACCTGTTCGACACCTACCATCTTGATCGTCATATCCGTCATCGTCATCAGGGCCTTGCTGATAGCCAATATTTTGCTCAAAAAGATCAACAATATTCACTTTCAAACATAAATCTGCAGAGCGATTGCGATACGCAAAAGCACCGGACCTACTCATCTCTTTGATCAGCGCATTTGTCATCTCCCCTGTACGATCACCGCAAATGTATGGAATTGAAATTGTCTGATAAGTTGCCAACTGCGATCCCCTGCCTAATTGATAACCACAACCTGTAGAGAAAATAATTAGAAAAGCATAAATGTACCGCGTCATATCGAATCACTGACAAATTCAATCTCTTCCATAAGATCGGGAAACTCTTCCATGCCTTCCTTCTCCTCTTTGCCAGAATGGGGAGCTTCAATCAAAGCTGCCGGACAAAGGGAAGAAAGCCTGGAACGGCTTCTCCCGGCAATAACTGTCTCAGGAAACTCCAAAGACGCTTTTTGATAATAAATGACAGCCGCTCTAGGTTGGCTGATTCTTTCATAGAAAACAGCAATCTCATAGAGAGCCGACGCATACATCTCTTTCAAGCGCAGGTAATCGGCACGGGCAACGTCCAATCCAGCATCTCGAGGAAAATCAGCTTCGAAACGCTTTAAATTCATCTGAGCAAAGGCGATAAGATCAGGATTTTGCTTTTCTCTCTTTGCTTGATCGATATACACTTTCATAATCCGCATATAAGAATCGGGAGCCAGCTCATTTTTTGGGAAACGGCGGATAATCGTTTGAAACGCACTGACACTGTCGCGAAACTCCCCCATATGCCACAGCAAACAGGCTTTTGAATATAAAGCATGAATTGTTAATTCATCCCCTGGCATCGAAGCGATCACTTCGTCATAAATCTCCAATGCCAGATCTTGTCCATTAGCCCATTTAGGGAAAAATCGAGAACCGCGGTAGTGCCTTCTGGCACCCTTCCTGAATTGCTCTGCAATTGTAAATTTATACTCAACAGCTTCATGAAAAAAACGAGGATTCGACTGACTGGATAAATATCCGTTAAACGCACAGTTAGCTAAATCGAACTCACACAACTTGTAGTAGGACATTCCCAGGTAGAAAAAAGCATCCTGCCCATAAGAAGTATTAGGAAAATTGTGGGAAACAATATGCAAATGTTTCACTGCCAGAGTCATATCTCCATGATGAAAGGCGTTCATTCCAAGCTCAAAGTGATCTGCCGCCGAAAGATAAGGAGTATCCTCTTTTCTCGTCAGTTCTCCATCGTGATAAATAAATGCAGCATTTGCCTGTCCGACCAACATGCACAAAAGCAACAGAGTTAGAAAAGGGATTCTCATGATGACACCTCAAATGAATTGGTGACCATTTTATGAGACATCAAAAATGATGGCAAGATTAAAAAAAGTTACCGCAGGCCGGAGGGTAGAGGGAGGAGGAGGAAAAAAGGGCGGCCTGCGGTGAAACTGTTATACAAAAACCTAAACAATGTTCCTTCGTAATCTAAAGTAAGGATGTTTTGCACTTTAACTTTTCGGTAAGTTATACCAATGATTTCTTGTTTTGACAAGAACTTTTTCAAGATCACCGCCAACTAAATTTTTCTAATTTTTCTTTTAACTCCGGAGTCCATTCCACTCCCCAAGGTTGATCGATATGTAAAGCAGCCAAACTCCGACCATCCACCATAAAATCGATTTGCACAGGATTTTTACCTCTACTGGATTCGAACAGTTTTTTTATTTCAAGAATATGGCTTAACCGTGTTTTATCCGCATCTAGCTTCAAAGAAACTTTTTCGATCTCCACTTTAGGCTCCTCTTTTTTCTTTTGATTGGACCTGCTTCTTCTATTTTTCGAATGGCTTGCACGTGCCGCCATGAATTTTGCGCGATCAAACGCCTGATCGCACTCCTTGACTGTAGCCTCGTTTGCCTGAGTCAGATCGTCAAACCAACGACAAGAAAGGCGTAAACTCCCCTCACTGCGATCAACTTCGAGTACAGCGTAAAGCAGTTGGTTTTCTTTGATTAACTGATGCTTTTCCTCATACATCTCAGGCCAGATCGGAAGCTCAAAACTCTCAATGCCATCGCTAACCATGAGGATCGCAAATTTTCTTTGCGACTTGGAAGAAAAAAGAGTCCGCACAGTCTCAACTAAAAAAGCTGATCGGAAAACAGTCTGATGATCCAAGGTTTCAACATTACGCAACGCAATGCAAGATAACCGCTCGAGAATATCTTTAAAGCTGTTCATGGGGTGGCCGGTAAGGAAGAATCCTAATAACTCTTTTTCTTTTAAGTAGATCTGTCGACTGGGTGTGGGCATGTTCACTTTAGGCGGCTCGGCGAACAAATTTTCATTATTTTCCCCCATTAATTCAAACAATGAACGCACACCGGCTTTTTCCTCTTTTTTTTCCTTCATTGCCGATTCAAACATCGGTTCTACGCTCATGCGCAGCTGATCGCGCGACCATCCGGTGAAATCAAAACATCCTGCTTCAACAAGATTTTCTATCACCTTTTTACCAACTTTACTAGAATCAATCCGCTTGATGAATTGATACAAACTTTCAAAACGCCCCCCCTTTTCCCTCTCCGCAACGATCGCTTCAACAACTGAAGTTCCCACCCCCTTAATCCCGCTCATGGCAAAACGAATCCCTTCTTTAGAAGCCATGAATGTGGTTCCTGCTTCGTTCACGTCGGGAGGAAGCATTTTGATCTGCATCGCCTGGCACTCGCGAATAAATTTCGAAAGCTTAGTCAGATCGTGCCTGTCGCATGTCATCAAAGCCGCCATCCACTCTTCCGGATAATTCGCTTTCAAGAATGCTGTCACATAGGCAATGTAACTGTAAGCTGCAGCATGAGACTTGTTAAATCCATAAGCGGCAAATTTTTCCATTTTGTCGAAAATGTTCATCGATACATTTTCAGAGATTCCGTTTTCAAGCGCTCCAAGCCTAAATTTTTCCCTTTGCGCAGCCATCTGTTCAGCATCTTTCTTACCCATTGCCCGACGAAGCACATCCCCTTCTCCAAGGGAATAGTTAGCAAGCTTCTGCGCAATCTGCATCACTTGCTCCTGATACACCATGATCCCGTAAGTCTCTGCTAAGATCTCCTTCATCCATGGATGATCGTAATCAATCTCTTCCCGTCCGTGCTTCCGATTGATAAAAGAGGGAATCATATCCATGGGACCGGGACGGTAAAGCGCACTGACAGCAATGATCTCTTCAAATTTGTCCAGATGCAGCTGCCTTGCCAGATCCTGCATACCTCCGGACTCCAATTGAAATACTCCTAAAGTCTTTCCTTGGTTCAACAGATTAAATGCTTTTTCATTATCAAGCGGCAGGTTGACCCAGTCAATCTGTTCACCAACTCTCTCTTTGATCGCATTCACACAAGTCTGAATCGCAGTCAAGGTCTTCAGCCCCAAAAAATCGACCTTCAACATGCCTACCTGTTCAGCGGGTTTCATCGAATACTGCGTTGCCGGCATCTCAGCATCTTTTGCCACGCAAACGGGAATGTGGTTAACAAGAGGGTCGCCGCAAATAATGATCCCGGCAGCATGGATTCCAGTATTCCTTATGGAACCTTCCAATTTTTTTCCAAGATCAACTAAACGGCGAGTTTCCTCATCCTGTTCATAGAGTTGACGCAGATCATGATCTTTTTCCAAAGCCGTTTCTAATGTGATATTCAGGTCATCAGGCACCAGCTTAGCAATCTCATTTACTTTCGCAAGGGGCACACTGAGGACACGCCCGACATCACGCAGCACCATTTTCGCTTTCATCGTGCCAAAAGTGATGATCTGAGCGACATTGTCCTTGCCATATTTGTCGAGGGTATACTGGATCACATCCCCACGCCGATCCATGCAGATATCGACATCAATATCGGGATAAGAAAGCCTCTCCGGATTAATAAAACGCTCAAAGAACAAGTTGAATCTTAAAGGCTCGATATCTGTGATTCCAATCAGATAAAGCACAATCGATCCCGCTCCGGAACCCCTTCCAGGGCCGACAGGAATCCCATGATTTTTTGCCCAATTGATAAAATCCCAAACAATCAGCAGATAATCGCACATCCCTTTTGGCGCGATCACGCTCATCTCCTCTTCCAGACGTTCATGAACCACTTCTAAAGGGTCTCTGTCGGGATAAACCTCTTTCACTTTTTCCAGCCTTTCCGGAGTATACCTCTTGGGTATCCCTTCGGCACACAGCTGCCTTAAGAATTTTTCAACGGACTCCACCCTCTCAGCATCTGTATATTCCGTATTCTCAATGGATGGAGGAACATATACTGGATAGTGTTTCGTTTCAAAATCCAGCTCCATGGTGCACTTGTCAGCGATTGCAAGCGTATTTGATAGTGCCTCGGGAAGATCTTTGAAAAGCTCCCCCATTTCATCGGGAGATTTAAAATAAAACTCATGCGAAGAGTAAGTTCTTCTCTTAGGGTTGGGAACGCGGAATTTAGGGTTTCCCAGCGAATCTTTTTCCCAAATTTCTACAGGCTCGCCCGATTGCACATTGAGCAGAACCTCATGCGCCTGCCAATCCGAACGTTCGATATAGTGGCTGTCATTTGTCGCAACATAAAGAATCCCTTTTCTTTCGGCAATTTCCAAAAGGGCATCATTCAAACGATTCTGCTTCTCGATATAGCCTTGGTACTGCTGAATAAGCCACGATTCTTGATACATGCCGCCTTCATGAAGACTTGCTTCCGACATGGGATGGCGCTGCAATTCAATGTAAAAATCTTCACCAAACACCTCTAAATACCAATCGGCCAAACGGTCGCACTCATCGCCGGCCCCATCAAGAATTGCCTGTGAAAGCTTCGAACTCATGCACCCAGAAAGGCAGATAAGACCTCGGCTACGCTCCTTTAAAAGCTCCATATCGATTCGGGGGAAATAATAGAATCCTTCTAAAAATCCCCGGGAGCTCAGGGCGCAAAGGTTGTGATACCCCTCATCGTTTTTCGCCAGAAGCGTTTGATGGAAAGCTGCACGCTCTCCCCTCTCCTTTTTTTTCTCTAAGCGGGAATTCGGAGCAATGTACACTTCACACCCGATAATCGGCTTCACCCCATTTCCCTTGCAAGACTTGTAAAAGTCAACCGCGCCGAATAAATTTCCATGATCTGTTAACGCGACAGCTGGCATGCCGAACTCTTTTGCTTTTGCTGCAATCGCCTTCACAGATGCAGAAGCATCAAGGATCGAGTACTGCGAATGGACATGCAAAGGAACAAACATTTTGTGAAGACCCTCTAAGCTGTTGCAGGCTCAGGCTCAACAGAAACTTCATATTTGAAGACTCCCCATAAAGGAAGCAGCAAAAGAGCTGCCATCAAGGCGCAAACAACCATTCCGATAAAAAATCCTTCCCAGCCATGCTCTTGCGTCAATTTTCCAAAAGGATAGCCAGCAACAGCTGCCCCCATATATGCAAAGCAGCCGATAAATCCGGTTGAAGTCGCAGCAGCTTTCTTATGGGATAATTCCGCAGCAGCAACGCCGATCAGCATTTGAGGGCCAAAAATCGAAAAGCCTACAAAAAACATCGCCATTGAATCAAGCAATGGAAAGCCTTCGGGAATCACCCAAAAAAAACTCAAAGACAAAAGCATCCCCAGTGTGAACAAGACGTTGACAGGTCCTCTTCTTGCAGCGAAAAGACGGTCTGAAGACCAACCGGCAAACAAACTGCCGAAGAAACCTCCCACTTCGAACATGGAAACACAGCCATTTGCTCCGATGCGGCTATACCCTTTGGTTTCCAAAAGATACAGGGCAGTCCAGTCATTGACTGCTGTGCGGACAGCATAAACGAAAAAATAGGCGGCGGCCAAAAGCCAGATGTATTTATTTTTAAAAATGTAGTCGACTAAAATTTCCTTAGTCGATAAGTTCTCCTCCGCCCCATCTTTCTTTGCATTCGGAGGATAGTCATTGCGAAATTTTTCTATAGAAGGAAGTCCCAACGACTGTGGAGTATCCCTTAATCGATCCAACAGGAAGAAACTTCCGAATATACAAAGAACTCCCGGAAGAAACATTGCATAACGCCAGCCAAAATAAAGGCAAGCTCCGACAACCCAAGGGATCAGAAACGCCCCGACATTGTGCGAAACATTCCAGGAAGACCACCAAACTCCCCTTTCCGACTGCGAGTACCAATGCGTTAAAAACCGCGCGCAAGGAGGCCACCCAAACCCTTGGAACCAACCATTCAATCCCCAAAAAACGGCAAACATCAAAAGCGAGGAAGAGAGCCCGAAACAAATATTGAACACCCCCGTCATAAAAAGACCGAAAGCCATAAAGTACCTGGGATTTGAGCGATCCGACAAAATACCGGAAGCAAATTTGCTCACCCCATATGTGATCGACAAAATGCTGGCAAGCAAACCTAGTTGGCTTTTGTCATACCCAAGATCTTCGATAAGCCCGGGCATAGCAAACGTGAAGCTTTTTCGGGTAAAATAATAAAGAGCATAGCCGATGAACATTGAGTAGATAATGCGAATGCGCCAGTAGTTGTACTTCGTTTTCACAACTTCTGGATCTTTAATTTCGTCAATGTAAGGTGCAGGCTTAAATAGACTCAAAATAGAATTCAAAACATCAATCCCCTTCTTTTTCCCGGGTACCAGTGAATATTTTAACCTGCTTAATAAATTTCATTCAAGACTTTTCTGCAAGTTAAAAATATTATTTTATCTCCAGCCTTTTAGATCGACTTTATGCTTCACACTTTAATTGAGATATGCTAGAAGATTCCCGATACAAGAAAACTTGCGCATATACGAGGCTTTAGATAAAACATCATGATCAAGTTGACACTTAATCCTGATCAGGAATCCAAAGTGATCACTTTAGATAAAGAAGTGATTGTCATTGGCCATTCCAACGCGGATCATGTCGACCTTCCGATGGATATTCCAGGCATTTGCGCAAGGCATGTCGTCATCGAAGAACAAAATGAGCGCTTTGTCGTTATCAATGCAGCCAACGACCCATTTACCTCTCTGAACGGTCTGCCTTTTGGAAAAAAACCACTAAAAAACTACGATCAAATCGAGATTGGTGAAAATAAAATTAAATTTGAATTCATTGAAGACGACGCGCCTACGACTCAAACGGTGGAAAAACAGGAAGACGTCCCTGATGAAATTGACAAACTTTTAAAGGAAGTTGAAGAGCTTTCAAAGCCGTCTCTTGAAACAGCCCCTCCGCCGTCTTTGCCAGCGATTGAAGACCAAAAAGCAGAAGAGGAAGAAGAAGAGGCCGAATCGCTTTCTTCCAAGAAATACTATCTCAGGGACTTTGACGATGAATCAGAACAGTGGTCAGAAGATCGCCTGGAAGCAAACAACATTTACTCGCCAGGCAGAGAAAGCTTTGCTGACTCTTGGAAAATGCTTGCAGGACTCCTTCTTGCAATCATCGCTTTAGGCGCAGTAATCTGCAGCGGAGTTTATTTCCGGGCCAGCGGCAAAAATAGCCAGGAAGAGAAAAAGATCGCAGCGGGAATCGCAGATATCGCGATGGCGATGACTCATGCCAAACTCAACCACATCACGCCAAACAAACAAAACTGGTCTGATCCTAATTTCATCCGCAACAACCTTGCTCAAGTTCTTTCTCCCAACTTGCATACCCAAGCGCAAATCGACAGCGAAGGGCAGTTTACCAAATACCCCTACCGTTTAAGAGTATATACAAGCCGCAGCCTGGATCAATTCATCGTGATTGCCCAGCCAGCTCCCAATCTCATGCAGTGGCTTGTACACAAAAAAACGCTTGTCGTCGACTCCTCCACTATGGAAATGCGAAAAATTTCTGATTTGAAAGCATTAAATAGATTATTAGCCAATCCCGATCCCTTAGAAGGCAGCAACGGCGAAGATATTCATCACCTCATTAAAGAGGGGGGATTGATGTCGCTCAATTCATTGGCAGGACACAAAAACCATTGGGGGTTTTCTCCTCCCAAAACACTTGGGTTTATCCGCCCTGGCGCAGAAAATTACATCTATAACGCGCCACGCTACTACCCTTTTGGTGAAGAACTTTTACGAAAAGCCATTCAGCTATACAAAAACTCAAGCAGCCCAAGCGATGTTGCGATTATCCAAGATGAAATGGACGAAATTTCAAATTTTCCCAACATCGTTCTCTATACATCCGAGGGGCTGCAAATGGCAGTAGAAGCGCAAAAAGCTCTAAACACGTTCGCTCCAAACAGCAAGTTCTTGGTCGCCTATGTGAAATTCAATCCAAAAGGATTTGTTGCCAGCAGCCACTTGCTTATCAATGAAGAAAGGAGAGAAATCGCCTTTCTTCCATCGCCAAGAACCGAATTATCGACATTTTTCCCAACTTCAAGCGAGATGGAGCAAGAACCTGATTTCCTCTCGCTAAGTCCTATAGAAGACTCTCTCCTCATTGCAGAGAAAACAGCTTCTGATGACACTGACTTGCAACATCCGTTATATTTGCAACTAAAGGCATCCCACCAAGAAAGAAAGCATGCATTAAACGCAATCAGCAGGAAAATGCTCGAACTGCTTAACCAGCAGAACAACGCACTTCTTCCTGAATTTGAACCCTCTTTTTCAGAGCTTTTGTCTGAATACCTAAAAACGAGCCTCCACTATCAACAAAAAATTATTCAAAAACTTGCTAAACTTTATCAAGAGCATACCGATATGCCTTTAGAGGAGTTCGTCAAGTATGTGGATCAGGCCCAGCTTTCCTCTTTTGCGCAAGCTGCGCTTGATGATCAACCCACTCAACGACTTACACAAGAGGAAATTGAGGAAATTTTTGAAAAAATCGACAGGGCGGAGTCTCTCCACGAATTGGAGCATGTGTCCGAACAAGCCGCTCAAACCCTGACGCTGGAAAACCTTCCAGACACAAATTCTCTCATTCAATTCCAAGAGAAGGTGCGCACCCACACATTGAACCGACTACAGTTTTTACTTTTCTCTCCGAAAAGCCTTTATGCAACCGAACCGCTTGACGAAAGAGATAGAGGCGTCCTCATCAACATTCTTGAAAATTCCTGGATCAGCGATCCAGGGGAAAAAGATTATTTTCTCAGCGAATTCGACCATCTGATAGAAGAATTTGTGAAGTCAGGCTAGCCTATTTTCCACGGGATTGGTATACTTTCAAGCAACATAATTTAGTTGATCAACACATATGAATATCAAAGCTCCGCCGGGTGTGTTCGACATCCTGCCTATAGATCCTAAAACTCCATGGAAAGAATCCCATTTGTGGATTTATGTTGAGAAAGTGATCAGGGAAACGGCCGCGCAATACGGATTCCAGGAAATACGCACTCCTATCCTCGAAAAAACAGAGCTCTTCCAAAGAGGGGTCGGGGAAACCTCCGATATTGTTTCAAAAGAGATGTATATGTTCAATGACAGAGGAGGCAGATCGCTTTGTTTGCGTCCGGAAGGAACTGCACCTGTCATTCGCAGCTATATTGAAAACAACCTTTCTCATCAGGTGCCAATTCATAAATTTTTTTACATTGGCCCAATGTTCCGCTATGAACGGGCGCAGGCTGGGCGATACAGACAGCACCACCAATTTGGAGCCGAAGTGATCGGAACACAAGCTCCGGAACAAGACGCTGAAGTGATCGATCTTTTGTACACCACATACCGCAAGCTAGGCTTGCAAAACTTAAAAGTGATGATCAATTCGCTCGGCGACAAAGAGTGCCGCCTCCATTTTCGCCACGCTTTAAAAGAATATTTTTCACAACACAAAAAACATCTTTCTGAGGAAAGCCGGCAGCGCCTGGATAAAAACCCCTTGCGAATCCTCGACTCTAAAAGTCCTCAGGATCAGGAATTTATCGAAAAGGCTCCCTCGATCTTAGATTTTTTAAGTCACGAGGTGAAAACCCATTTTGAGCGTGTTCAGGAATATCTAACCTTTTTAGAGATTCCTTTCGCCATCAATCCCCATCTTGTTAGGGGGCTGGATTATTACAACAGAACAGTGTTCGAAGTTGCAGCCGAAGAGCTAGGTGCTCAAAACAGCATCGGAGGCGGCGGACGCTACGACTCGCTTATTAAAGAATTAGGAGGGCCGGATCAGCCGGCTCTTGGATTTGGCACAGGTATCGAGCGGATCATTCAAACGTTATTGAAGCAAGAAGCGCCTGTTCCTTCCGCTTATCGACCGACCTTTTTCCTCATCCCTTTAGGAGAAAAAGCCAAGCGTGCATGCTTTAAAGTGCTGCACTTTTTACGGGAAAACTCTATCGATGCGCAAATGGATTTTACAGGACGCAAACTCGGAAAAGTGATGGGATATGCGAACCAAATCGGTGCAAAATTTGTTGCTGTCGTCGGAGATCAAGAACTGGAAACAGAAACCGTCGAACTCAAAAATATGGAAACAGGGGAAGCGATTTCTGCGCCACTCTACCACCTTTCCCGCATTTTGCGAATTGAATCCGCAGGAGAAGATCTCATCCGGATGTGGGCCGATTTTAACACCCCTTTTAAAGAGCCTTTAGAAGCGAAATTTTTTCACGATAAAATAAAATCATCAATCGATCATACAAAAAAGCTGACTAAGGAGCTTCAAGACGCGATGGAAAAAATGGAATCTTTCCTCTAATGATCGGTATAAATAGCAATAACGAGATAGATTTATGTTTGATTATCGACGCACACACAACTGTGGAACTTTAAGAAAAAGCGATGTAGAAAGGAGTGTCACCCTTTCGGGATGGGTGCATAGAAGACGCGATCACGGAGGTTTGATATTCATTGATCTTCGCGACCGATTCGGAATCACGCAGCTTGTTTTCAATCCGGAAACGCGGCCGGAGCTTTTTTCCAATGCTGAAAAATTACGATCGGAGTGGGTAATTTCCGTTAAGGGAACTGTCATTCCCCGTGCAGAAGGGATGGCTAATCCCAGGCTGGAAACCGGAGAGATTGAAGTGGACATCCATGAGATGGAAGTCCTCTCTAAAGCTAACACGCCGCCATTTTCTATTTGCGATGATTTTATCGAAGCCAATGAAGAGATTCGACTGAAATACCGCTATTTGGATATCCGAAGAGGTAAAATCAAAGATCATCTTGTTTTACGACACAAAGTCATGCAAACGGTGCGAAATGTCTTAAATTGTCAGGAGTTTATTGAAATTTCCACTCCAATTTTGGGGAAATCAACGCCGGAAGGAGCAAGAGACTATCTCGTCCCGTCACGCATCCATCCAGGGACTTTTTACGCCTTGCCGCAATCTCCTCAGCTATTTAAGCAGCTTCTCATGGTTGCAGGCATGGATCGCTATTTCCAAATCGCTCCCTGCTTCCGCGACGAAGACTTAAGAGCTGATCGCCAACCTGAATTCACACAGATCGATATCGAAATGAGTTTCGGCACTCCTGAGGATCTTTTGAATATTATCGAAGAAATGGTAAAAAAAATCTTCAAAGATTGTCTAGGCCTTGAAATCAAGATCCCTTTCCGTAGACTGCCGTACAAGGATTGCATGGACAGGTTTGGCACAGACAGGCCTGATACCCGTTTTGGAATGGAGTTGTCGACAATCAACGACATAGCAAAACGTTCCGAATTTTCCGTCTTCAAAAACCAGCTAGATAACGGAGGAACCATCAAGGCGATCTGCGTCAAAGGCGGAGCGGAAATTTCTCGACGGGAAATCGAACAGTACACAAATTTTGTCGGCAGATTGGGAATCAAAGGTCTTGCTTGGATGAAAATGCAAGAAGGCGCCTTAGCTTCCAACATCGTCAAATTCTTTTCTCCCGAGCTTCAAAAGGAGCTAATCGAGCGGCTTCAAGTTGACGAAGGAGACCTTATTTTTATGATCGGTGATTCCGTTGAGCTTGTTAACCAAGGACTTGACCATCTTAGAAGAAAAATTGCTCAGGATAGAAAACTTGCCGCCGATGATCACCTTGATTTTCTTTGGGTCACCGACTTCCCTCTATTTGGAAAAGATGCTGAAACAGGGCGGCTGGAAAGTCTCCATCATCCATTCACCTCTCCTCATGTTGAAGACATGCATCTGTTAGATTCCGACCCGCTGCATGTGCGCTCCTATGGTTACGACCTTGTCTTAAACGGCTACGAGATTGGAGGAGGATCGCAACGTATTCATGACCAGAGTTTGCAAAAGAAAATTTTCGATCTGCTTCAAATCACTCCGGAAGAGCAAAACGAGAAATTTGGATTCTTCCTGGAAGCGCTGAAATATGGAACTCCTCCGCATCTAGGCATTGCACTTGGATTGGACCGCCTCATCATGCTGATGGCGCAAACGGACAATATTCGTGAAGTGATCGCTTTTCCAAAAACGCAAAAAGCAAGTGATTTGATGAACCAGTGCCCCAGCCCTGTGGCGGAGGATCAGCTCAGAGACCTTCATCTTTCTGTTACAGATGATACTGCCTAATATGGCTGTTTATACCGAATCAACTTCAAGAATTGGAATTTTGACAAAGAGTTGCCTTGAATTTGAGTCAGGCGAAGACGGCGCTGAAGCAACTCAACCTGAATAGGTTGAGTGATGCAAGCGGGTCTCAAAATCAAAGGCTAACGATGACGTCAAAAACCGATTCTTGAAGTTGATTCGGTATATACCGAACCGACTTCAAGAATCGGTCTAAATTTCTGAAACTTGTTAAATTTATCATTTCGACGTAGAGCGTGGTGGCTTTGAAATAACCTGCTTATGGAATAGAATTTTGTACGATTTTTCCGATATCAATGATATTCTAGACAACACTACTAAAATCCCAAGAATGGAGGTTACAGATTCATGGATTTTCGAAAAACGAGCATCATCCTATTTTTGCTTTGCATAAGTCCGCTTGCAGCTCAAGAAAACAGCACACAGCCGTCAATGCAATTTGTTGACGCAGAGAAAAACGATCCCGAAGAGCTCAAAAAGCTCTCAAAAGCTTTTGGTCATTTTATTGGACGAAATCTTGACAACCCAGGTTTTAGCTTCGATATCGAAATGGTGATCTCGGGAATTCGAGATGGCGCCGCAGGCAAACCTGCTCCAATGTCAGACAAGGAATATGAACAACTTCTGCAAGTTTATCAGGCAAAAGCGTACCTCGCCCTATCTGATGAAAACTTGCGAAAAGCCACTGATTTTTTAGCAGGAAACAAGCTCAAAAACAACGTGATAGAAATTGAGCCTGGGAAACTGCAATATGAAATCCTCAAAGAAGGTTCCGGTGAAACAGTCAAAGAGGATAGCTCTCCAAGCATTCATTACACCGGTAAATTCCTCGACGGACAAGTTTTCGGCTCAACAGAGCAAGCCGGCGAACCTGTCACCCTTTCTTTACAGCAAACGATCCCTGGATTCAAACAAGGAATTGTCGGCATGAAAGAGGGAGAGAAACGCCGCCTTTACGTCCACCCAGATCTTGGGTACGGCACACAAGGCCCGTTGCCGCCAAATTCACTTTTAATCTTTGATATCGAAATTGTAAAAGCAGACACTCCTGAAGATGACGATGCCATGCTTCAAGAAGAGGATGACGATCAACTCCCCTAATGGTAAAAGTCGTCTTATATCAACCTCAAATTCCACAGAATACCGGAAATATCGTCCGTACATGTTCTGTCACAGGGAGCGACCTCTATCTGGTCGCCCCCTTAGGCTTTCAAATCACAGACCGTTGGTTAAAAAGAGCCGGGCTAGATTATTGGGAAGGTGTGAACATGCAAGTATTGGAAAATTTAGAAGAAGTATTAGAATCTCAGCAAACGCCTTTCTATTTTTTCTCCAGCCATGCAAAGCGACCCTATAGCAAAATTTCTTTCACAACTGACGACTGGCTGGTTTTTGGCTCAGAAACACACGGACTGCCCAAAACGTTTGTGGAAAAATGGCCAGAGAAGTTTATCTCCCTCCCAATGATTGAAGGGAAAAGATGCTTAAATTTAGCGACTTCTGTCGGCATCGCCGTCTATGAAGCGTACCGACAGAATCAATTCAACTTTTTCAAGGGCGACTAAATAGACATCTCTGCCGAAATCATCTCTTTGAGAGAGTCTTTGTCTTTGACACCAACGATTCTCTTCACTTCATTTCCGTCTTTAAAGAGGATCATAGTAGGAATAGAAGTCACATTGTACACAGATGTCGTCTTTTGAGAAGCTTCAATATCAAGTTTGCCAATTTTTGCTGTGCCTGAAAACTCTGCAGCCAATTCCTCAATAATCGGCTCCATCATGCGGCATGGCCCACACCAATCAGCATAAAAATCTACAAGCGTTAAGCCTTCTGTGATTTCACTATCAAAATTATCATCATTAAAATGTGCGATTTGACCGGACATAACTACATCTCCCTTTAAAACATCTGTGTAATTTGTTATCATTCTTGCATATTAAGAGAGTTTTTTTCCATGTCTAAGTGGCTGCTTTTAACCATTTTGTTAATTTTAATTTTCCTTGGACTTATCTATCCGCCTTTTGCCAAAAAATACTCCTACCTTCTGATCCTCAATAGCAAAAACCGCTATGAACTCCCAAGAAATTTCCACACAACTCCTTTTAACAGCTCAGGAAGCGGCCAGTTCAGCGAAAAAGAGCTTCAACGGATGATTTCTCAAATTCCAGCTTCAAACATTATGATTGTAGACTTGCGCCAAGAACCGCACGGATTTCTCAACGGCAATGCCGTCAGCTGGTATCATGAACATAATTGGGGCGATACCGAAAAGAATACAGCGGAAGTGCTGCATCAGGAGGATTCCTTTGTAGAAAATTTGAGGAAGCATTTAGTAACCATCGTTTATCACAACTCGATGTTTCCAGTTCCATATCTTGTAAAAACCGCACGAACAGAGCAAGATATCGTCGAACTTCAAAGATTGCAATACTGCCGGTTTTCGATTACAGATCACAGACGTCCCAAAGACAAACATGTCGATGCTTTTGTCCACTGGATTAAAAGCATTCCTCCTGATACATGGCTGCACTTCCACTGCTCAGCCGGGAAAGGGAGGACAACAACATTTCTTGCTATGCAAGACATGATGCTTCATGCGTCAAAAGACTCTTTGCAAACAATTATTCGCAGACAACACGATTTAGGCGGCATCAATTTGCACAGAATCTCCGATGCGGCAAACGACAGATGGAAAAAAAGTCACATTAAGAAAAGAGCTGACTTTATCGATATGTTTTACGACTACTGTAGAGAAGTCCCTTCATTCGATATGACATGGTCGGAATGGGTTGAAAAAAAAGGAATCTAAACCTTATAATTCTTAAGCATGAATCCATACCGCGTATTAGCTTTTTATCATATTGTTCCTTTGGAAAATCCCCATAATGAAGTTTTACGCCACAAGATTTTTTTTAAGGGAAGAGAGATCACTTCCCGGATCTATATCTCTGAACAAGGGATCAATGCTCAGATGTGCGCTTCGATTCAAGACGCAGAGGACTACATTTCCTGGCTGCAAGAAAATCCCCTTCTTAAGGATGCCTCTATTAAAATCGACGAATGGCATGAGCAGGTTTTCCCTAGGCAAACTGTAAAATACAGGAAAAATTTGGTTGCATGCGACCAATCGATCGACTTTTCCAAAAGAGGCGAACACATCTCTCCAGAAATTTGGAAAGAGATGCTTGAAAGTGATGAGGAATTTTGCCTGATCGATGTACGCAATGACTACGAATCAAAAATCGGACATTTCGAAGGGGCAGAGCTTCCTCCCTGCAAAGACTTTCGAGAATTTGAAAAATATGCCGACGAGCTAGATCGGCGGCACGGGAGTGAGAAACCTCCTGTGATGATGTACTGCACAGGAGGGATTCGTTGCGAGCTTTACTCCTCCATCCTTAAAGAGAAAGGATATGACAAGGTGTACCAGCTTGAAGGCGGCGTGATCAATTATGGCCATAAAGTGGGCAACAAGCATTGGCAAGGAAAGCTTTTCGTCTTCGACGATCGACTAACTGTTCCCGTTGGGGACGAGGAAACCCCTCCTATCTCCCATTGCCAATTTTGTTCCAAACTTTCTGATCACTACTACAATTGCGCAAACATGGACTGCAACACGCTTTTTATCAGCTGCTCCGAATGTATCAAAACTTACATGGGATGTTGCCAAAAGTCATGCCAGAATGCTGATCATGTAAGGCCTTATCATCAACAAAACCCTCACAAGCCCTTTCGCCGAAAGCATTTTTATGAGAAAGTTAGCTGCTCGTGCTCCAAGGCTCAAAGTGGCGACATACCCTCAGACCACTAATTGTCTATTTTTTAACTGCGCCCTTTAAAAAAGTGATGATAGCAGTTAAAACGCCCCCACTGACACCTCCAGCTCCAATACTAGCTAAAATTTGACTGATATCTAGTTCGTTTCCAGTTGCAGCTCCATTTCCTACAGCTGTAGCGGCTGTAATGACTCCAAAAGCTTTCAAGAGAAAATCTCCGGCTCCACCACCAATAAGTCCTGCGATTGTATTGACAATAGGACCTAAGTTTTTTTGAGACAGAGAAGAACCGGCAATATTTCCCCCAATAGCTCCACTAATTAAAGAGATAACTAGACTAAGAACGTTCATATAAATTCCCTCCCTGGAATTTGCTTTCCTTATAAAATAATCTTTATATTTTTTCGATTTATTTTGTCAAGGTCAACGAAATTCTCACTCTTTTATTTGGATGGGTTGCTGGATGCCCGCAAAATTTTCAGTAGATCCAGGATTCTTTTTTGTGTTTCGTCAGTGACAACGGTTAAACCAGGTTTGATTCCATTTTCAGAGAGTTCAAACGCACGCATTGTATTGCAAACCCGGCCATCCAGCCTCACCCCAATTCCTTGAATGCCGACCATATTTCCTAAATCTCCAAACATCTTCAGAGTCATCTCGCAAGCGGTGATGATAAATAATACACGTTTTTCGGGATGTTGATGCACAATCTCAAAAACTTTTCCCCCAATATAGTGCACAGTGGGAATTGATAGAGGAATCACGTTTTTTTCCGGAGCTGCATTGATCGCTTTGCCAATAAAGCATTGCCTGCAGGTCGGATGCTCGGGATCATGTATACAGCTATCTGTAAATCTTCCCGATGGACATTCAAAAGGTTTATGACAATAGGAAAATCCCAAAACCAAAAGAGAATCTTCTTTCCGTAAAAGCTCTTCAAAAGCTTTCACAGACTGTATTCCATAGAGGAAAAAGTCTTGATCGCGAATAAATGAGTCTTTACGAACGATAGACTTCAAATACCCCACTCCATATTTCAAAGGACGTTTCAAAAAGCCTTTCCGCACCTCTTTCTTATGATCCTTAGTCAAAATCCATTTTAAGCTTTTCCACTTAAGATGTTTGGCTGTCTCCGAGGTGATGCCGGGCATTTGAGGAAGTTTGGTCAATTTTTTGATAGGATAATTTTTTTCGAGTTTTGCCGAACCCGCTTCCCACTCTTTCTCCGCTTCATCCCAAGAGGAGCAGGTATCCCACATTTTTAGTTTTTGTCCCATTAGAGTCCTTATCTCTAGATATTTTTAAAATATCCGTGTTGAAAAAGGACTCATTATAGCCACTTCAAGCTCTCAAGGCAACTCTTTGTCAAAATTCAAATTCTTGAAAAATCACGATTGATATAAGTCGTTGTTATCATAGAGATGCCAAGCGGTTTCCTTGACCGTATCAAGGCCATCGGCAAATCCAATAAAACGCATCATTTCATCAACCTCTTCCATTTCTGAAATTAATTGATCATTGACGAATTCAAGATAAGCGATTTTTCTTCTCATCTCTTGCTCATCCATTGCACACCTCCTAAATGTTTTCATTTAGTATGCAAAAAAGATGCCATAAGAATGGTAAAAAAAACTCCCTCAAGCTCAGCAATACTTGCCGCTCCTGAGGGAAGTTTTACGGGAATAGAATGCTTTTCTGATTATCAATCAATCCAGAGGATCTAACACTCTGGCTAGATCTTCAGGATTTTATGACAATCCATGATGTTCAAATGAACTGCCTGCAAGTTAATCACAAAAATATTAACGACAGATTAAGATCAAATAAATATTTCGTAAAACACAGGGAAAGTTTGACCCCCTAAAACCGAAGGCAATCAAACTCCCTCTATCCATTGAGTGAGTCTAAGAGTATTTGCCATCATTCTAGCACTTCCTCGACTCTGAAATACTTGAAGACGTACTTGAATTTTTTTATCTATTAACCGACTTTCATACTCTTTTGCTGCAACATAAAATGCTTTGGCAACATTATCCACCCTGTTACCAAAAACTCCCAATCCCGGGGCTGTCGGCTTAAAAATTAATTGCTTTTGAGGATGCAATGCCGCTAATTTAAGAGCCTGCTGAAATTGGGCCCTATAGCTCTGTAAAGCACAAAGAAATTCTATCTTTTTCTTTTTCTGATCTGTAATTTTACCAAGGCTGTATATTCCAAATGCGGGAGCTGCAACCAATATCTCATAGACTTTTTCTGTGTTAGCTCCTTTAGGAATGTTTCCAATGCAAGGAAACTCCATCTTATGCCCGTTTGCTTTCAGTTGTTCAATCACAATACTCGCTGATTTTTCTGTTTTAGGGGTAAGATACCCGTGTTTTACAGCATTTTTAGTTGAATCATCAAGAACTTCACACAACCCGTTAAATCCTAGATTTGCTGCATGGTTAATAATCTCTACTTGTTCATCAGGAAATTGTAGCTGAGCACCAGGCCCCTGAGTAGGATCTGTTCGATAAGTCTCAACAGCAGTGCCGGGTTCTGGTGTAAAGCGGCTCACTGCTTCACAGGAATTGAATTGGCTTGCAACTCCATAGAGCACAACATGATCAGAGTTTTTGCCATCTGCTTGAATATCACCTTGAACGCCGTTTGTGTTTTGCCAAGTAAATACCTTTGCATCTAAATGTTTAATTTCTACATCATCAACCTTTGGACAAGACGAAAGCTTCCCAGGCAAAACAAAGAAAACTTCTGCTCCTATCCTTTCCGCTTCTTGCTGCATGTATTTTTTGGCGTTTTTGTGAGCTTCCCTTTGCTCAATAATCGATTTAACTTCAGTAAATTCGGGGTCTATCTTCTGTATGTGCATCATTTCCACAGGCTCATGAATCAAACGAGGCTCAGAAGCGCTCCTCAAAGATTCAGATCCCAATGTAGTTGCTGTGTGGGTGTTAGGCGTGCGCTCAAAGGTTTCATTTGCACTATTTCTTGAAAATATTTTTTGAAATAATCGACTGATTTTCTCGTGCGTGTCATTTTGATCAATGTGTCTTAGTTTTCTCCAAAGAGCGCTCAAACCTTGTATAATTCCAATAGTCCCAAAACCTAAAATGATTGTCGTGGTCCATGCGATCCCTTGAGTTAATGGTTCCCGAGCGTTATTACTAGGATCCATTATGAAGGAAGTTAAATTATCTATAGTATTTTTTGTAATCATTTAATGATTTTTAGTAAATTCAATTTATTAAATAGAACAATAGGGATTTTTCTTTAAGATTCGATAAACTTCAAAATCGGGCGGCAGTCAGGAAGCCTCTTTTATCAGTTCCCTTGCAACATCTTTTAGGGACACCATGCCATAAGGAAAACCTATTGCTCTTAGCACCTGGTCAATTTCTTTGTATTCCTCTGTCAATTGTTCATAGATGCGCTCCAATTCAGAAAGCTTTTTTTCTAAATTCATCCTTTCCATGAAATGTACCTCCGAATAAACTTTGTTGTAGGAAAGATGCTATTTTCATGCCAACAAGGACACCGTGATGACTGCTAACTACTTAGACTACAAATGGAAAGGGGGAATTCCTTATGGAATCCAAAAAGTGCCTGAATCGGCTGAAACAAGCTACCGGATACTTTCCGATCCCTATCGCAAGTGGATTTCGATTGAACAATACCAAGGAAATAAATTCGTCAAAATGATCTATGACTCCATCTTATTTGATTTCCGGATGTTGAAAACACTAAATCAAGCCGCCTGGAGAAAAGAGCAAGACGCCTCCCGTCATTTGATTCGCAATCAAGACGATCGAGCAGTCCTGATCGAAGAATACTCCTTTCACAAGGGAAAATGCATCGCATGCAAGACCTATTCAATCCACGGCATCTTAATCTCCCAACACAAAATCCATTACAAATCCCTAGGAGATTTCTTCGATGGGGTTGTCCTCTACGACGCAAACAGACACGTTGTTATGGAAAAACGCTATGCCATCGATGATTCCAGCAATGAGTTTGGAGAACTTCTCAGTGAAAACTGGAATCCAGCTTGAGAAGCTATCCTCTTAGAGGATAGCTTCAGTTGTTTATCTGATCAAATGGTTCATCTGCCTGTCGTACTCTACACGGGGAACTTTTCTTCCATACATGTAGTACTCCACAATTGTCGTTTCACCGATAGTGCGGTAGCAAGGACCATGCTTCTGACCATTTTTCCAAGTGATCTCTTCGACAAGAAACTGGCCATCGCGATACCTCTGCTCCACTCCATTTTTTTGACCGTTCAAATAAGGCACTTCCGCAATCTTTTCGCCATTTTGATAGACAACTGTGACCCCCTCTCGGTGATCATGATTCCAAGATTCGACTGTTTGAGGCTCCCCGCCAGGCAGAAACGTTTTTCTTTCTCCACTGACAATGCCGTTTTGATAGGGAATCACCTCTTTCGGCGCTCCATTTGGATAGAAAAAAGTGCGCAATACCAGCTCGCCATGCTGAATCTTATCTTCGGACTCCATGACACCATACTGGTCTCTATTAACGCGCCGCCCGCTTCCTTGATCCACTCTCGCTTCCAATTGCTGGTAAGGAGTAAAATATTCCCCTTCGATCAATTTGTTCCCTTCATATTCCTCATTATAATGAGGAGCGCTGTTTTCATACCAAACAGACACCTTCTTATGTGTCGGAGTGTCGTAATCGACCTGCTTCACCTTTATACCTGTGGAATCATTTTCCGTTGCTTGAACTAACCGCCCTTGGCTATACATTTCCGTTTTCTGAATTGCACCACTATGAGGGAATGTGTAAGTCGTCTCACCATCCAGAAAGCCATCTTTGTAATTTTTCGTCACCACAACACCCGATTTCAACGTAGAAACCACTCTGCCGTTCTGGCCACGATCCTTCCACTCCCTTTGTGGAACCTCCATTCCATATTTGTGAATATATGTTTGGCTCAAAGCCTCCTTTTCAGGCTTGCAAACGTCTCCGCACGAACGTTTGGAACAGCCAGAAAGCGCTACCGCCATCCCAACCGACAACCCCATTAAAACCACCTTATGCATATCAATACCTCCTAATACGTGCCTCAATTTGTGATGTGATCCGCGCATGTTCTGCGTCGACAGCTTCTTGAGAAACCGTTTTCTTCACATTTCTATAAATAAATCTCAACGTGACATTTTTCTTACTTTCACCAACCTTCTCTCCACGATAGATATCGATCAACGAAACATTTTCCAATAAACGCGACTTCACCGATGAAATCACCTCCAAAATTTCCTGAATTGCAACATTTTCTTCCACTGTGACCGTTAAATCTCGATCCGATGCCGGATAAACCGGCATCGGCTCCATCAGCCTACGGCTTTGCCGCATCTGATAAAGCAAATGAAGATCAATCTCTGCATAGTAAACCTTATTCGATAAATCCATCCGCCTCAAAATGGTTGGATGGATCTCTCCTAGAATTCCCACTTCCTGCTCTCCGATACAGAGACTTCCCTGCCTTCCAGGGTGGAAAAAATGGAGATTTCCGCTGCGGAATTGGTAATCCAATACTCCGGTTTCCAAGAGAAGCGATTCCACAATTCCTTTGAGATCAAAAAAATCCGCTCCATCCTTTTTCCTTTCCCAGTGATCCGGATGGCGGTTTCCCATCAGCAAAACTCCCGCCATCGATTGTTCCTTGAACCGGCCCTCTTCTTTAAAATGGATTCTGCCGATTTCAAAACCACTCAAATTGCGGCATTCATGATCGTAGTTGTGCTTAGCCACCTGCAAAAGCCCTGGCAAAAGGGAAGTGCGCAAAATGGATTGCTCAACAGATACTGGGTTGAGCACCTTTACAATATTTTCCGGAGGCATGATCGGCCCATTAACCGCTTCCTGCAATTTCGGCCCGATGAGATCGCAAGTCAAAAGCTCCTGAAGCCCCTCAGCCATCAATCTTCTGCGAATCTCTCTCTCAAACACAAAAATGGGTGCGTGGGGCATATCCGAACTTGTGAAATAGGAAGAAGGTTTTGGAATATTGTCAAATCCATAAATCCTTGCCACCTCCTCGATCAGATCCACTTCACTATTGATATCTGCCCGATAGGTCGGAATCGTCAAAGTGAAAGTATCCTTTCCGTCCCATTTAACACCAAATTCCAAGCGCGTGAAAAGGTCATTGACTTCACTCATTCCAAGCTGTGTTCCAAGTACCGCATTAACACGGGACAATCGGCATTTGACCTCTTTCGGCGAAAAATCCTTCTGTTTGACATCAACCACGCCACGGCAAATTTCTCCACCGGAAATTTCCTTAATCAGCACAGCCGCTCGATCAAGTGCCGCTAACACCTGGTTAGGGTCTGCTTCCCTTTCAAACCTGCGCGATGCCTCCGTCTGCAGCGCCAGCCTCTTGCTTGTTCTGCGAATACCTGCAGCCTCAAAATAAGCCGATTCTAAAAGGATATTGACTGTGCCCTCATGAACTTCAGAATTCAAGCCCCCCATAACGCCAGCAATTGCCACCGGTTTTTTTCCGTCGCAAATCAAAAGATCATCACTTGTCAGGACACGCCTCTTTTCATCCAAAGAGACAAAAGCTTCTCCTTCCTGAGCTGTCCGGACAACAATGCGCCTCTCTTCCAACAGGTCGTAATCAAAAGCGTGCAAAGGGTGTCCCATCTCCATCAACACATAATTCGTTGCATCGACAACGTTGTTGACAGGTCTTTGGTCGCACGCTAGCAGCTTTTTCTGCAGCCAATCAGGCGACGGCCCGACTTTTACCCCTTTGATGACGCGGCAGGCATAGCGGGGACATTTTTCAAAGCAAGCAACCTCAACAGAAACTGCCTCGAAAGCTTCTTCTTCATTTTCCTCGATCTTTATCGCAGGGAGTCGATACTGCTTGCCCGTCATTGCTGCTAATTCTCTTACGACACCAAGCACACTTGCGCAATGTCCTAAGTTAGGCGTCAGGGAAATTTCTAAAACTGTATCTCCATAAATCTCAGAAATATCCGCCCCGACCTGAATTCTGTCGGCAAACTCCATAATCCCGCTGCCATGATCTCCGATCCCAAGTTCGTCCTCGGAACATAACATGCCATACGATTCCACGCCTCTCAACTTTGTTTTTTTTATTTTAAAGGCTTTTCCCTCTTCATCTCTCAACACCGAGCCGATTTTCGCAAATGCGGTTTTCAATCCGGGACGGCAATTGGGAGCTCCACAAACAACCTGAAACTGCTCTTCGCCATCGAAAACCGTCGCTATGCAAAGTTTTTCCGCATCAGGGTGTCTTTCCGTACGCAGGACCTCGCCGACTACAACGTTTTCAAAAGCAAGCGGCAACGGAGTACATCCATCGACTTCCAGTCCGGCCATCGTCAGCATATTTGCGATCTTATGGGACGGCAAATTCAAATCAATCACTTCAAGAATCCAGGATAAAGGGAGTTTCATCAATCACTATCGGGGTTAAGTCAGGTTTTAGAAAGAGATCTAAAATACACGATCCCTCTAAATTTCGCAATGTTGCGATAAATCGGCGAATCGTCTAGAATTTATTCTTTAATTTCTTGATCTGAAACGATTTAAACCATTAAGGAGAGAATATTCAAATGGCTACTGAAAGAACGCTTTCGATTATCAAACCGGACGGCATCGGCAAAAACGTGGTTGGAGAGGTGATCTCTAAACTGGAAAAAGGAGGACTGAAGATTGTCGCCGCTAAAATGCTTCATTTGACTCAAGAGCAGGCTCAAGGGTTTTATGCTGTTCACAAAGAACGTCCCTTCTTCAATGACTTGGTGGCTTTTATGACTTCCGGCCCTGTCATGGTCATGGTATTGGAAGGAGACGATGCTATTTTGAAAAACCGCGAAATCATGGGAGCTACCAATCCTGCAGAAGCTAACCCAGGAACAATCCGCGCAGAATTTGCGACAACGATCGATGAAAACGTCGTTCACGGCTCCGACAGTCCAGAAACGGCAAAAACGGAAATCAACTTCTTCTTCTCTCCTGAAGAGATTTGTGCAAGAACGCGATAAATTGAGATGTTGCTCCTGATCGACAACTTCGACTCTTTTACCTATAACATTGCACATGCAATTGGGCTGCAAGGAGTCGACGTTCAAGTCAGGAGAAACAACAAATTAACCATTGAGGAGTGCCTGGAAATCGATCCCGATTTTCTGCTAATAGGGCCAGGGCCGGGCACTCCTAAAGAGAGCGGGATCTCTTCTTCCCTGATCAGGGAATATATGGGAAAAGTTCCCATTTTTGGAATTTGCTTAGGGATGCAGCTAATTGCCGAAATGTTTGGCGGAAAAGTTGTGCAATCGTCTTTTGGACCCATGCACGGAAAAACCAGCCGGATCTATCACAATAATGACAGAGCATTTAACAATCTTCCTCAAGGATTCAAAGCCGTTCGCTACCATTCCTTAATCGTGAACCGCTCCCAGCTTCCTGCATGTCTGGAAGTCACTGCCGAAACAGAAGAGGGCGAAATCATGGGCTTGGCTCATAAGAATTACCCTATTGAAGGTGTTCAGTTTCATCCCGAGTCCGAGATCTCCGATTGCGGCTCTCAATTATTCAATAACTTTCTAAACAAGGACTCTTAATACATGTTAAAAAAATTGATCTTCACAGCAGCCATCTTATTTGCTCCCCTTTTTGCTCAAGTAGAGCAAACTTTATCCATTATCAAACCCGATGCCGTCCAAGGCCATCATATCGGAGAAATCATTCAGATTTTCGAGGGAAACGGCCTACAGGTTGCAGCAATCAAAATGGTGCGGATGTCAAAAAACGATGCAATGGAATTTTATGAAGTGCACAAGGACCGCCCTTTTTACGAACAACTGACAAACTTTATGCATGCAGGCCCAGTTGTTGCGATGGTACTGGAGGGAGAAAATGCAGTTGCCAAAAACCGCCAGCTAATGGGCGAAACCAACCCTGAAAACGCCAAACCAGGAACGATTCGCTATCGATTCGCAAAAAGCGTTCAGAGTAATGCCGTGCATGGATCAGATTCTCTTGAAAACGCAAAAAAAGAGATTGCGTTTTTCTTTAATCGACAAGAAATTCACACCAGATAAATCGCGGACTCTCCAATCAAAAGGAGAGTCCAAGGTAGTCCTAAACATGTAATGCTCAAATCAAAATTCGTTTGACACTGATGGAAATTTAAAGTTTCATATTCAGCCATAACAGCTGGAGAAATGAAATGAACCCATCGTGCCCTAAATGCGAGTCAACCGCGGTAAAAAAGAATGGACATATCCACAATGGAAAACAAAATCATCGTTGCCTTGTTTGCGGCCGCCAATTTGTTCTAGACCCCCAACAAAAAATTATTACAGATCAAACTAAAAGTGAGGTCCGTCAAGCACTTCTGGAAAGAGTTTCTTTAGAAGGCATCTGTAGAATTTTCAGTGTGAGTATGCCCTGGTTATTGAGCTTTATACAACAGATAATTTATGAGTTGCCCGACGATTTAAACGCTACTGTGGTCAAGGATTATAAGGATTTTGAAGTGGCAATTATAGAGCTTGATGAACAGTGGAGTTATGTCGGAAATAAGAAAAATCAGCAATGGCTTTGGTTGGCGTTCCATTCGGCTAGCAGGCAGGTTTTGGCAATGCATGTAGGAAAAAGGGATAAGAGAGCTGCCGAAGCATTATTAGCAAAACTTCCTGAGGATTTAAAAAAAAAACCTTCTTTTACTCTGATAAGTTCTCTGTGTACTACGAAGTCCTTCCTTGGAAGCAACACCAGGCAGTCGGAAAAAATTCAGGAAAAACGAGTTACATTGAAAGATTTAACAACACCTTGAGGCAAAGATGTTCGAGGCTGGTTAGGAAAACCCTGTCATTTTCAAAAAAATTAGCCAACCATATTGGTATGATTCAGTATTTCATTTGTGATTACAACAAAAGGATGGCATTACTTGTTTAGGACTACCGAGTCCAAAATCATCATAACTTGAAATCTGCACCAAGATATGTTTTTTTTGCCTCTTCATTACTAATCAATTGCTCGACAGAGCCTGAAACCATCACTTTTCCGTCCGCAACAAGATAACTGCGATCAACAACGCTGAAAATTTCCCGTGCATTGTGGTCTGTGATCAAAATACTGATCCCTTTTGAAGATAGGTGGCTGATGAGCTCTTTTACCTCTTGGACAGAAATGGGATCGATATTGGCAAACGGCTCATCGAGAAGCAGAAATGTTGGCCGCGTGACCAAAGCCCGCGTAATTTCCAAGCGCCTTCTCTCGCCTCCCGAAAGCGCTGCCGCCTTTTTTTTCGCCAACCGCGTTAAATGAAGCTCCTCTAATAACTCTTCCAGCCGTAACTTTCGCTCACTTTTCTTTAAACTGAGATTTTCTAAAATGCACATCACATTCTGCTCAACCGTAAGACTGCGAAAAACTGAAGGTTCTTGCGCAAGATATCCCATTCCCATGCGCGCCCTCTTGTGCATCGGCACACGCGTCACATCCTCGCCTTTAAAGACGACCTTTCCTTTTTCGGGACGGATCAGCCCTACAGTCATGTAAAATGCTGTTGTCTTACCTGCTCCGTTCGGCCCCAAAAGGCCGACAATTTCACCGGCATCCACATAAAAGGACAGATCGTTGACAACTCTGCGGCCGCTATAAGTTTTCACAAGATTTTGTACTGTTAATACGTGCTGCTCACTCATTGACTTTCTCTATTAAAAAATATTGTCTCAGCCTGTCATACTCTTCATCTTTAAAATGAAAGCGCACCTTACCCTTTCCGGTCACTGTGTTTTTGTTTTTCTGGGAGTCCTTCAAAACAGATATTTCCGGCGCACTCATTTGCAGACGGTTGATTTTATCATAAAAAAGCACTCTTTTCCCCTGATCGGAAAAAAAACGGATTTCCTTCTCGCCTTTAATCATTTTAACCCTGTCTGCCAAGGCATATTGTTCAAGCGGCCCCTCTCGGTGGACCATTTTAACGTCTCCCATCAATAAACACTCTTGGGAATGGAGGTCAAAAACTGCATGGCGCGCATGAATTTTTCCTCTCGAGTCTGCGAAAAACAGATAGGCATCCGGATCTTCTTTGACAGAAAGCTCAACTAAATTCCCCATCTTGTCATATCTGGCAGCATCTGCTGTAAGCGACCACTGTCGATCTTTTGACAAAACCACATTTCCAGTTGCTTCGAGCGACAAGACCTCTTGCGCAATGCTGCCCCCCCCCCTGGGTACTTCCTCCATGACAAGAACCATTTGATCAGCTATCAACCGCGAGCCATCTAAGTTTGAGACTGTGACAGCCTCAAAAAAATGGGCATGTCTACTCTTTTCGTCAAATTGGGCGTATCCGCAATTCAGCACCATGCCGTCTGGAAACCGCATCTTTACATGACCCGATAAGATCATGATCCCTTGTCGATAAGAAAGATGATCTGAAGATAAAAAGGAAAAAATAACAGGGGAGAAATCCTCGATCTCAATATTAGCAGCCTCAAGAGTCTGGGAAGTGTAATGATACTCTGCCTCCTCTGCGCGCGCACTTTTTAGTGCACGATTTGTAGAAGCTCCATCAACTGTTGAATCTTCTAAAAGAGTTGCGGTGACCCAAAAAAATTGCTCGATAATCTCTTTTCCTTGCAGCGAGTTGGCATATTTAATATCTGCCCGATCGGCTTCCAAAGCCACCTGCAAACGGTGTTTGCCCTCATTGACCCAAATTTCCTTTTTGACCCCGAGCCTCCCCTGCTCTGCTTGCAACTCCCGACTTTCTTCGAATTGGCTGATGCGGCCAAGAAGTTCCTCATAACTTTCCGTATTTTTTGAAAATGTAGTAAACGTAAGAATCCCAAAGCATCCACCTAGCAACAAAATGCTTGCAGAAACAGGTAGGAAATGGGGAACTCGGTACTTCATAAAACATCGACTGCATCGCGAAGGCGTTGCAACAGGTCCAAAAGTTTTGGGAACGCATCAAACCTTAAAACCGAAGCTGCGTCGCTTTTCGCTTGATCAGGATCTGGATGCGCTTCCATAAACAAACAGTCGGCTCCAACGGCAACTGCTGCCCTAGCCAAATAAGGAATAAATTCTCTTTGCCCTCCCGACTTATCTCCCATTCCACCAGGCAGCTGAACCGAATGGGTAGCATCAAAACACACAGGCACTCCCAACTCCTGCATGATAGGAATCGCACGGAAATCACTGACAAGATTGTTGTAGCCAAAAGAGGTTCCCCTATCGACAGCGATGACACGGTCATTGCCGCTTTCTTTGATCTTTTCAATCACATTGCGCATATCCCAGGGAGCAAGGAACTGTCCTTTCTTTACACTGACCACTTTTCCTGTTTTAGCTGCTGCAACCAAAAGATCGGTTTGACGGCATAAAAACGCAGGAATCTGGATCATATCGACAACTTCTCCGGCTGCCGTCGCTTGTTCAGGCGAGTGGACATCGGTCACCACAGGAAGATCTAATTCCTTTTTCACTTTTTCTAAGATGCGTAAGCCCTCCTCTAATCCAGGTCCGCGAAACGAGTGTATAGAAGAGCGGTTTGCTTTGTCATAGCTCGATTTAAAAATGAAGTTGATCGGACGGCCGGAGAACATTTTTTTAAGCTCCTCGGCAGCTTTCAGACAGTGTTCTTCGCTTTCGATCACACAAGGACCAGACATCACAGTCATTGGCTCCCCTTGGCCAATCGTGAAATTTTTCATAGGCACGCGTCGCATCATCATCTTAAAATTTCCAGTTGTTCATTGTTGACATTGTCGAAATGTTGAATCATTTTTTCCAAATCCACAGTCATCAGCTCCCCTGTTTTGTTTTTAACAGCGAGACGGCTAACCAGCTCCCTCATTGGAATTAAAACAAAAAGGCGCTGATTCCACTTAGGATGAGGAATTTTCAAGTTCTTCTCATCAACTACCTCTAATCCGTGAAGAAGAAGATCAAGATCAATCACGCGAGGGTGGTTTTTAGGCTTGGGAAGCTTCCCCATTTTCCTTTCAATCTCCTCAAGGCGTTTATGCAGTTCAATTGGCTTAAGCGAGGTCTGAAACGTGCAGACTGCGTTGACATAGTCAGCTTGAGGAATCGCCTCTACCGGAGAAGTTTTGTAAAAATTTGAGCAGCGTAGGTTGGTAATCTCATGGATCGCCCGCATCTCCTCTAACGATTGATTGAGGATTGCGATAGAATCACCGATATTTCCTCCCATCCCAACATATGCTTGATCCATCTTCATGGGAAGGATTTTACCACAGGAGGAAAGAATTTACAAGATAGCGTTATACCGAAATATACCGAATCAACTTCAAGATTCGGTATAAACTCAAAAAAACACCAGACATTTTTTGCTTTTAAAAATATCTAGCATGAGACACCCTCTCAGATTATTCCTTGAACTAATCTATCTTCTAGTGCTAAGATTTTGATTTTCTCATCAATGGACTGATAGCTCAGAGGATAGAGCATCCGCCTTCTAAGCGGACGGTCGTAGGTTCGAATCCTACTCAGTCCGATCATTTCATCCATTTCCAAAGAAAATTAAGATACGAGAAGCTGGTCTCTTGATGAACAGGTTGACTAGCGGAATTTCTGATGGACTCCTTAGCTCTCGATAAAGTCTCCAATCTTTCCTTTGCCAAGTGAATTTGTTGATTGATGGAAGCTCTCCTTGCACGATATCTTTTCCCACCATGAGTATTTCGATGAGGAAGAGATGTGGAGAGATAGTCAATGTGCTTTCGAGCTTTTTCTATTTTTTTATCCAGGTCTGATTCAAAAGAAATTTTGCTCGATTGAGGCAAAATGGCTCCAACCTTCTGTGCTGTTCCCTCAAAATGGAGAATAGAGTTTGAAGAGTTGTTAAAAGGAGTAATGGTCATACGAATCCTTATGTCTTAAGATGATAAAAAATGCGGAAATATTGCTACTTCCGCAAGATGCATATAAAAGTCTAAATCACTTATTCGACGCCCGCCGCTGCAGACTCCTCTGAAACACGTTCTCCGTCTTCCAAAATCTCTAGATTGACACGGATACCGTTGCGGCTAGCAACTGACATTAAAAGGGTGCGGATTGCATTGATCGTTTTCCCTTTTTTCCCAATGATCTTACCAATGTCAGACTTCTCAACAGATAGTTCAATAATCAAAGTTTGTGTTCCACCAATTTCATTAATTTTCACTTTGTCAGGGTGGTCGACCAGGTTTTTGACAATGTACGCGACAAACTCTTTCATAATTCGATCCTCATTCCACAATTAAATTTCATTTTCCGACGCAATACGTAAGCGCATTGGCCATCTAGTTCGTATAGTACTTAATCGCGACTAAAAAAGCAAAAAACAGAACTCTCTATTACCAACAAGAAAAATTTAAATAATTTAACATTAACTATTTAAATTTTCTAAAATCATCGTTACAGGACCATGGTTGACCAAGGAAACATCCATAGAAGCTCCAAACTGCCCTGTCTGGACTCTGCCCATTTCCCTTTTGACCTCTTGGACAAATGTTTCATAAATCGGAATAGCGGCATCCGGTCCGGCGGCATCGATAAACGATGGCCTCCTACCCTTAGAGCTGTTGCCATAAAGGGTGAATTGACTGACGACCAAAATCTCTCCTTCCACTTCCTTGACACTCTTATTCATCTTGCCGGCATCGTCTTCAAAAATGCGCAAATTAACTAATTTATTGACATAACGTTTCGCGGATTCGAGAGTATCCGACTGATGAATTCCCAAAAGCACTAGCAAACCCTTATTGATTTTACCAACTGAAACATTGCCGATCTTCACCTCGGCACAGCTTACTCTCTGCACAACCAGCTTCATCTTAAATCCTTGTCCTAGTAGGAGTATTTTGAGCGATTTTTAGGAAAAAAAATATAAAAAAATGTCCTTTTATTATAGGCTACATTGAAAACACCCTCTTCAGCATATGTCGAAGTTATTATCATCTTTAATTCTCATCATTTGTTTCTCCATATCCCAAATTTCTGCAAAAAGTGATGCTCAGGAATATCATTCGTCTGAAATCCAAACTTTTTTTGAAGATATTCTCCTTATCATTAACTTCAACCACCCATATTATGGTAATATCGAATTTCTCAAGGAGATCTACTCCCCTTATTTTCCAAATATTGTTTTTTATGGAGAGGCAGCGCATCCGGAAGTCGTGAAAATAAAAACCGGTATTGGATGGCATGTTCATCGTGTTTTGAAAGATGCCTTGATCAGGTACCCTGGTTTTCGAGGTTACATATGTACCCAAGATGATTGTTTTATAGGCTTTTGGAACTTCCAGGAATTAAACAAAGATAAAATCTGGTTCCATCAAAATTGGACAGTCTCTCTTGATACTGTTGAGCACCCCTGGCCATGGTGGAAAAAAAGCTGCGGCCGCAACGCTGTTTGGCAGGCGTATCACAAACTCGATGCTTGCTCAACTAAACAACTTAAAGAAAATCTCGGCTATCGCAACATTCCTTATAGTTGGGCTGATTTTTTCTACCTTCCAAACTGCTACCGATCAAAATTCCTAAAAATATGCGACTGTTTCGATAATCCGGATGTCTTCCTGGAGATCAGCATTCCGACAATTTTGTTTTGCCTGGAACAGAAAAATAAAATGGAAATGCTACACGTCTTCTGGGGAGGAACAGGCGTAAATGCTAATTTTGATTACTATCATCCGAATTTTCATTGGATCCACCCGATCAAATTTTCCTGCCAAAGCTCCAGAGAATTTGTTCTTAATGTCATTGAAAGCCAGATAAACAACTAAGGCGTGCCATCACTTTTGCCATTTCATCGGGGACTGGAGCTTCTAAGACCATTTCCTTACCTGTAACAGGATGGGGAAAAATGAGCTTGGCAGCATGCAGCATCTGCCTGCCAAGCTGAAATTTTTGATTCATTGCTGAGCTCCCATAAACAGGATCGCCCAGAACTGGAAATCCGATCTGCTTCATGTGGACACGAATCTGATGCGTGCGTCCCGTCTCTAAAACCAGTTTTACAAGAGAGAGGGATACATCATATTTCAATGTTTCATAATGGGTCACCGACCGGCGCCCCCCTTCAACAATAGCCATCTTCTGCCGATGGACAGGATGCCTGGCAATTGGTGCGTCTACTGTTCCTTTTCCCGGATTCCCGACACAGACAGCGATATACTCTTTATAGACCCTTCTCGAAGAAAATAATTCGACCAGTTTATGCTGCGCTTCCGCCGTCTTCGCTGCTACCAAAAGCCCTGTTGTTTCTTTATCCAAACGATGCACAATACCAGGTCTTAGGGTTTCCCCTTCAGGAAGCTTCTTGCAATGGTAGAGCAACCCATTGACAAAAGTTCCCGTCCAGTTGCCTGCTCCCGGATGAACAACCAGCCCAGCTGGTTTATTAACCACAATGATAGCTTCATCTTCATGAATGATATCCAAGAAGATTTTTTCCGGTTTGAGCTCAATTTCTGGAGCCAGAACAAAGCAGACATCGATTCTGTCTCCTGCTGCCACCTTAGCCCTTTTTTTGACCGGTTTATGATTGAGAAGCACATGATTTTCTTCGATCAGCCACTGCAAGTAAGATCGAGAATAAGCATCTGGGTACCGCTCGGCCAACACTTTATCCAGCCGTTTGCCCGCCTCTTCAGCAGTCGTCATTAAGGTTTCTGTATCAGGAGTGATCATCAAGCAAAGAAACCAGGTAAAGAGGTGCTTCCTCGTAAGGAAAGTCGGGAACGAGCCGCTTCAAAAAACTGTAGATATTTTTTTCCAACAGCTCCAAGTTATCCAAAGAAATGATGGAACCAAGACGTTTGCCAATATAGCGCATTTGCTGGTAATTAATCTCGCAAAGATCCTCTCCTCCTTCTTGAATGAAGGCGTTTAACAAAGCTGGATTGACCTTCTTGAGCTTTTCAGCGAATAATGGATCAACGGGAAAACCTAAAAATAAACAAGCAGAAAACATCAATCTATCCGTAAATTACCCTTCGCGAGATTCTCTCATCATTTTTTTCAGGCGTTCTTGACGCTCTCTCATATCTTTGATGATATTTTGAGCAATTCCTTGCATCATCTTATCCCAAACTTCCGGAGCTTTTTCTTTTAAATCGCTGGCAGAGCTGATGACGGTATCCATGTCGTATTCTGCTTTCAGGTTTTTCTTATTTGCATTTGCCGTTGCTGATGCCTCTGCGGTCGCCGCATTTTGCGAAGAAGGCTGAACTTGAGCTGCGCTCTGCGTCTCTGCGTTCAAATTTGTGTTAGGTGAAATATCAACCATAATTAGAACCTTATTTCCTCTATCCCTCTAATTAATATTTTACCAGAAAAAGCGTTTATTATCAATTTAGCCAAAGTGCCAAAATTTCTTTGATGAGATCGGGATTAAATCCTTTGCGCATCAACGCTCCAAACACTTTTTGCCTCTCTTTAAAATCTCTTAAATCTTTGGAACGAAAACGGGTGTTCATCAAGCGTTTAATCGCCTTCTCTTGATCCTCATGCGTCACTAAATTTGCAAGAATAGGCTCATAGAAAGATTTTGGCACCCTTTTTTGATAGAGCTTTGCTTCTATCATCATAGGGCCCAACTTGCGCAGCAGTTGCGTCCGAATAAACTGCTCAAGCCAGGCTTTGTCATCAAGATATCCAAGATGATGGCAATCATCGATCACACGCTCTATTGTCTCTTGCGACACTAGCCGTTCCTGCAACTGAAAGCGCAATTCAAAAGAAGAATAGCTGCGTTGAGAGAGCCTTTTCAAAACAAAAAAACGGGAGCGCTCAAATTCTTTCCGAAAAAATTGTTCGGGTAAATTCTCTTCCTGAAAAGAAAATTTAGGATGTTTGCCAAAAATCGCCGTATGAATTTCTCGAAAAAAATGATCATCCACAGATAAATGCAAGATCTCTTTTCGCTGTTCATCAGGGATCACTTCTACATTCATTTGGCTGCTTTGATTTTTTTCACACCTCGGCTAGAGACCCTCACTCCTCTGGCTGACACTCCTTTAATCAGCACATCGGAAAAAGGAAAAGAGACTTTGGAAATTTTTTGTTTAATCTTAGGGATCAACTGCACCTCCAATATCGGCTCTTTTTCGGTAGAAAGATACGCCAATCCCATCCCTTCTTCAAAGAAGCGGTATTCCTTATCGAGAATGAACTGCTTGATAATAAACCGCTTCGCAAAGCACAGATGGGACTTCGGATCTTTATAAGCGACATTGAAGACAGTCTGCTTATCGGCTAAACCGACAAAGACAGCTTTGTTGTTGCTGGCGTGCACGTAATCCTTTTCAGGGATGTTAGTCACACGGTAAGAGCCGTCCTGATAAAGAACCAATAACTTGTCGAAATTCGTTCCTTCAATTGTCTCCGATCCGGACACTTTTGTTCCCACAAATCCCGATTTTAAATCGATTCCAACCTTCAGCTCCTTCGTTGCAATCGCCCGTTTATCCAGCTCCTGAATTTCGCCGACTCTTGTTCTTCTTGTGTAAATGTCCCGATATTTTGAAACCAGCTCTTTTAGATATTTAATTGTGAACTGCTTGATGCTCTTCAGGTCTTTTTCCACTCTAGCCAGTTCCTTCCTCAAACCGGCGATCTCTTCCTGATTTTTATCCATATCAAATTTTGAGATACGTCTGATTGGGATCTGAAGCAGTTTCTCAATATCATCTTTGGTCGGCACACGTGAAAGCTGCTCGTGGAACGGTTTCAAGCTGTCTGCGACAGTCGATCTCAACTTATCAGACGACTTTACCGTTTCCAAATGTTTGTAAAGCCTGTTTTCAATAAAAATTTGTTCAAGAGTTTTGTCAAAAATCTTTTCAAGCAGCCGATCCTTTTCCAGCTCCAGCTCCTTTTTGAGATACCCTTTAAGCAACTCTGCATGCAATCTTAAGATCTCATCAACAGTTGTTTCCCAAGGCAAATGATCCTTAATCACCATGCACATGCAATTGATCGAAACCTCACAGTCAGTATAAGCATACAAACTGTCGATTAAATCCTGCGCATAATGGCCGCGCGGCAGCTTAATCTCGATTTCCACCTTATCCGCCGTATAGTCATTGATCGAATCGATCTTAATTTTTCCTCTCTTGGCAGCCTCGTCGATAGATCGGATCAAAGACTCTGTCGTTGTTCCATGGCAAATCTCTGAAATGACAAGCGTTTTTGGATCTTGGATATCGATTTTTGCACGCAGCTTGAGCCTGCCTCTGCCTTTATCATATTCGGAAACATCCATGATGCCTCCTGTGATAAAGTCTGGGTAGATTTCAAAATCCTTCCCCTCAAGAACCGCTATTTCAGCTTGGAGAAGTTCAATGAAATTATGCGGCAAGATATTCGTAGACATCCCCACTGCAATACCGCTAGCTCCCTGCATCAACACAACGGGCACCTTGGCAGGAAGGCAAACAGGTTCTTGATTTCTACCGTCATAAGAAGAGACCGTCTCAGTCAAATCCGGATTGAACAACGTGTCTTTAGCCAATGGAGAAAGACGCGTTTCAATATACCTGGCCGCCGCTGCGGGATCTCCGGTATAGATATTTCCAAAATTCCCTTGGCAATCGAGAAAGAATCCTTTGTTGGCCATGTTGACCAGAGCATCAATGATCGCTGCATCACCGTGTGGGTGGTATGCCATGGTCTGCCCTGCAACGTTGGCGACCTTATGCAATTTCCCGTCATGAATTTTATAAAGGGTGTGCAAGATTCTTCTCTGAACAGGCTTCAAGCCATCGACAACATCCGGAATTGCACGATCAAGAATGACGTATGAAGCATATTTAATGTAGTTATCCTTGTATAAATACTTGATATCATCCATTTTAAAGCAATTCCTGATCTTCGTTCACAAGGTTGTTCATAATAAATTTTTTCCGCTCCGGAGTATTTTTCCCCATGTAAAATTGCAACGTTGGCTTAATATCTGAAAAAGAATTGACAGCCACTGGAATTAAACGAATATCAGGGCCGATAAATTGTTTGAACTCCTGCGGAGAAATCTCGCCTAATCCCTTGAAGCGCGTGATTTCAACCCCTTTTTTCAATTCCTTCACTGCCTTCTCTTTTTCCTTTTCCGAGTAGCAATAGATCGTTTTTTCTTTATTCCTCACTTTAAAAAGAGGGGTTTCCAGAATGTAAAGGTGGCCGTTTAAAACCAGCCCTTCAAAATAAGTGAGGAAAAGTGTGATCAAAAGGTTGCGGATATGCATGCCGTCCACATCGGCGTCAGTCGCTAGAACAACTTTCTCATAACGAAGATTGGAAATATCCTCTTCGATATTCAATGCGCTCATCACATTAAACATCTCTTCATTTTTGTAGAGTTGATCCATTTTCATGCCAAAGACATTAAGTGGTTTCCCTCTAAGAGAAAAAACCGCCTGCGTCAAAGGATCTCTCGAAGAGACGATAGATGCACTCGCAGAGTCCCCTTCCGTTAGAAAAATCATCGTCTTTTCGGCATATTTGGAACCATCGCCGAAATGATATTTGCTGTCCCTTAACTTCGGAATCTTGAAAGAGATCTTTTTTTGCTTCTCTTTTGCTTCTTTTTTGACAGCAGACAACTCTTTGCGCACTTTCTCATTGAATGCAATCCGCTCGATGATTTTTTTAGCCGTAGAAGGATGCTTAAACAAGAGATTCACAACGGCTTCCTTAACCTCCTGAACCAAAGGAGCCCGAATCTCCGTATTCCCCAGTTTATTTTTCGTTTGCGATTCAAATACTGGATCCTGAATTCTGATGGCTACGGTTCCAAAGACTCCTTCGCGCACATCAACGCCTTGAAAATTTTTTTTGGCATACTCGTTAACCCCTTTCAGCAAACCTTCCCGAAACGCGGATAAATGCGTTCCCCCATCAGAGGTATACTGTCCGTTCACAAAAGAAAAATAGCTCTCTCCATAAGATTGCGTATGCAAGAACGCAAACTCTAATTGTTTGCTCTTATAGTGGAGAGGTTCATAGAGTCCTTCTTCTGACACTTCCTGGTTTAACAAATCAAGCAACCCATGATCGGAACGGATGCGCTCTCCATTATAGTTGATTGTCAAACCGGTATTCAAATAAACGTAATTCCACAACCTTTTAACAATGTATTCATCATCAAACTTGAAAGATTTAAAAATCTCAGAATCAGGGATAAACTCAACGTATGTCCCATCCTTTTCTTGAGTTTTCCCTTTTTTATCTTTCTGAAGCCTGCCTTTAGAAAACTCAGCCTCGACAAATTTCCCCTCTCGATGACTGCGCACAAGAAACCGGCTGGATAGAGCATTGACAGCTTTTGTTCCGACACCATTTAATCCAACAGAAAATTGGAAAACATCGTCATTATATTTGGCTCCTGTATTGATCTGAGAAACGCACTCAATCACCTTTCCAAGAGGAATTCCCCTGCCAAAATCCCTGACAGTGATTTTTCCCAAATCTTGATCTTTAGTGATTAAGATCTGATTCCCATTTCCCATAATAAATTCATCAATGCAGTTGTCGATCACCTCTTTGATCAGGATATAAATCCCATCGTCGTAGTGGGAGCCATCGCCCAAACGCCCAATATACATTCCGGTCCGTTTACGGATATGCTCAAGAGCATCTAACGTTTGGATCGTGGTCTCATCGTATTTTTTTGCCATAGAAAACTGCTTAAGTAAAATGCGAAATAAAGATATAAATAAAAGCCAGAGAATAAATGATTTTCAATTACGGTTCAAGGGCAGATGGAGCACTTTAAGGATAAACGAATATTGATCACCGGAGGAACGGGCAGCTTTGGCCGCACTTGTGCTAAAAAACTGATAATCAATAGCAAATGCAAAAAGATCATCATTTTTAGCCGCGATGAGTGGAAGCAGTGGGAGATGAAGCAGTCCGATCCTGTTTTTGAAGATCACCGGATCCGTTTTTTCCTTGGCGACATCCGCGATCACACCCGATTGATGCGCGCTTTCAATGAAGTCGACATCGTCATTCACACAGCAGCTTTGAAGCAGGTACCAGCCGCAGAATATAATCCGACAGAGTTTGTTCAAACAAATGTCATTGGAGCAATGAACATCATCAACGCAGCAATTGACTGCAAAGTCAGGCAAGTGATTGCCCTTTCTACCGATAAAGCGGTCAACCCGATCAATTTATACGGCGCAACAAAACTCTGCGCAGATAAGCTGTTTGTTGCCGGCAATGCTTACGTCGGCACACAAGGATTTCCTTGTTTTTCAGTCGTGCGCTATGGAAATGTTCTTGCCAGCAGAGGCAGCATCGTTCCTTTTTGGAAGCGCTTGATTGATGAAGGCGCAAAATCGCTCCCCATTACCGATTCAAGAATGACCCGCTTTTGGATCACCTTGGATCAGGCTGTCGATTTTGTCATTCAGTGCAGCTCCCTTGCTCGGGGAGGAGAAATCTTTGTCCCCAAAATTCCCAGCATGAAAATCACAGATTTAGCCGATGCAATGGCTCCAAATCTTCCTCAAGAAAACATCGGCATCCGCGAGGGCGAGAAACTTCATGAGCTGATGATTAACGAAGAGAACTCGCGCCACACCCTGGAGTTCAACGACCATTATCTAATCGTTCCGGAAATTTTCATGAACACTGCAAAGCTTCTAGAAAAATTTTTGTCTGGAAGAGAAGGCTCTCCTCTTCCGGAAGGGTTTTCCTACCGTTCCGATACCAATACAAAGTGGTTATCTGCAGAAGAGCTGCGCCTCCTCTTGTCTACAATTTTGTAATTCGCTATAAATCGTTTTTTTTATTCATGAATGCGAGGTAGCAAATGCAGATCGGCGTTGTTGGCGTCAACCACAAATTAGCAGACCTTAAACTACGGGAAAGCTTCGCAAAAGTTTGCAATGAATACTTTAGGGATACCTTTGCAAGGCACGGCAAGCATAACACCCTTCTATTGACTACCTGCAACCGAACTGAAGTGTACTTTTCTTCGGATGTCCTTTCCGAATCTCATAGCTATGTTCTGAATATTCTCAGAGAGAATCTGCCTGTCTCAGATGAAACCTTTGATCAAAAACTTTACACCTATTTCGGGCATGACTGTTTTATCCACCTGGCCCGTGTAACCGCAGGACTGGATAGCGCAATCGTCGCAGAAACAGAAATTCAAGGACAAGTTAAAATCGCTTATGAAAAGGCAGCAGATGCAGCGATTCTTCCTAGAGAGTTGCACTACCTTTTTCAAAAATCATTGAAAATCGGCAAATCGATCCGCTCTGAGCTGGGACTAGGCAGAGGAGTTCCCAATCTCGAGCACGCCGTTTTAAACGCCGGCTTTCACTTTTTCGACAAACCTGAAAAAGCCAATATTCTGTTCATTGGAGCCTCGGACATCAATTGCAAAATCCTCTCCTTTCTCCAAAGCAAGGGGTGCAAACACCTCACTCTTTGCAACCGCACAAAATCAAATGCTCTGGAGGCAAGCAAAAAATACCATATCAACATTCTCGATTGGGAACAAAGGAAGATGTGGACAGCGTTCGACTGGGTCATCTTCGGAACGAAAGCCGGCGACCACATCATCAGCAAATCCGACCTTCATCAAAAGCCGGCATCGGACCTTCTTTTAATCGATCTGTGCGTGCCACGCAACGTTGACCCAAAACTTGGAAGGGAAGAATCGATCACTTTGTTGAATATTGACCAGATCAACCGGATGTTGAAGTTCCGCAAAAAAAGACTCAACAATCACCTCTCTAAAGCGGAAAAGATCGTTTATACCTCTACAAAGAGACATATCGATCTCTTCCATTCAAAGGAGGAAAGAAAACTGCAGCTGCTTGCTACAGGTTAAACAATCAATAACTCAAGGCCTTTAGCAAGAGCTCGACTGGCATCAGATAAGGCATCTGACGGCAGCATTTCAGGCTTTGAAGACTCTTGTTCAGCTTCACGCACGATTGCCATATCGTATTTGCTGGCAGCGGCAAATCTGGGATTGGCGTGCGTCCAATACGAAGGCTCCAATACAGTCTTAAAATGCTTAGCTACGTTCTCAGGAGTTGAATTAAAGTCGCCGATGCCGATCACATCCACTTTTTTGTCATGCTTTTCCCATAAGCCATCGATCACTTTTGCCAATGCAGACAAACCCTTTTCAGGATATTGCGAAGCCGTGCCCGGAACATGGACACCAACAACAATCATTTCTCGCCTAGAGATGACCTCTTGCACATGAACGTAAGGCACGCGCAAAACAGAATCCCTTCCCTCTTCTTGATAGTCGACATTAATCACAGCGGATGTACGAATGGAAAATTTAGAGTTATCGACAACAATTCCTGTAATATTTTTGGTTTTGGTCCAGCCTTCCGGCTTTTCAGCAAGAAGATGAAATTCCCCGTCTCCAATCTTTTCTGCAAGTTTTTCATAAAAAGTCTCGTATCCCTCAACGATGACCTGGATGTTGACAGCTCCGTCAAGCAAGCGATTGGCAATCGTTTCCAGCTGACTTTCGATTTTCACGTTTAACACATCGATATTTGTATCCGCTAATACCGTCTGAGCAAATACCTGACTTTCATCGTTTGCAAAAAATTTATGGTAGGCAGGATTGCTGATATTCCAGCTATTAATCGTACCCAAAGAGGTTTTCAACGCAACTTCGCAGTGATCGCTTTGCAGTTTTGAGCTAACGGGATCTTTTTTCTCAAAAGGTCTAATCGGAGAAAATGCAGACATCACCAATTAAAACTCCGCCTTGCCTGGATACCTTGGAAAGGCGATCACATCGCGGATATTCTCCACCCCAGTTGCAAACTGCACCATTCGCTCAAAGCCCAAGCCGTAACCAGCATGAGGCGCTGTTCCATATTCGCGCAATTCCATATACCACCAATAATCGTCGAGATTCATTTTTGCCTCTTTCATCCGCTCTTTAAGATATCCATGCCTTTCCTCTCGTTGGCTGCCGCCAATAATCTCTCCAATTTTAGGGAAAAGCAAGTCCATATTGGCAACAGTCTTTTCGTCATCATTCAAGCGCATGTAGAAAGGTTTGATCTCCTTTGGATAATCGGTAATAAAGACAGGTTTATTGAAATATTTTTCCGATAAGTACCGTTCATGCTCCGATTGCAGATCGAGTCCCCAGCGCACCGGATAATCAAATCTTTCTCCGGATTTCTCCAAAATCCGCATCGCATAAGTGTAACTGGCTCGCTCAAACGACGTTTCAATGATCAACTTCAACCGATCAATCAACCCTTTAGAAATGAACTTATCGAAGAATTCGAGATCCTCCTGGCAATTATCCATTAAGTATTGGAGAAGAAACTTCACATAAGCTTCCGCATTGTCCATATCCATATCCAAATCGCAGAAAGCCATCTCAGGTTCAACCATCCAAAATTCTGCCAAATGTCGGGAAGTATTAGAATTCTCAGCGCGGAATGTTGGTCCAAAGGTGTAAATATCGGAATGAGATAAAGCGAAAATTTCCCCGTTCAGCTGGCCGGAAACTGTAAGAAACGCGGGCCTTTCGAAAAAATCTTTGGAGTAATCGATCCCTCCCTGCTCATTTCTGGGGGCTTTTTCCGGATCGAGCGTGGAGACGCGAAACAGCTCTCCGGCTCCTTCGCAATCAGATGCCGTAATGACAGGCGTTTGCACATAGATAAACCCTTTCTCCTGAAAAAATTTGTGTGTGGCATACGCTAAAGCGCTCCTAACGCGAGCAACAGCTCCCAAAGTATTTGTGCGAGGTCTTAGATGCGCAATCGAGCGAAGAAACTCAAATGAATGCCTTTTCTTCTGCAGCGGATAGTTTTCCACGTCGCAACTGCCAATGATCTGGATCGATTTGGCCTGCATCTCAACTGCCTGCCCTTTTCCTGGACTCTCTACAATCGCTCCTTCAATGGAAACCGATGTTCCGGTCGTTAACTGCTCAGCCAATTTCTGGTAATTGGGAATTTCGGGATCAGCAATCACTTGAAAATTTGACAACGTCGATCCGTCGTTGACTTCAATGAATGTGAAGGTCTTTTGGTTGCGCACTGTTCGTACCCAGCCTTTAATAGTTACCTCTTTGCCAATGATTTCCTGAAATCCTTTAGGCGGGTTTTTGAGATCTTTAATTTTCGTACGCATGTTAATTTTCACCTATGAACCTATCCCTCGTGTTGCAAATTCTCTGAGTAATTCAATTTCATGGATCCAGGCATCGGGGCCTCCAGGAGTTTCAAGATACTTCGGAATCTCTTTCAATCTTGGATCGCGCATCATCACCTTAAAACACTCCATGCCGATCTTTCCCTCTCCCAAGGGTTGATGCCTGTCAACGCGGCTTCCCAAGTCTTTCATTGAATCGTTGACATGCAACGCCCGCAAGTAAGAAAGTCCGATTTTATCATCGAATTCCGCAAGCGTTTGATCCCAACCGACCTGATCACGGATATCATAGCCTGCAGCAAAGATGTGGCAAGTATCAATGCAAACGCCAATCGGAATCCTTTTTTCTACACGTTTGACGATATAGCCAAGCTGATCGAACTGATAACCGACAGCCGACCCCTGTCCGGCAGTGGCTTCGAGAAGCAAAGTGGTCGGACCGCCGTCCACCATCGGTTCTGTTTCAAGCAAGCTTTCGACAATCCGATCCAGGCATTCCTGGGGATCGGTCTTAAGCGCAGCTCCCGGATGGAAGTTAAGATAAGTAATTTTTAAATCAAGACAACGCTGAAGCTCTTCTTTAAACGCCTTTCTACTTTTCTCCAGCACATCGACTGAAGGCGCTCCCAAGTTGATTAGATAGCTGTCGTGGCTCATGATCTCGCGAAGGCCGGTTTCCGACAAAGCCTCATTCCATTTTTTTTTGATCTCCTCAGTGATCGGCTTCCCTTCCCATCTCTTCTGATTGCTGGTAAATAATTGGATCGTTGTCGCACCGATTCGTTTTCCTTCCAGAAGCGCGTTAAATACTCCTCCAGCAGCAGAAGTGTGCGCTCCAATCAATAAATTTTTACTCATGTTGTTATCTTTTTTAAACAAGAGCATAGCGGATTTTTTCGTCGTTTTCAAGCATTGCATCATATTCGCAAATCTAAGATGCTATTTCCATGGACAGCACGAAAAGCATCCTTAAATCTGCCAGCCACTTTTTCAGTGGAACGATGCTAAGCCGCATTTCAGGCGCTGTGCGCGATATCGCTATGGCATTTACTTTCGGAACAAAAGAGACTGTCGCAGCATTTTTCGTCGCCTTCAGGTTGGCGCATCTCTTAAGGCGGCTCTTCGGAGAAGGGGCATTGCAAACAGCATTTGTTCCAAAATTCGAAAAAATCCGGCAACAGTCTCCCAAAAGAGCCGCTCAATTTTTTACCAGCCTCTATCTGATTTTATTTCTCATACTAATCGGAATCACCGCCGCAAGCGTTGGGATTTTAAAATCATTGATCCCGATTCTGTCAGCAGAAAATCGAGAAATTGCTACCTTAACAATCATCATGATGCCGAGCCTGATTTTTATTTGCCTCTGGGGACTAAACTGCAGCTTGCTACAGTGTGAAAAAAAATTTTTCCTCCCCAGCGCAGCACCTGTTCTCTTCAATGCTGTTTGGATTCTTGGAGCATTAAATATTTGGTACTTGCAACCTCAAAACCCAATGTATTGGCTGGCAGCTGCAATCGTAGCTGCCAGCATCACACAATGGATCACGACAATTCCACAAACAGTGTCGATCCTTAAAAGTTGGGGAATGCCGCCTCCAAGTCTTTGCAACCCTGATATCCGAACATTGTCTCAGCCGCTTCTGCTCGGAATTTTAGGAGTGGCTGCCGTACAAATCAACAGTGCGTTGGATCCTCTTTTTGCCAAAATGGCCAATGGAGAAGGACCTGCTTTCCTTTGGTACGCAATTAGAATTCAGCAAGTCCCGCTCGCTCTTTTTGGAATCGCCCTTTCTTCCGCTCTTCTCCCCCCTTTGTCTAGAGCTCTTGAAAACAAAGAATACGAAAAATACCGTAAATTCTTAAGATACTGTTTATCGCGCACGCTTTATCTAATGATTCCTTGCACTTTAGGCTTGATCTTTCTAGGCAAGTGGGGAATTTCCCTCGTGTATGGCCACGGCCATTTTACCCAAGAATCAATAAATAGCACAAACCTCTGTCTATCTGGCTACGCCGTCGGGCTTATTCCCATGGCGCTAGTCCTTATCTATGCTCCTGCTTTTTACGCAAAAAACAACTATTTCATCCCTTCGGCAACTTCTACCTTTTCCGTCGTGATGAATATTGCCCTTAACACCTTATTTGTCTCGTATTTGGGATATGGACCTGCCAGCGTAGCCTATGCAACTAGCCTGAGCGCCTGGGCAAATTTTGTTCTTTTAGCCTTAATCTTTCATCTCCAACCTTTTTATTTGAATAGATTTATTTTTCAAGCAAAAATTAAAAATAAAATTTAATTTTATGCTATAATAAAATGGAGAGGGGTAGAAATTTTCTACAAATTCAGGAGAAGGAAGATGGTAGACGAAATCTCATCCGGCGGAATAAGCAATCCAACAATCATCACCACAGGCCCAACTCCCCCACAGACAGAGCCAACAGTCAATGAACCTCCGGAAAATTCTGTCGAGACGTTTGGAGATACTTTGCTGCAAGCCGAAGAACCTGCTGAAGTCTCGCTTCTGATCAATGGCCAGATCGACCTTCCTCCCGGAAGAATTTCGATTAGGGAGTTGCAGGAAATCATCCAAGAAACGATTCAAAAATTGAAACGGGCAATCATCGACGCTCAGCAGTTGGACCCGCTCATCTCCGAAAGATGGCATCGAGCATTGGCTTTCGAAGCGCAATCTTTAGAAGATCTGCACTCCGAACTTTTGGAGACTGTTGAGAGATGGAAGCAGCTGGAAACAAAAGCGAAAGAAATTTACGATGCCCATAGCGACCTCGAAGCAGCAACGATTGATTTCAACAACTTTATGACAACTGTTTGGTCTCAAGACCGTGCAGCTATTCAAGACTTAAATGCCATTTTAAACACTTACAACCATCTCACTCCACAAGGAGTGACAACCATCAATAACAGCTTATCTCAAGCGGAAAAAAACGCTCTTTTAGCGGGACTTACCGAACAAGAGATCGAAGACCTTGGCGGCGAGGAATACGCTGTCGCATTTCAGTACATCAACCAAAAAATCGGTGAGTGGAACCAGTATGTCGCCAATCGCCCAGACGTGCAAGAAGCAATTAACAACATTGTCCAACAAACAACTGCTTATAACGAGCTCATTAACGATTACAACACATTAACCAACAGTATCAATGCGGAAAGAGCAGAGTTTGGACTGCCAAACCTTCCTTTCTACGACAGCACTCCAGTACCTAATCCGCAACCTCTGTATACCACCCTCCCTTCCCAGCCTGAGATCACTGTTCCTCTCATTCCCAGCAACGCAACTGAAAGGCTGACGCTTTTTTTACAAGAGCCTACTGAAGAGAGAACGAATGACTTTATAGCTGCTCTGGATGCAATTAACGGAGTAACTCCGGAGCAAGCGAATACAGCCGTGGAAGAAGCGATTGCCAACGGACCTTATGCCACCGAATCAGCTTTTTTCGGAGCCGTCCGGACAGAACTGGGAGCTCTCTTTGATCCCCCTTCAGACGGGTATCAAAAATTTGATCAAGCCCTCAACGAATTTCCCATGCGCTACGGGTTGGAAGTGCCCAGCAGCGCTCAAATAGGAACGATTCCCTCTCCTATTTATCCCGGTGATCCGATCGACGTCAATTCCTACGAATTGACGGTTCTCTTCTTTATTCCGCTTGTCAACTCATTTCTTGGGTACACCTCTCTTTTTCAACAATCCCTAAGTCTTGAAGAAGCTGTCATTGCCAATGAAATTTTTTTTCAATCTCTTAGGAATCAAAATTTTACACTTCCATTTGGATACTTCGATACGCTTAATCCTGTTTTTCAAGCCGGAGCCAATTCAATTGGAGGATTAGGACTAGCATCAGCTGCCATGGGACTGCAAAGTCGTCATTTGCAAATCGTGCTTTCCCGCATTCTATTCAGAGAATCAGCGGCAAACGCCAGCTTGCCCATCTCTGCCAGACTGTATTCGAGACTCCAATTCACCGCTCTTCAGATTTTATCGAAAAGCTCTCTAATGAGCTCTATGCCTGCTTTACGCTTCGTTGCTTCTAGGCTCGGGTCCGTAGCTGCACAAAGCCCCGCCGTTTTTGCTGCCATTTCCCTAGCTTATGCCGGCCAAGTCGGCGCCATCGTTGACTCCGGACTTTTCCGAATCATTGTCAATGGACAAATCAATCGCCTCGGCTTTTATGCTCGGCAGAGATTTGGAGCGGCAAGCAGAAATCTGCAAGCGGCTCAACGAGAGCTTGCGCTAGCGATCAAATCCGGAAATCCCTTCCGTATGGCAAGTGCTGTCGATAGACTTACTCAAGCTGAGGTTGAACTCTCTAATGCAACCCGCCTTTTCAACGCATTCGGCCTAACATCCATTGGTCACTTTGCATCTCTATCGTCACAGCTGGCTGCAGGGCTGAACCTATCACTGCTTGGAATCTCATCCGCCTTTTATGCCCGTGCATTAGGCATACCAAACCTTGTTCCCCTGATCTTCGCCCAGGTTTCACAACTCCCTCCCCAAGACTTGCTTATCGCCTTAACCTCGCGAGCAACTCTTTCGGATGTGCTCGAAAATCCTATCAGTCTTGTATTCGCCAAGCAAACACTGACAAATCTTCTAGTCCACCGCTTAGGTTATTCGGCAGCAGTTTCCGCTGCGATTGTGAACAACGCGATCAATCATGCGATCTATTCCGGAGTTGGCCTAAACACAATCAGCAGTTTCCGCAACGAGTTAGTCCGGCAATTCACTGCAGAAGGAGTCAATCCTTTGCAAGCAAATTTACTGGCAAATGAAACTGTTGCGCTTATCCGAGGAGATATTGGAGCGCGTTATTTAAACATTGCTTTCGGCCTTAATATGGACACATCCGCCGCTGCAGCTTCTCTTGTCAATAGTTTATTTGGAGTCGATATCGGCATCGGTGGAGCAATGCTGTCCAATGCGATCACTCGTTCTCTGCAATACGGCGGCTATGGATCTCGAGTTCGTCTACAAAATGAACTCTTTGAACAGTTTCGCGATTTCGGCTTAAGCCGCGGCGATGCACTTGCCTATGCCAGCCAAACGTTAAACTTTTACGAAACCGTCGGCATTGTCGTCCCTCTGACTCGATTCCCTGGATTGACAAATGCCCTTCTTGGAGATCCTTTGCTACGCAGTATCGCTTTAGGACAAGGGCTAGTGCGCAAAGAAATTTTGGAAGATCTTCAAACCCGCGGGCTCAGCAACACGCAAGCAGAGTTTATCACCGACCAGCTTTTAGCACTTGCTTCGGGAAACTTTGTTTTAGCTCCTGAAACAGTCAGGTTTGAGCTAGCGCTTAGAGGAGCGATCAACAGAGCTCTGGTCAATCCAAACGCATTTGAAACACAAAGAGAGTTCCGCAATAGACTTCGAGAGGAATTGCGGGCTGTCGGCTTCTCGCTAAACGATGCAATCTTCCTTGCCAACAGCACAGCAGCATACAACGTCAACGGAGCTTTTCTTCCTGTCACAGGCGTTTCGGCTTCCAAATTACAAGCTGTCAACAGCGCATTTGTCGGAGAACTGACAAACAACGGAATTTCACGCAGTCAAGCTAATTTAATCTTTGAACACGCTCTTAAGCAAGCGAACCAGCGCGCTCCGTTCTTTTCATCAGACGATTTTTTAAACATTTTGAAAGAAGAAGTATTCAGCACTGTACAAACTGAAACAGGGCGAGGAGACGGAAGCTACCTTTTCGACAGAGCTGTCGCTTCCGTTTTAAGTGCATCCCAAACACTGAGCCTGGATGCCCTTGTTGAGCAAATCAGCAATTCCGCCACCGGAGTTCTCAGACCTGATTTAGGCGGAGCGCTTGCCAGCCGATTGCGCGATCAAATTTTAGTTTCCATTTTAGGGGGAAGAACGATTGACGAAATTTCTAACGAAGAACAACGCAACCCTTTATCAATCGTCAATCTAGTGACAGATCAAGTGCGCCGCCTGAGGAATGAAGAAGATGATGCCGAACAAATCCGCATGCTGCGCAAACTGATTCAACTGCTGGAAAAATTAGCAACACCAAACGCTTCGATCGGCTACTTGCTCTCTTCTTTAGGTGATAACCCAGGCACTTTTATTGGAGCTGCCAACGTCAGCAAAGCTGGTGAGAACTACCAAGCTCTGCAAATTCCTACATAGGCAAAAAAAAGCCCGCTTTACTCATGAAAAACGGGCTAAAAACAAAGGAGGAGGTAATCTGTATCGCCTTAGTTTGTGTGATCCAAAAAGTCACAAACTTCAGGTAAGTTAATCTCTAATGGCCAAGGAATTTGCTCCAAGGTTGGCATCGACAATAACTGACCGGAAAATTTGTTGCGATCAAGAGAAAAATACTCCGGAACATCCTTCATGGAGTTGTCCAGAGCTTCATTGACCGCTTTCATCTTTTGCGACCTTTCTTTCACAGAAACCACCATTCCAGGCTTCACCTGGAAAGAACGGATATCAACTTTTTTTCCATCAACAAGGATGTGGCCATGAGAAACCAGCTGATGAGCTGCAAAAATGGTACTGGCCAACTTGAGACGGTAAACAACGTTATCTAAGCGGCATTCAAGCATTTCAGCCAAATGAAGCGGCGTATTTCCCTTTAGCTTGAGAGCTTTTTTATAGTAGTTCACAAGCTGCTTTTCGCTGATCATTCCATAGACAGCTTTTAGCTTTTGTTTTTCTTCAAGCTGCAACCCATAATCGGACTTCTTGCGGCGGCGAGCGCCGTGAACCCCCGGAGGGTTGGGTTTGTGGATGAGCGGATTGCGTGCTCTGCCAAAAATATTGACGCCGAAACGGCGGGCAATTCGATTTCGATTTCCTGTATAGCGTGCCATGTATTCTCCTAAAAAATCGTACGATTTGTTTAAATAAAGAGTTCTCTCCAAATCGCAAGTGCACATTATGGCACACTCTGTCTATTTTTGCAAACAACAGTTTGCCTCATCCCAACACTCTCTATTTAATTAATAATTAAATATTTAATTCCTTTTTCGCCTAAAAAAGAGAAACCCTTTATGATGACGTATAGGAGAAGTTTGAAATGAGCACCAACGAGTCCGAAGAAAAAGCATTTCAAGAAGCTGCCTCTCTCCTCATTCATCGGCTACGCAACCCTTTAGGAGGAATAAAAGGATTTGCTTCTCTGTTAAAGCGGGATCTGGAAGGGCAGCCCAACCTTCAGAAGATGGCGGCGATGATCGTCGAAGGAGCGGACAATCTTGACCGGATCATGACCGCAGCTCTTGATTTCGCAGAGCCATTAAACCTAGACAAGGAGTATTGCAACCTGATTCCCATGATAAAAGAGGTGTTCGATCACCACCAGATCAGCTGGACAACTTCTATCGACACTGCAAATGTTTATATGGACAAAAGCCAAATGCGCAAAGCGCTCAGCTACTTATCCGACTTTGCCGCCCACCCCCAAGAAAAAGGAAGTTTTCCCGAAGCTCAAGTTAATGTAACGGATTCAAACATCGCAATCACGCTTGTCGACCAAGGGACTGTCATTCCTAAAGATCGAGTATCGAAAGTCTTTTCCCCTTTTTTTGTCGCCCCCTGGGGGGGAGAAGAAGGAGCATTGGCACAAGCAAAAAAAATTATCTGTTCCCACGGAGGAACGATGGAGATTGATTCTTCCGATAACGGAACGACGATTATTGCAAAAATACCTAGATAGCGTCCCTAAATTACAGAGGCTAAAAATGTCGATAGAAAAAATATTAGTCATAGACGATGAAGAAATCATCAGAACCTTCATTGCTGAAACTCTGTCTCGCGAGGGATTTGAGGTCTCTACTGCGGAAAACGGCAAAAAAGGGATCGGCCAGTTCAAGGACTGCTCTTACGATCTGGTGTTCACTGATATGAAAATGCCAGACCTAACTGGTATTGAGGTTCTGACAAAAATCAAAGAAGTCTCTCCTCAAACCCCTGTAGTCGTGATTACAGCGTATGGCAGTATTGAAAACGCAGTGGAAGCGATGCGCTATGGAGCCTTCAACTACCTGATTAAGCCTTTTTCTCCGGACACCATTGAAGCTGTCGTGGAAAAAGCAAAAGAACACCAATCTTTGATCACCGAAAATCAATACTTAAGAGAGGAAGTCTATAACAAGAGAGCGGACACGAAACAGGGTGTGATCGCAGAAAATACCGAGATGCAGCAAATTTTAAAAGACGTGGCTCGAATTGCAAAAAGCAACGCCAGCGTTTTCATTACAGGAGAGTCAGGCACAGGAAAAGAGGTAATCGCACAAGCGATCCACGATCAATCCTTAAGACATAGCCGTCCCTTCATAAAAGTCAACTGCGCTGCAGTACCTGAAGCCTTGATTGAATCTGAATTTTTCGGACACGAAAAAGGGGCCTTTACAGGAGCTAACCAGAAACGAATCGGACGTTTCGAGCTTGCCAATGGAGGAACCTTGCTTCTAGATGAAGTGACAGAAATCCCATTGACAGTGCAAGCAAAGCTATTAAGAGCGATCCAGGAGCAAATTTTCGAAAGAGTTGGAGGATCGAAACCGATCAAGGTAGATGTCAGAATAATCGCGACGTCAAATCGGGATATCAAACAAGCCATAGACAATCACGTTTTGAGGGAAGACCTTTACTACCGATTGAACGTAGTTCCCATCCATCTGCCGCCTTTGAAGCATCGATCCGATGACATTCTGCCATTAGCTGAATACTTTCTTACTCGCATGTCGAAAGAAAACCATAAAAAGGTAAAAAAGCTGACTTCCGCCGCCAAACAGAAGCTCCTTAGCTATCACTGGCCGGGAAATGTGAGAGAATTAGCAAACATTATCGAGCGGGCTGTCGTCATGGAAAACAAAAATGAAATCTCTCCTGAATACATTTTCCTGGAGCCTACAGGGGATCTGCCAGCAAAACATCAAGCAGACTTGGAGGCATCGGAAGAAAAAGGACTTCCTGTGGGTCTTTCTCTGCGTGAGCTGGAAAAACAACTGATCATTGAAACACTGCTTGCCCACAACAATAATAAGAAGAAAACCGCTGAAATTTTAGGAATCAGCCCACGTACCCTGCGCAATAAGCTGAACGAATATAAAAATGGGAGCTGAATTCACCCAAATTTGAAGCGATTACCTGAACCATAAAAATTTTTTATGGTTCAGGTAATCATGGATATATCACATTCCTACAGGAGGGTTATATGTACCATGAAATCCAATCGCTATCTTGCCTTCATAAGTTGAGATAGTCTAGACTTAATCTGACGCAAAATTAAGTGGAAACATGCTGTCTGTCAGGTCAAGTCCAGAAGAGTTTGAAGTCTCTTCGGCATTAATTCCTTTTCCTTCCCCTACTTTGCTCTCATCCGCTTCTTTTTTTCCCTCTAAATTGGAGCTTGAAGAATCCTCTGTTTCGTTCTCTTCTGACGCATTTTTTTCTTTGATTTCTTCAGCAAAGCAAATGCCTTTTTCAGAACTTATGAATAAATTTCTTACAGATTCTGAAAAGAGGGCAAGACCTAAGCTGCAAATAACAGCAGCAACCCCCAATAGACCTCTTCCAAAGCGTTCTAAACCGGAAAAATTGCGCACTCTTATCTCAACGATCGTATATCGACGCCCTTCATAGTCGGAACTAGCTTCTTTTCCTTTCTCAGTATAAGAACCACCAATATGATAGCCTTTAAAGCTGTCGACAGGATGCCATTTCTCATTATTATACCGTTTATTATTCGAAAATAAATTTGACATCCCCTAAAACTGCATCTTAGGGGGTGGCGGGAGCCCCCATTGCTCGGAATCTATCTCCAACTCGAGATCTAAAACAACTCCCTAAAGAGCTCCCAGGATCTAGACCCGATAAAGTACGGAAAAACCCAAAAATTGCTTGACGGAACTCATAGAAATCCGAGTAGTACGTATTATAGACCACTGTTTCTTTCATCCACTTCCACAGTCGTTCGATTGGGTTCAAGTTTGGGCTATAGGGAGGGAGAAAGTGGAGTTGAATTTTAGAATTTTTTAGATATTTTGTAACCTCCCGGTTCCGATAATATGGGGCATTATCACAGAAAACGTGTATCCGGGTTTTCCCTGAATAATGTTGTTCAAGAGACTGAAAAAAGCGGATAGTCGCATCAGCATTTAACGTTTTGTCCTCTTGAAGAAATACTTCGTAAGATAGGATATCAATGGAACCGGTCAAATTAAGTCTGGATCTACCTGTATTTGCAGGTATTAGTTTGTCTACACCTTTTTTAATCCATCCATATCCAAGTTGAACGTTGTGAATAGGGTGAACACCGTCCGTGAAGCAAATCGTTTCATCACCAGGAAGATTTGCCTTGAATTTTGCATATGCGTCGATCCATTTCTGCTGTTCATCTTTGTCGGCTTTTCCTGGCACAAGCTTGGGTTTTTTGTAAGAAAATCCATGTCTTTTAAGCCAAGATGTCATTCCTGGTATCGAATAATGATGGCCAAATCTCACGTTCACATATGCAACAATGCTGGTAACGTGGAGATAGGTGTATTCAAGCAAGTGCTTCTCGAGCTCACTGGATTCTGAATCAGAAAGCTTTTCCATGCTGCCGCCACCTTCAGGCCGTAATTTTTTATGGCTCTGATATTCTTTGATATGATTACGAATAGCACCCTCAGAGAGTAGCAGAGCTTCGGCAATCTCCGGAAAGGTCCACCCTTTATCGTAAAGCAGTATTGCCTTAATACGATCGCAAATACGTCGATCTCTTTCGAATCGATGTTGTGCCTGAAGTTGTTCTCTTTCTTGTTTTGTGAGAAATTGCATGCTAACAGCATGCTGGGAAGTCGATTTAGCAACAAGTAAAATTTTCATTCATGAACGGTATATGATCCCTGCTATATCCCTTAGTAATTTTAATTCTGTGATCATCTTGTTCAAGGTCACTGTTATAATCACCATCAACATGAAAACTTGTTGAGTCAAGGTGTAGGCTGCTGATTTTAATGCCTAGAGTTTTTATAGCTTGAAGAGATATTGCACTGAATAAATCTGTCACACCCAAAGAAAAAAGCTTGTCAAGGGTTCTTCCGAGTACATTATTATCCACTTGTTCTGGGGAAACATCCGCTCCTATAAGATGTTCTAGAGGTTTATCTTCGAAGTATTCGGAGTATAAGTATAAAGTTCTTCCAATAAATCCTAACCCATTCATAATCATGCATTTGACACACTGACCGAAAGTTAGATTCTTATTTGGATCCTGATCTCCACAAGCCTTGTCAACCTGCTCCACGAGACCAATTTCATCACACATTCCTGCGACAAGACCCAGATGATCAATATTTGTTGTTGCTAATTCCATAGGCAAAGAATTTAGCAGATTTTTTCAGAAAATCAAAATTGAAATTTAAGGGTGACAAATGACGGTTACATTAATAAAAAACATTTATAAATAATTTAAAATTAATTATTTTAGACATTCATGCAAGTAACTCCCAGAAATTTTTTTACAGACTTTATGTTGGATCCTTTTTCCGAGAGAATCAGTAAAACAGACCGCAAAATCTGTTTTCTCGCATCATTCATCCTGGGATTATTCACAGCAGGACTTATCCATCTTAGCATGGCAATTTATAACTGGGCTGCCCGAAACATTGAAAACCACACCCGTGCACAAAGCGCGGGGGAAGGGCACAACCATCCCACCGTCCACTCTTCACATCGCCGCACCCCATCTGCAAATCAAAGAGATATCGAGATGATTCGACGCGAGTTGGAAAATACATTAGAAGCTCTCGAAGAACAAATCACAGACGACACTCAGCTGCACGATTTTAAAAAACTATCCCACCAAATTTTTGACAACTCTTCCCTACTGATCACCGAATGTGCAGAAGAGTCTGAGCTGCGTCGATCCATCATTGAAAGCACCAAGGACGAGCTCGGCGGATTGATCTCAACTGCTATTGGAGTCAAAGATATTCCAGAAGCGCAAAACTCTTTCAATCTGGCAAAGTGGATACATGAGGTTTCCAGTTTCATCCGCAAAGGAAGGCATCGTTACAAACCTGAAATGCAAGATGAACTTGACGCCATTTTGAAAAGTGGGCTAGACGTCAATACAAGAGCTGATTTATGGTTGAAGGGAACTGTTCTTCACCATTTAGCAAAATTAGGGAGCCCAAGTGAATTCGTCTCCATTATTGCGGACAACGGAATCAATTTTGATATTCAGGACGATTGGGGCAATACCGCGCTTGTTTGGGCAATTGCAAATGGAAATAACAGCATGGCTTCAGAAATCCTTAACTATCATCAAAATTTGGATATCGAATGCCACGGTAATCCTGCACTGCACCTGACCATCGCCAAAGGGTATAAGGACCGCACAAGAGACGGAAAACATCTGACTGTTTCTAATCTTCAACTTGTCCGGAAATTGGTCGATAATGGTGCAAGTCCAAATCTGATAAATAGAAATGGATACACAGCTCTTCACCTAGCTTGCATTCGCCGCGATCCTGGAATGATTCAAGCACTGCTTGACAAGGGAGGGGATTTGTCTCTCGAAACGCGCGATGGAAGGACCTGTAGAGAACTGCTGGAATGTACATTCGAAGAAGCAAAGGCAATCATCGAAAAGATTACTCCGCCCTACCTTCTGCCAAAAGAGGATTTCGACAACGGCTATCTGGCGTGCGTGAGCCTCCTTAACCAGGATATTTCATAAACTCTCGAGAAACATAAGGTGATCTCTCATGCATGAGAGATCACACTTTTTCCGTTTAAACTTTATCAGTAAAAAATAAGTTCAGAAACCCATTCCAAGCGGATCGGAAAAATCCTCCAATCGCATTGATCACTCCGCTGAACCACGAAATTTTCTTCTTTCTTTCCGCATTCACTTCAACGGGATCTTCCCTACGATCATTTAGCTCTTCCTCTTCTTCGATCTTTTGAGCTCCATTTAGACCTAGAAGCTGGTGATCATCAACTAAATCTTCAACTAAATCTAAATCAGGGGCATCATGGACGAGTGGTTTCTCTTGAAGATCATTTAGCTCTTCCTCTTCTTCGATCTTTTGAGCTCCATTTAGACCTAGAAGCTGGTGATCATCAACTAAATCTTCAACTAAATCTAAATCAGGGGCATCATGGACGAGTGGTTTCTCTTGAAGATCACTTAATTGCTCATTGATCTCATTTCTTCTTATTAAAAATTTTTCATCCAATTCTTCAAGACATTCATAGATTCTATCAATATCATCATATTTATTCAAACAATTACGATAATTATTTCCATTTTCAAATAGCATTTGAAATTTAATCTCCGACAACGAAGTGTTATTCTCTCTTCCTTTTCTAATCTCTTTTATCGCTTGAAGAACATTTTGCAAAGATTCTCGACCATTTGGAGAAATATTTTTTTTCAACCTTTCTTCGATCCGCTTAATGATTCCATTCAGCATCTCCTCATTTATGAGAGTTTGGAAAAAATATTCCTCCTTTTCTTGGATTCCCTTCTGAATTTCCTCAAGCTCTTCCGTCAACATTTTAATTGTATACTCATCGGAAGCTAAATACGCTTGCTTCCTCTCTTTTTCCTCGCATGTCAAGAACCGTTTTTCTTCGAGCTTACCAAATAATTTCCATATTTTATCATCATTGACTTCCCCAGAATGGATGTAATCTTGCTCCGATTGCACTCCCAATTTATGATAGAGATAAGCTTTTACACATTCTTGCTTCTCTGCATCCGATCCGAAAAGAGCAGCAGAAAACTCACGAATCCTATATAGAATGTGATCTCTTCTCCACACAAATTCATTCTGAGCAGAACAATTCCCGAATCCTTGAAAAAATTTATGACTCTTAGAATCATAAAAGAGCTTCGCCCCATTCCTGCATAAATCCATATTTTTGCTAAAAAGATCACTTAAGTCTCTATATCTATCAATTGCAGGCTTTACATGACTTTCGTATTGGCTGTTGTTATATTGTTGATAAAGATACTCTCTTCCTAAACGAATATTATCCTTATTCATAATAAAACCTCATTTTTTTTAAGACTAACACAAAATAATTAAGCAATTATAAAGATCTTTCAATTATACCGTTTATTATTCGAATACGTCGATCTCTTTCGAATCGATGTTGTGCCTGAAGTTGTTCTCTTTCTTGTTTTGTGAGAAATTGCATGCTAACAGCATGCTGGGAAGTCGATTTAGCAACAAGTAAAATTTTCATTCATGAACGGTATAAGTTGAATTTCATTTGCACTAGTAACAATTTTAAAATCAGACATTAAAAACTCCCTTTATTTATTGTAAGGAATAATACCATAAATTACTTTTATTTTTCAAAAAAAAACAAACATGAGAGGGTGCCTATACCGTTCATGAATGAAAATTTTACTTGTTGCTAAATCGACTTCCCAGCATGCTGTTAGCATGCAATTTCTCACAAAACAAGAAAGAGAACAACTTCAGGCACAACATCGATTCGAAAGAGATCGACGTATTTGCGATCGTATTAAGGCAATACTGCTTTACGATAAAGGGTGGACCTTTCCGGAGATTGCCGAAGCTCTGCTACTCTCTGAGGGTGCTATTCGTAATCATATCAAAGAATATCAGAGCCATAAAAAATTACGGCCTGAAGGTGGCGGCAGCATGGAAAAGCTTTCTGATTCAGAATCCAGTGAACTCGAGAAGCACTTGCTTGAATACACCTATCTCCACGTTACCAGCATTGTTGCATATGTGAACGTGAGATTTGGCCATCATTATTCGATACCAGGAATGACATCTTGGCTTAAAAGACATGGATTTTCTTACAAAAAACCCAAGCTTGTGCCAGGAAAAGCCGACAAAGATGAACAGCAGAAATGGATCGACGCATATGCAAAATTCAAGGCAAATCTTCCTGGTGATGAAACGATTTGCTTCACGGACGGTGTTCACCCTACTCACAACGTTCAACTTGGATATGGATGGATTAAAAAAGGTGTAGACAAACTGATACCTGCAAATACAGGTAGATCCAGACTTAATTTGACCGGTTCCATTGATATCCTATCTTACAAAGTATTTCTTCAAGAGGACAAAACGTTAAATGCTGATGCGACTATCCGCTTTTTTCAGTCTCTTGAACAACATTATTCAGGGAAAACCCGGATACACGTTTTCTGTGATAATGCCCCATATTATCGGAACCGGGAGGTTACAAAATATCTAAAAAATTCTAAAATTCAACTCCACTTTCTCCCTCCCTATAGCCCAAACTTGAACCCAATCGAACGACTGTGGAAGTGGATGAAAGAAACAGTGGTTTATAATACGTACTACTCGGATTTCTATGAGTTCCGTCAAGCAATTTTTGGGTTTTTCCGTACTTTATCGGGTCTAGATCCTGGGAGCACTTTAGGGAGTTGTTTTAGATCTCGAGTTGGAGATAGATTCCGAGCAATGGGGGCTCCCGCCACCCCCTAAGATGCAGTTTTAGGAGATGTCAAATTTATTTTCGAATAATAAACGGTATACAAAAAGTCCGTATACCGAATCAACTCAAAAAATCGAAATTTCATATTTTTTTTAATCACTATCGGTGTAAACCCTTCATTGCAAATTCTAACAACTTCAAATTTACCTGTGCTACCTCGGAAAGGAAGATGTATTTCCGTTTATTGAGATCGATCTTTCTTAAGTCCTTCTCTGCATCCGACAAAGAGTTCGTCGGATCGGATAAATCCTTGACCTCCTTATCCAAAACCTTTGTATATACCGCATTAAAGATCTCAAGCACTGCTTGAAAAGCTTCCTCATCAGCCAGTTCAACTTCAACTAATGAAGCGTAGGGCGTCTGCAACGGCTCGACATGCCCTTGCTTTTCGATCACATCGCGCATCTTTTCATTCTCTTCCTGCAAAACCGACAAACTCTCCAAACAATGGATCAACCCCTCCCTTAATTGATCCATCAACTCTCTTACACTCTTTTGCGTCACTTGAGGCAAGACTGCCTGGTCAAGAGCTGCAGCGATACGGGATGGGAGCCGGTAAGATTTGACAAGATACTCATCGAAGACAACGCTTAAATTCTGATTTTCCACACCTTCAAACCCAAGCCCTCCTTCCGTCGCATTGATTAATTTGACATCAGGATGCTCTTTGGCAAAATCCGACACCCATTTCGACTCAGAAATCCATTTCCATAACGTATAAAGAGGACGGCCATTGATATCCTCTTTCAATAAGAGATCCTCACCAAGGGATTTTGGATCAATTTCATTCACTTCCACTGCATTGTCTTTCGAGATTACTCCGGGAGAATAAAGCTTGCAGCCTGTGAAACCAAGATCCATGCCGACGAAAATGATAGGGCTGCACCCCATTCTGTAAGCAATCTCTAAAGAAAAATTGACAACATTCCTCCCCTCTTCAATTTCTTCCTCTTCAATTCCCAGTTTTTTTTCAAACCAGCCTGCAATTTCGTACCCTCCAGTTCCTGTTATGTAAAGTCTGGGTCCTTTAAGGAGATCCAATGCCTCCGGAAACAAACGCTGACGGTAAAAAAAAGGATAGTCCAATCTTGGAAGCTCTCTCAAGCGGTCGGCCTGCTTGGCATTAGGATCGATTCCCACACCGAAATGGGGGCTCACTCCAGCATGAAGCATCGCATTCAAGGAAGAACTTCCCCCAAAAATCAACGCTTTGTTCTTCATGTTTTTCAACGTTTTCAAACTGTTTTCCAAAGACGGCCCCGCCCCGCAAATGATTGCCGGAACCCGTTTGAATTTTCCGAACAGGCGATTGCCAAGAAGCGCCTGGTCCCACTTGAGCACATTCATATAAAAATTTCGATAAAATGCCGCACCATACTCCAGATACTCTTCTAACAGGCTGTATTTTGTCTGCATATCATAGGTCAGCCGGTGCTTTAACTCCTCGAAAAAACGAGCGCGGTATTTTTGATACGCTTGAGAAGGAAAAATTTTAAACGACCGTCCATAATAATGCCAAAATAGCTCGTTGAAGATCATATCGGCATCTTCGAGATTCTTTACGTAGGTCAGCTGAACCTGGCTGTGATTAAGAAGCTCGGAAGCTGTCTCGGTTTCAAAAAAACGGTAGATCACTCCAAGATTATCTTCCAAAAAGATCAGGCGCCTTGCCTCTTTTTCTTTTAGCCACTCTTTTGCAGCAAGAAAGTCATATCCCAAACCCACTCCGTAGATGAACACAATCTCTGTATCTTCAATCGCAAATGACTTAAGCCTTTCCCTGGATTCGCCTAAAGGATCACTCAAGGAATGGTAAGAAAAGGAAAAGTTTCCATCTTCATAGCGAAGCGCATCCGATTGTTTGGATAAAAGAAGATGATCCACTTCAACAAACTGCAGCCAAATCGCCTCTTTAGGGTGGGAGTGGGACCAAAGGGCCATATTTTCTTGTAGACGTTCTTCAGTTTTCCTGGTCATTAACAAGTTTTTCCATTTTCTTTTTCAACAAACCTAAAGAGCGGGTTCTCTCTTCTTGAGAAAGCGTGATCTCTTCACTGATCCTGTCAGGAATGTAGACCTTTTCCACGATCAACTTTCCCTTTTGACTCCACTTGCGCAAATCGTAATTGCCTTTGTCATCAAGAAACTTTTTTTCCGTTTTCAATTGCCCGTTGGCATACCACTTACGCGCAATCCCTACAGAGCGCCCGTGCTCATACTCAGACTCCCGCATCAAACATCCTTCCGGAGACCAATGCAGCTCTTTACCATGCCGCAAGCCATTGAGGAACTCCACGATCCGTTTCCTATTTCCATTTGCATAAAAAAGTTCCACCTTTCCATTCAACAGACCGTTATCATAATAATAGCGTGTTTTAACCTCGCCATTTTCTTCGAAAAATTCCTGACAGCCTTGGGGAAGATTATCTTTAAACCGCTGAATACTGAAAATTCTTCCGGAAGGATAAAACTGAAGGTTGACTCCTTGCCTCTCATCATTAAAGAACCAGCCTTGCGCCAAAACATTTCCATCAGGCCCATAGTACGTCGAAGGGCCGTGCAACCTCCCTTTTTTATAGAAGCATCTCCCTTTCAACCACCCTTTTCGATCATACAGCAAACACTCGCCATTATGACTATCACCTACCCATATCTGCCCTTTTTCCGGAGATTCTTTTACCCAAATAGGAGAATAATCATCTTCAAGATCGATTCCCAGCTCCTCTTGCCGAATTCTTAGCACGCCATTTTCAAACACACCTCCGGCATCGGGAATGGAGACCTCTTTTGCTTTTATTGAGTCTCCAGATTTTGCAGATAATAACGACCAATCAGTTTTTTTTATCCCTTTCAACTGGATCTCCACATATTTGTGAAGATATTTCAATCGATACAACTCTGTCAGCAGCATCTTTTTGTATCGATCCTCTTGATTTAGCAAATGAGAGTGAAATCGCAGCTGGATCATATCGCGCATCTTCTTCTTTTCAAAGGCAAAATCCATCTCCTTGATGAGATATTCATAAATCGGTTCCTGTTTAAGCTTCTCTTCTAATTCGGAATACCTGTCTGTTCCAACGCGCTCGGGAAAACCTATCCTTTGGTCATCTGCATCCAAAAGATCCATGATCATCTCTTTAAGCTGCCTCTCCCCTCTTTCAAGGCTCTCTTTCCACTCGTTTGCCGCTTCCTGAACCTTGGCACGGGTCACAGGAAGAGACCGCGCCAGCACAACATTCACGTGCACCCAATTATCCAAGTCATAACTTCTTATCAAATAGCGCTTTTTAATCTCTTCCAGAGGGATCTCCTCAGCCCCCTGGATCACCAACCCTTCAACCGTTCCATTAATGAGCTTCAATTCAGGATGCTGCTTGGCGTACAAGGTGTAGTAAGCGCCCTCGTTGATCCAGTCAGAGCGGGTAAAAATTCTTTTTCCTTTCGAGTTAACAGCAGGAATGACACGGCTTTTTGGAATCTCTTCAATGAACTGTGTTTCAGTTTTTTTATCCGTTGGATGTGCAACAATCCCTTCAGGATAACGCTTCTGCTCCGTATAGGAAAGATCCAACCCTAGAAAAACAATCGGATCGCATTTCAAATGCTCTGCTAAAGACATGCACGCGCACGTCGTGCTAACGTTGAAATGCACTTGCTGATCTTCTATTTCAAGCTTTGACAGCATCCACTTCACTGCACCATAAGATTCCGGCCCCCGAAAAAAAAGCTTGTTTGCGTGCAAAAGATCCGCAGCTAATGCATTAAAATGCACAGTTTGAAAATAAGGAACGGAAAATGCCGTGTTCATCAACATTCGACTCTCAGAGGTTCGATTCGGATCGATTCCGCATCCAAAGTGGGGAAGAATACCACAAGAATTTAAGACATTCATTCCCGTACCCGCTCCAAAAAGAAGCGCGCGGTTTTTTAACTGTTTGATAAGAAGCAGCTGATCCTTAATCGAAGGTCCAGCAGCGCAAATCAATGTCGGAACCCCTTCAAACTGCCTAAAGAGATCTTGGCCTCTCAACATTTCCGGAAGAGATAAAAGATTGGAGGAGAGATTTGCGATCAGCTCTTTGATCCTATCGCTGCTGCTAAATGCAAACAACCAGACAAGATCTTGTATTCTGAGATGGAGCGATTGCTTAAGCAATTTGCTGAAATCGGACCTGTGCTTTTCATAAGCTTCCGATATCGTGATTAGGTAAGTGTCGCGAATGCCGATATGAAGAAGCATCTCGAAACCCGCGGGGTAGCCGATTTTTCCACTTTCAAAATTTGATTCAATTGGCACAAGGAGAACTTGAGAGTGCGAAAGCATCTCAACTGCCAAAGGCATTTCGAAGACCTTTTTGATCAAACCAAAATCATCTTCCAAGACAATCATCAAACGTTCAGGATCCTCCTCCAGCCATTGCCGGGCAGCCTGGAAATCATAACCTGCCCCCAGGCCGTAATGGAAGATTGTCTTTAAACCTTTCCTCAGCTGTAAACTTTCAAAGAAACGCTCTGATTCCTTCAACGCCCCTGCCTGATCATGGTAGGCAAAGGCATTTCCATCCCACTGATGGAAAAGATTATCCTCTCCCAGCTCTGTCTTCAGGGCAGCGAGATGATCTGTCCTAGCATCTTCAATAAAGGAAACGTGATCGGGCCACTGCCTGCTAAATAGCTCAAAGCACCTTTGTTTGTTAGTTGTCATGACGCTCAAGCGCCGTTTTTGTCCTTTGGATGTTTCAGTAATTGATCCATCAATTGAAGGGTCTGCTCAATCGATTGAATATCCTCAGACATCTGCTCTGCAATTTGATCCAGCTGGCTTCCCAGAATTTTTTGCGTTTCAGGTGTCTTCCAAAGAGCTTCTTTAGCCCCCTCTGTTGTCTCTTCTCTAAACGATTCAATTTGCTGATAGACCTCGCGTAAGTGATCCATTTCGAAAACCAACTCTTTCATTTCCGAAGCAAATGCATCTGCATTTTCAATACCTTCTGCACGGTTCAACTCAGGGACAATATGGCTGACATGTCCAATAATCTCCTCAATGGATCCCGCCAGTTTGCCTGCCTGATTAGAAACTTTCTCAAAATAATCTTCTCTGAGAAGCAGGTCAGCGGGAAGCTTGACCCCGTCTGAAGACCATCCATGAACATAAATCACCTTTCCATTTTCATCATAAAAAATCTCTCTTGCCAACTGTCCATTCAAATGCCACGAGCGGGAAAATCCAATTGGCTTGTCGTTGTTATAATTGATCTCGATCTCTTTGATGCCTCCAAGATTCCAGATGATCTCTTTCCCGTGCCTCTTACCTCTAATGAAGTTGATTTTCCTTTTCAGGACTCGGCTGGAAAAATATTGGCAAACAAGCCCGTCCAGCTGCCCATCTAAAAAATAGGAACTGAATTTCAAATTCCCATTGGGATAAAAGCTTTCCTGTTTTCCCGACCGTTTCCCGTTGCGATATCCTTTAATTGCATAAAGGGAGCCCGAACGGTCATAAAACACAGATTTGCCATGTTTGCTTCCATTCAAGTAAAACGTTTGGCAAGCCAGCTGTCCATTTGAAAAGTAGCCTCTTGACGGCCCGTGCAACTTTCCAGATTGATAAAATTGGTCGCTGACCACTCTCCCTTCGTTATCGATAAATTCAACTTTACCACTCCATCCAGTCTGTGAAGAAACAAACTCTTGCATCCTGTCTCTGTCGTTCTCAATCTCGATTTTTAAAATGTGCTTTGTGTCAAGCTCCCCTTCAAAGGCCACGCCAAGCTCCGCATCTTCTACCCTAAACGCATTTTCATTGACTTCGTATGTTTGGCAGCTTATCCGTTCAAGCGCCTTCTGAACATCATTAACATCTTCTTTATCCGCATGTTGACTTGACAACCCTTCTGTAATCAAGTGTCGAATGCGATCTTCTTTTAAAGTTGTCATGATCCTTTCGATATTTTCCTTACAGACCGCTTTAAGAAAATGATAGCGTTTGAGATTCAATTGCGTGCGGCGCAAATTGATCTCTTTTTGATCGATCCGTTTGTCCTGTTCCTTATAAAATGACTCCATATCTTCTCTGCCATAAAAAGAGAGAAATGACTCGTTAAATCTCGCTAAAATGGCCTTGAAAGCCGCCTCTTGATTCAACAGTTTCAATTCTTGCAAAGCTATGTCTGTGATGAGTTTCGGATTTTCCTGATCCGATTGTTCAATCACCTCAAGAATTTTGTTAAATTCCTCTATCAAAATTGAGCAGTGACGTTTGCACTTCTTCAAACTGTCGGCCAAAAGCCGCATCTTATCAGCAACAACTTCCGAATCCACAATCTTCTGAAAAATGCTTTCCTGAACTCTTACATGGATCAAAGCTTCCAAATCGACCGGCGTCTTAAGATACCGATTCTTTACCTCTTCAAGAGATACATTTGGAACAGCTTCGACGCCGATGCCTCCTTCAGTTGCGTTGATCACCTTTATCTCAGGTTTTGTAATGCAAAATTGAGAGATCCATACCGATTCCTGTATCCATTTCCAAAGAGTCTGCACAGGATTGCCGTTGATGTCATCTTTTTCGACCACCTGCTCATTAACACTTCTCGTCTTCGGCAGCTTACCAAGATCGAGTATGGGATGGGGCAATATTCCGGATGCATACGATTTTCCTTCAGTATACGCCATATCGACCCCTACAAGGATAATCGGCGAGCATCCCAAGCTTGCTGCAATCGCAATGCCGAAATTGACAACATTCGATCCCTCTTCCAAATTTTTCCCTTCGATCCCCAGCTGCTCTTCAAACCATCTGGCAACCTGATATCCTCCGCTGCCGCTGACATAGAGGTGCTCTCCATGCAAAAGCCGCAGTGCCTCAGGGAATACGCGATTGCGGAAAAAATAGGGAACTTCATATCCCTGATTCATAAATAGACGGGAATATTGGCTCAAATTAGGATCAACTGCGATACCGAAATGAGGAAGCCAACCATCAGCATTCACAGCATTCATGGAAGACCCTCCTGCAATCACCAGCGCATGATCGCTTAATGTCTCCAAAAGAGCTCGATTTTTTTCCAATGAAGGACCTGCCCCACAAATAATCGCCGGCACTCCCTGAAATTTCTCAAACATCTGGTCTGCAAATTTTGATTCGGAAAGCTCTAACAGATTCCGGTAGTAATTTGCGAAAAACTGCCGCCCATAGGTCAGCTGTTCCAACAGCTGGAAAGTATTAAAGTTTTTGTAGTAGCCTACAAGCTTTCTGCAATCTTCTACGGTCTCCGGCTTTGTCTCTTCGTAGAGCTTCAAAGACGAGAAAACGGGTTGATGCAGAAAAAGAATTGCGGGGATAGAGCCGAAACTGGATTCGAGAAGCCTGCCTTTCTCCCCTCTTTCTAGAAAATACAAAAACGTCTGATCGTGAGTTAATAAATTTCTCCCGATTTCGGAATTAAAAAGATGATAAACGACTTCCAGATCATCTTCAAGAAACACTAAACGGTGTTCCTTAGCCTTTTCAAGCCAAGACTTCGCGGCGTTGAAGTAGTGCCCTGCTCCAACTCCGTAAACAAAGATCACACTCGATTGGTAAAGATTGAGCGAACGGAACCACTCCTCAGCCTCCTCAGCAGCATTCTCGGCTGAGTGAAACGTCTTTTCAACTCCGTCAATGGCCTCTTTAAGATTCGGTTCGCCGTTGGCCGTCTCGCAAAAAGCGATTCTTTCAGGACAGAGCTCTAACAAAAGGGTAGACTGCTTTGGACAGTCAGGCGCCCATCTACTCACATTTTTAAGGAGTCTTTCCGAATGCATTGTCATCTCCTACCTCCTAAAGCGGCAGCCACCCTTGTCCGCCAAGTTTTTTGAATTTTTTCTTTCTTTTTTTTCCCGTCGATTTTTCTTGTTTTTTCTGCATCTTGGCAGCGCGGAACCTAAGCTCATATTGCTTTTCCAATACCTGCAGTCTTTTCTTCAATTGATCAGCGCGCGCAATCATTTTCTGACTTTTCGTCGTTGGATTGTCAGAAAAATTCTCTATGTGGCTTCCCAGCTCCTCATCGGTAATTCCGCTCATTTTAAGCGCCTGATCGGTGACATTTCTAAAGAACTGCACCTTCATTTCCAGAAAGTCCAGCTGATTCATCAAGTCTTTGTCGACTTTTCCCTTGATCGCTTCTTTCTTGTTTTCATCAGCGACTTCCAGCAATTCTGCAATTTGATCTAATATTGAATCGAAAGGCTCTGATTCCACTTCCTACCAACTGCCTTTTTTAAGAGGGTGTCTATAATTATACGTTCATTTTTGATTATAACATATAATTTTAAATAGGCAAATTCGGATAGAAACTCTTCTCGTTAAAAAAGACAGCTATTGACCAGATCGGCATATCGAGGAAGCCCATTGATAAATTCATAGCCATTCATCGAAGGGTTAAAACGACCGGTTTGGACTCCTTCCGCATTTGCAAGGGAAATGAATAAAGATTGTAAATAACGGTTATACCCGATGACTTGATTCTTTGCTTTCGCATCTAATTTAACCGACTTGCATTCAATAAGCAGCAATGGATATAGCGAATGCTTTGGATGAATTCCCTTGGCAAAGCAGACAATATCTGCCCGCCTGCTCGGAATCTGACGAGAATTCAAATTAAGATGAGGCATCTGATCCAGCCCCCTCTCAACAACAAGAGTTTCCAATGGATAACCTAAACGGTTCACCATTAAGCTAAGAAGAGATTGCCTGATCATCTCTTCCGGAGTCGAAGCTACAGAAAATTTTCTGACCAGGCAATGGAGAAATCCTTGACTCAAGACTCGACTTCAATCACTCCGAAGTTTTCGTCATGACGTCTGTAAATCACTTTTAATTTTTGATCTTCCTCGTGACGGAAAATTAAAAATGGATCAAGCGAGAGCTCCATTTTCATGACTGCCTCGTCAAAGGTCAACGTTTTTAAGGGAACAGTTTTCTGCTTGACAATCTCATGCGGTTGATACCTTTTCAGCAGCTCTTCCCTGTCCTGATCCTCGATGTCAAGGTTGAAATCCTCTATCTCAGCCTCTTCAGGCTTTTTGAAGACATTAACCTTCAAGTCGACAATATTGGCCGGCTTGGCAGTGTGCTCCCTGATACGCGTTTTATAACGGCGCAACTGGGTTTCAATTTTTTCGACAGCGCGATCAATCGAAGCATACATATCCGTAGTGGATGCGGTGCTTTTGATTTTGACATGATCCACTTTAATCACAATGTCAACCCGGTGATCAAGCTTTTGGATATCCATAATGACACGAACATCTATGATACGAGACGTGAAGCGCTCGATTTTTGAAAGCTTGTCAATAGCGTAGTCTTTCATCGCATCTGTGACGAGGACATCGCGCCCGGTAACATGGATCTTGTAACCTTCTCCTACAAATTCTTTTGCTTTTGCATTCCCTTTCATCTTATCTATGACCTCGCCAAGTTTTCAGATCTGCACCGAAGAGGACTCGAACCTCTAACCACCCGGTTCGAAGCCGGGTACTCTATCCGATTGAGCTATCGGTGCTCAAACCAACTCTTTCAAGTGGACATTCTAACCACACGCAAGATAAACTGAAAGCAAAAAATATGGAAACGATACGTGCAGAAGGGATTATCCTTCAATCCCTCCCTGTAAAAGACTGGGATCTATTAATTACCGCATTCACAAAAGAGTTCGGTGTCATGAAATTCTACTACAAAAAGGGTCAAAGCAAGAAGAGAAGCAAAGGAGCGTTGACCTCGCCATTGACATGCGCTGAATTTATCTGCCGAAAAGGAAATTTTGATCTGATCCCGCTTAACGAAATTTCTGTGATCGATCTCCACATTGACTTGAGAAAAACGCTGGAATTTCTCGAATACTCATGCTCCTGGCTGAAACTGATCCAGCGTTCACAGCTTCCCGGGAAACCAGCTCCGAATCTTTACCTGCTATTAAAAGCATTCTTACACTCCCTGCCCCAATTTCCAAAACCGGAAACGCTGCATGCTTGCTTTCTACTTAAACTTTTAAGACACGAAGGGCTGATAGAGCTCAACCCTTTTTGCTCAGTTTGCAGTGGACCTGCCGCTTTCCAAGCGGGAGAACCGTTTTGCGCCTCCCACTGTTCAACCAACGCCATCCCCTTTAATGCAAATGAATTGGATTTAATGCAGACGCTGACATTTTGCCGCTCGCTCAAGGAAATTGAAAATGAACGGATCGACTTTTCTTTCCTTGAAAAAATCTCGCAACTTTATAGAAGGATCGCCGAAGATTTTTCTACTTGCTAGAATCCACCTCCCAATGGTATAGTTTGGGCTCTTTAAGTGATATCCTGCGGAAGTGGCGGAACTGGTAGACGCGCTATCTTGAGGGGGTAGTGGGGTTTTCCCCGTGGGGGTTCAAGTCCCCCCTTTCGCAATTTTTAAATCAATCCATTGAGGCCTCAATGGAGTGTTGCGCTTTTTGCACAGCCTCTTCTTATCAAATTAAGCCGCTTTTTGAGTCGCTTAAGGCTCAATATACTTCTTCGTTGATGAGAGACGTTATCCATGTGGAGTTTTCCAAGGGCGTTGATGTCTTTTATTTTCCCTTTGGAGCTGTTGTCTGCTGGGGCGTTCCTTTAGAAAAAGGAAAGCAATATCTCAATTTGGTTGAAAATTTTGCCATTAAGCCATTGAATGAAATTGAAGAAGAACATTTCACATTTACTTATGGAAATAAGTATCAATTCATTGAAGACAATCTCGTTCTGCCAAACGATTTGGCAATGACGAAATTGACAGTTTCCCACGGTTTTGCTCAATCCGTGAAATTAGGAGCTTTTGAACACACGATCTCAAGTTCATTTGAAAAAACCCGTCAAATCCCGATCAATCTAGCTTCAAAGGGGAAAATTCCGCTCTCAAGAAAAGAGATACGAAAAAAAATGGGCGCCCTATTTTTAGATCGCAGTTCAATCAACCTTCACGTCGATGTTTTAGACACGCCTGAATTCTTTTGGGAGCATCCTGAACTTGAGCCTATGTACCTCGACGTCGCCAATGAACTGGATATTCAAAACCGCGGGCAAGTCCTTAACCAACGATTAGACGTTCTGCGGGAATTATTTGAGATGCTTGGAAATGAGTTGAATCATCAACACTCATCCAGGCTGGAATGGATCATTATTTGGTTGATCTTGATCGAAGTGATCATCACTCTTCTCACCCGTCTGAATCTCTTATGAAGCACCTACTCTCTTTCCTTATTACTCTTTATCAATGGTGCATCCGACCTCTTCTGGGGCAAAACTGCCGTTTCAGTCCCTCCTGTTCGGAATATGGAAAAGAAGCGCTCATCAAACATGGAGCGATCAAAGGATTGTGGCTGATTCTAAAACGGTTAATCAAATGCCATCCCCGCCACCCGGGCGGCTGCGATCCTGTCCCCTGACCGTCATTTTTCTCTTTCTGGAAATCACAGCTTTCGCATATAACTCTTCTTAACTGTCAGTGGCAAACACCATCCGGTTTTTGCCTTAAAAGGGAACTCGGTGAGAAGTCCGAGACTGCCCCGCAGCGGTATTTGGGAACGAAATTCGCAATCTTAGCACTGACTGAACAAGTTGGGAAGCAGCGAAAAGTAGGTGATTTTGCCCATAAGTCCGAAGACCTGCTGACAAGGCCGCATACAAAGCGGCAATCATATCCCCAAACCTTCGAGGGAAAGGTTGGACCGGTTCAGATTGTCTGTTTTTTTACACAGCTCTTCTCCACCCTGTCCCCTATTTTCTCGAAAACGATATCGCGCGAGGGAGGCGATGGGGAACAATTAAGCTGGAACTCCCTCCTTAAAAATCGAACGCTAAAAGGGATGATATCCATGACCATCAACACATTAGAACAAAAAATCTCCGTAAGGAAACGGGATAAACAGATCACTCCATTCAATCCGGAAAGGATTAAAAACGCGATCTCTTCTGCTTTTAGAGATGTATGGAATCTTCAATCCTACCACACACTTGACAAAGCGCAGCAAGTGATCATCGGGCAGGTGTTTGAGGCCGTCATCGAAAAGATTCGCTGCGAGAAGCCGTTCGATACTCCGATTGATGTGGAAAGGATTCAAGATTACGTCGAACTTATCCTGATGCGGCAAGAACACTACAAAGTGGCCAAAAGCTACATCTTGTACAGAGAAAACAGGGCAAAAGCACGGCAGCAAAAAGAGGAGGAGGCTCCAGCGATCCGAGTTAAACTCATCAATGGCGATAGCGTTGCTTACAGCCAAGAAAAGCTGAAGCTCTCATTGAAACGGAGCTGTCAAGATTTTGAGCCTCTCTGTTCTTCTGAAGAACTGATGAAAGCGATCGAACCTCAATTATTCGACCGAATCTCAAGCGAACAGATCAGGCAGGCTGCAATCCTGGCCGCCAAAAGCTTAATTGAAAAAGAGCCTGCTTATGACAAGGTTGCCGCTAACATCCTTCTTCAAAAAATTTACCGGGAAATTGAATCCTTACCCTTCTCCAATTTCTCATCCTACATCCAAAAAGGTGTCGAAGCGAAAAGACTTCATTCCGATCTCCTCGGATTCGACCATCGCCTTTTGGAAGAGGCGATGGAGCATGAAAGGGATCGGCAATTCTCCTACCAAGGGCTTCAAACACTATATGACCGCTATCTGATCAGAATCAGCGAACAGGTTGCTGAACTGCCTCAGTTTTTCTGGATGCGGGTGTCGATGGGCCTTGCGCTTAATGAAACAGATAAAAATAGTAAAGCCGTTGAATTTTATCACGTTTTATCCTCTTTCGATTATATTTCCAGTACCCCTACCTTGTTCAATAGTGGAACATGCCATCCGCAATTGTCCAGCTGCTACCTTTCCACCGTTCAGGATGACCTAAACGATATTTTCCGCGTCATCAGTGATGACGCCAAACTCTCGAAATGGGCTGGAGGGATCGGCAACGACTGGACAAACGTCCGCGCCACCCAAGCGCATATTAACGGAACAAATGGAAAGTCTCAAGGAGTGATCCCTTTCTTAAAAGTGGTCAATGACACAGCAGTCGCTGTCAATCAGGGCGGAAAAAGGAAGGGAGCTATCTGCTGCTATCTTGAAACTTGGCACCTTGATCTCCCTGAATTTCTCGATCTTCGGAAAAATACCGGAGACGACCGCCGACGCACCCATGACATGCACACGGCAAACTGGATTCCGGACCTCTTCATGAAAAGGGTTGAAGAAGATGGAGAGTGGACGCTGTTTAGTCCCGATGAAGTTCCAGACTTGCACGACTTATACGGCAGGGCATTCGATAAGAGATATGAACACTATGAAAGAGAAGCAAAAGCTGGCAAGATCAAACAATACCGCACATTTAAGGCAATTGATCTATGGAGAAAAATGCTGTCGCGCCTATTTGAAACAGGACACCCATGGATCACCTGGAAAGATCCTTCGAATATCCGAGGAAACCAAAAACATGCCGGAGTCATTCATTCGTCCAACCTTTGTACAGAAATTCTTCTGCCTACCTCCAAAGAAGAAACTGCTGTCTGCAACTTAGGCTCTGTCAATCTCCGCAACCATATCAAGGAAGGGAAATTGGACGTTTCCCATCTTGAAAAAACCATTGCAACAGCTATTCGCATGCTGGACAATGTCATCGATATCAATTTTTATCCGACACCGGAAGCGCGAGAGTCTAATTTACGCCACCGTCCGATCGGCTTAGGGATGATGGGATTCCAGGACGCTCTTTATTTAATGGAGATCCCCTACTGTTCACAAGAAGCAATTGCTTTTGCCGACTCTTCGATGGAAACGATCAGTTATTTCGCAATCAAAGCTTCCTCTTTGCTCGCCAAAGAAAGAGGCTCCTATCCAAGCTTCAAAGGATCGAACTGGGACTTGGGGCTGTTTCCACATCAAACAATGGCTCTTTTAGAAGAGGAGAGAGGAATTAAGATTCCGATCGACCAATGCTCATCAAGGGATTGGAAAACACTGCTAGAAATCATCCGGCAAAACGGCATGCGCAACAGCCACGTTCTGGCCATTGCTCCGACAGCAACAATCAGCCAGATCGTTGGAGTCTCGCAATCTATTGAGCCGCAATACACCAATTTATTTACCAAAAGTAATCTTTCAGGAGAATTTACTTCAGTCAACCACTACCTGGTAGAAACGCTGAAATCGCTCAATCTTTGGGATCAGGAGATGCTGGACGAGCTAAAATATCACGACGGATCCGTTCAAGCAATCCCTCGCATCCCTCAGGAAGTCCGAGAGCGATTCCGCACAGCATTTGAAGTGGGGGCAGAGTGGCTGATCCGATGCGCTGCGGCAAGGCAGAAATGGATCGATATGGGGCAATCTTTAAACCTCTATCTGACCGAACCTTCAGGAAGAAAACTTGACGAAATGTATCGCTTGGCATGGAAATTAGGGTTAAAAACCACTTATTACCTGCGTACAAGGGCTGCAACTCAAGTAGAAAAATCAACTTTAGATATCAACAAATTCGACATTCAACCGAAATGGATGAAGAACAAAAGCGCATCGAGCAGCATCGCTCCCAGACAGGGGCAATGCAGCATTGACGATCCCACTTGTGAAGCTTGCCAATAAAGGAGGAAAATATGCAGCAATTCCACACAAAAAATACAGGACGCTTTCGCAGCGACCAGAAGAAATTGATCAATTGCTCTGAAGTAGACGTTAACCAATTGCTTCCATTAAAGTACAAATGGGCTTGGGAACATTACCTTAATGGGTGTGCCAACCACTGGATGCCCTCCGAAGTTCCCATGACCAAAGATATCGAAACCTGGAAATCTGATTCAATATCAGAGGATGAAAGACTTCTCATCAAGCGCAACTTAGGTTTCTTTGCCACAGCGGAAAGCTTGGTTGCTAATAACCTTGTCCTTGCCATTTTTAAACATGTCACAAACGCTGAATGCCGCCAATACCTCCTGAGACAAGCCTTCGAAGAAGCTCTTCACTCCCATGCGTTCTTGTATATCGTCGACAGCTTAGGACTCGAAGAGCAAGAGATCTTCAATATGTATCGGGAAATCTCCACAATTTCAGAAAAAGATGAATTCGAAATGCAACTGACAAAAGGGTTGATCGACGGCGAAACAAAAACGCTGGCAGGAAAACAGCAGTTTCTGAAAAACCTCGTTGGCTACTACATCATCATGGAAGGGATCTTTTTCTACAGCGGATTTGCAATGGTCCTCTCTCTTCATCGACGCAATATCATGCCCGGCATCGGTGAACAGTTCCAGTATATCTTGCGGGATGAAACAATCCACTTAAATTTCGGAATTGACCTCATTAACGGGATTAAAGCGGAAAATCCTGAAATCTGGAATGAGGACTTGACCGATGAGATCAATGGATTGGTTCAACAAGCTGTTGAATTAGAAATCGCTTACGCCAAAGAGTGCCTGCCCCATGGTGTGTTGGGGCTAAATGCCGGATTATTCGTTGAATACGTCCAATACGTGGCAGACCGTCGCTTAGAAAGAATTGGACTCTCTGCAATCTATAAATCGAGCAACCCTTTTCCCTGGATGAGCGAAACGATGGATTTGACTAAGGAGAAAAACTTTTTCGAAACGCGAGTTACGGAATATCAAAGCGCGGCGGTTTTGAGCTGGGATTAGCTTTTTTCCAACCTCTGGCGCAGGCCATTAAGCTCTTCTTTAATCCCTTCAGGAAGCCTGCTGCCAAACATGCTGAAATACTCTTCCAGTTTGGCCGCTTCCTGTTTCCAAGCTTCTTTGTCTACAGAAAGAAGCTCTTTTAAATGTTTAAAGGAAATATCCAACCCCTCAAGATCCAAACCATCTACAGTCGGCAGATATCCGATTGGACTCTTTTCAGCTTTTCCACCCCCTTCAGTCCGTTCAAAAATCCACTTCAATACACGGCTGTTCTCGCCAAATCCGGGCCATAAAAATTCACCTTCTTCGCTTTTTCTAAACCAATTGACATAGTAAATACGGGGAAGCTTAGAGACATCCGACTGTTTTCCCATATTCAGCCAATGACCAAAATAATCTGCCATGTTGTATCCGCAAAAAGGCAGCATCGCAAATGGATCGTGGCGTAAGCAGCCCACCTCTCCTGCCGCTGCGGCAGTGGTCTGAGAAGAAACGCTAGCCCCTAAGAACGTTCCATGCTGCCAGTTAAACGCCTCGTAAACAAGCGGCACAACAGCTGCGCGGCGCCCCCCGAAAAGAATCGCAGAGATCGGCACACCCTTTGGATCTTCCCATGCAGGATCGATCGTCGGGCACTGGGAAGCAGGAGAAGTGAACCGCGCATTTGGATGGGAAGCTTTCTCTTTACTTTCAGGAGTCCAATCCCTTCCAAGCCAATCTGTTAAATGCTTTGGAGGTTCCTTAGTCATCCCTTCCCACCAAACATCTCCTTCATCCGTTAAAGCAACATTGGTAAACAAGCTATTCTTCCTGAAAGAGAGCATGGCATTGGGATTGGATTCCATAGAGGTTCCGGGCGCAACCCCGAAAAATCCCGCTTCCGGATTGATTGCATACAAACGGCCGTCATCACCGAATTTCATCCAGGCAATATCATCGCCAACCGTTTCGACTTTCCAACCAGGAATCGTTGGAGTCAACATCGCTAAATTCGTTTTCCCACAAGCGCTTGGAAATGCTGCGGCAATATATTTTTTCACTCCTTCAGGGTTTGTTATCCCCAAGATCAGCATATGTTCTGCCATCCATCCCTCATCGCGAGCCATCGCAGAAGCTATACGCAGCGCAAAACATTTTTTTCCAAGCAGAGCATTGCCTCCATATCCGCTTCCATACGACCAAATTGAGCGTTTTTCAGGGAAGTGAACAATGTACTTGTTATCTGAATTGCACGGCCAGGGAACATCTTTCTGGCCGGAATCAAGAGGAGCTCCGACAGAATGAAGACAGGGAACAAATGTGCCGTCTTCCAAAACCCCCAACACCTCTTTTCCCATGCGAGTCATGATCCGCATATTGCAAACAACATAAGGAGAGTCTGTGATCTGCACACCGATATGCGCAATGCTAGATCCCAGAGGACCCATGCTAAAAGGGATCACATACATCGTCCTGCCTTTCATCGACCCTTTGAACAACTTCAGAAGAAGATCCATCATCTCTTTCGGATCCTTCCAATTATTCGTAGGTCCGGCCTCCTCTTTTTTTTCCGAACAAATGAACGTGCGTCCTTCTACACGCGCAACATCGTCTTTCGTCGACCTGCAGTAATAGCTATTTGGACGGAGAGATTCGTTCAACTTGACCAATGTACCAGCCTGTACCATTTCCTGGCACAACTGTTGGTATTCTTCATCCGATCCGTCGCACAAATGAACCCGATCCGGCTGACACAATTCGCGTATTTCGCGAATCCAGTGAGTCAATCCTTCATGTGCTGTCCACTCCTCCAATTGATGCTTTACTGTCATTATGCTGTCGCCTTCCTTTTCTTAAATTTATCCAAATATTCCAACGCCTTGCCCGTCCCTAAGCACACGGCAAGCAAAGGGTTTTGCGCTAAAATGACCGGCAAGCCTGTCTCTTTGATTAAATATTTATCCAAACCCTTAATCAAAGCACCGCCTCCGGCAACAACCATTCCCCTTTCTACCAGGTCTGCCGCTAATTCCGGAGGGCATTTTTCCAAAGTCAGTTTGACGCTTTCAATAATCTGTTGGATCGGCTCAGAAAGGCACTCTCGAATTTCCACAGAATTGATCCTCTTAGTCACAGGAAGACCTGCAACCTGATCGCGTCCGCGAACCTCCATTTCAAGTTCATTTTCTCCTAGAGGATAAGCTGAGCCGATCGTCATCTTAATTTCTTCTGCCGTCCTTGGGCCAATCATCAAATTGTAAGTGCGGCGCATGTAGTTGATGATGCACTCGTCAAATTCATCTCCGGCAATACGAAGAGATCTGGACTCAACAATGCCTCCAAGGGAAATAATCGCAATTTCAGTTGTTCCCCCACCGATATCGATAATCATGTTTGCAGAGGGTTCATGAACAGGAAGATCCACCCCGATCGCAGCAGCCATCGGTTCCTCAATCAAAATCACCTCCTGAGCTCCTGCGTGAAGCGCCGAGTCTTCCACAGCCCTCTTCTCCACTCCCGTAATTCCAGAAGGAACCGCAATAAGAATTTTAGGACGAAACAAGCTTCTAGAAGGCGTCACTCTTTTAATCAGGGCTTTTAGCATCCCCTCGGCGACTTCAAAGTCAGCAATCACTCCATCTTTCATAGGACGGACAGCATGGATTTTCCGCGGAGTCCTTCCCAGCATCGCTTTAGCTTTATGCCCGACGGCAAGCACCTCGTTTGTATTGGAATCAACAGCAACAACAGAAGGTTCTGCAAGGACAATCCCTTTGCCGCGTACGTAAACCAGTGTGTTTGCCGTCCCTAAGTCAATCCCAATATCATTGGAAAATACGCCTCGGAAATTTTTAAAATTTCCCAGAGATGTACGCATTTTGTTCATAGATTCTCTCAATCCGGTTTCCGTTTTTTTATTCATTTTTCACCTTATTATTATGTTTGCAATAACTCCAGCACCTCTTCCCACGTCAGTTTAGAGATAGCTTCTTCATCTGTATTGATCACCTTTTTGACCAATCCTTTTTTTCTTTCCTGAAGTTCAAGAATTTTTTCTTCGATTGTTCCCATCGTCACGAGTTTATAAGAAGAGACCGAACGCGTCTGCCCAATACGGTGAACACGGTCGGTCGCTTGATTTTCAACAGCTGGATTCCACCACATATCGTAATGGATGACCGTGTCCGCACCAACGAGGTTGAGCCCGGATCCCCCCGCCTTCAAAGAAACCAGGAAAACAGGAATATTGTGATCTTCATTAAATTTCTTCACAATGTTCATGCGGTTCTTGGTCGCTCCGTCCAAATACTCGAAGCGAATTCCTAAAGTCTGCAAGTCTTTGCGCATGATCTGAAGCATTTTCGTGTACTGGCTGAAAATGACCGTCTTGTGCCCCCCTTCAATAAGCGTCTGTAGAAGCTCGACTAACATATCATACTTTGAAGAATCCCCATCTTCCGCTTTTTCCTTGGCAAAGATGGCCGGATGGCAGCAAATCTGCTTCAGCCTCGTCAGCGTGGCCAGCACATGGATCTGAACTTTGTCAAATCCCTCTTTTTTCACCAGCTGGGAAAGCTCTTCCCGCGCAGATTTGGCATAAGAACTGTACAGTTCCTTTTGCTCCTGGGAAAGATGGCAATGGTAAACGATTTCCGAAACTGGAGGAAGCTCAGCTAAAACATCTTTTTTCATACGACGCAAAATGAATGGAGAAAGCTTTCTTCTAAGATTTTCCAGATTATCTTTCGCTCCCTGGCTCGGGTGCCGGATATATTTTTCAACAAAGCGGTCATAAGAGCTAAGCAGCCCGGGCATCAAGAAATCAAACAGGCTCCAAAGCTCTTCAAGAGAGTTTTCAATAGGCGTTCCTGTTAAAATCAAACGATGAGCACAATTGAGCATTTTTACAGACTTGGCATTGCGCGTTGCCCTGTTTTTAATGTGCTGCGCCTCATCGAGAATCACATATCCAAAATCAATTTTTTTATATTCTTTAATATCTTTCTGTAGAAGGCTGTAGGATGTAATTGCAACGTCATACTTTTTAAGACCGTCGATCAACTTCTTACGCTGCTGCGGAGTGCCGTCAATAGGCAGCACTTTCAGCTTCTGATTGAATTTTGTGAACTCCTCCTTCCAGTTGTAGACAAGAGAGGTCGGGCAAATGACAATCGACAAAGAGTCCGGATGATCTTTCTTATACTGGGTCAAAGAAATGATCGCCTGCAAAGTTTTTCCAAGCCCCATATCATCTGCAAGAACGCCGTTTAAATGCATTGTCCTTAACTGCTCCAACCAGCCGACCCCCTGCTTCTGGTATTCTCTGAGCTCTGCATTAATCTCTTTGGGAACAACTTTGACCTCGGAAACTTCAGTACTAATCATCTGTTTCTGAATTTCCCTTAGCTTTTTGCTCATTGAAAACTCGATAGGCAACCGCTCAAATTGTTTAAAATTAATGCTGGCTAAGCTCCAAAGCGGCTTTTGCTCCTTGTGGTCGTCCAGTTGATTGATCCCTAATTCGTCAAAAATTTGAACGACCGGCGCAAGACGGTCAAGGTCGAGAACGAGAATTTTATTCTTTTTAGCCTCTCCTTTCTTTGAATTGGACCTATCCATTTCAATGAATGAACGCCTTGACGCCAAACACTCCCAAAGCAGATCCAATGTCAACCCGTTTAGATATCCATTAACTTTCAAATCAACCTCGTAAAGGTCAATGCGGTCAGTCTCTTTCAGCTTTAAGGTAAATGTTGTGTCATCGTAAAGGAACTGATCCAATAAATTTTCCGGACATATGAATTGGACAATCTCCTGATTTTGCGGAATCACTTCCGTCATAAATTCGACGATTTTTTTCTCCGACTTAACAGAGAAACATCCCTGCTTGGCATCAAAAATAAAATCCTGGAACAACGCATCGATAATCCGTCTTTCCTCTGTCAAATTTCTGGCCACAATTCCATCCTCTGTGACAAAAGGATCGACATCGGATAACTCTAAGTGATTCGATGATGCGGGAACCTTGATCTTGTCATAAAGAAAATGGAGAGTCGCTTCAAGTTCGCCGTCGAGGTAGCAAATTTCGCATTCAGCCTCCAATTTGCCCGCAAAAGGAAGGGTCACAAAGTTTTCAATCGTTTCCTGATTGGCAACTTCGGCAAAACGGAGAAGCTCCGGCAAGGAATTTTCGACAAACGTGCCGAAAAGAGGTTCTGGAATGACCATATCCCGAATCGGGAACAGGTTTTTCAAATGGCAACGTCTGATGGCAGGGTCGAATCGATAATACGTTCCCTGATAAATCATTCCCGGTTCAGAGCATTCAAATAGAAGGGCATCTTCGAGGACTTTAATCAGCTTATCTTCGACAACCAAAGTAGGATTCAGCAAAATTTTCGGTGAAGAAACCTCTAAATATTCCAGCTCGAATCTCAGCAAAGCTGAACAGTTCGAAGTTGTCAGCGGCTCTTCCAAGGATTCGCGGTATATTCCTTGTACAACCAGGCTTCTCCTCTCCCCTTCTTCGCTTCCCACTAGCGTCTGAAGGTTCTCAGTTGCCTGTCGATGAGCATGCGCAAGAATACTCCCGAAAGCTTCCATATTCATATATCCGATGCGCGCTGCCTTATCCTCTGTTTCAGAAGAACACTTCAAATGGTCAAGCAAAATTTCAAGAATGCCAAGACCCATTTTGTTGAATGATTTTTTTGAAAAATGAAATCTTTTGTTTCCGATAAAAAGCTTTTCGGAGTATCGGATTGAATCCAGAAACGCAGCGATATTCGGGATATTCAAAGGCTTTGATCGGGAAGGCAGCCTTAAAGCCAGCTGAATATCAACTTTATTAGAAACATTTTTATCGATGGAATAGATCAAAAGAAGTTCTGCTTTATCTTCAGGGATCTGCTCTTCCGGGACAAAAAATGGCGATTGTCCCAGAATCATGGAGGCGCTCACATACTCTTCAAGAAGCTCTTTCTTTTGCTTATTCCCTTTTCTAAGGACTTCTTTGGTCTTCGCTTCTTCAATTGTTTTCATAATCGTTTCTTTTTCGTCGTCATCGATATCTTTGGAATCCTCTATTGAAGACTCGTTCGAATACACCACAACAAGCTTATCAAGATACTCTTCAAGATAAAAGACAACAGCTGCCAAATGTTGGCAATCGTATTTGTAAGAGCAGTCGCAATCAGAGTCGATTACAGAGGAATCAAGACGGTCGATCTCGATTTCACATTCATAAGAATTATCGTAATTGCCAAGCACCCGGCAACTCAGCCGTACAGCATCAGCTGTCAAACTTAGGATTTTCGCAGACAATACTGTTTTCTGCTCGAAAAGCTGCTTGCCTTCATTAAGGATGGCTGGAGAAAAGTCCTTCTTAAGGGTACGAAAGTTGATCATGACTACTATCCTTCCAAACGTAAAAACGGATCATATTACAGGAGTGAAGATAATGTCATTAACTTTGTCCATTCTCTTTTCAGGAGGGGGCTGACATTGCTCTTTAAGTATATTAAGCATATAAAATCATGTTTTTTAATCAATTATTAATAATTTTAATTGATTTTAATAACAAAACAGGTTAAAATAAAACAAAATTCGCCGGTTCTAAGTCAAAGTTTCCTCCATTCTTGGATTTAGAACTGGCTCTTTTTTATACCGAACCAATTCTTGGACGCGGATTTCTTATGAAAAAAATCTCAAAACCGCTTGCAAAAAAACAGGCCATTCAATTAACCTTCTTTTTTCAGTTTCTTGCAAATGCGGGTGTAGCTCAGCGGTAGAGCATCACGTTGCCAACGTGAGGGTCGTGAGTTCAAATCTCATCACCCGCTATAACTGAAATAAATTTAAAAAATTCGAGTAATTTTTGTATTCATTCCACGTAGTTTCTTCCCTTATCAAAAATCAAGGCAATCATGAACGACAAACAAACTGATTCGAATCAAAAAGAAGAAATCTTTGAAAATGATCACCTTAGCGTTTCAGTAAGCCGATCTCCCGGCTGCAAGGTCCGCATGGCAATCCAGGTCACTCCCTTAGCATCTGAAGCCGCTTATCAAAAAGCAATTAAAAAGATCAATAAGGAAGTTTCCCTCCCCGGGTTCCGAAAAGGAAAAGCGCCAGCCAAAATGGTCGAGGACAACTACAGCAAATATGTCAACCAGGAATGGCAAGACATTATGGTTCAGGCAGCTTTTCAAGATGCGATTAAGTTGACAAGCATCTATCCCTTAAGCAGAGAGACTATCCAAAAGCCGGAATTGCAGGACGCCTCCCGAAAAAATGGAGGACAGATTGTTATCGAATTTGAATCTTCGCCCGAAATTCCTGAAATCGAACCAAAAAAACTCAAACTGAAAAAAGTCGAGAAAAAAGAGATCAAGGACGAGGATCTCGGAGAGGCCCTTAAAGACATTCAGCTTCACCATGCAACTTGGGAAGAGATCGATAATCGTGGAGTGGAAAAAGGCGACTATATCGATGTCGACATCGAAGATGCATCTGCTCCCGGAACTTTTATTTGCAAAGACACCCGTTTCGAAGTAGAAGAGGGAAAAATGGGCGCCTGGATGCTCAAGCTTGTGATCGGAAAGAAAACAGGCGATGTCGTAGAAGGCACTAGCGAACGCTCAGAAGATCTGGATCCCGATACGGAATTTACACCAACCGAATGCAAAATCACAATTAAATCGATCAAAACCCCTAATTTGCCGGAAATTGACGAAGAGCTTGCACAAAAAATTGGCGCCGAGTCTGTTGAAGACCTTAAAACGAAGCTGACATCCAATCTCAACTCTCAAGCTGAAGAGGAAGTGAGGCACAAGCTTCGCATGCAGGTGGAAAATTCCCTGGCCAAACACTTTCCATTTGAAGTTCCCGAGTCTTTAATTTTAAGCGAAACCAATAACCGCCTCAACCATCTTAGGCACAAGCTGAAAAACGCTGGAGAAACAGAAGAGGCCATCTCATCTAAACTCAACGAAGACAGAGAGAAAATTCGAGACGATGCAATCCGTGCATTCCGCCTATTCTTTATCTCGCGCCATATCGCCGAAGAAAACAAAATCTCTGTCTCTCAAGACGAACTCGTCCGCGAGCTTGTAGTACAGATGTACAGCCCGTCTTCACCGATCGATACTTCCCTTGATCCTGAAGAGGTTCGCAGCAAAGTTTATGTGAATCTTCTCTCCCAAAAGGTCAAGGACTTTCTCATCGAACAGGCGGCAATGGAAGATTAATTCGACAACATTATTCGATTTTTTTCGTTGCTAGAAATTCTCTAGTCGTGTGAACCTAAAGTGTGTCTTTAAAAGATGAATGTTTTTCTCTATTAAGGGCACTCCCTGATCATGAGAGTATACTTTTAAGGATTAAATCATGCTTAAAGAACAGACATCTGAACACTCTATTCCCTTCCCCGAATTATCCTCTTTGACACCATATGTCATTGAGGACACAGGACGCGGTGAAAGGTCGATGGATATTTTTTCCCGCCTTTTAAAAGACCGCATCGTTTTTATCGGGCAAGACATCGACGACCACGTTGCAAATATCGTTGTTGCCCAACTTCTCTTTTTGCGCATGGAAGATCCTAAAAAGGACGTCAACATCTATGTCAATTCCAGAGGGGGTTACATCACCTCAGGTCTTGCGATCTACGACGTTTTGAAATGGCTCCCCTGCCCGGTTTCCACTTACTGCATTGGGCAAGCCTCTTCCATGGGAGCGCTTCTTCTTACCGCCGGAGATAAGGGAAAACGGTATGCGCTTCCCAATAGCCGCATCATGATCCATCAACCTTCAGGTGGTGTGGGAGGCACATCGGCAGACATCGCGCTTCAAGCTAAAGAGATCCTTTTTCTAAAAAAACGGATGAATGAAATTCTGGCGGAGTGCACGGGGCAAACTGAAGAGAAAATTGCCAAAGATCTGGAAAGAGACCTTTTCATGAGCCCTGAAGAAGCGAAGGAATATGGATTAATCGATAACATCATTGAGAAAAAGACAGGTCAAGATGACAACTAAATCATCGGCTACTAAAGAAATCGCTTCCTGCTCCTTTTGCGGGCGTACTGAAGAGGGAGTTGAAAAACTCATTTCCGGACCTAAGGCGTACATATGCGATAAATGCGTCCGCCTTTGCTCCAGCATTTTGGATAAAAAGAAAGCGACAAATTATGAACTCTCTGTTCTCAAACCTAAAGAGATCAAAGAGAAGCTGGACGAATACATCATCGGGCAGGAAAAAGCGAAGCGTGCCATTTCAGTGGCAGTCTATAATCACTATAAAAGGGTTCAATCCCTCGGCAAGGAATCTGACATTGAATTTAACAAATCCAATGTCCTTTTATTCGGCCCTACAGGTTCCGGAAAAACACTCATTGCGAAAACGCTTGCCCATATCCTTGACGTCCCCTTCACAATTGCCGATGCAACGACTCTGACAGAAGCGGGCTATGTGGGAGAAGATGTTGAAAATATCATCCTTAGATTAGTTCAAGCGGCAGATTACGATATTGCCAAAGCTGAATTGGGAATTATCTATATTGACGAGATTGATAAAATCAACCGTACAACTTCCAACGTTTCCATCACTCGCGATGTTTCCGGAGAAGGTGTGCAGCAAGCTCTTTTGAAAATCGTTGAAGGAACAATTGCCAACGTCCCTCCTAAAGGGGGAAGAAAGCACCCTAATCAAGAATACATCAAGGTTAATACAGAGAATATTCTGTTTATCATTGGAGGCGCTTTTGTCAATTTGGATCAGATCGTAGCCAAACGTCTGGGACGCTCCACGATCGGGTTTTCATCCCAAGAAGGAAAATCTATTGATCCGCACCAAAAATCGCAGCTCCTCTCCCAGGTTGAGCCGGAAGACCTGATACAGTCGGGAATGATCCCCGAATTTGTGGGCCGCTTCCACACAATTGCAAACTGCAATGAATTGACCGTCGACGATCTTGTCCTTATCTTGACAGAGCCTAAAAACGCGGTCATTAAGCAATACATTTCCATGTTTGAAATGGAAGATGTCAAACTGTCGTTTACGGATGAAGCGCTTCAGGAAGTAGCAAAAAAAGCGATTGAAGCGGGAACAGGTGCTAGAGCCCTGCGAATGATCTTGGAAAATGCGATGCGCGACCTGATGTTTGAAGTTCCTTCAGACAAAACAATTCAGGAGATCATCATTGACAAAGAGACAATCACCGACCAAAAGCCGCCGCATATCAAGCATACAAACAAGCGCAAAAAAATCGCCTGAGATAAGCAAATTCTTTTACCTCAGATAGGTTCATGGAAATCATAGTACTCTGTAAGGAAAGTTTTCGGTTCAAATTCCCATTCTGAGCTGTTGGAATGAGTCGATCGCAAGCGCCTTAATATAGTTAATATTAAGGCGCTTGCAAACGGCCCATAACAACGCTCATAATGAAAATTTGTTTCAAAAACTTTCCTTACAGAGTACTAGTCCTGGACACGCAAAATCTTAATCCGGAAAAGAAAAGGAAATACAGCCTTTTTACAACGCCTAAATTCAGATGCTGCCTTGAAGGGAAAGATCCTTACGATATAGGGTTTACTGAGCAAATAGCTATTGGAATCGAAAAGAATTCGGAGCCTATCGGTTTAGCGCTCGCCTCACTATTCAAAGGGCTCGACTACGCAGAAATTCACACTATTAATATAGACATACACTATAAAAAACCGAACATTCTAAAGAATTTTATCTCTGAAATCGAAAAAAAGCTATTTTCACAAAACGCAAACTACATTACTTACCGTTTTTCACCTGACACCCCTATTGTCAACTCCCTTGTTCCTGTTTTAGAGGAAAACAGCTGGGCATCTCCCAAACTTGTCATGATCCGCTACTTTTACGATGCTCAAGCATTTAATCCTCCCTGGTATGACCGCCCTCCACTCCTCCCTTCAGGATATAAAACGTTCAAATGGGAGACAATCAGAGACAGCGAGCTAGAAAAAATAAAGAAAGACTACAAACAAGGCTATTTTACAGATCACGTTTCTCCTTTCTGGGAAGCTGAAAAAATCGAGCCTGTTAACAGCATAGGATTGCGCTACAAGAATCAGGTGATCGGCTGGATGATCTGCCATCGTGTCGCTCACGATACGATCAGATACACCGCTTTTTACGTCAAACATCAGTTTGCCTTTACTGGGTATCCTTTACGCCTCCTTGTTGATTCCATGAAACTTCACCAAACCTCAACGATCAAATGGGCATTATTCGAGCTTAATTTCCAAGACCCTCCCACCTCTTGGATAAATTTTGTTCTTAAACGGCTCGCTCCCCTTGCCCAAGCACAAATCCCTGTTTACGAAACCTGGAAACAAAGAGAAACAGGCTCTTAACGACAACGTCAAAAACCTAGTCTTTGATTCAGTATATATTAATTAATTTAATAACATGTTATAATTATAATTAAGGGAAATGTTACACAACAATTGGTTGCTCACAGCCAATTGATATCTTGCAAAATCTATTCAATTAAGGAGGAAATATGAGTTCAGCACCAATAGGAGGTGAAGGCACGGGAGGAATCATCCCTGTCAACTCTGAATCGGAACAGACTCCGCAAACTCAAGAAATAGATCCTCAGGTTTTTATTGATCAAATCGAACAGATGATCGAAAGCGATGACAACATCCGCCTGCTAGCGAAAGGGCAGATCGGCCTGCCCCCCGGAAGAATTTCCATTGCGGAACTGACTGCATTAATTAACGCCGTTATCCTAAAGCTCAAAAAAGAGATTCAAGCAGCAGAGCAACTCGATGCGCTTATTTCTGAACGATTTCATCGATCTATTGCTCAAACAGCTGAAAGTTTGGAGGGTTTGCATGGAGAGCTAAATGACATTGTCGTTAGCTGGAGGAATTTCACAAATGAAAATGGAGAAACCGTCCACGACGCCTATGACAACTTGCAGCAGGCAACTGACGAATACAACCAAATGATGCAAAATTTATGGGGCGAAGACCGGGCGGCTATCCAAGAGTACAATCAAATCATCCATCAATACAACAACCTTGACTCCGATGGGGTCGATGACATTTATGACAGCCTCTCTCAAGCAGAAAGAGACGCTTTGATTGCAGGGCTTACGCAATCTGAAATTGATGCTTACGGAGGAACAAAGGAAGCTGTTGTCGCTAAGTATTTTGACAAAAAAATTGATGCGTTCAATCAATATGCGGCCAGCAGGCCAAACGTACAGGCGGCGATTAACAACTTGCAGCAAGCAACTGCCGATTACAATAACGTGGTCGATGATTACAATCTTCACATCGACCAGGTGAATGCAGAGCGTGCCGAATATGGATTGGGGCCGCTTCCTTATATGGTCAAAACTCCCACGCCCAATCCCAATGTTGCATTTACAAATTTGTCCCAGCAGCCACATGTTCAAGCTCCGCTGCTTCCCACTCCGAACCGGCAACTGCTGGCTGTCCCCAATGCCTCGCAAAAAGGAACTGTTTCCGAGCCGACTTACCCAGGCGACCCCCCTTCCGTTCCTTCCTACGAAATGATGATTTTACACTTTATCCCAATCGCACTGACCACATTCGACTACCTTGCATCCTTTAACCGCGCGCTCGACCTTGCCGATGCATACGTCCAATGGAATCGATATGCGCTTTTAACAGGAGCACAGCTCACTCTGCCTTACGGAGTGCTCAATCAGATCAATAATGTGTTTCTACAGTCAGTCAACGCAATCGGAGGGGTTGGTTTAGCAGCTCACGCGATCGGCCTTCATTCCAGAAGTCTGGAAATCATCCTTTCCCGAGCCTTATTCCAATCCCTTGCTCAACAACTTTCACTCCCAATTTCCGCTCGGCTCTTTTCAAGGCTGCAATTCACCGCTTTGGAACTGCTCTCTCGCAGCGCTCTCTTAAGCGCTTATCCCTCCATGAGATTCTTAGCTTCCCGATTTGGATTTCTTGCCGCTTCCAGTCCGTCTGTGCAAGCTGCCATTGCTTTAGCATTCGCCGGACAAATAGGAAGCCTAGTTTCAAGCGGCATTGTCAGAGGCATTATTAATGGACAAATCAACCGCCTGGGATTCTATGCACGCCACAATGTAAGATTCTCAGCTGCAGAGGTCGAATATGCAGAAAGAAACTTGGCTAACGCTATCGCTTCAGGAAATCCATTTCTCATTGCAAGCGCTGTCCGCAGGCTGACAAGCGCTCAAGTCAGACTTGCAAATGCTGTTAGATTAAGTCGAACTTTTGGCTCCCTCTCTATCGGAGGCTACGCTGCATTTACGAATCGAGTAGCTGCCGCTCTGAACATCTCTCTTCTTGGAGTCTCCACATCACTATTCGCACGCACTTTAGGACTACCAGGACTTGTCGCGCAAATTTTCGCCCATGTCACCCACCTCTCTCCTATCGATATTTTAATTGCCAGCACGGCAGGATCGAGCATTCGCGCAGTTCTCGACAATCCGTTAAGCGTGCTGTTCATCAAGCAAAATCTGGCCAATCAACTTGTCTACCGACTTGGGTTCTCAAGCAGCTATGCCGCAGCAATCGTAAACAACGCAATCAACAATGCAGTCTTTGCAAGCGTCGGGCTGCATACCTATAGCAGACTGCACAACGAACTCTACCTGCAGTTCAGAGCTGAAGGGCTTAGTCCCTATCATGCCAATAGGCTTGCCAACGAAACAACCTCTCTGATCCGTGGAGACTTAGGGGTGCAGTTTCTGAATGTTGTCTTCGGAATCCATGCAGACACTTCTTTGATTGCCAGCACTGTCGTCAATAGCATTTATGGTTTTGACAAAGGAATTGCCGGTGTAATGCTTTCAAACGCGATTGTTCGCTCTCTTCAATATGGAGGATATGGATCCCGAGTAAGGCTGCAAAATGAATTAACTGAAGTTTTCCAGTCCATGGGTAGAAGAGATGGATCGGAATTAGCTGCCCAATATGTCCGATTTATCGAAACCGTTGGATCTCTTGTCCCATTAACACGTTATCCCGGCCTCGCTTCGGTGCTGTTAGGTAATGGACTGCTTCGAAATCTCGCTCTTGGAGGTGCGTTTGTCAGAAATGAAATCAGGAACGATCTGATCATGCGTGGACTTAGTCCAACGCAAGCAGCTTTTGTTGCAGACCAACTGATCGCTCTTTCAACAGGAAACTTTGTGCGGCCCTCCGACCAGCTATTGTTTGAATTAACTCTGAATGCTGCAATTGAAAGGGCTCTGATCCATAGCGGCAGCTTTGAAACGCATCGCGAATTTAGAGATCAGCTCATTAATGAGCTGCGCAGTGTCGGCTTCCGCTTAAACGATGCGCTGTTTTTAGCAAATAGTATCGCTGCATTTGCCGCCAACGGGGAAGCTCTCTCTCTATTAGGACTAAGCGCCGGCCAGATCAATGGATTGAATATTTCGCTGGTTAACGAGCTTACTGTCAGCGGAATTTCAGGTAGTCAAGCACAAACGATTGTCGACCGAGCGTATGCCAATACCACAGCCAAGGCTCCCTTCTTCTCTCCTGATGACTTTCAAAATACGCTTAAAGAAGAGATTTTTAGACAAACTTTTCTGGCAAGTGGAAGGTTGGATGGGCATGAGATTTTTGATAAAGCTGCAGCCCACGCTCAAGATCCATCGACAATCCTTGACCTGGCAAGCTTGATCGAACAAATCAGCGGAGCTGCGCAAGGTGTCTTTCGTCCCGATCTTGGCTCGGAACTTGCACAAGAGGTGCATAACGCTTTGCTTAACGCGCTTCTGGGAGGCACGACCATAGACGAGATCAGCAACGAAGAGACGAGAAATCCATTATCTGTGTTGAATCAGCTCAATGACCAGATCGATAAGCTGACCAAAGATGAAGAAATTGCCAACTTGATCAAATTGCTCAAGAAGCTGCAAGAGCTCCTAGCAGCGCTGCTAACAGGAAGCCCTGAAGGCCACCTGCTGGGAACAAGCATTATGGATGCTGCTTCAGGGCCATTTTTTGGGGCGGCAAACGTCAGCCAAGGAGGGCAAGATTATCAAGCGATGCAAATCCCTGTATAGGGTAAATTTAAAAAAATTAATTGAAATTTTTGCCGCTTTTGAGTAAAATATAATTAGAGGAGGAGACAATGCATAGCTTCTCCTCCTCCCAAATTTAAGTAAGGAATCCAGGGAGTGTCATTTGTTTAGCTAATTAATGGCATGGCCTAAAGGAGAAAATTATGACATTTCTTCTTCCAGTAAAGATCGACGGAGCTGAATACCAAGCGCATGCCGAGTACACAAGCAATGCCGTCGGCGAATATTATAAGGAAAGGCTTAAACCTTTTGCTGACGTCTTCAACTTGGGACTTAATGATACAAGCCCTGATACTGATGCGATTCGAGCCCTGATTGAAAACGGAACTTACCATACAGAGATGGAGACAGCTTTACAAGAACTCCTCGATCTCGCACAGAATGGAATCACAGATCCGAATGATCCGGTTGACCCCAACCGCAAGCATTATTTAAGTGTTGAAATGTCAGCTTCTCTTAACCAATTGATCAAAACGTTGAAAGCTGCCGGAGCTGATATTGATGTTAGCACCGGCACCGTAAACATTACTGCAAACAATGTCGTCGAGTGGAAAAGTTTATCTGTCAACTCAGACGCCATTCGTCAAGTGATCGCTTTTACACTCGATACAGCAGGAGATCAAAACAGAACCTTGCAGGCACTTGTTGAGCTGATCTATGTGAAAACAGGAAATGAGATTTTGACCCAAAACCTCAACGATTTAGAAACTGCACTCTCCACGACAAAAGACTCTCTAAAAACATTGACGCAGTTGCAAGACCTGCACAATAAAATTGAAACAACAAAACAAGAACAATCATTTGTTTCTTTTGCTTCTCAAAACTACAGCGACGGAAACAATAGCAGACCAACTGCTTTTGTAGAAGGCAGCGGCTTTGATGGAATTGCAGGACAGGCGTCCAAATTTTTTCAGGAGCTGCAGCCAACAGTGGATGTGAACAATTTGACTAATGCCGATACCGCTCTTTTCCTTGAGCTTAGAAACGACCTCGTCCAGCAAATTTCCATCCTGACCCAAACCACTCCGGGAGCGGGCACTTCAGGAGAGGCAGGATCTCTTCTAGACAAATTGAAAACAGTAAAAAGCCATATCGACATGGCAATCGAAAAAGCCGGAGGCGTTGGAGATACAGACCAAATCAAACGAGCGTTGAGATATTGGATCCTCGACAGTCAAACAGACAATGCAGAAATCGATGGGATTGAGCCCGGTCAAATACAAAGAGAAATCACCGCAGCCCTTTCTGCTGGACAATCCTTAAACGATAGCCAAAAAGAAGAGGTTAGGAGGTATTTATTTGTCTTTGAAGAGTACTATAAATCCGCTGCAGCCATTTTAAACAAGATCACCCAACTTCTTGAACGCATGGCTCAAGGAATTGCTCGATAGCAAGATTATGCTTAATGCATAATCTTTTTATACTATATTAAATAAAATTTTATTATAATTAATATAGGGAGAAAAAACAATTATTACTAGTTAAAATACCGGAGGAGGTATGTCACACCAAGACAATGTTTTCAATGGTAAAAATTTCGTTGAAAACTATGAAATATGGGCAGAGGGAAACAATCCTGTTGTCACATCTATCGACACAGACTCCGATTTAATCCACGCTTATGACGCGCTGAACACAGCAACTGGAAATATCGACGCCTTCATTACATCCTTTAACAAAGACAATAAGCCATTCTCATCATGGAGCGCATTTTTAGAAGAGGCATCCGGAGGAGATCAATCAAAAAAAGATGCGATCTTAGCCGGATTTGTCGACTCCTATCGAGCCATCCTGAATATGGGATCCGGGGGTCCGGACGATCCGCCTGCCGGAGAGTGGTCGGATATTGTCTCTGTGCTGGGAAATTTAAATCCGCCGCAAAGTATCAATGTCAAAAACCAATTCATCAACTCGTTTGAAGCGTTTCTTTTTGACTACCCTTATACAGTAAGCAGCCAAACAACAGACCCGGGAACCGGAGATGTGACAGTTGAATACGCGCCCATCGCAGATGCAAACGAGTTTTTTGCTCAGTGGCAACGCTACATGGGAATCACAGCCAGAATTGGATCCACCGGAGGCGATGTACTCGATTATCGACAAGTTTATGATGCTTTTGGATTTGATGCTGCTGATTTTGATGCCAGAATGGCACAGTTTATTCTCGATAGACAGAATGTTTCCGAAGGAGGAAGCCCTTACTTTATTCCCAGCCATAATTTTGATGAGTGGTTTGAGAAACTGAGACAAGACTACATTCATCAAAATTTTGTGTCCTCAGTAGACACTGGAACAAATACTGAACTTCTCGTGATCGACCGCATTTTACGCCTTTTGATTTCGATCATCGACATCTTGCAACGAGTCTCTGCTGTCCAGGCGAACCGGTTGGGATTTTTAACCGATTGGCAATCCGCATATACAGATCAGCTGACAGACGTTCCTCAATTTGCTCAAGGGGACTGGCCTTTAGGAGGCGGCGACACCGATCAAAAGAATTACCGGTCGGAGACAAACGCGAGAATGCAAGCGATCACAGAAAAAATCCGTTCCTGGAGAAGCGCTGTTCAAGACCAGGCAAAGGCGATGCAAAGTACAATCAACCAGTCTCAGGATGCTGCAAACCAGCAAACGCAAATGGCAACGTCAATTATCCAGCAGCTCAGCACGATACTATCGCAGATATTCCGTTAAACGTTCGATGCCTTCACGCAGCTTAAAAAGGCATCCGGGGTGGAATGAACAGAGGTATATACAAGATCAAACGTGGAGGAGATTCACCATGAAGGGGGAACAAAAAGAGCAGGCCAAAAAGGCGATTGAAAGCTTAGGCACCGGTGTCGGCAAATCATCAGGCAAAGGGATCAGCAAGCTCTCAAAAGATGCTTTGATGCAGCAAATGCTGCCTAAAAACGCCTTGGGCTTAAGCGATGCGATGGTTGAAGGCCTATACAGTCAGGCCTACAGGCTGTACAATACGGGTAAGTACAAAGACGCAAGTCAACTCTTTCGTCTGTTAATCATGATCGATTCTTCGGAAGCGAAATTTTCCATGGGATTGGCAGCGTGCTTTCATATGATGAAAGAGTACTCAAATGCGATCAGCACTTATTCGTTGTGCGGCATCATCGATCCGGGAAGCCCGATTCCCCATTATCATGCTTCGGATTGTTATATACAAATGAAAGACTTTCTTTCCGCAATCATCTCGCTTGAAATGGCGATCAAACGCGCCGGAGAGAAACCGGAATATCAATCACTGAAAGACAGAGCGTTGATGACCATAGAAAGTCTAAAAAAAGAAGCGGAGAAGCTCAGTGGAGAACTGCCTGAGAGCGTAAAAAACAGCCCTCTGGCGAAGTTTGCCAAGGAGCCAAAGAAAAAAAATTAATTAACAAATAGATCCCTAATCACCAGATAGATCTGGTTTGATAGGCAATAGTGAAAAAGCAAGGAGAGTCTATAATGGGAGGAGTAACAGGAAGTAACGACCCTACAGTCGCCAACTGGGGAAATATTGGATTTCAGGGTGCACATATCAGCGGCGGCGCTGATGCCAGGCGATTTGAAGGATTTCAAGACGGAACAAGCAGCTTAAACGGCGTTTGGGGCAACACCCCTTACCTTCAAGATATCGGATCGCCCAAGCTTCAGCAGGTGATCCTTGGACTAAGCGATCAACCAAATGGCACTCATGGAGAAACTCAGTATACACCCACTCATGCATACTACGATTCATTCAGTGAAAATCTTGAACAGCTCATTGACAAATACGGATTAAGCGAAGAGCAAATCAACCAACTTGTGATGGCTCATTTAACAGATACGCCTGCAGATGATAACTTCATCAACAGCGTTTTGAATGAATTAGATTCAGCAGTTGCCGGTGATTTAGCCCAATTGTTCGAACTGCCATCGACAGCTGATCAAGCAAGCAACTTACGAGAGAGGGCCGGAAACCATTCGAGCGCCTTAAAAGGCCAAATCAGCGATCTGCAAGCGTATGCAGATTCCCTTCCGGAAGGAAGCGAAAAACAGGCGATTCAGGAAAAAATCAATGAGCTGACTCAAAATTTAGACAGCTTTAATGAGCACTTGGCTTCGTTGCCGGAAAACCCTTCAAGAGAGCAGTTGGCAAAACTCGCAACCGAGTTGGGAATGTCAGGGGAAAACTTAAGATCAATTGCGGGGGAACTTAGCGAACTGGCAGGAGACAGCCCTGAACTGAAATCACTGCTGGCAAATTTCCAGCATTCTGTCAACAGTTCAACAACCACTTTGGACGGTCTACTACAAGAGCTCTACGTCAGCTGGGAAATTTCAACCGGTGACTTTAGTTCGCTGACAAACTCGTTCAAAGAAACATTCGCCAACAAATTAACCCAAGAATTCGACAAAGCATTTGAAGCGGAATTAACAAAGTTTACAGACGATCCCGAACTGCAAGCGCAATTGCGCTTTGTACACTACAATCCAGACGCGGAAATTCCAGAAAATATCAAATCGATGACTCAGACAGTTGAACAAAATGCCATCAATCAAATGAATGCCGAAGGGTGGAATATCCCGCAAAGCTATACTCCGCCGTCGAATGGTCTAAGCTATAATATGCGCATGCAAAACTCTGCTGATGAGATGTTTGAAGGGATGCTGCAAAATTGGGATCCCCCTCTGACGCCGGACCAGCAGAAAGCTTTGCGCAACATGTATTACGGAGTGGAAAAACCAGCCGGAGACCTCGCCGCAGTTCTGCAGCAGATAGAATCCGGAGTTGCAGCCGAGTTGGCGGCAGCCTTTGGATTGCCAGACGGTTTTCCCGTGCCAAAGGGAAGTTTTTCCCATCAGGGAAATATCAACGGCCAGTTTCAAATGAAGTTTTTAGAGCTTCTCAATGCACTGCCCGCAGATCAAAAAGCAGCGGTTCTGCAAGCGATTAATGATCCAATGAATCCAGCGATATCTGCTGAGACAAAAGCGCTGCTCAATAAGCTGTTCAATCAAGCTGCCGGCTCGATCCGAGCTCAATTTGGCCTTCCGGAAGGATGGACACCTTCTGCGAGTGTCTTGCGAGAAATCGGCACCATGTCGCCGGAAAATCAATCCATTGCCACTCAAATCTCCGAAATGGAAACAGAGGTTGCTCTTGCGATCTCCTATGTCGAGCAATGGCCCAACAGTCCAACCAAGGCAGTGTTGCTTAATGTTCTTAAAATTGTCTCTGAAGCGATCGCTACTTTAAAAGCGCAGCTTGCCATCATCATGCAAAAGGATGCGGAACTGGCGACAAAACTTGGCCAGGCACAGCTGGATACCGCATTGCTTAAAGTTCATGAAAACCTGAAAAAACTGGAAGAGATCAAAAACAAACAAGCAAAAATGAAGGCTTTGGGACCTCTATTTAAAATATTTAAAGTGATCTCATTCATTTTTACGGCGGTTTTATGTTTAGCAGCAGGTCCTGTGGGTTGGGCAATTTTAGGGGTGCTGATCGCCGACATGGCAATAAACGGGCTGGACAGTGACAAGAGCTTAATTGGAAAAGCATTTGAAGCAGTCTCAGAGGCAATCACCGGTTTATTAGAATCATGGGGATTTCCTCCAGAACTTGCGCAAATGTGCGCCCTTGTCGTGAACCTGATGATTTGCGTGGCAATTTCAATGGCAGGCAGCCCCATGCTTGGAATGCAAATCTTTTTCGAGCACTCGGGAATCATTCAATCGTTTTTCACAGACGTTTGCGGATGCGATCCCATGGTTGGAGAAATCATCGCCATGGTCACTCAGATGGTCGTTGAAATCGTTGTCATGATCCTTCTGACAATCGTTACCGGCGGTGCGGGAGCTACCCTTCTCGTCGCAAGCGTTGTCGGCAGGGTTGCTATGATGGTTGGAAAAGTGGTGCAGAAGATCGTAACGATCATCATGAGAGTTGCCCAGTTAGTGATGAAAATCGCTCAAGCAGCGCAAAAATTTGCAAGACTTTCTCAAACGCTAATGAAAATTTCTATGGAACTCATGAACTTCGCATTAAAAGTGAATAAGATCGCTACAAAGATTATCCAGTGGGCGCAAAAAACGCTGCGGCTGACAAAACAGGTCACGCAAAGCATGGGTAAGGTCAAATGGACAAAATCATTGAAAAATGCATTTAGTAAAACCAGTAAAACAGGCGTACAACAGTTTGATGACGCCGTTAATGCGCTGAGAAAACAACTCGACGTTGCCAAGTGGTTATTTAGAGGCATAGGCGTCACTTTCGGTGTTTTACAGACGACAGTCGTTGTTGCCCAATTCCGCAACTCGCTGCTTGCAGCAGAAATTGCCCGAATTCGGGGCGACATGGAAGCGATGATGACAGAACTCGAAGCCTTTATTCAAGTACTGAAGAAAATGGTCGCAAAAATCCTGGAAGCTCTCTCAGGCATTGGAGAATGGATCGGACAAATCGGCCAACAGCAAGGCTCGATGTGGAAAGAAGCATCAGAGACAATGGATGCAGTTGCCGCTTCGAATCAAGCCAGCTAGAAAAAAGAGGGAGGGAGAAATGGCAAAAACCAAGAAAAAGGATCAAGGCAAGTTAACAGAAGAGATGGTCGAAAACTTCATTGATGAAAAACTCGAACAGTTCAAAGGAAAACTGAATCAAGAAGAATTGGAGATGCAGAGACAGGCGCTAAAAGAGGTGTTTATCAAAGGAAGACCTCCTCGTCATGCGATGGGGATCTCTCCTGACTTTATGAACGTCCTCTATGCATTTGCCTATAACGCCTACAACGCAGGAAAATACGAAGACGCACACAATACATTCAAGATGCTCAACTTTCTTGAACCTTTGACTCCTAAATATTTGCATGGTTTAGCCGCCTCTCTCCACAAGATGAAGAAATACAATGAAGCTGTCGAAATGTACTTTACGCTTGCTATGGTCGAAGAAGAATCTCCCGTCCCCTACTTCCATATCGCAGATTGTTATGAGAAACTGGGAAATCCCGGAGGCATTCTTATCGGGCTAGGTGGAGCGATTTCCCGCTGTGGAGAAGAGAACAAATACGCCAAGATTAAGCAAAGATGCTATGCCATGATGAGCAAAACGAAAAAAGAAATGGGGATCGCAGACGAAACACCGGTCTTGGAATCAGAAGAAGAGCAGGACAGCGGAATTTTCGAAAGGCTAAAAGAGGAAGCGGGAAGTGGATTAGACACTTAAATATCGTGATTCAAAAATTGGTGTTTGAATCACGATCGCTATAGAAGGAGGAATTACCATGGGTTTTCCAGTGGGAGGAACAGGAGTTGGAGGCTCGCCAGTCCCCCCAGGCATTTATGAATCTCAGACAAGTGCATTCAACGAGGTAATGAAGGATGTGATCGGTATGCTGCCTTTCGACACATCTGTGATTATTCCATTCACTCAGCAAGAATACGACACCGTATTTCATTACCGATCCGAGCCTGGCAAACCTTCGCTGCATCCTCTCTTATTTTTGAGAACATCCAGCGAGTATGAAAGGACTGAGGAAGACACTTTTAATCCCATTTACCAGGAACTGTTAAACCATCTTCCTCCGGATATGGCTGAGTGGCTGAGCAGTCAAATGCAGCAACCCTTTGCGGAAAGGGACCCAGATGCAGTAGCGCTCCATCATACGTTGAGTACAGCAGCAAGCGCTCTCGGCTGGCTGGCTGTTGTCACAGCCCCGATCGCACCGAACAGTGCAAAAGCTGCCAATTTGTTGAGGAATATTGCTCTGCCCTATGTTGCTTTTGGCGAAGCTCTTGGACAAGCCCAATTCATTGTCGGCAAAGCGTTCGGCTTCCTTGACCAAGCAGGGCCTAACAATCGCTATTTCGATTTTTTCAACAACTCGCTGACAGAAATTCAAAACGAAATCGTTGAAGCCATGGCCGCTCAAAGAGAAATTGAAAAAGGGCTGATTACCGAAGATATACGGCAAAGGTTGATCCAATCTGCACACCTCGCGCATGAGATTGCCAGCAGACTGCAATCGCTTTCAACAGAGAACACGCTCACAATCCTTGGCATACAAATGGAAGCCCTAGCCACAGCAACAGCAGCATTAGCGCTATCGCATGGAACACCTTCCCTGGCACTTGGATCTGCGGTCGCGTTGATCGGCATTAACCGGCACAACAGCGTGCTAGGGCCATTCGGCCTTGGATTGGATACAATCATGGATTCGGTTGTCGATGGGATCTTGCACAGTTTTGTTTATGGACCAGAAGCTGAAATTAGCGAACTTACTGCCCTTTACCACGATTTATTGTCATTGAGGGATAGCGGATAGGAGATAAAGCGATGAGTAGACGCGTGATTCTAGCCAAAAGGCCGGATTTAGTGCTTAAATTAGAAAGATACGGATTGCTGCCGCCCTGCAAACCGGGAGGCAAATACGAAGGGTGTGCAAAGAAATGGGCAAAAGAAGGAACTCCTCCTTATGATACTCCTGAAGCACAAGCGCTTGCGGAGCGGCTGCCAACAGGCTGGGAGGAACTGACTGACTTAGAGTTTAACCAACTGCTGCTCCAGCTTGAGAAAAAAATAGGAGAAAAGAAAAAAGAGAAATTTGACACACCGCAGATCGGCTCAGAGCGGATCATGCGAAACATGGTGAAAATCGCATTTATCGGCATTACATCAGTAGCTTCCATGATTGAAACCTCTGGATTGGGAATTCTTCCAGATGAGGACCAAGCGGATAAAAAACTTGCCATGCAACTTTCATTCGAGCTGATTCTGCATTTAATCAACGGAACCAACTTGCTGAAAATTGTCTTCAAAGAGATTGCAGCGACACTGAATACCTCGTCTGAAAATCAGGAAATGATCGCAGAAATCCTCAAACTATTCGCAGTATTGCTCGCCATCTTAGCAGCGGCAAAAAAAGACCGGGAACGCCTAAAAGCACTGACAAGAAGCTTCCGATCCACAATTGCCGAAGGAGTAGAAAAAACAGAACGCTTTGTTTCCGAAGCATTGGCCAATGAAACGATTTCAGGAAAAAAAGCCGAGGAGATTGGCCTACTTCTCAGCCAAGTGAACATTGCATTGGAAAAAGACGATTTTGAAGGCTTTTACGAAGCGTTCAAAGACGCTCTGGGATTAATGGAAATCTCAAAGGAAATGGTTGTCGGCGATTTTGACGACATACAGAAATTTGCAGAAAAACTTCGTTCGGCCATGACTTCAGGGATCAAGGAAGAAACAGCGGCAATCGCAAACGTTTCCCAGGCGATGTAAATAAAATAAATAATCATTTTCAGATATGACACATATCTAAAGGAGAATAATCAGATGGTAGATTTAAATTTAAACATGGATCTCCCGCCACCATCATTTTTCGAAGAACTGAATCAGCAGACAACGCAGCAGCAAATCAACACTCTGTCGGTTGCTTATCCCGAATTATCGCAAGATGAAATTGTGGCCTATGTAGAATTTTACAGCGACCTTGGAATTCCGTTCAACACCGATGCCCTGCAAAACCTTCTAGCTAGCGATCCTATTCTCACTGAACCAAGGGCGGCCAACACGGCGCTTAACGAAATTGTCGCATCAACTAAAAATATATGGTTCAGTCCAAACCCTTTTGCAACGTTTTTCATTTTATTTTTGGAACTGCAAGCAAAATTAACAGAAATTAAAGTTGCAGAAGCGGAAGTGATGTCAACGATGATTAACCTAACTCTCGACATGGCAGAAGACTTAGCAGGCATCATACACGAAATCTACGAAAACGAAGCTTGGAAAGCAATTGCATCTGGAATCTGCAACTTTATTGGAGGATTGGCGTCAGTCGGTTTCGGTATAGCAGGCTTGTCTAAAATCGGCGGAGGGGCAGCAGGAATCGCTCAAGCACAGAGCTTAGGTGCAATCGGTGGTGGAATCGGCCAAATTAGTTCGGCCATCGATAAATTCGTCACTGCCGGCTTCGATTTCAGAAGAGCGGATCTGGAATATTCAAAAACCATTATCGAAAACGCTCTGAAAGTCTTGCAGGACCGCGGAATGGCTTCAGCTTCCGAGGCGCAAAGGACCGCTGATGAATTGATTGCACAAATTTTGCAAAAACTCGATAAGATTATTGACGAAGCGTATCGGGCACACGGATTCCAAGTGCACTAGGTTTAAAATAACTCGGGGGAGAGATGTTGGATTCTTATATGCAAAAACTTGTAAAAGAAATGGAAATTGAGGAATCTTTGGCATCGGATGTTCCAGGTGTTTATCAATTTCCGATCGATGAAGAGACCACGATTCTCATTTCCGAAATCCCCCGAGGATTTGAACTTACCTGCAGCCTTAGTGCTTGCCCAGAAAAGAAACAGGAAGAATTTCTTACCTCAGCCCTATTTGCCAATCTCTTTTCACAAGGAACAGAAGGGTGCATACTCGGACTGGATGCAGAAGGAGAGATCGTTACCCTTTCAAGAGTGATTGATTATGAAATCGACTACCAGGAATTTAGGGATCTCCTTGAAGACTTCGTCAACACCGCCGCTCAATGGAAAGAAGAAGCAGCCTACTACGCGAACGCATGACCCCATCCCGTATCATGAAAGGCGCCTCCTTGCCAAATTCTGCATCCATTTCAGTAGAGTTTCCCGAATGTGGCACAAAACTTGAATAGTTTTACAAAAAGAGTAAAAATAGGAGCCTAATTCTTAATGATGATCGGAATTAGCCACTCCTCAACGCTGGATATGCGGGGAAATAAAGCAAGGTAAAAAGAAATGGGTGCTAAACTTGTCGTAAAAGATGGTGAATCAAAAGGGTTGACTCTCCCTTTGGAAGGAAGAAAGGAATGGGTGATCGGAAGCGATCCGGAAGCTTGCCAATTACTATTGGAAGACCCAATGACTGCACAAAAACATCTGATATGCCGGACTACCCCCGAAGGAATTGAACTTGAAAATCTCAGTGAAGACAACCCCGTTTCTGTGAACGAACAAATCGTTAACCATCCCCTTCTGCTTAAAAATGGGGATTCTGTCAAAATTGGCCAGAATTTCTTTACATTCTATGCCGGAGAAGAAAACGGCGAAGAGGAAAAGCCATCAATCGTCGATGAAGATGCGCCTGAGCAAGACACTATCTATGAAGAAGAATCCGATGAGGACAAAGGGATCTTGGCTGAAATCGATTTCGACCTGAGAGAGTCGGGAAGATGGCTTCTAAAAGTGATTGGCGGTCCAAACAATGGCGCTGAATTTTCTATGCAAACAGGATCCAGCTACATGATTGGAACAGACCCAACCTCTTGCGATGTCGTTTTTCACGATACAAGCGTCTCTCGCCAACATGCAAAAATTACAGTCAGCAAGAACGACGCATTAAGCATTGAAGATCTCAAAAGTCGAAACGGAACCCTAGTCGATGGCAATCCTTTAGAAGGCCAGCAAACATTCGAACCCAACACGCTTGTGACATTGGGAACAACCTCTTTTGTCGTCTATGATAGGGAGGGAGAAATGCAGACCATCATTTCTCCCCTTCTACCGTCTATTGTGAAAGTGCTGCAAGAAGAAGAGGAAACAGAAGAGAAAACTCAAGCGAAAGAAAGCGAAAGAAAAAAACTCGAAGAAGAGCTTGCCACGACCAAGGAGTCGAAAGCGCAAAACGCTCTAGGAGCTTTTATCTTAATCGGCATCATTGCCGGACTGTTCGCAGTTGTCGGTATTGGAACAGTCAGCCTGTTTCAATCATCTCCTGTACAGATTAGGGAAAAAATCGACTATTCAGCAGCTCTTGCACAAGCAATGCAAAAATTTCCGCAAGTGAGATATTCCTACAATGAAAACAGTGGAAGGCTTCTTTTAATCGGACATGTCATGACGCAGTCGGATAAAAACCAGCTGATGTACAACTTGCAAGGGCTGGAATTTCTGAAAGGAGTTGATGATAGCGGCTTAATTATCGATGAATACGTTTGGAGGGAAACCAATCAGATTCTTGCCCGAGGCAATCGCTTCCGCGGGATCAGCGTCCACTCTCCTCAAGCGGGAAAATTTGTTCTATCAGGCTACCTGAAAACACGTAAACAAGCAGAAGAGCTCTCCGATTACATTACAGCGAACTTCCCCTATCTCGATATCCTTGAAAGGCGGGTAATCGTCGAAGAAGACGTTTTGACAACAGTTGAAACCGACTTAAATAACGCCGGCTTGAGAAATTTTAATGTGCAAATCAATAATGGCGAATTGACCATTTCAGGCGGGGCTTCGCAAGAACAACTTGCCAAAGTTGATCGTCTGGTGCGTAAATTCAGGGAAATTCCGGGTGTGCGCAACGTCAAGACATATATCAACGAGATTGCTCCTGAACAGACAATGGTCAATATCAGCGACAAATACACAGTTTCAGGCTTTTCCAATCAGGGAGGAGTGAATCTCAATGTTGTGATCAATGGACGCATCTTAACAAGAGGAGATGTATTGGACGGCATGACAATTACCAGTATTCGCCCTGACGCGATTTTTTTAGAAAAAGGCGGAGTGAAATACAGGATCGACTATAATAATTGACTTATACCGAATCAACTTCAAGAATTGGAATTTTGACAAAGAGTTGCCTTGAATTTGAGTCAGGCGAAGCCGGCGTTGAAGCAACTCAACCTGAATAGGTTGAGTGATGCAAACGGGTCTCAAAATCAAAGGCTAACGATGACGTCAAAAACCGAATCTTGAAGTTGATTCGGTATATATCGATCATTATTGAAAAAATAATGCAAAATATGCTACAATAAATATTAGAGAGAAGGAAGGGGATTAACGCATGTTTGGACTTGAGGGTCACAAAAAGGGAAAGAAAAGAGAATTTGAATTTGAGCTTGAAAAGGAGTTGCTAGACCCCAAGAAGCACAAAGAACTCAAGCAGCATGTCGAAAATCGCATTCAAGAAATAAAAAAAATACTTAGAGATGGTGAGAACAAAAAAGAATTTGAACGATTTGGTCTGATTCTTCACGGATACACCTCTCTTTTAAAAGTTTTTTCCAGATTCGATCCCAAGTAAGGAGTCGGTCTGAAAATCGTCGGGCCTTAAGCTAAAAACGGAAGAGCGATTGCGAGTTTTTCCGGTAAATTTAGGCAAGACAAAATAAGTATTGAGGAGATTCAGAAACGCCGACTGTATGAGTCGGCAAGAAATGAAATTTCTAGTATGGATCCCTAGTCAAACTTATTCTCTTAAAACCAATAAACTTAAGAGTTTAGGAGGATTAGTTATGACCGCAACAGTCAATCCAGGAGATGCTGCTAACAGAGACTTTATCGGTAGTGTCAAACAGTCGGGTTTTAGCGTACAAAACCTGTTTAGTTTGGTCAACATCGCGACAACAAGCGCCAAGGCAAAGCTTCTCGAAATCCAGCAAAGACGTAGCGCCATCAGTATCGGCGATATGTTTGAAATGCAGATGTTAATGAACCACTTATCTCAGCTGTCTGAGATGTCAACATCAGTGGTCAGTGCATCTAATACAGCAATTTCATCAATGGCGAGAAACGTCAAAGGATAATTGATTGGATTGTGGGTGACTTTTGTGGGCAGGCTTGCCAAAGTCTGTCCAGGATTTTTACAAAAGCTGCCGATCAATGAAGGGTCGGTAGAATCAAAGTTTTTGAGAGCCTGAAAGTAAAGATAACAGAAGGATGACCTGAATGGGCGTTGAAGAAAAGATCGAAGAGCTGAAAGAAGATTTCTCATTGCTGATCGAGGCAGGTTTTGTCGCCGTAAAGCAATTAGATGCCATCAGCTCAAGCAGAATATTTGTGGCTGGGCAAATGATTAGTCCCGGACATACAGCACCTCAAATTGGATTAGGGTATATTGCCTTAAACCAATTAAATATGAAGGAAGCAACGCATATATTCGAAACGATCAACGAAAAAGAGCCAGAAAATTTACTGGCAAAAACGTTCCTTGGGATCTGTTACCTCCTTTCAAAGCCAAAGCGTAAAAAAGGTGAGAAAATCATCAAAGAGGCCATAGAAAAAACAGACGATTCTACCATTAAAAACCTGGGCGAAATCTCTCTAGAATGGGCGGACAAGGACCTGAATAAGGCCAAAGCCCCCTTCTTTGAGCAGCCCAAACCCGAAAAGGATTGAGCGCTTAAGCTTCAGTAAAAATCAAAAGGCCCCAATCTCAAATAAACGAGGATAATCAAATGGCCTTAGAAAAAATCGATAAAATAAAAAAGGTCTCCACAAAGCTTGAGCCGCAAACACGCATCCATGAGCCTAATAAGGATTATTTCGATGCGTTGATGCAACAACAGCGGGTAACCGCAGAAAAAGTAGAGGCTTCAAGCAAGGATGCTTCTGAGAAGGCCGGCGCTACACTGTTCGATGAGGTCCAAAACCTAAATCGGAGGCCTGATATAGCAACTCGTTCATCTCCAAATGAACTGGTGGCTCAGGCAGAAGATGTCATCGCTCAGATCGACACGCTCAAGACAAAATTGGAGACGCCAGAGCTCAACATTAAAAGCTCTGTGCAGACCTTGTTGCGTAATAAGCTCAATCATATTGACGAGAACTTAAAAGTTGCTCTGGACAAGACAGGAACCGAAGTTGCCAAACCAGAACGATCCGACGGGATGTCTAAGCCTATCGACCGCTTTTTGGGATTGTTGACACATTCTCAAAACCAACTGGAAACCCTGGCATCTGATGTCAAGGCAATGGCAGTGGAAAACGAAATGTCTCCGGCTAGCATGCTTTTGATTCAAATCAAAGTGGCAAAAGTCCAACAGGAAATCGAGCTTTTTACCAGCATGTTGAACAAAGCGTTGGAGTCTACGAAGACGATTATGAACGTTCAAGTCTAACTTGTCCGTTCACAAGGGGATGATCACTGAAAAGGAGGTGGGGAGGTTTTTTTAGCCTCTCATCATCTAGAGGAAATTGCATGGGAATCACTGAGGATTTTGACACCATTCTTAGGGAACTTGACGAAGTCCAGCTGACGACCGTCAATGGGCGCATTACCGAAACTGTGGGAATGCTGATTAAAGCAGTTGTTCCCCAGGTAAAAATCGGCGAAGTGTGCCTAATCAAACGGGAAGGCGAGCCTTTAAGAGCAGAAGTGGTGGGATTTACAAGAGACGAAGTGTTTCTCTCCCCTCTTGGAGAAATGACCGGAATTGGACCTTCTTCCGAGGTTATCCCAACCCGGCTGCCTCTTCATGTCAAAGTTGGCGATGCTCTCTTAGGACGCGTGCTTAATGGCCTTGGGGAACCCTTAGACACCAACACTAAGGGACCTTTGGTTTTAAACGAAACCGCTCCTGTCATTCAAAGCCCTCCCGACCCGTTAAAACGGCAAAGGGTCAGCGAACCCATCTCTGTTGGGGTCCGAGTGATCGATGGCACACTGACTACAGGGCTTGGACAGCGAGTGGGTATTTTTGCTGCCGCCGGAGGAGGTAAATCAACGCTGCTCGGCATGATTGCCCGCAACGCCGATGCCGACATCAATGTCATCAGCCTGGTTGGTGAACGTGGACGCGAGCTGCGCGACTTCATTGAAAAAGACCTTGGACCGGAAGGATTAAAAAAGTCCGTCTTAGTCATCTCGACTTCCGATCAATCAGCCCAGCTCAGGCTGAATGCGGCATACGTGGCAACGGCGATTGCCGAGTATTTCCGAGACAAAGGAAAATCTGTCATTTTAATGATGGACTCTGTCACTCGATTTGCCCGCGCAATCCGTGAAGTGGGACTAGCAGCCGGAGAGCCTCCGGCTCGTGCAGGCTACACGCCGTCTGTATTTTCCACTCTGCCCAAGCTTCTTGAGAGGTCAGGCCGTTCCGATGTTGGTTCGATCACAGCCTTTTATACCATTCTTGTAGCAGGAGATGATATGAATGAGCCTGTCGCTGATGAGGTGCGTTCCATTTTGGACGGTCACATCATCTTATCTGCAGAACTTGCGCACAAGTACCACTATCCGGCAGTCGATGTGCTCGCTTCAAAAAGCCGTGTCATGCAAACGATCGTATCCGAGGAGCACTTATCTCTAGCAGGTAAAATCAACGAAGTGCTGGCCAACTACAAGAAAAATGAACTGCTCATCAAGATCGGAGAATACAAACGCGGCTCAGACAAAGCTGGAGATTTTGCCATCGACCACATTGATAAAGTGAATAACTTTCTGAAGCAGGGAATTGAGGAAGAGTGCAGTTGGGACGAAACAATGCAGCTTCTTAGATCCCTATTTAAATAATTTCGAGGCTCGCGTGACAATTCCGGAATATCCCCTTGAAAAGGTGATGGACATCAAAAAAAAGCGCGTTGATGAGGCCGAAAAAGTTGTTGCCGCAAAGAAGCGGGAACTTGAGGCCGAACGGGAAAAACTGCGTAAATGTGAAGAGGAACGGGACAAAGCCGTTCAACACAAAATTGATAAACTCAATCAATTACGCGATGAATTGGACAGAGGGACGACAACCGATAAAATTCAGCAAATGAAGAACTACCTCAAAGTTGTCGAAGAAAGAATCCTCGTGGAAGAAAAAAAAGTGCAAGAACAAGAGGAGCAGGTCAACATCGCTAAGAGGAATCTTGAAATTGCTCAAGAAGAACTCAAAATGAGACGGCAGGAAGTTGACAAGCTCCAAAACCACAAGAAAGACTGGATCAAACAAATGAAAAGGGAACTCGAGCTCGCAGAAGAACGCGAGATGGACGAAATTGGCCAGGTCCTCTACTTGCGGAACATGAGAGACGCACCTTAAAAAGAGGAGTTTTAATCCCATGACAGACAGAACGCAAAACCTTAGCTTCAACCCAAACAAGCCCGAAGACCTCAAAACGGAAAAAAGCACTCCTACACCAAGAAAAGACAAAAAAGATTTCAAGAAGATCTTCGGTGAAGAGGAGCAAGAAGGGCAAGGAAGACCCAAAAATCGGGAATTTTCTGGAAAGCCCGAAACTAAAGATTCTGACTCTGCCTACGAAGATGTCGAACTTAAACTTGAGGCTTATGATCAAAAACCTAAAACTAAAGGTCTTTCCCTTTTTGATATCGCTTCAACTCCCGTAGAAAAAGAAGAAGCTGTCGAATCTCAAGCATCCGAAGGGCTTCCTCTCAGCGACATGCCTGAAGATCTGCAAAAAGAGTCGCTGTCAGCCTTGTTTAAGGGCTACGGCACAAAAGAAAAGCTTGCAATGATCCAAAAAGAAGTGAAGGAACTGCCAAACCAACCTGTAGACGTCCAGATAGAAGCTCTAAAGAAAAAAGAGACTTTAGTTGAAGGGCTGGGGGGAAACAGAACAATCTCTGCGTTAAGCACAGCAAACACCCCTCAAGACGACTTGCAAAAACCCCTAGAGAAAGCTCCGGAAAACCGTGAAAAAACAGACGCTTTTCCAAGAGAGCAAGTCGACCTTGCTGCAATCAATCCGGCAGCTGGAACACTAGCAACAGCTCCTGTTGCTCAAACACAAAAAGTCGAGCCCCCCCCCATCCGTGCTCAAGAGCTGCAAGAAGTTGTTGACCAAATAGTCAGTAAGTTGTACACCCTAAGCTCTGAAGGAAAAACTGACACGCTAATTCAACTCAAGCATCCCCCTTTATTTGAAGGATCAAGCGTTGTGATCAGGTCTTTTGACTCTGCCAAAGGAGAGTTTAACATCACTTTTGAGAACCTGACCCAAGCCGCTAAGCAAATGTTGGATATGCAAGAAAATCAAAATTCTTTAAGGTTAGCGTTAGAACAAAAAGGGTACACAGTACATATCCTTACTGCAACGACCCTATCAGAAACAACGCAAATTGTTGAAAGCCAGGATGATGGAAGAGAACGCCACGAAAATAACGACGAATCTTCCCGAGAAAGGCAGCAACAGGAGCAGGAAGAAGAAACAACTTAGGAAAAGCCGCTTGTGAGAAAAGACCCCCAACCTTATGCGTGGGTAAAAAAGATTCCCGAATCCATTGCCAAAGCAGACACGATCCCGCTTCTAGGCGACCTGCCCCCATTCCCTTGGGAAGATTTGGCTGAAAACCTCAAAAATCTTTTAGAGTTCCAATCTCTTGAGATCGTTCCTTCTGAATTTGTATGGGCAGAAGAAGGCGCTGCAACCAAAGGGATGGGGAGCCCTTTATCCATCGTCAAATTTTCCATTGCTTCCCTTGAGGGAAATGTTTACATCGCAATCCCGCAAGAAGAGATCAGGAAAATCATGGATCTGTTATTGCTGAAGGGCAGCGAACCTGCTCCTATTGACGATGATTTCCAAATCGCTTTTCTGGACTTTCTTACACTTGAAGTCATGCATGCCGTGCGGCAAATCGACTACCCCCCAAATTTACTGCCCAGGCTTGAAAAGAATGCCGAGATGCCAAACACTCCAATGCTTGTGATGAACTTGACAGTCACAGCAGACAGTTTCGTGTTTTCTCCGCGCATCATGATCTCGGAAGAGATGAACCGATCATTGAAAGAACACTACGTAAAAAGCAAAGAAAATGCCGTCTTTAAGCGTCCATTGTCAGATCAATGCGATGTCATTGTGCATCTGGAAGCTGGAAAAACGACCCTTTCCCAAGCTCAATGGAAAGAAGTCAAGCCGGGAGATTTCATTCTGCTCGATCGCTGTTCTTTAAAACCGGGAGAGAATTCCGGAACAGTCACATTGACCCTGAAAGGGCATCCCATCTTGCGCGGCAATATTCAAGATGCTAATATCAAGATTTTAGAAAATCCTTTATTTCGCGAGGATCATTAACCATGCTATTGAATTTGCCAGACGAAGAACTCGATGACGAAGATTCTGAAAATGACTTTGAGGATGATTTCGAAGAGGATTTTGAGGACGAAGAGGAAGATGATCTTGATTTCGACGATGACGAAGAGGAAGAGGAAGAGGAAGAGGAAGACGGCGATGAAGATGAAGATGAAGAGCTGACTGAGGAAAAGGAAGAAGAAAAAGAACGCCCTATCGAAGAATCTGAAGAACCGGCTCTTGCAGCTGCACAAATTGTGCCCGATGAAGAGAAGCTTTCAGCAATTTCCCCTAACGATATTCCTCTCTCCATTATCCTTGAAGTCGGCCGTTTGAAGATGTCAATGCAAACATTAATGGACCTTCAACCCGGCAACACAATCGAGCTGGATATTCGTCCCGAAAGCGGCATCGACCTAGTCGTCAACGGAAGCCGTGTGGCCAAAGGAGAGCTGCTCCAAGTAGGAGAAAATTTAGGGATCCGGATCCTGGAGCTCGGATAGACTTAAGAGTATTCGATGTCTGGTGAGAAAAAGCTTACTGAACAGTCTGCGACTGCTAATCAACTTCCCTTGCCCAAAAAAATCGGACCCTACCGAATCGAGGGTTTGTTAAGCAAAGGAGGAATGAGCGACCTCTATTTAGGCATTCATCCGACATCAAAAAATCCCATTGCGGTCAAAGTTCTTTCGCAAAAATTCATTACAAATACAGAGGTTGTGCAACGTTTCCTAAACGAAGCGGAAATCATTTCGATGACTAATCATCCGAATATCGTAAAAATGCACGGCCATGGAGAATGGGAGGGGGGCCTTTTCATTGCGATGGAATATATTGAGGGAGCCTCCCTTCGAGAATATCTTCTAAGCACTCCCCTTTCTTTAAAAAGAGCTCTGGGGATCATCATCGACATTGCTTACGCGCTGTGCCATCTGCATACTCACGGCGTGATCCATCGGGATCTTAAACCGGAAAATATTTTGGTCACAGAATCGGGCGCCATCAAGGTCATCGATTTCGGCATTGCCCAGCTATTGACAGAGAAAGTCAGCCCTGAACAAAATCTTGCACCCAGGCTCATAGGGACTCCTATCTATATCAGCCCTGAACAAAAAAAAAATCCGGAAACAGTTTCTTTTCCCTCCGATATCTATTCCTTAGGGATCATCTCTTATGAACTCATTTTAGGAAAACTCAGCCAAGGGCATTTACATCTCTCTTTGATGCCTACAGGCATGCAAGGAATCCTGCAAAAATGCCTGCTTCCCAATCCCGATGAGAGATATCAGGACATTGTCGATTTTATCACCGATGTTTCTTCCTATCTCAACTCCCCCTCTCTTCAAAAAGAACGGATGACTGGCGACCAGCTTAGTGAATTACAGGAAGATCTGAAAAATATTCAGAGTCTGCTAGTCAACAACATCCCTTCCGAATGGGAAAATGTCAATATCGGACTCTCTTCGCATAAAACCATGATGACTCCAGGAATCTACCACCATTTTTTTTCGATTGACGAGTTTCAATATGCCATCATTCTTGGAGAAATTTCCTGCGTCGGAGCGGAAAGTTACATGAAAACAGCGATATTTAAGGGAATCCTCTTAGCTTTACTCTCAAACTACAAAGAGCCAGGAGAATTTTGCTACACACTTAACCGCTTGCTTGTTGAGCATCAGATCGGCCCCATCCTCAACTTCACTTTTCTCATTCTCAATATCAAGAACCATACATTGACCTATACATCATGCGGCACCGGTCACCTCTGGATGATACAGGATGAGAGATTAACTCTCCTTCCCAGCAATGAAGATCCGCAAGCTTTAGGAATCGACCAAAATACTGTTTTTAATTCTCGAGTACGTCCTTGGAAGCCAGGAGAGATCCTATTCGTCTCAATGATTCCAAAGCTGTTGAAGAAACCCCCTCAAGCCTTATTCCAGGAACTCCTCAAGGAATATTCCCCCTCGCCTCCCCAACAGTTCGTCGACCATTTGATCAGAAACTTACGCCTTTCATTAGGCGAACAGATCAAAAGCCGGCCCATTTCCCTTCTCGCGATTGAACATATTCAAAAACCGAATTCAGTATAAAAAAGGTAGAAAGAAAATCTCCATATTTGGGATAAATGTCATTTGCATTTTCAACAATCCGGCGAATTGTTAAAATGTAAATTCATTTTTAAAATTTCGCTAAAAAAACTTTTCCGGAGAGTTTTTTCAGTTGACGCAAGATAAAATCATGATGATCAAAAATATCACTCGCAAGATATTAAAAACCAGTGCACTAATCTCTATTATTGCCCAATCTGTTTTCCTGCCTAACGCATTGTTTGCCTTAGATTCGAAACGTCAAACCTCCTCCGAACATCTCTTCGAAATTTCAGATCACCCGACAGATTTTTCGAGAAAAGATCTGCAAGAGACGGGAAAGAAGGAACCTGCTCCCTTGGAGCTGAGAGATGATCCTCATCCTTTAGGTTCTGCGGACGACTGGAATATTGGCTGGGAAAATGATGCTGCTATTGATGAAAGCGACCCCGTCACTTTTTTCCCTGAATCTGAGCAAAACCATCCATTTTCCGCATCAAAGGAAGAAACGCCCCCTGCTTCTCAAAAATATCTTTCAGACCCAGACCGGCTTGTCCCCGTCGATCAACCTCTCAATAATCCTCTTGTCGAAAAAGTGCTCTCCCTTTCCAAAAAACGAAGAGTCCCCGATTCCCCTTCTTCAGCTGATCGTAGCGAGTTTCACTTAGACAGCCAACAGCGAGTATCCAACAGCACAGCAGACATTTCATCTGTCCGAACCTCAGCTTATACAGTCGCTGAAAAGAAACCCCATCAACCAAAAGAGATCGAGGAAAAGCCCGTCTTTGCAGAACCTGTTCAACATCAACTGGGCAAAAAAATCGTCACTGTCGATCCCTACATTTCGTTGCAGGAAGATCGACAAAAAAATAAAAAACAAAAACACCCTATCAGCCCATCTAAATCACAAGAAGCGCCAGAGGAAACAGCCTTCGAGGGCTCCCTTTCAGGCTCCGCTGCTCTAAAACAGGAAATCACGGAATCTGCGGAAGACAAAGAGATCATTGCTCAAGCGCTTCCAGGCATTTCCCTCCCCTCTACCCAAGGGAGAACACCTCCAAAAACAATCCTGATCAATTTCAACAATGTCAGCATCATCGAGTACATTCGATTTATCAGCAAAATCACGAACCGCAATTTCATTTTTGACGAAAAAGACCTTCAGTTCAATGTGACAATTATCTCTGAAGAGCCCACTACCATTGAGAATGTAATGACCGCATTGATCCAGGAGCTGCGCATTCACGGCTTGCGCCTGATTGAACAGGACAACAACCTGATCATCCACAAAAATGCGCAGGAGCGCAGCATTTCGCGAGTCAACACAAACGGAGCTCCCGAAGTTTCCCCTAGGGAATCCGAACTTGTAACGCAGGTTTTCAGGCTCAATACTCTTGATCCTTCGCGTGCTCAACGGATCATCGTTCCTCTGCTATCGAGCAATGCCATCATTGAAGTTGCCGAAGACACCCGCCATCTCATCATCACAGACATTGTGACGAACATTAAAGAAGTGGAGATCTTAATCAAAGATATCGACTCTCCCAATAGCGGCATGGTGATTGGACAATACGTTGCGAGAAATGCTTTTATCGACAATCTCATTGAGCTTGCCCAGCAAATCATGGAACCGATTGCCCAAGACCAATCTCTGACGTTTGTGCCTCATCCGGCGGCAAAGAGCATTTTTATCGTCTCGTCCCCATTCATTGTGGAACGAACAATTTCCGTTCTTCAGCACCTCGACCAGTTTCAGGGAACGACGCGCATCTACGATCTGGATGAATTAAAATTTCAACAAATTGCTCCGAAAGAATCCGCTCCGGGTCTTGCTCCCGATGGAGGAGGGGTGCCAACCCCTCAACAAGGAGAATTTCCCTTGGGGCAGCCCTCTTTGCCTTCGCTTCCGCAAAGGCCAGGCCTGCCTGGATCCGGCACAGAACGCGGCAAATGGGAGCTTGGTCCGGAAGGAAACTGGATTTTTCGTCCCGGTTTCCCTGAGCAACAGAAAACATCTAAAGATCTTCCTCAAGGTCAATGGTTATTGGACCCTCAAGGCAATTGGTATTTCCAACCTGCAGGAGGGAGCGCCCCTTTCTCAAGGGAAGGCGAAGCGCCTTCCAGTCTGGGTATTCAACGAGGTACGGGACAGCAACTTTTGCCTGGAAAAACCCCTAGAGGGCGCTGGAATCTCGATCCCAGCGGATACTGGATTTTCCAGCTTGATCCCAGCGAAGAGATCAAACCGGCCCGTTTCTCCCGTCCTGCATTTACTGAGGAAGAGCTGCCTGTAGGAAACATTGAACGGACCCAGTTTTATATCCATAAACTGGAATTTCGCCGTGGGGAGGATATCGTTGATGCATTGCAAAGAATTTCCGAAAGTCTCACGCAATGCGGAAATGCCAACGAAGATCTCATCTGCACCATTCAAAGCGCACAATGGCTGGAAGCCTCCAACTCCCTAGTCTTTGCAGGAACTGCGGCATCTATTGAAAAAGTGCGTGAGCTGGTTAGTGAGATCGACAGGCCATTGAGGCAGGTCTTTATTGAAATGTTGATTTTGGAAACAACACTTGAAGACTCGCTAGATTATGGAGTGGCTTGGGGCTCGCATTCCGGAGGAGGAAGTACAGCAACTGCTCAAGCATATATCGGAGGAGCCTCCCCTCTTGTCGGCGCTTTAAACCGAGACCTTTCCGGCACCAATACTCCAGACGCTTCCAATCTCATCACAGATGTCGGCTACACGCTTGGAATCATTGGCAGACGCCTTACCCATAACGGAACGCAATTTGCAACACTTGGAGCTCTTGTCACCGCTCAGCACAACAGGCAAAATTCCAAAGTGATCCTCAATCCGAAAATCATCACCGAGGATAATAAAACAGCGGAGTTATTTGTCGGGATCAACACCCGCTTCCAAACAAACTCCATCTCTAACGATGAAGGGAGCGTCATTACCACAAACTTTGAATACCGCGACGTTGGGACAACAATTCGAGTCACCCCTTTGATCGGTAATGGCGATATTGTGACATTGGAAATTGAAGAGGAGGTCAGTCGTGTCGCTCCGCAAGCAGTGCAGGGGGGATCGGATATTCAAGATCCCAATGCTCCAACAACAAGCATCAGCCGCACATCGACAACTGTCCACGTTCCCGACCGCCATTTTGTGATCATCAGCGGCCTGATCCAGGACGAAAAAATTCACAGCCGCAACCAGTTTCCCTGTTTAGGCGGTATTCCGATCATTGGAGCAGCTTTCAGCGCCAAAATAAACGATGACGTTAAGCGCACTCAGATGCTTTTCATCAGACCTCAAATTATTGACACAGATGAAGAGATCAGGCAGCTGACCAGTGAACAGCAAGAGATGTACAAACAAAAGAGCCGTGTAAAGAAAAGCTGGAAATACGAGGTTGATGAAGGAATGGACTTCCTCAATATCAAGCCTCCATGCTGCGATGAATGTGAATAGCAAGCGCACCTTGTGTGCTCATTTATTTTTTTGCCTGCTGCTTTTTTGTAGCTGCAATCCTCGGAGCTGCAGCCTTGAGCCGCGCATCTGCTACACACCTCATCCAAAATATATGGATGCCTTGCCTTCCGCATTTTCCCCTTTAAATGAAGAGGATTTGCGTCAGGAATGGGGAAAAGAGCTTAAAATCGCGCAAGCGTTAGCTCGCGAAGGCGATCTTTACCGGGCAATTACAGGGTTTAAGCGAGCACGCATCCTCATGCCGCAGGACAATAAAGGGCGCTTGCTACAGGCGGATTTTTGCATCTTTCAAGCTTACTGGCAAGGAAGCAGATATTGCGAGGCAATTGAACAGTTCGAAAACACGCCTCTCTGTTCTGTTTCCAGCTCGTTTCCTTCATTCCGGGAAATGTTAATCATGCTCTTTGACGCTTATCATCGCACAAACCAACTGGAAAAAGCACACGCCGTCATGCTCTTAATGGATAAAGGCGACCCGGAATCAGCCTTCACCCTTAAACTTTTTTCCAACCTCGATCAAGGCAACCTCAATGCCGCGCTCTCTTATGCATACAATACTGAGGAGCAAGAAGAGATCGAACGGTTCAGCCAAACCTACAGCCTATGTGCAAAATCGGTGCGCAAAGCACAAACATTGAATGCCATCCTTCCGGGTGCCGGATACTATTACGTCGGGCAAAAAAAATCAGCATTAACCTCTTTTGTGATCAACACAGTATTTACCGCTTCAGCCTACTATTTTTTCAGAGATGGCAACTGGGGTGCCGGGATCATTGCAACAAGCCTTGAGTTTGGCTGGTATTTCGGAGGGATCAACGGCGCCGGTTTGGCAGCAAAAGAGTGGAACGAAAACCTCTATGAAAACCTGGGCCAGGAGTTGATGATTCGAAAAAAATATTTCCCCGTTCTCATGCTGGAGACCTCATTCTGATGATGGCAAAAACCGTGCTATGCTGCATTTTTCTTCACTCCGCACTCATCGCCGAAGATCCTTGGGGAAAAGGGTGCGCACTCGTTTGCAAGCCCTATGAACGGTCGAAAAAGCCGCGTTCCTTTATAGGGGAAAACCTGATCCGATTCCATAAAAGAGTAATCTCTCCTGCAGACGGCCCTCGCAGCCATCATAAGCCCAACAGCTCTCAATACACCATCGATGCCATGCGCAAATACGGATTCTTTCAAGGGTATCTTATGGGCTGCGACCGTTTAATGAGAGAAAATGAAGATCCTTGGATCTATCAAACAGTGATGGATGAAAAAGGAGAAACTTTTAAATGGGATCCGGTAAAATAACCGCTGTCCCTGGCACTTCCTCTGAGACTCTCACCTCTTGTTGTTCTTCCACCTTTGCAAGAGTTTTTGCCCGTTGCACCGCCTTATTGAAGTAAGCATTGGGATTGGCGTCATTGATGACAAAAAGATTCTCTTTTCCAATCAGCTTCACAAGACCGGATCCACTCATCACTTCCCAAACATGAAGCGTCAAACCGGATAAAATCAGGTATCTTCCGGAAGAGAGCAGATAATCGTGCAGCTGCTGCAAAGCCATGCAAGAGGTGGCATCGATATCGCGGGCATTTTTCAATTGTAAAATAATCACTTTTGTCGATGATTCATCTTCAGCAATCGATTTCAACGCTGCTTGAAAAAGATCTGCTGCACCAAAAAACAACTCCCCTTTGACTTTAATGAACCGGATCGCTGTCATTTCATCTTTGGAGCAAAACTCCAAGCTTTTGATTCTTCCGTTATCATCGACAAGATATTGCTGCACTTGAGGCACAGCGGCTTTTTTCAAATACAGTGTAATGGATAAGCTGACACCAATAAAAAACGCGACATCGATACTGAAAACAAGACAAGAGAGGAAAGTGGTCAGAAAGACAAAGGCGTCCGAACTAGTTGCTTTTAAGCAAAGGAGCAGCTGCCTTTTTTTAATAAGATTTCCAGCTGTCATTAAGAGCAGCGCAGACAACGCCGCCAATGGAATTTTTACAACATAATCTCCAAATACATAGAGAATAAAACCTACCATGCCTGCACCAAACATAGCAGCCAGCCGCGTTTGCGCTCCGCTTTCGAAATTGAGGGTTGTGCGCGATGTCGATCCTGAAATGGGCATTGCTCCGCACACTGCCGATGTTAAATTTCCCATCCCCAATCCAAGAATTTCCTGATTAATGGAAATCCGCTGCCCTGAGTTCGATGCAATTGTCTTAGCGACAGCGCTCGTTTCAAGAATGCTCAGCAACGCCACTGCAAATGCGATAGGGAGCAGTTTGTTCATGATTTTAAAATCAAAGTAGGGCAGCATCAATTTCGGCGTCAATTCACCAATATCTCCGGTATCTCCGATTGTAGCTACCTGGTCTACACCACCAATCATCAGATAGCTGCAAAGAGATAAGATTGCGGTGGTCGCGATGTAGGTGATCAGTGCATAGGGAATTCCCCTTCCCATTCTTTTCAGGCTGACAAGCAGCAGCAAACTGCCAAGACCGACTGTAAGCGTTTGCCAATGTGTTTGATGCAGATAAAAAATAAAGTAAAACGCTTTGGCAAATAGAGAGTTGACCCCTTCCATTGGAGGGATGCCGAAAAATACAAATAATTGGTTGATCACGATCGCTGCAGCAGCTCCCATAACATATCCCAATACCACGGAATAGCTGATAAATTGGGTCAGGCGTCCCAGCTTAAAACTTGCTGCCAAAAGATGGATCACTGCCACCAACCCCGCAAGCTGCGTCATCACCTGAAAGGCGATCATGTCCCTTTCAGCTCCGGTCAACTCCCGGAAATGGGCGTACAAAATCTCAGCTGTTCCGTATTGGATTAAAATCGCAATTGCATTGCTTGGTCCGACCACTAGATGTTTGGAAGAGCCGAAAAACGCAGCGATCATGCATGAAAAGATCGCTGCAAAAAGTCCTGTTGAAAGAGGGAGTCCGGCGACTAGGGCATAAGCCATCGCTTGCGGCAGCGTCAAAAGAGAAACAGAAATCCCTGCCATGAGATCTTTATGCAGCTTTTTAAAGCTGTATCCCTTAAACTCGTTTTTATACGGAAAAAAGGAGATGTCGTCAAAATAGTGGAATTTCATGCCATCGATTTCCGAGAATAATAAGTAAAATTATACGTATTACGCTAAAAATCATCAAGAAATTTTATCTTTAATTTTATTATCTATTCATTTAAAATCCCCTATAAAAATTATTATCCGCATCCTTATGTCAAACAAACCTAAATTAGCTATCGTCGGCCGCCCTAATGTGGGGAAATCTTCTTTATTTAATCGCATTTGCAAGAAGCGGATGGCTATTGTAGATGAAGCTGAAGGGATCACCCGGGATCGTCTTTACGCTGAGGCAGACTGTTTTGGCAAAGAGTTTGAGGTGATTGACACAGGGGGGATCAATCCCCGCTCTCAGGTTCCATTTAACGAACAGATCATGAGACAGGCTGAAATCGCAATTGAGGAGGCGGACGGTTTAATTTTGGCAGTGGATGCGCATACGGGAATTACCGATTTGGACCACGAAGTAGCTCGAGTACTACTCCATACCAATAAGCCTGTGACGGTAGCAGTAAACAAAATCGATCATTTGGGCCAGATTGATTTGGTTCATGAATTTTACGGATTAGGTTTTGAGCATTGTGTGGGTGTTTCGGCAGAGCAGAACTTTCAGATTGCGGAGTTATTGGAAAGCATTGTTTCACGCCTCTCTTCCCCTATTGAAAAAGAAGAAGAGCTGGACACATCGATTAAGGTAGCAATCATTGGCCGTCCTAATGTTGGGAAGTCGACATTGACAAATTACCTGCTTGACGAAGAGCGGTGTCTAGTCAGTCCAATTCCTGGAACGACACGCGACAGCGTGGATGTGCGGGTGTCTCACGATGATGAGATTTATACATTCATTGATACGGCCGGGATTCGGCGCAAAGGTGCTGAGCATGAAGCTGTGGATAAATTTGCGGCTATCCGTACCCAGAGAGCGATTGAGCGGTGTGATATTTGTCTGTTGATGGTGGATGCGCAGCAGGGGATCACAGCTCAGGAGAAACGGATTGCGAAGATGATTGAAAAGGAAGGGAAGTGCTGCATTGTTCTTCTCAATAAATGGGATTTGGTCAAAGGCTTCCGGATGGAGCATTGCTTCCGCGAGATTGAGGAAGAAATCCATTTCCTGCGTTATTGTCCTAAAATTATTCTTTCTGCTGAAACGGGGCGCAATGTAGAGAAGATTTTTCCGACAATTCGCGAGGTGCGGCAAGAGTCTTTAAAACGGGTCTCAACGGGTGAGTTGAACAAATTTGTGGAAGAAGCGATCCGGCAGAACCATCCTCCGATGATCCGAGGCAAGCGTCTGCGCATTTACTATCTGGCGCAAGTGTCTACTGAACCTCCAACATTTGTGTTATTTATCAATCATCAGGATTTAATGGCGGAGTCCTGGCGCAAGTATTTGATCAATCAATTTCGCAAAGTGTACCGATTTACAGGAGCGCCTTTAGTCTTTTATACGAAGAGCAAGCCGAAGGAATCTAAGAAGCGCGGAACGCATTCCCAGACAGCTTTAGGAGAAGCTTAAAACAGTATACTATTTTTCTAGACCTGTAAAAGAAAGAAGCTCGATCAGCTCCTGGCGATCGAAAGCTTTCATAAAACGGTGGTCATCCACGCCAATCACCTCTTCCATCAATCGACCCTTGCGCGTGATCATCTCATCGATCCGCTCTTCAAATGTTCCCAATGTCACCAACTTGAACACCTGCACCCCCCTCTGCTGACCGATGCGATGCACGCGGTCTGTCGCCTGATCCTCGCGAGCAGCATTCCACCAACGATCATAATGAATCACGACAGAAGCTGCAGTAAGATCAATCCCAAGACCTGCCGCCTGCAAGGAACCAAGAAAAACCTTGCATCGGGAATCTGCATTGAAGCGCCGCACAACCTCTCCCCGATCAAGCGTCGCTCCACGAATCGTCGCATACCCAATCCTTTGCTCATCCAGGTACTGCTGCATAATATCCAGCATGGCAAGATACTGAGAAAAAACAACGACCTTCTGATCGCTCTCAAGCGCTTCAGAAATCAATTCTTTAAATAATTCCCATTTTCCCGATTGATATTTGTCATAATCTACAGGGTTTTTTAAATAAGCTGCAGGATGATTGCAAATTTGCTTCAAACTGGAAAGGAGACTGAACACATGAAGATAAGGGATAGGAGAAGTTTGGTCGTTTAACTCCCTGATCAAATTCCCGCGCATCTTGTCCAATAACTCCGCATAGAGGATCTTTTGATCAAGAGAAAGCTCGCAATGTGCCACCTGTTCAACCTTTTCCGGCAAATCAAGCAGCACCTCCTCTTTTCTACGGCGTAAAATAAACGGCTTGATAAAGCGGGAGAGAAGCTCTCGACGTTCCTGACTCTTCTCTTTTTCTATGGGAATGACAAAAAAATCTCTAAAAGCTTTTTCCTGCATCATGTAACCCGGCAAAATAAGATCGAAAAGCGATTTTAACTCCCGCAAACGGTTCTCAATCGGCGTTCCCGTTAAACCAACTTTCACGTTTGCCCGTACATCCTTCAACGAGAGGTGAATGCGGCTTTTTTGATTCTTTGCAGACTGGATTTCGTCAAAAACCGCCACATCAAAACGAATTTTAGAAAGCGCCTTTACCTCTCTGCGCCAAATCCCGTAAGAAGTGAGCAGGATATCGTCTTCCTTATGAAATCCTTCCATCGAACGCCCTGTGCCATGGAAAGTTCTCACTGTCAACTGCGGCAAAAACTCCTTTAATTTATCTTCCCAATGATAAATCACCGAAGTGGGGCAAACGATTAAAAAAGGCTGCGGACGAACCTGCGATTTTCTGGCAGCAGCGATCAACGCCATCGATTGATGAGTCTTTCCCAGTCCCATATCATCGCATAAAAGGCCGGATAAACCGCTTTGGTAGAGAAACCAGAGCCATTTCACTCCCAATTCTTGATAAGGCCTTAATTGGCTTTTCAACAAAGAACAGTCAGGAAAGATAGCGGTTTGAGAGGAAATCAGTTCATCCAACACTCCTTTTCCACTCAAAACAGTTGGTGGATCAAATGCAGCAAGGCGGATGAGATCCAATGGCATCAAACGCATCGGCTCGCCAACTGAAGCCTCTTTCATCCATTGAAACCTTGCCTGCTTTGTATCAACAAGCCCAGCATTTGAGAAGAGAAACCGCCTTCCGCTTTTCAAAGTTTCGCAAATATCTTTAACCGAAATTCTGCCGGCAGTTGTTTGATAATACGCATTGACTTCATAAGCTTTTCCTTTTTTTACAACCGCTTCGATGACAAGCTGCATAGCAGCATCTCTTCTCAGCTGAGGATCAAGTTCTAAAATCGAATCTTTCATCTGCTCGATTTCCAAAGTCAAAAAAGCAGGGAAAGCATCTTTTGTAATCGTCACAATATGCATAAATCGGTCAGGAAGGCGCAGCTCAGGAGGAAGAACTGCAAACCCTTTTCCCTTCTGATAAACGAACTCTTCGAAATACTGGATATGCTCAGGGTCTACTCCATCGTGAAGCTTAAACATCGGCGTAATGATGATCGTCTCCGGATTGAGGAGCTCCACTTTCAATCCAGATTGCTTTACGGGACAATTTTGAGAAAACATTCCGGGAACCGCTTCTAAGTCCTCTCTGTGCTTTCTGAGAAAAAAAGGAAGCTGCGCGGAAGGGATCACCAACTGATCTTCAATCGGGAGTTGAAGATGGGACAAGGATTTTGGATAGAATCCCCTCTCCTTCAAATACACCCACTGACCAAAATCTTTTCCTTCTTCCCCATCCTCGATTAGAGCTGCCCGCGACAAAGTCAACTCCCCTTTATCAGACATTTCATAAACAAGTGTCGTTTCAATTCCAGCCAAATGGATTTGAAATCCGGGTTGCTGATCAAGCCAATGCTTATGAGAGGAAACGAAGGAAACTACCTTGTCCGCTTCAATCTCTGTTTTAACCCGATTAAAAATCACCCCATCAAGATAAAAAAAGCCTCCTGTCTTGCTATATCCCCAGTGCCCGAAAATAGCGTCAAGCATCCCAACACCGGGAAGGGTCATTTTGATCTGCAAATTCCATTCAGAATCAAAAGATAAGTCATAAGCAACATCCATAGGATGTAAATGCAGCGGCTTTGAGGTCATCAGTTCCGCAACCAGGTCTCCGTATTGATCAAGCACTTCCTCTACAGCCAATGATTTTAATAAAAGAGGGTGCTTTTCTTTCAGATAGAAACCGACCTTGGGAAGATAGATCCATTGCCCGACAACAACCCCTTGACTGATCAGTTCATCGCTCCGATCCATCGAACCAGGGACGATCTGAAACTGAAGGCGTTCGTCATCAAATGTGATCGCTTTAATGGATTCCTGCATACTCTGCACAACGAGGGGAGCATTGACAGACTCCAATACAGGAACAAGATCGGGCCACCATTTTCGATCAATCTCAATCCATCCTTCCATATCGGTAAAAAAAACATTGATACGAGAAGGAAACCCTTCTTCATCATAATTGAAGGTGACCTCAAAGGGGCGGTTCAACTCTTGTTCCAGCATCAGCCAATGAGCAAGGTCATTCCAGAATGAAAGCTCAAAACTTAAGCTTCGACTAGGTCTTCCCTCTTTCCATCGCTGAATCTCGTGAATGGACAGATTGGAAAACTTAAGAGAAGTCTCTTCTGTTTCCACCGGCCTTTCCAACAACCTTTCACGCAACTCCTTTTCTCCTTTCTCTGTCAACGGCATGATTTCGCAAAAACTGCCGATACGGATCAGCTTCCCTTGACGGGAAACCATAGAAAGGTCATCACCAAATTCCTGGTAGGCAATTTGCGCTAATGCATGCCAAAACGAACGTTCGAATCGGACGTGCAACGGACGTCGATGAGAGCCATAAATCGCAAGAAGAGCTGCCGCTAAATGCGGACAAGCGGCAACATCCCCTCTGTCTTCGCAAGAGCAGAAACAGTCTTTTAATTTATGCTTATCATCAAACTGGATGAACGACCAAACGGAATTGCCTTCTTTTGGGAGCACAATCTGGACTTGATAAGTCCCTCCGGAAAATTCCATGGCTGCCACGCAGGTTTCCGAAAGAAGCTTGAGCGCTTCCTCTTTAAAGGGCTGGAATTTTTCCGGAAGTTTTGAAGCCAACTTAGCACCTAATCATGAGAATTTTTTTCAAAAATTTTCATAGCTGGGTACTAGAGGATCTCTTGCGGCGGAACGTATGCATACCCTAAATCATGCGCAACAGAAATGTTGGTCACGCTGCCGTGATGCACGTTCAGTCCTTCAAGCAGTCCAGAATTCTCCTTTAAAGCCTTGCGGTAGCCTTTGTTTGCAATTTCCAAAGCATATTCCATTGTTGCATTCGTCAAAGCCATGGTTGCAGTTTTTGCGCATGCACCGGGCATATTTGTCACGCAATAGTGGAGCACTCCCTCTTCCACATAAGTGGGATTACCATGCGTTGTTGGCCGGGATGTCTCAGCACACCCCCCCTGGTCAATTGCAACATCAACAATCACCGATCCGGGAATCATCTTGCGAAGCATCGAACGAGAGATTAGCTTAGGAGCTTTTTTTCCTGGAATTAGCACAGCTCCGATCACTAAATCTGCCCACTTCAGCACATTTTCCAATTCTGCTGCGCTCGAATAAAGGGTTTTTAATTTCGGAGCGTATTGCGCGTCCAGATATCTCAAACGCTCAAGGCTTCGGTCTAAAATCGCCACATTCGCCCCTAAGCCCATTGCCATGCGGGCAGCTTCTGTTCCAACAACGCCTCCGCCGATCACGACAACATTGGCAGGAAAAACGCCTGGAACTCCTCCAAGAAGCAAGCCTTTGCCACCATTATTCATCTGCAAAGAAACCGCTCCTGCCTGAATGGCAATCCTCCCGGCAATCTCACTCATAGGGACAAGAAGCGGCAGCCTGCCTAGAGCATCGGTGACCGTTTCATAAGCAATTCCCACCACTTTTTTTTCCAAAAGCGCTTCGGTCTGCTCCGGATCGGGAGCAAGGTGGAGATAACAAAAGAGGATCTGGCCTTCAAAAAGAAGGGGAAACTCGCTTGGCTGCGGTTCTTTGACCTTAACGATCATCTCCGATTGATAGACCTCTTTCGGACCGGCAACGATTTCCGCGCCAGCCTCCTGAAATAAAGCATCGCTGAAACCGATTTTCTCGCCGGCGTTTGCCTCAACGACAACCCGATGGCCGGCATCAACGAAAGCGCGCACCATCTGAGGCGTAGCTCCAACGCGATATTCATGTTCCTTGATCTCTTTTGGAATCCCTATAATCATAACTTTAACCTCAATGATAAAAATGGAGATATAGTATAACTGAAAAAAGATCCGAATGTCCAGAGAACGATCTAAGACACTAAAACCGGCTCTCTTACTTCCCGTTTATCAAATTCCAGAGATAGAATTTTTGAAACCCCCCTTTCTTGCATGGAGACTCCAAAAAGGCGGTCGGCAATCGCCATGGTACGTTTATTATGCGTAATGATAATGAATTGGCAGCGATCGGTAAATTGCTTAACAACATTTAAAAAACGTTCAACATTTATATCATCCAACGGAGCATCGATCTCGTCCAAAATGCAAAACGGCGATGGCTTTACCTCGAAGATTGCAAACAGCAGCGCAACTGCCGTCAAGCACTTCTCCCCGCCGGAAAGCAAGCTGATAGAGCGCATTTTCTTGCCTGGAGGCTTGGCGGCAATTTCAATTCCAGCCTCCAAAATATCTCCAGACTCGGTGAAATGCAAATCCGCTTCGCCGCCCCTAAAAAGGATTTCAAAGTTCTTCCTGAAATTTGCCTGGATCTGATCAAATGTCTCTTTGAAAGTTTTGCGGCTCTCTCCATCAAGCTTGGTAATAATCTCAACAAGCTCCCCTTTCGATGCCGTTAAATCTCTGATCTGCTGATTGAGGAACTCGTAACGCTCCTTAAATTTCTCGTACTCATCAATCGAAGTCATGTTGATATCTCCAGCCTCTTCAATCTTCCTTCTAAGAGACCGGATCTTTCTCTCGGTCTTTTCCATCGATTCTTCGAGCTCTTTAGCACGGAACTCAGCATCCCTCATCGACATTTGAAATCTCTCGGTGAACTCAGTTTCCAGAGCCTGACGGGCAGAATCGATCTGCGCACGCTGGAGTCCTTGTTCATGCAGCTCTCTTTCAAGACGCCGAATGTCTTCCCGCTTTTGCTTAGATCTTTTTTCAATCTCTTCTACATCGCCTTGCCTGGCTCCTACAGACTCGTCCAGCTCTCTGCATTTCTCCTGAACTTTCAGCAAGGCTTGTTCAACTCTTTCGATTTTCTGCTCATAATCAGCTCGATTGAGCTGGATTCCGGCTTTCTTCTCCTGAATGCTGAGAATTTCCTCCTCAAGCCGCTTTTCCCTTTGCAAACTCTCTAAATTTTTAACTTCTAAAAGGTTGAGTTGATGTTCAATATTCCGCTTTTCAACAGCTGCCTTCTGATAAACAGACTCTTTTTCTTCCATTTGAGACTGCTGCAATCTGAGCCGCTCGAGCTTCTCCTGCAACTCAACATTTAAAACTTCTACCAACTCCTGACGCCGCTCAAGCTTAGCCCGCTGCTCAATATAGCTGGCATTAAGCTCAACCAACACCTCTTCAACTTTCCCGCTTAATTCCTGTAGAGCCGACATTTCTTCCTGTTCCTTCTCGCTCTCGATCCGGAACCTTTCCCTGTCTGCCTGCATCCTTTCGAGAAAATACCTTCTTTCGACATCTTCCCGTTCAGCTTGACGAATCTCTTGATCTGCTTCCTGTTTCCGTCCGATTAGCATGCTGTGCTGTTCGGTAAATGCATGCAACGACTCTGCGAATTCCACCTTCTTCCTTTCGCATTCTGCCAGCTTTTGATCAAGAGATTTAAGCTCTGCTTCGCGGACAAACGCATTCTCTTCCCCTTCTGAGGGAAAAAAAACAACGCGGTGCCGATCAATATAGGCGCCATCCTCCGTCCACACCTCTAGCTCGCATTTCTCACACCCTCTCGGTGAATCTAGACAATCTGCTCGACCACCTTCGCTTTCACCCCCCCTCACCTTGTCAGTTTGACAATATTCTCGGGGATTTGAAAGCAAATCTAACCGAACATCTTGCCCATCTTCACTCAAGATTCTGTGAGAAATGCGAGCTAGGCTTTCAGCATTCCATAATTCCTCCGACCTCTCTTTAACAATCACATCCTTAAGAAAAAAATTAATCAGAGGATGGTCAACCATTCTGTCGAGCAGCGAATGCTCGCGAGAAACTTTCTTAACTTCAGGAATCATTTCCAGGCAAAGAAGAGAAAAGCCGCGCACATTGTTCTCTTCCGCAAAAGCGGCGACCGCTTTAAAATCTTCAAGAGACTCAACAACAAGGGTCTCTGTGTAACGTTTCATCACAACAGAGATCGCTTTCCGATCACACCCTTCAGTAGGAAAATCCTCGTAAAGCCCCCGCACCTTTTTATACAAAAAGCTGCCTACCTGCCCCGCCTCACGAATAATCCTCTTAGCACCCTTAGAGAACCCGTCCATTTCCTCTCTTAATCTAAGAAGGGCGTTTTGGCGCGCTTTGATCTCTGCACGCTCTTGAGAAACGTGGTTGAGCTGGTGCTGCGTTTGCTTGATCAAAGCGGCTGTTTCTTCGATCTGGCTTTCAAATAAACTGAAGCGCTCTTTCAATTCGGCGATGTGATCGGCGCCTTCCGCAATCTCTTGATGCTTCCATTCAATCTGTTCATGAAGATGAGTCAAACGCTCTTTGAGCATCTGTTGATTTTCCTGCAGCCGCTGAATCTTTTCCTTGTGATGCTCTAGACGAAGCGCTGTTTGCTTGCGCTCGCTTTCAATCTTATTCTCCTCCTGTAGACACTGCACCCTTTCCTGCTGAGCAATGTGCTGGCGATCACGGATCTCGTTAACTGCGTATTCGATCTCTCTAAGCTGCTCTCGGAACTCGTTCCTAACCTGTTCCAGAGCGGAAAGCTCTTTATCGACCTTCTTTTTTCTCGCTTCAATCTGCTCAGCTTCCAACTGCCGTGCTTTACGCTTTCGGATCATTTCCTCAAGCTCTTGCTGCCACTCGCTCCCTTTGCATACCATCTCTTCAAGACGATCTTCTTGAGATTTCCACGCTTTGATTTGAATCTCTTTTTGGCTGCGCGTCTTGAACATCTCTTCTTTTTGCACTTGCAGCTCTTTAATAACGTGATTCAAATAGATATTGGCGTCCTGCCGTTCAACCTCCATTTTTTCCAAATCAAGCGCTGCCGCTTCCAGCTCACACCCTTTTGCCTGCTCCTTTTCAGCAAAGGCATCGTGTCTATTTTTAAAGTGGTTCCACCTTGCTACAGCCAAAGAGATTTCCAACTCTTCCAACTCCATTCGATTTTCTTTATACACCTTGGCTTGCTCTGCCTGCCGTTCCAGAACAATGATCTGCTTTTCCACTTCCTGATGGATGTCGCGCACCCGTTCAATATTGCTCTCCGTCTGCTCAAGCCTCCGCAAAGCTTCTTTCTTGCGCTGCAAGAAGCGAAGAATTCCTGCCGCCTCTTCAAAAATGTAACGCCTTTCCAGCGGGCTAAGCTGAATCACCTGCTCGATCTTTCCCTGCTCAAAAATGGAAAATGCGTTTTTACCAATGCCGGAATCCATAAACAGGTCGTAAACATCTCTCAGCCTCACAGGCCGCTTATTGATCAGGTAATCCGACTCGCCGCTGCGGTGGATGCGGCGGGTCACGGCAACTTCATCATATTCTGTTTTGAGTGCACTTCCTACATCCCCCAATGTGATCGTCACCTCCGATAGATTCAGCGGTTTCCGTTTGGCGGTTCCGGCAAAAATCACATCGTTCATTTTGCTCCCGCGCATCGATTTGGCCGACTGCTCGCCCAACACCCAGCGGAAAGAATCGGAAATATTGGACTTTCCACACCCGTTAGGCCCCACAATTGCTGTGATCCCCGGATGGAATTCCAGCACAGTGGAATCTGCAAACGATTTAAACCCTAGAATCTTAATCTTTTTGAGGAACAAGAATGATCTCCGAAAATGCATTTATACCGATTCATTGTTATCATAATTGCCGTTTTTTTTGAATTTAATCACAAGCTTATCTATATTTTATCGTTCAATGAGGTAAACACGCATGATAGATATCAAACTGATTCGGGCAAACAGGGAAGAGATCGAGGAAAAACTTAAGAGAAAAGAGCCTGGAATTTCTCTTTTTCCAATCTTAGAGCTCGATCAGAAAATTAGAGGCTTGAAAACAAAAGTTGAGCAGCTGAAATCCGAACGCAACCATGTCTCGAAAAAAATCGGAGAAATGAAACGCAAAGGGGAAGACTCCTCTGCGATGATGTCTGAAGTTTCCGGAAAATCAGCCGAAATTCACGCCATCGATCACGAGCTTGGCCCATTGGAAGAAAAATTCCGTCTGGAGCTCGCTAAGCTTCCCAATCTCCCGATGGATGATATCAAAATTCACGACGACCCTGCCGAAAACGTGATGATCAAGGAATTTGGAGAGAAGCGCGAGTTTGATTTCCCATTTAAAAACCACGTCGAACTCAACGAACAATTGAAGTTATTTGATTTCGTCCGCGGCGCGAAAATCGCCGGTTCAGGCTGGCCGATCTATCGTGGCTGGGGAGCGCGCTTGGAGTGGGCTCTTTTGCATTACATGATGAGCGTCAACATTAAAAATGGCTTCACGCAATGGATGCCGCCTGCGCTAGTGCGTCCCGAAGTGATGTTTGGCTCTGGGCAGCTGCCGAAGTTTGCCAATCAGCAATTTGCGATCCATGACGAAGAGTACAATCTGTTCCTCATTCCAACAGCTGAAGTCCCTTTAAATGGCCTCCACGCCGATGAAATCCTTGAAGAAGAAGAACTTCCACTTAAATATTGCGCTTACACTCCTTGCTTTAGAAGAGAAGCCGGGGCTGCAGGATCAAATGAACGCGGACTGATCCGCACTCATCAATTTAATAAAGTAGAAATGTTTTGCTTCTGCAAACCCGAAGAAAGCGGAAAAATTTTCGACGAAATGATCGCCAACGCCGAAGAGATTTTAGAAGGATTGGGCCTTCATTATCGCAACATGCTGCTTGTGACAGGAGATATGTCGTTTGCTTCTGCACGCACAGTCGACATCGAAGTGTGGCTTCCCGGACAAGATCGCTACTACGAAGTCTCTTCAGTCTCCAATTGCACCGACTATCAATCACGGCGTTCGCAAATCCGCTTTCGCAGAAAGGGGGAAAAACCGGAGTTACTGCATACGTTGAACGGCTCCGGCCTCGCCACGTCGCGGCTCATGGTCAGCCTCATTGAAAACAACCAAAACAGCGATGGCTCGATCAACATTCCAACAGTTTTGCAGCCCTACCTTGATGGAAAAACGGTACTGAATTAGAGAGAAAACCGCTTACTGATTTCCCTGTCAATCGTTCTGATCTGAGAATCGGATAGAGTCGTTTCAGACATCAGCTCACGTATAAGGGTGACTCCTGCGCTCTTCTGAATTTCTTGGTACAACGCCTTGGCCGCCTTCCAAGCCTCTTGAGGGGAAACATCCTGTTTAACGCTTAAAATTTCTAAATAGAGGCTGGCCAACAGGCAGCGCATTGGCTGTTTAATCCAACAGTTGCCCGTTTTTTGCGTGTAAAGCTTCACATTGCTTAAGAACGTCAATCCTTCTAATATCCTTCGGGCATTCGGGCCAATCCGCAAAGATGTCTTTTCAAGAAAAACCTCTGGATTTTTCAAAGAAGAAGAATAATAGATAGGATGAGCAACTTCCCCGGGAAATAATTTCAGCCCTGATAAGACTGCGCGCCTTTTATCCAACACCTTCTCATTATCATGAATCGTCACATAAAAAGGTTTGCAAATTTCGCTATCAATGCTCTCTTTAGAAGAGTTTACAAGGATTTCAAAAAACGGATAATCGGAATGATAGTTGCTGGCAATATTACCAACCATCCGGCAAACCGCATGTTTTTGCCACCCTTTCACATCTGCATCATAGCGAACCCTGTTTGTTTTCGGACGGTAACCTTCTTCAGGCTGCTTTTCCCAAAAAGGAGACTGAATCAGATCTCCGATATTTGCGAAACAATCAGACACTCTCTTTAAAATTTTTTCATTCTCATCAGACTCTCCTTCTAACTTAGAAACTGATTGAGAATATTCAGTTAACATGCATCTGATAAAAGCGGCTCCGACTCTGACATCATTTCCATACTCCTTCCAACCGACCTGCACACCTAAATTCAAAAATCCTCCGATCACCTCTAAAGCATTTTCTTGAATAACAAGACGATCCGGATCGATAGCTCCTTGCATTAATGAAATAAGCTCTCCAAAAATAGAATCATCTGCACTTCCATCGCTTGACATCGGAATTAGATAAATTCCTGATCCATTGATTAGATCTATTTGAGGAGACGTCATCGCAAACACCTATCAATAAATTTATTTTTACCAATCATATTCAATGTTTTTTAAGAAATTGTTAAGTTTTTGCCATTGCCAAAAAAAGCCAGCGGAGCCGGGTATTTTTTTCCCAGATCCTCTGGCAAGGGTTTTTAGAAAAGAGGTCTATCCTCTAGGATTTGGATTGCGCAGGAACGTGCCCACTTGTGCCCACACACGGGTAGGATTAATCAGGTCTTCCACTGAAGGCTTGCTCAAAATAAAAGAGACCAAGCTGTCCATGACACTTCTCCACTGCCCTTCATATTGACCATCATTTGCTGCCATTCCTTCAGTATACACACTGTTTAGCAAGAGAACCAGCTGCCTCTCCTCTTCTGTTCTAGGCTCCATTTTTCCTGCTAAAAGGTCTCTAAACTCTTTTTCGGAAATTTCTCCCGCTTCAAACTTGTACAGAGCTGCAAGAGCCACTGATAGCATCGCCGCTTTGACAACACGCGTCAAATGCTGAACATCCTGAGGGGAGAGCTGCCCTTTTTCCGCACTGTTGACCAAAAGCGCCATTAAAAAATAGTTGATTTCATTTGATTTCACTTTATCGATGACACTATTTGCAAATGCCAGCACGGCATCTTTAGAAGCTGCTTCTTGCCCTCCTTGCTGCTGATTCCCGATCGCCTCTGCATTAGAGTAGGCCACCAAGCCAACTGCAAAAAAATTGATTGCAAGCGTCACCTGCTCATGAAATGCAGGCTCCACAAGAGCCAGCACATTCTTTGCAGCATCCTGAACAGGATTTACCGTGACCATCTCTGTACTTGCCACATCTACAATATTCATATAATCGCCGATAAACGTCGATGAAATCACAAAACTTGCCGCCATAAACGGCACAGCATCAGACATCTCATCTTTATAATCCGACAAAAAATGAGATGTAGCGTCAATCAAATTGTTCCATAAATCCTTTGAATGGCCGATTTTCTCGTCTGTCCAGTTAATTTCAATATCCCGCGCAGCCGGAGGCAGTGTGCTAAGCCACTCCTGATAACCTGTTGCATTGCGAGCCTGGCTTTGCGTATCAATCGGTGTATTGCGCTCAATATACGCCAAATAAGCCGGCGACTGACGCTCAACTTTTTCGCGGTACTGTGGAGAATCGAGGTATTCCGCAATCCTCTTTTTCTGATCTTCCAAATATTCTGCATATCGATCCCATATATCGCTTCCAATTTTTGCAAATCCAGCCTCAACAGCTGATTGCACAGACTCGTTGCTGACAGACCAGGAAAACTCTCCATTTTCACCGATTTCAGGCCTTTCCAAAAAAGGAATCCCAATCGCATAATACATCATCACCGCTTCTTTCAGACTCTTCGAAATCGTCGAATCATTCATCAAGTCAATCAGATCTTTTTCCTCGGACAATTCCAAATGATCGAGCAGATGATGAAATTCTGTCTGCGAAATCCCCTGTTGGTTAACATTCATATCGCCTGTCATTTTCTACCTCTTCCTTTATTTTTAATCTCAAAATTATGATGATTCCGGCATGATTGCACTAAACTTTGGAGAGGGGTTATGATAAGGAAATGATGTTAACCCGTCCCCTAATTTATATTATATCAAATATTTTAATAAAAAACACCTTATAGACGCTGTCCTAAATAGCAGGGAGAATTTTGATGACTGGCACAAATCCAGCACATTTTGAAGGGAAAGAAGCAATTGGGCATGTCGCGGAAGCCCAAGCTAAAGGGCTGATTTCTTCTACGGAAATCCATGGAGCAGAAATCCCGGGGCATATTTCAGCAGGAGCGGATTCCGCCCGGGAAACAGCAATCGCTTTTTTTGCGATCTGGTTGATACTATTCCAAACACAGGTCGATTTTTATGTTTCAATGAAAATCCTTGCCATCTTTTCTTTGAGCTGGGCAATCTGGAAAGCCGGCCGAAGCGCTTGGCTGGCTTGGTCCAGGTTAGAGCGGATGCACAGGGTTGTCGAACAGGAACGATGGGAAATTCAACACCACCGCAAGCAGGAAAAAGAGGAGCTTACAGAACTTTATCGAGCGAAAGGATTTGAGGGAAAACTGTTAAAGGATGTGATCGAGGTGTTAATGGCAGATGATGAAAAGCTGCTGAAAGTCATGGTAGAAGAAGAGCTTTGCTTAAGCCTTGGCACCCACGAACACCCTCTCAAGCAAGCTCTTGGCGCTTTTATCGGAGCTGCGGCCGCTTCATTGGTTTGTTTAACAGGATTTTGGATCCTTCCACAGCTAGGCGTAGGGATCGGAAGCGCAGCTTCTCTTACGGTCTCCGCCGCCCTTTCCGCTTATTACGAAGGCAATCGCATGATTCCGGCAGTTTGCTGGAATCTTGGCCTAGGTGTTGCCGCTTGCGGCACAGCCTATTTCCTTTTTGATTATGTAACTTAAAAGACTGATTATGAGCACTTCCACAGAACCGTCGATTCAACCACTGATCTTTGAACAATTTTTTGAATTGGGACAGGAAGAAACCCTAAGCCCTTTCATTACTCCCAACTCCAGGGATTGGAGCGCGCATTTAACTCTGAAGAGCGCCATTCTTGCCGCTTTTCTGCTTCTAATCTCGTTTATCCTCTCTTTTTTCCCCGCTTGGGTTCCTTTTTCCCACTTAACTTTAATCGGCGTTTACTTCCTTGCCGGAATTCCCTCTCTCATCGAAGCGTTGGAAGATCTAGCCAATTTTGAAGTGAATATCGATATCTTGATGACGTTGGCGGCCTTTTCTTCCATCTTTATCGGAAGCGGCATGGAAGGGGGATTGCTGCTCGTGTTGTTTGCTCTTTCAGGATCGATGGAAGACGCCGTTCGTTCCAAAGCCACCAGCGCCATCAACAGCCTTCATAAACTTTCTCCAACGACAGCTTTTGTTGTGCAAGAAGATGGAACAGCGGTAGAAAAGTCGATCAAAGAGATCGCGGTTGGCTGTTTGATCCGCGTAAAAGCAGGGCAAATTGTCCCTCTAGACGGTCTTGTAAAAAAGGGACGCTCATCAGTCAATCTTGTACACCTGACAGGAGAAAGCATCCCTGTGCCTAAATCCATCGGGGACGAGGTGCCGGCAGGCGCTCAAAATATCGATGGCGCCATTTCGATGGAGGTGACTCGCACCAGCAACGATTCAACGCTTGCGCGGATCATCGAACTCGTCACGCAGGCGCAAGACGCCAAACCCAAGCTGCAAAGATGGTTCGACGCGCAAAGCCGTCGTTACGCGATCAGCATCATCTTACTAGCCTTTATTTTCGCAGCCTCCTTTCCCTTTCTTTTACAGATCCCCTTCCTTGGGACTGAAGGCTCTCTCTATCGAGCACTTGCATTTCTTATCGCGGCATCCCCATGCGCTTTGATCATCGCGCTTCCTATTGCCTATCTAAGTGCAATCAGCATCTGCGCACGGAATGGAATTTTGATGAAAGGGGGCGTCGCACTGGATGCTCTGGCCTCTTGCAAAGCAATCGCGTTCGATAAAACCGGGACGCTGACGACAGGCGAGTTGACATGTGAACCGATCGAAAGCATTGCTCCAAGCAGCCAGGAAAAAAGGCAGCGGGCGCTTGAGATTGCCGCAGCTCTTGAGCAAAACGCGATCCACCCCATTGCCAGATCGATTGTCTCCTATGCTGAAGAGCAAAAAATTCGTCCCGCAGAGCTTGCAGAGTTTCAATCGATTCCGGGATTCGGGCTGAAGGGAAAAGTGGAAGAAGGGGAAGTTTTTCTCGGACGGCCCGAATATCTCATCGACAAGCTGCCGGCAGACAAAAGCGGCCCTCTGAAAACGAGAATGGAAGATGTGCAGTCAAAAGGGGAAATGCTCGCTGTCTTAAGCTGCGGCAGCGACCTTTTTCTTTTCCGTTTTCATGATACGGTTCGACCGGAATTGAAAAAAACACTAGATATGCTAAAAAGCCGATGGAATCTCCTCATCGTTATGTTGACAGGCGACCACGAGAATAGCGCCCGCCGCGTGGCGGAAGAACTGGGAATCGACCAGTGGCGTGCGCACTTAAGGCCTGAAGACAAACTTAGCGCAGTTTCGGAAATTTCTCAATCCAAAGGGCTTGCTATGGTTGGCGATGGCATCAACGACGCCCCTGCCCTAGCCAGGTCAACTGTCGGCGTCTGCATGGGGCAGGTGGGAACGACAGCTGCAATGGACGCTTCCGATATCGTCTTGCTTCACGACAATATAGAGATGCTAAGCTGGCTCTACGGCAAAGCAAAAAAAACGCAGGCGATCGTCAAACAAAATTTCCTTCTGGCAACAGGAGCCATCATTTTCGCAAGTCTTCCGGCACTGTTTGGCATCGTCCCTCTTTGGATGGCTGTTATCCTGCATGAAGGAGGAACAATTTTAGTCGGACTTAACGCCTTGAGATTATTAAGGAAATAGCTATACTGAAGCGAACAGTTGAGGAATATGATGACACATCCTGGAAAACAAGCCGCAATCAATGAACAGCTTTCGCTTGCCATTCAAAATGAAACAGAGAAATTCAGAGAATACTATCTCTGGCTGGAAAAAGCGATGCCTCCAGCGTTTTTCGAAGATGTCAGTCATGAAAACATTCTCCTGATTGTCCACAACCTGATCGGCTTCAATCTTCAAGACTATTTTACCACGATCCACCTTAGAGGAGCTGCAATCGTGATCTGCTTAGACAGCGCAGACGCAGATCTAAGAATCCTAAAAAATTATGCGATGCACGGGATCAAAAACTACCAAGCTTATGTATCGACCGCTCCTCCTCCATTTCCGGGCGTCAAAGCGCATTTACGCATTGCGCAAACTTTTTTTACACAGGCAATTGAGTGCATCGAAGAATCTTTCCCGGAAAAATCTAAAGAGGAGTTAAGGGCGTTAGTCAAGCAGCGCAATCCAAACGTGACAGATTCCGAGTTTGAAAAGATCATCAATTCAATCAACATCCGCTTTCTACGCTCACTGACCATCGATAGACTGATCCTTGCCCTTGATATGTTCTTCAGGGCAAAAACGCGCGACAACTGCCAATACGAAGTCAGATACAACGAAAACTGGGAAGAAAAAGGAATCGCTTCCATGCAGGTCGTGCTAGCTTGGCGCAACACACCTAAACACAATTTCTTATACCGAATGGCGCGCATCATCCACCGATACAACCTCGTCATGAAAAAAGTAAATGCCGCCTATATCGATCCGTACAGCAAACGCAGCATCCTCGTGATGGCGCTAGGCCTGCACGGCAGCAACGGCAAAGCCGTCTGGGATGTTGCCGACATTCCAGATTTCTTAAGGGAGCTTGCGACCACTAAATACTTTGCCAGCTTCGATCCTATCGACTCCCTTCTCATCAAAACTGGCATTATCGTGGGGAAATTAGGCAACTTTCTACGCTCTGCCGTGAATTTCGCTCATCAGGCGCTAGTCCATATCGATCCAAACCTTTACACACTGGAGCATATAGAGCTCGACCTCTGCCGCCATCCTGAACTGACATCCCAAATCTGCCGGGCGTTCGAATTAAAATTCGACCCCGACTATTGCGATTATCAGAAGTATCTCGAAGTTCGGGATCAATGCCTTGTCGACATCGAAAACCTCGATACAGGGCACCCGGGAAATGACGAAAGAAGAAAAAACGTTTTGAAGCAAGCGTTGAACCTCATCCACTATTCGCTGAAAACCAACTATTATCGCTTGAACTACACAGCGGCCTCCTTTCGGCTCGATCCAAAATATCTCGACGACATCCCCTTCAACCGGAAAGAGAAATTCCCCGAACTTCCTTACGGTATTTTCTACATGAAAGGGATGCACTTTTTCGGTTTTCACATCCGTTTCAAGGACCTATCGCGCGGAGGTTTGCGCACAGTCTACACAAAGCAGCCGGAACATCTGTTTTCTGAAAGAAACACCGTCTTTTCCGAATGCTACAACCTTGCCTATACGCAGCAAAAAAAGAATAAGGACATCCCTGAAGGAGGCTCCAAAGCAATCATTTTTTTGCAGCCTTTCGAAAGAATGGAATCAGAAGCGGCAATCCTCAAAAACGAATTGGAAGAATCCGGTATCGACCCCAAAGAAATAGAGAATAAGCTGCAAAGCTTCCGCGATGAGCAGTCAACAGAATTTCTGTACCAGGCACAACGAGCATTTATCGAAAGCTTGATCACAATCGTCAACTGCGATCCGAGCGGCGAGATCCGAGCAAAAAATATCGTTGATTACTGGAAAAGACCCGAGTATATCTATTTAGGGCCCGATGAAAACATGCACGATTCCATGATCCAATGGATCTCATCTTTCAGCCAGAAGTACGACTATAAGCCAGGCAGCGCTTTCATCTCCGGAAAGCCTCAAGTAGGGATCAACCATAAAGAATATGGAGTCACCTCCCTCGGAGTCAATGTTTACATGCATAAATTGCTTCTGCACCTGGGAATTGATCCGGAAAAAGACCCTTTCACCATAAAGATTTCAGGAGGTCCTGACGGAGATGTCGCCGGCAATCAAATCCGCAACCTGCATAAGCACTACCCCAACACAGCAAAACTCGTAGCATTGACCGACGTCTCCGGCACGATTTCCGATCCCGAAGGGCTTGATTTGTCAATACTGGTCGAACTTTTCCATCAATGCAAACCCATTAAGTACTATCCTCCTGAAAAACTCCACGAAGGAGGATTCCTCGTTGACAAAGAGGCCAAAAAGCAGCAGACAGCTTTCGTTCAGCAAACACTTTGCTGGAAAATGAAAAACGGCAGTCTGATCGAAGAATGGCTTTCCGGAAGCGAGATGAACCACCTTTTCCGGAACAACGTGCATCAAACGAAAAGCGACATTTTTATTCCTGCAGGAGGTAGGCCGCGCACACTGAATCACCAAAACGTCAAAGATTTTTTGGACGCAGAAGGAAATCCCACTTCAAAAGGAATTGTAGAAGGCGCAAACCTCTACCTCACTTCCGAAGCGCGGAGGTTCCTGGAGGAAAAAGGCGTTCTCATCATCAAAGACAGCTCTGCAAACAAAACCGGCGTGATCTGCTCGTCTTTCGAAGTGCTGTGCGGACTCGTTCTACCAGATCATCTCTTCCTCAAATGGAAAAGCACGCTAATTGAGGAAATTTTAGAAAGACTGAAGCTCTGCGCTTCCAACGAAGCGGACCTTCTGCTCAATACTTTAAAAACCAACAGAGCATTTCTTACAGAGATTTCCGATAAAATCTCTGCCCGCATCAATCAATACACCTATGAGCTGCTTGACTTTCTGGAAGAGGTTCCTCTTTCCAATCATCCTTCCGACCCTTTGATCAAATATTTTCTTGATTATGCCCTTCCCTCTCTGGTCAGTGAATTTCAGGAGGAATTGCTGGAAGAGGTGCCCGATCACCATAAAAAAGCGATCATTTCCAGCCACATTGCTGCTCAATTGGTCTATAAAAAAGGACTTGACTGGCGCCCTTCTATTGTCGACATTTTACCCGTCATTCTGGAAAAACAAATCTAGCAAATAGCTTTGTTGAGTGCTAATTCCTTCTTGACCTCTTTTAAACCCCTTGTTATAATGAAAAAAGGAAAAGGTAAAAAAGTTTAAAAATGAGAGCGTCAGCCCACAAAAAAAGCAACAAAGAGCAAAGAGAGAAGCGGGTCTTGCTAGGTTTGGTGGACCACTATATCCGGACAGGAATTCCGGTCGGATCAAATACGCTTAAGGACACAGGGTTCAGCGATATCAGCTCAGCAACAATCCGCAACTATTTCTCTAACTTGGAAAAAGAGGGGTATTTGAACCAGCTGCACTCTTCTGGCGGAAGAGTTCCGACAGCTGCTGCTTATCGGCTATACTCTCATGAGTTTTACGACTCGACAGTTGTCAGCCATGAAGACGAAGCCATTCTCCATACGTTAAGTCAAAGCGAATCCAAAGAAATTGCGCTTTATTTACAACACAGTGCCGAGAATTTAAGCCAACTGGCAAATCTGGCAGTATTTCTTTCTGCTCCCCGTTTCGACCACGATTTTATCGTTAATTTTAAATTAGTCCCCATCGACTATCACCGTTTTCTTTGCGTGCTGATCAGCGACTTCGGCGTTATTCAAACAGAACTGATGCATACTGAGCGAAACTTAAGTACATTCTCCATCAAAAGAATCGAGCGTTACTTTCACTGGAGGCTAACCGGCAATGATAAACCGGAGGAGATTGAACCGGAAGAAGAGGAGATTGCCAAGAAATTCTACAATGAGCTGCTGGTGCGTTATATTGTCGGATACTCAAATTTTATTGATGAAGAGATCTACCGCACAGGATTTTCCAAGCTTCTCGCCTACCAGGATTTTCATGACACTAAAACCCTTGCCAACAGTCTCGCCCTTTTCGAAAATGCCCACAGCATGCGCCTTCTTTTACGAGAGTGCATTGCGAAAGAAAACCTCACCTACTGGATTGGAGAGGACTTGAAACCTTTTGCGACCGCCAAGACAAATTGCAGCGTACTGGCAGTCCCTTACAAAATTAATCAAAAGACAGTGGGAGCTGTTGGGGTTTTGGGACCTTTGAGAATGCCTTACAAAAAACTGTTCGGACTGCTTCGTGCATTTTCGGACAACATCAGCGAAGCGCTTACAAGAAACATCTATAAGTTCAAAATTCAATACCGGCAGCCGGAGCCTGAAGCCTCCTACTTGCAAAAAGAAGAGCACAGTTTACTGGGGCAGTCCCGCTTGATGCTGCTGGAAAATAAATCGAAGAATGAGGCCACATGATAAAAGACGACACAACAACGCCTGATGAAGAAAAAGACGTGGAGATCACTGTCGAAGAGGCTTCTGAGGAAGTTGACTACAAAAGCAAATATCTGCACCTGCTCGCCGATTCGGAAAACGCGCGCAAAAGGCTGCAGAAAGACAGAGATGAAATCGTACAGTATTCCCTAAGAAGTCTTTTACAAGATTTCCTAAGTCCGATCGACCATATGGAAAACGCCCTGAATTATACCGGCCAAGCTTCCGAAGAGGTGCAGAATTGGGCCAAGGGATTTCAGATGATCTTAGCGCAGTTCAAAGATGTTCTTGCAAGCAACAATGTGAAATCGTTTGAATCTGTTGGAAAACCGTTCGATCCGCATATTCACGATGCCGTTGAGATGAAAGAGTCCGCAGAGCATCCTCCTGGAACCGTCTTGGAAGAGACGATGAAGGGATATTTAATCGGAGACAAGACCTTGAGGCCTGCCCGCGTCGTGGTATCGAAGGTGCCCGTAGAAGAGTTAAAAGAGAAAGAAGATAAAGAGGTGAAATCATGACAGAAAAGAAGAAGAGCCAAAAAATCATTGGTATCGATTTAGGAACCACCAATTCCTGCGTTGCAGTGATGGAAGGCGGATCTCCCAAAGTGATCGCGTCTGCAGAGGGGTCTCGCACAACCCCTTCTGTTGTCGCATTCAAAGGGGATGAGCGTTTAGTCGGAATTCCTGCTAAACGGCAGGCGGTCACCAATCCGCAAAATACCATTTCTTCAGCCAAGCGTTTTATCGGGCGCAAGTATGAAGAGGTCTCATCGGAAATTCAGACAGTTCCTTACACAGTCACAAGCAATGACAATGGCGATGCCGTTTTTGAAGTGCACGATAAGGTTTTCACTCCCGAAGAGATTTCTGCTCAGATCTTGATTAAGATGAAAGAAACAGCGGAAGCTTATCTTGGCGAGGAGATCACCCAAGCGGTCATTACCGTTCCTGCTTATTTCAACGATTCCCAAAGGCAATCGACAAAAGACGCCGGAAGGATTGCAGGGCTGGATGTCAAACGGATCATTCCGGAGCCTACTGCTGCTGCGCTTGCTTACGGCATGGACAAAGAGCACTCTGATGCAAAGATTGCGGTTTTCGACCTAGGAGGCGGTACTTTCGACATTTCGATTTTGGAGATCGGCGACGGTGTTTTCGAAGTATTGGCGACGAATGGGGACATGCACCTGGGAGGAGATGACTTCGACAATGCCATCTTGAACTGGATGCTTGAAGAGTTTAAAAAAGAAAACGGCCTCGACCTGTCCAGCGACAAAATGGCCCTTCAGCGCTTAAGGGACGCTGCAGAAAAAGCAAAAATTGAGCTTTCCGGAACTCAAACAACAGAAATCAACCAGCCGTTCATCACGATGGACGCATCTGGTCCCAAGCACTTGGCGTTGACGCTGACGCGTTCTAAATTGGAATCGTTGGTTGAAGACCTTGTTCAGCGCACAAAAGGGCCTTGCTTAAAAGCGCTAGAGGATGCAGGGGTTAACCAGAACGAGATCAGCGAAGTGATCCTCGTTGGAGGGATGAGCCGCATGCCCGCCGTCCAACAAATGGTGAAGTCCATTTTCGGAAAAGAGGGTCATAAAGGGGTCAATCCGGACGAAGTTGTCGCTGTTGGAGCAGCCATCCAAGGCGGCGTTCTCACAGGCGTTGTCAAGGATGTTCTTCTCCTTGACGTTATCCCTCTGACATTGGGAATTGAGACCCTTGGAGGAGTGATGACTCCCCTTGTCGAAAGAAACACCACCATTCCCACCCAGAAAAAACAGATCTTTTCCACTGCAGCCGACAACCAGCCGGCAGTGACCATCCGTGTGCTTCAAGGTGAGAGGAAGATGGCAAATGACAACAAAGAGATCGGACGGTTTGACCTGACCGATATTCCGCCTGCGCCTCGTGGAACTCCGCAGATCGAAGTCTCATTTGAAATCGATGCGGACGGTATCTTACACGTTTCAGCAAAAGATATGGCAAGCGGCAAAGAGCAGAAAATTCGGATCGAAGCTTCTTCCGGGCTTAAGGAAGAGGATATTGAAAGAATGGTCAAAGACGCCGAACTTCACAAGGAGGAAGACGCGAAGCGTCGCCAGCAAGTGGAAACTCGGAACGAAGCCGATTCTCTGGCGTTTAGAGCGCAGAAAGCTCTTGACGAGTACAAGGACAAGCTTCCTGAAGAGGTAAGAAACGATGTGCAGAGTCATATCGATGCCTTGAAAAAAGCGCTTGAGGGAGATGATCTTGCGAAGATCAAGAGTGCAAAAGAGGCATTGGAGTCTCATATGCAAAAGATCGGCGAAGTGATGGCCCAAGCTCAGCAAGCTGCTGGGGGAGCTGGCCACACCCCTAACAGTCAAGAAAATCCGCAAGCTAATGCATCTTCTGATGAGAATATCGAAGAGGCGGAAGTGGAAATTATCGACGACGAGAATAAGTAATCGTTTTCAGGGGAGCTATTCGGCTCCCCTTTTTTGTTCGTTGGTTCACATAAACAATTGATATTATAATACTTCAGAAATTTATTTCAAATATTAGTTATCCATAATATGATGCGTAAACATTTGTTAATTATAAGAGATTGTTTACATGAGCGTCACAACAGAAGCTAAGCCAAGCACAGCCACTATCGGACAATACCTATTAGACCGCCTGCATGCTTTAGGAGTTGAGCATATCTTTGGTGTTCCAGGGGATTATATTCTGCAATTTGACAAATTGATTGAAAATCACCAGATCAACTTTATCAATGCAACCAGAGAAAATACCGCCGGATACATGGCTGATGCCTACGCAAGGCTGCGTGGTTTAGGCGTTGCATGCATCACCTACGGCGTCGGCATCAACATCACAAATGCCGTTGCTCAAGGATATGTGGAAAATTCCCCATTTGTCGTCATTTCCGGAACGGCGAGTACAGAAGAGTTTGCTTCATGCCGCTATCTCCACCATATGTTTGGCAGTCATAAAGGCCAGCTGCGCGATACAACTCAGATGGACATTTTCCAAAAAATGACCGTTGCACAAGAGCTTTTGGACAATCCTTTGACAGCCCAAACGCAGATTGATAGAGCGCTGGATCTGTGCCTGACATACAAAAAACCCGTGTATTTTGAAATTCCTCGAAACCAGGTTGAGCAAACGATCGCACTTGCTCCTGCCGCTTCTGTAACCCGTTTGGATGAAGACCATGAAGCTCTTGCAGAGGTATTAGAAGAGGTGTCTGAGTTTCTTAAAAGAAGCGAACGCCCTGTCATCTGGGTCGGTCATGAAATTCAACGGCATCAATTAAGCGGTCCCATCTTGCAGTTTGCTGAAAAATACAGGATCCCCATTGTTTCCTCGATTTTGGGAAAGACAACAATCAGCGAGTACCACCCTCTTTACATGGGGATCTACCAAGGGGTTATGAGCATTGAGGAAGTCAAAGAGTATGTAGAAAGCGCGGATGCCATTTTTGTTCTGGGAGTCGCCCTTAACGAAATAGAAACCGGCATGCAGACAGCAAACTTAAACGCAAAGCAGAAAGTCTTAGCTTCGTCAGAAAGGATTAAAGTCAACCACCACCACTATCCCCGCGTCTCCATGCATGCACTTGTCAACGGACTAGCTTCTCTTGATCTCAACCTCAGATTCCGCTCCGACTACCCCGCTTATATCGACCGCCGCCTTCCTCCTTTTAAAGCTGTCAATGATAAAAAAACATCCGTACAGCGTCTTTTTGAATGCCTTCAAGGATTTCTGAGAGCAGAGCATCTAATCGTCTGTGACTTTGGCGACTCATTGTTTGGATGCTCCGATCTCATTTTGGAACAAGATAATTTCCTCTCTAACCCCTATTTTGCCACACTTGGGTTTGGAATCCCTGCAGCTATAGGAGCAGCGCAGGCGGTCCCGCAAAAAAGAGTTGTTGGTGTCGTTGGCGACGGGGCATTTCAAATGACCTGCACCGAACTCTCTACAGCAGTGCGCTACGGGTTGGATCCTATCATCATCTTATTGAACAACCACGGGTACGCAACAGAACGCCCCATACTCGAAGGAACATACAACGATATTCTGAATTGGAGCTATTCGAAGATCCCTCAGATTTTGGGAGGAGGAAAAGGGCATTATGCAAGGACTGAAGAGGAGATGGAACATGCTTTTCAACAGGCGTTTCAGGAAAGAGGAACTTTTCATCTCATTGAAGTCGAGCTCGAACAAGATGATCTATCTCCGGCTCTACACAGATTTTCGCAAGCAATCAAAAAAAGTTCTTCTTAATTTAAACGCAAAGGCCGCTCCGAGAAAATTGGAGCGGCCCTTTAGCGATGATTAAACAACCTCCTCCAACGCGTGTTGGAAATCTGAATATTGGAACAGCTGCTTTCGAATCGGATGTTCTGCGAGAATAAAATCTCTTGCAAACTGTGCCATATAATCAACTCCCACATTTTGCGCCCGTTCAGCAATGACTCCTTTCTCAGCTTCCGTGTAATGGATCTCGCCATTGACCACTTTTGCTTGTGTCAACAACTGTATGAACTGAGGATTTTCCTCCAACTCACCTTTGTCAAAATGATTTGCACCCTGCACAGCGACTGTTTCATTTGTCACATCGTAGACGGCAATCTTACGCTTTCTTTCAGCGGCATCTTCAGCACTTGTCTGCTCATAATCATCTTGTAGGCGGCGTCTAAAATAGACGCTATCATTCTGATCAATCAGCATCATCTGAAGCTTTTTCCTGCCCTTTTTGTCTTCATCCTGAATCACCAGAACGTTGAACACCGGCTTTTGCTCCTGATCAAACGGTTTTTGCTGAGACTGCCTCCAACTTGGCGTATATTGAGCATAATAGTTATTGCTGGCAGTCAAGCCGGGTGAGAAAAAGCGGGCTCCTCTTTTTGCCCTCTTCGGCAAATGAATCCCCATCACATCGCTTACCTTGTAGGAGCAATTGGATACATACTTGACATTTCGGCCTGCGAATGCCCGGTAAGCAACGAAGACCAAACCTGCAACAAGGAGGGCACTGCCCACACTAACAATAATCGGCCAAGCAACTCCAAAAACAGCAGCAGCAGTTGCAGCTAATGCGGTTCCTGCAACAACCAATCCCGCTCTAAACAGAATTTTTGCCACAAGATTTTTAGGCTCAAGCTTAGACAAGCTGTTTGCCAAACGGCTGAAGAAAATTGACTTGCGATAAGGTTTTTCCCAACCAGGCTCAAACAATTTGATGCGCTCAGACCATCTGGAAGGAGTTCTAAGTGTCAACTGGTTCCATCGTTGCTCCTCTGCTTGGACTTCCACTTGCTGCTCAGCCTGTACCTGTACTTCCACTTGCGTGCCTGTATCAACCTTAGAAGATTTTACCCGATCAGGGAGTGTGACCCGTTCATTAGCATCAAGAGCTTTCCATTTCCTGCTGTAACGACCCAGGCGATTTTTCAAAATGCGCCGCTGCGATCGGGAAAAACCTCCCATTTTACTTGCGCGGGCCTTCGTACGCTTCAAATGATCGTCTAAAGCCTCTTCCGGACTCTTGTCTGTAGCCATCTCGGCGTAAAGGGCCCAAGGGTCGATGCTGTCATCTGTCACAAGTAAAGATTCAAACTTACTAAACAGCCTCAACGCTTTATCTACATCCGGATCCACATCGCGAATCGTGTCTTTCTGCCCCTCGCCTCTATCGCCGGTCTTCACGCCAAGCATACGATGGATTGCAGGTGAACGCAGCTCGTTATCCATTTGCTGCAGGAGCGCCTGATAGTTTTCTTTAGCTTCCTGCTTTGCAAGGCTGCCAACCCATTGATTTAAGAGATCGCCAATATTAGCCTCTTTTCCATCAAATAAAGAGCGGTAATCTTCCGGCGTCATCATCACTTCCATGCCTTGGTCAAGATGCCACTGACGCATACGCCCAGCTCCCTGCCCAGCTTTGTTTTTGTCCGTGCTGCAGCTTCCATCCTTATTATTATTGACCAGAAGCAGAGCAGAAGCTGTTTCATCTTGGACGGTATCGGATCCGAAGCAGCGAGGCTGATCGAAAATCGTTATCATCTTCGCCGGATCCATCTTTGCCACTTTTGGATCTGACAAAGTCCCGGTCGAGACTTCCATCACAACAAATTTTTCTTGATCGACATCAAAGTACTGGATCGCTTCAATTGGGGAACCGGTTTCTTTAATCTTGTTTTGCAACCGCTCAGCAACAAATGTATTGGACAATCCACGCAACAAACCTCCTGCATCGATGATGCATTTGATATGGTCTTTGTTAAGCACTGTCTCAATTGCAGAATCTAACACCTCTTTAGGATTCGATCCTCTAGCCCGGTGTATCTTACTGGGGTGATTCACCTTCTTCAAGAATAAGTGCAAGACTTGCCCTTGCGTTCCTTTCATCGGAACCCAAGCCGTATCGGGGCCGAGAGTCGCCGGATCTTGCGGCGTTGCAGACAACGACAATGAGGATCCAAACATACTGCGCAAATTCTGCGGTGTACTGACAAGCGTTTTTTCATAAAGCCTTAACTGTGGAACGATAATATTACGCACATAGTAGAAAATCGCATCTTGGTTGCGCTGAAATACAGGGAAAAGCTTGCGCATATCCTCTTCTTTCAATTGCTGCAGCGAATACCCATTACCTGCAATGATTCTAAAAGCTTCATTCGCCCTCGTGCTGGAAAGCGAGCCTGTCGTCTGAGCTTCCATCCGTTGTTCAGACTGCATCTTCTTGATCATCTTCACGACCTGCTCTTCTTTCAACCCCTTATGGAGATAAGTAAGATAGGTTTTGACCATCGTCTCATGCGGATTTTTAAACTGGGACGGACTCGTTTCGTTCTCCTTGGGAGTATTTGAACTTGCATAAGCGATCGCATATTCCTTTCCTTTGTCAAAGTGCAGAATGGACAGTCCATAACTCTCATCAACATATCCTTGCATACTGCTTTTCAAGATCAAAGACAACATTCCCTTAATTAAAGCAATCCGCTTCGCACTGGGATGCTTCCTGATCCAACGCGGAACCTCATCCGTTCTCCCACAAACAAAATTCAAAAACTCATCTCTATTATTCTCAAGAGAAAATTTTTCGGCGAAACTTTCTGCCAGCCGATCAGCAATTCGACGATACTGTTCATCAGTGATCTTTGCTTGTTTGTTCTCTGCAACCTGTGCAATTTTGCTGATCTCTAAATCTGTGACCATCAACCGCATCATCTCCTCAAGAATATCTACTTGATACGTCTCCAAAGTGGTCGATTCACCGATCGTATAGATCAATTTATTGGTGAAAGGATTTAAGTTAACGTGCGATTCATCAATTGTTGCCCATCCATAGACAGAGATTGCTCTCAAAATTCTAATAAAATAGGTGATCTCTTCACGCGCCTCCGCTTTATCTGCCTCGCTAAAATTACCTGACTTGTCCTGCTGCTTATAATCATACAAGGACATCAGGAAATGCAGCTCCAATGCTTGCAAGGTTTCAGCGCTGAAATTAATCGGCCTTCCTTCCTCAAAATTTACCTGCAGCTCTTCGTAAAGCGTTCTGAGGGTCTGCACCGTAAACTCGGAAGATCGTTGGAAATGGAAACGGTCTGCTTTGCCTCCAAAGCTGTTTTTCATCTGTGCTAAGATATCCTCAGCATTGATCTGCTCGATCGTTCGCGGATGGACATTCAACACTAGATGCTCTCCAGCCATCTCATGATCGCGGGTCGGCACATAATTTTTAGACTTGCCAAATCCAGTAGGAGCTTCCATCAAAATCTCAGGATCGGTCATTTCACCTGTCTTATCAAGGGTAAGGATCTGCTGCTCCCGGTAGAGATAGCCGTTTGCATACTCAAACCAAAGCCTTCCCATATCTTTTCTTGAAAGCAAGGTGTTTTCGCCTTTGAGATAATGCCTTTCCAACCTCATCGCTTCCAAAATATTGGTGTAGTAAATTTTGCGCTTCGCTTCAGACTTTGCTGAAAGCCCTTTCTGCACCTTCCCAATCACAAACCGAATCTGATTGAGGCGGGTTGACTTAATCAGGTAATCAGCAACTGCTTTCATTAACATCTTTGCTTCAGCATCATCAAGACCGGTCTTTTCCTGAAAAATTTTCCAGTCACCCTCAAGCGTGAGCGCCCTTAAATCATCCCAGGTTAGGTCTCCTTTCTGCCCTGCTCTATTGAGCAGAACCTTCAACTTCGCCTGTTCATTAGAATCGACTGCACGGTTAAGCTGCCAAAGCAACACTTGCTTCTGATGAGTCAAGGAAACGTTCAACATCTGTTCTTTTTCAGCTAACTCTTCGAGTAGATCTTTAAGATCTTTATCTGCCTTGAGTTCAGCATGCTCTCTTGGCTTGCGAACTTCCTTGCGATACTCGTCCAAAGCAGCTTTTTCTGCACCAAGCTTAGACTTCACAAGAGGATCATCCTCGTTATCCACATTCCAATCCGGACTTCCTTCTTCGTCCGACAGGGCGACATTAAAGTATTTACCAACTAAACCTTTGAAATAATCATTGAATACCCGATCAATTTCTTGTAACTCACTTCTGTCTACATCCAGAGCTTGTCTTGATCTGGATGTCTGGCCATTCGAGAAGATATCACGCACTTTGTAATCGTGTTTGTACAGAAACTTTTTTCCCTGCCAATATAGCTTCCAAGCTGCCGATAAGGCATTGAAAATAGGTTTGACGACATGTTCAATCACTTTCCACAGATTGCCAGGCAGAATCGAAGCGACCGTTGCCTTAAATTTCGCTTCCATCTGTTCAATAAAATTTTCTGCTTCTCCAAGCTGTTTAGTAGCCTCAATGGATTCTTTTTCAGCTTGAATACGAGCTGCTTCTGAAATTTTTAACGCTTTTCCAGCGTCTTGCAATTTAGGCGAAAGTTCCCGACACCGCGTGATCCTACTCTCAATATCGCCAATTTTTTCTTCCGTTGAGCGAACGGTTTCTTCATCTCTTTTTTTATCATCTACAGCCCACCAACCTGTATACGCATCGTTGTCCAAACGTTTTTGCGCAGCTTTTTGGGCCTTTTCTGCCAGCTGCTTGCATTTATGCAAAACTCTGATACGCTCTTTGAAAGGGAAGGCCTCCCGCCTATTTTCCGATGTACAAGCAATAAGCCATCTGAATGCTTTTCCTATCCGCTCGAATAATCCACCAGAGCGAGAAGCTTCGTAGTAAAATTCCGCGTTTTCAACCAGATCTCTTTCCTCTAGTTCGAGCTGATCGTACTCTTCCTGTTTCTGATCACAATCATTATCGGCTTGCCAAGATGCCTGTGTTTTCAGGGCTGCATTTTCCCGAGCATTTTTTAGTTTTTCTTGTCCTTCGACTCTCCACTCACGGATGATGCCGTTTAATTTTTCCAATGTTGGATAACGGCCAGGTTTCGCAAGCACCATCTGGATTAAGCGATGCTCGCCCGTATTTAAATGAGTGGCAAGATCAACTGCTTTTTGCAACTTGGCTTTCTGCTCGTCTGTTCCTGAGCGGGCCGTGTAATAAAGAATAAGAAAGTTCTCTTTCCAATAAGCCTCATTTTTGCTTAAGACATTCAAACAGTCCCCGATCTGCCCTGAAAAGGGGATTTCCAAAGAGATTCCATCTTCCCCCAATGTTTGTAAAAATAATTTTTGGATATCCTCTTCGCTAGGAATCGGTTTGATTTGATCAGCGTTTTGAAGTTGCTGCAGATTTGGCAGCGATGGCAATGTCACCTTTCTTGAGCCTAACTTCCCTTCCTGTTTGGAAAGGTCGTGGTAACGATCACCGATTCTTTTCTCCAAAATTCCCATTGAAAGAGTGGGAAGCATTCTCGTTTTAAACCAGGATTGAGCTTTGTCAATCATTTGGTTGAAGAAATTTCCAGACAAATCCTCCGAGCTTTGGACTTTATTCATTAAATCAAACTTCTCTCTCAGCTTTTTGTGAAGAATTTCAACAAATTTGCGCTCCTCTTCATCCGACAACTGAAACATAGCTGCATCGCTGCTGCTTTCCCTATATTTGTCATAAGCGGCGATATACAGCATTTCATCATTGAAAAGCTCCCAGATATTGTCCGGAATTTCTTCTACAGGCGCTTCTTCCTCAGCCGCTTTAATCTTTGGATATTTAAGGTTATTGACCTCCTTGACCAACAACATCTTGACAACAAGAGCATTGGATTCAGGATGGTTATACTTGCTCAGAATTGCCATGGCAGCATCTAATAACTTGACTTCTTCTTTTGTCAGAGCTCCGAGAGGATTCAGTTTCTCTATAAGCTTCTTGATTTTCGAAAAGTCCTTTTTCTTAGCAAGCATCATCACTTGAAGCAGCTGCAGCTCTATCGAAGAAGATGCGATATCAAAAGAGGTGATGCCATCAGACTGGACTTTGTCCACATCGAATTCATACCACTCCAATGGATCATCGCTTAAACTAAGCTGTCCATCATCCGATTTCGGAACAAGGATTTTCCTTTCACCTGATCCGTTGATCAAAGTGACGAAAGGAACTTTAGAATCCAAACTCTGAACAAGGATCGGAAGTGTTAAGGAAAAACCGGGGAAATTTTGGCAATGAACAGGAAAGAGATCAAATATCTCAATGGACAATTTAGCCCGTTCGATTTCGTTATCCTTATTTCCAACAATGTTTTCACTAAGTTGCCTTAGTTGTTCCTGTTTTCTGGCGAATTCCATTCCTTTAGAAGCTAGCTCTTCCATTTTGAAGTCAAAAGATAACCCCAGACGTTTGAATTCAGCTGTCGTCTTTCTTCCATCAGGGCTCTCCCAACATTCAATATATCGAAGATCTTGCTCAAGCAGAGCCAGGGGGGTGAAAAATTCAGAAAAATCGGACAAACTTCTCTTAACAGCCCCGTCTTTTGAACGGGTGATTTTTTCAACCTCTCCTTTGCCATCAAAGTCAATTGTATAGGCTTTTTTGCCATCTTTAAAAACAAGCAATTTGCCGCTGTCGCTAACCCAGCAAATGACATCTTCATTGAAAATTGTAGGCATTTTCTCAATGAGGTTCTGAGGAGTTGGAACATAACGGTAATTTTTTCCATCAATCAAACGTGTCATTTCAACTGTGGTTCCATTATCGTAAGAAGAAACCGTCACTTGCTCCTTCTTATTAGGGAACAGTGTATATGTCCAGTCGTTGCGCTTTTTACACATGTCGCTACTGAAAGAGTGCGGATACACACGCCTAATCATTTCATTATCAGTGATCCAGTTAGGGGTTGTCACAATAGGCTTCCCCTCGATCGTCACAAGGCCTGTATAGATGTTGATTTCATATTTGTCGCAACTAAAATTTCCTTCTCCATGATTTTTCCAGATCGCATGCTCATCTAGATCAGCTTCAGAATCCGCGATCTTAATAGCATAAGTGAGATTTTCGTAAGAGAGATCTTCTTTTAATAAATGTTGATATTTCAGCAACGCAGCCCTTTCCGTCGCTTCATCCTGTCGAGAGACAAAAACCGACTCCGACTGTAAATTTCGACTCACACGCAAACTTAAGAGATCCCTAATGATTGCCTCTTGATCGACAACTTTGTCGTCAGCATGAAAGAGCACTAAAGTGCGGTACGCCTTCAATTGCGCAGCCCTATCCTTAGAAAAACTTGGAATGAGCTCGTTAAGAATAACATCTCTAAAATCGGAAAAACCTCTACCATCGCCATTGATTTCACAGGCTGCATGCTTAAACTGCTCTCCCAATCTAATCATCGCTAAGCACGTATCAATATCATGAAGTTCTTTATAGTGGGTGACAGCAGCACGAATGAATGCATTAATTTTATGCGTCAGTTCTGGATTATCGCGAAGCTGAGTATGAATTCTGTCCGGCCGGAAAAGCAAGACACGCACATACTCTTGAATGGCAGGATTTTTGATCAGATCCATGTTCTTCCCTAAAAATCCGATGATACGGCTGACAGTATCATAAGGGTCGATAGCCAGCATTCGTAATTCTCTTGACAAACCGATATCCAGCCCAAAAAACTCCGCTCTGGAGACCATTGCCTCATTCTGCGTCATCTTCCGCTCACGTTCTTCTTCAATCAGAGTGGCTAAGCTGCGTTCATCCATCCAATTATTCGACTGAAAAGCTGGAGATCTTCGCAGATTTCTTTTGAAATCCTGAGGACAATCCCTCAAAATTTCTGAATCAACCCCTCTTGGGTTGTTTCCATCAAGACCGGTAAAGGCCACTTTAGCAGTGATGGAGGTTCGTTTATTTTGTGCATCTAAAGGCAATGGACTCCAGTTAGCAATGAATTGGAATTTGATCCCTTTGTCCTTTAAATCAAAGCCGACAGAGTCTTCTAAGATGAGATATCTGTTTCTCAACATCGCCTGAATCACAGCATCCATTTCTTTTGGAATCAACCGACGGCCTTCCTGATCAAACAGCAAACAAGCCAACTGGTCGACAACAGAATCAGTTGGGAAGTGCCCAGGATGTACAGGTTCTACAGGTTTGCGAAGAAATCCTAGACGACGTTCGATCTCTGAAAGTGCTTGGTTTAAAGGATACAGCGCATCTTCCATATTCTCTTCAGCATGATGCAACCGTTCAGCAACAGCATAGGGATCATTAAAGTTAGACTTTAATTCATCGAAAAGGTTGTGTTCTTCCTGACTTATTTCCCCTGCAAAAACGTATCCTTGTCTAAGAACCTGAAGATTTCTTAATCTTCCAAGCTTAGTTCGAAAATTTCGTGAAGCAATCGCATCGAGATTTCTGTCGTGCCTTTCCTTCGTCCTTTCGATTTCTCCTTTTTTATCTCTTTTCTGCCGTTCAAAATTTGCTTTATCAGTTTGGTAACGTGTTAAATCTCTTTCATATCGTTCTATATTATTTTCATGCTCTTCATCATATCTTTCGTTTTTGTCTTTAATAATCTGGAGAACACCTTCTCTAACGCCATTAACTTCAAGCATTTTCTCAAGATACAGCTGGTCCTGGGTCTTACCTTTCGATTCGTTGCTCAGCTTCATTTGAAAGGGCTGGACATAATGTTCTGCATGTTCAGAAAAAGAAAAAAGCGCTTGAGTATCGCTGATCAGATCGCTCTTCTCCATGGAACGGGTGAGTTCTTCAATGTTCCATTTTTTATCGAAATAACGCATGAAAGGGTGTATCTGTTTTCTTAATCCATGATGTTTAACAACAAAGTGAATAGAACGCATTTCCATAAGGAAAGGCAAGTAGCTAAATGCTCCTTCTTCAACTCCATACTTGGGGCTTTTGGAAGCAAGCTTAAGCTGCAGCGCCTGCAGCATCAACATCATCAGTGTCGTCTCTGGAGAATGTCCTTGAAAGGACTCGCGGAAGCGAGGTTTGCATCTTGTTTCAAGAGTTGCAAACGACTGAATCAAAATGGAGAACTCCTCCATGATTTGAAAGCATTCCTCCGCCTGCTGTTCCGTCAATGTTCCCCAGAAACCGTGATCCCCTCGTTCCGGTGCAGGCAGCATAGCAATGGCGTTTCCTAAGGAATGATCAAACTGATCGAAAACTGCCCGTCTTTCCGCTTCACTGGCAGGTTGGGAGAAAATCGAAGTTCCTGACCTGTACGAAAGCATCGGATCCTTTTTGAGTTTGCGATACTGATCTTGAAGCAACTTTAAATTCTTTCTTAAAGAATCAATTTGCTTTTGTTTGTCCCCGACATCTTCTGAAAAGTTTAGAGTACCATTAAGCTCAGCCAAACCTCTTATCATGTTTTCAGCAGGGGTTTCCTTTGCCTGTTCCTGTGATTGCGGTAAATTCAAGTCATCATCAAAACCTATCATGTGCATTTTTGGAGGAAGATGAATTGGGCCGAGATCCTCCTCATCTTTAAATTTCGGCTCGATTCTCTCCCACAAGAGAGCTCTTGCCAACACCTCCTGGTCTTCCAAAGAACTCACTTCTTCCATCTGTACGGGACGTGATAAAATACCTTTTAATTGTTGAATAGAGGCAAAAAAGGCCTCTAATTGTTCTTCAGTAATCGCTTTTTTTTCTTTCAATTTCCCGGCAGAACGCACGAGATTCGTGAGCAGATCCTTCAAAAAAATCTTCTCTTCTTCGGAGACATTATTCCATGCGCTGTCGTCTTCAATTTTTTTAACATAAGCGAAAAACAGCTGCGTCTGAAGAAGAAATTTGATTTTTTTATAGCGTTTGACAGCTTCTGTGCAGTCTTTGTCAAAGCCGAAAAATGGATCCAAAGACATGTAGTAGAGAAGAGCGGAAATCGATTGAAAGGAAGGATCTTTATCTTGACTATCAAAATATCTATACACTTTTCTATAGAAAGCATTTTCCGTATCACTTGCCTTCAGCCGCTTACCATCAACATATTTGGGAAGAGACTGGAAAATCATCTTCCTGCTGTTTTCAGATTCAATGACGGAATTTTTGATTAACGCCTCAAAAAACTCCAGGTCACCTAGCCGCTCTTTATTTTTAGCTTCAAAGGAAATGAATTGCTGAGTCTTGAACGTTTCCGTTCTTTTTCCTGTTAAAGGATCAAGAGAAACTTGCCTGACAAGATCTTGCCGCTCCCGATCATCCTGAGATTCAAGATTCATTGCTGATTCAAGCCCCGTAAGATAAGGGGAATGGATTCCATTGACTTCGATAATAGAAAAGCCGTGATCTTTATCTACTCTGACGACTTGAGAATATTTTCCTTCTCCATTCATGACAGGGAAATAGACAACCTTATCAGCTTCCAGCCGATCTTTCAATTGGGCGGCAAAATCGGAAATCTGCTCTTCCAAGTTCCCTTCATCTGAGGTCCTGATTCGGTTTAACTCTTCAGCAATTTCTCTGGAACTTTGAAGCCCGATATGAAGGCGATCAAGCTCTTTTTTATCAATTCCCCATTCGTTGAGCAAGTCATCATTATCTGATAACAATTTGAGAAAATCCGACATAAAAATTAGAGGATCCTGGCCAATAGGAGCGATGTCGCGTTCTTTCAACACGCCTCCAAACGGACCTCCGCCTCCAAAGCGAAGCAGCCCACTCAATCCCAAATCGGCAAGTTTTTTTTCAGCCACTTCATCCCCTAAAGGATGTCCTTTTTTCAACCATGAATGTTCTTCAATAGAATGCTCTAGATGCTCCTGTTCCTCCAGCATTTTCTTCTGAAGCACATTAGCGACAGGATTGGTGCCGGAAGCTTTAAAACCAAGAATAGAACGGATGTCGAAGCTGGGAGTTTCAGGGGTTAAACTAGACATGATAATATAGACCTCTAATATTCAAAATTAAAACAAGAGTATAACTGAAAAAGTTAAAGCTTGTATTAAGAGAGTTGTTAAGAAATCGTAAAGAACGCAGAAGGAATCATTGAGAAACTGGTTCTTCCAGAATTCTTAGCGTTTTTTTCGTCGCATCCAACTCTGCCATGGCATTAAGAGGCAAAGTCGCCTGATCATTCACATGGCCTGAAGGAAACCCCATCAATACCGGATATCTCACATGGGCAAAATAATCTCTAAAAACATGCTCTAAAGAGAGGGATTTATCCGGACGTTTGCCGCTGCAACCTCGCCAGCTGCAGAGAATGACGCCTGCCGGTTGTTCAAGCAAGCCGGCCAATTTTAACTGGCTCAGCATGCGATCAATTCGATAAGGCTGCTCTTCAACCTCTTCCAAAACAAGAATTTTCCCCGAAGTGTCAAGCTCCCAAGGGGTACCAACCAACGAAGAGACAAGCGACAGAGTGCCTCCAACTAGGCGCCCTCTAGCAATTCCTGGGCTTAACGTCATCACATTTTGGTCTTTTGCAGGGTAATTATTGGGCATGGAGATTAGGTAGCCTCCCGGAGAAAGGCGATCGGAAGTGATCAGCTTCCAAAGCTCAGCCTCGTTGTAAGGATGATCTGATTTCCAATCTTTCCCAAAAACGCTATTCAAGTTCGGACCAAGAAACGTGATGAGTCCGGTCTCTTTATTAATCGCTGCGTGGAGAGCTGTGATATCGCTCATGCCAATAAAAATTTTTGGATTATTCCTAATGACCCGAAAATCAATACGATCAAGAATTCGCGTGCATCCGAATCCCCCGCGCCAACACCAGATAGCCTTCACTTCCGGATCGATCCACGCTTCCATAAGAGCTTGCGCACGTTCTTCATCAGTGCCGGCTAGATACCCGTAACGAGTCATTAAATTGGGAGCAATTTTCACTTTATACCCCTTTTGCATCAACATCTTGATCCCGCGGGCAACAGTGTCCTGGTTTTCTTCAGGACAAGATGCGGGAGCAATGATCGCAATCGTGTCCCCCTGTTTCAGCTTGGGAGGAGCAACGGCTGACCAAATAGGAAAACAAAGCAAACAACAGATTAGTGTAGAGAAAAGTTTCATTGCCAAATTAAGATAACAAGGGCAGAATTGCAAAAGCAACTTAAAATTAGCCGGATCTGAAAAATAAAATAAGCGACTACAGCCAAACGCCAATGACCGCAAGCAAAGCCACTAAGACAAGCAAGATGCTCAATAAAAGAATCAACGGTATAGGAGCGCCGGCTTTTGTATTTTTTGAGACGATCGCCCCGACATGCACGTAGCGCTGAGCGCCCAAAATGAATGATAAAACACTGAACAACAACAGCGACATAGAAATGGCACGAATCACAGGATCGGGAATCACCCCTCCCAAAAACCGCTCGACTCCAAGCCCGGTCGCTAAAGCCGTCAATCCCGTCCGCACCCAAGCGGCATATGTTCTCTCATTGGCTAAAACGGTGTTGTGATCAGCTTCTAAAGACATAAATCCTTGAATTAAAAAAAAGTTATAAATTTTACTATAGACAAAAACTGAATTTTAATCACTATGAAATCATGATCGGTATATTTAGGGAGGGATAAACATGCAGACTCAAGCTTCAAAATATTGGCGGTCTTGTTGCACCGCTGCAACCGTTTCTCTCATCCTATTCTCAGGATGTGAAAAAAAAGATGAAGAAAAGCATTCAGTCAATGAAGATGAAATAAAAAAAATTTCAGAAACAATGGGTCACTATGTCATCGAAAATCTCAATGCGCAAAGCTTAACACTGGATACGGAAAGTTTTATTAAAGGGATCGAAGGAGCCAAAGCGGGTCAAGAACCTCCCTTGTCGAAGCAAAAATTTCTGGAGCTGCTAGCAAATTACCGAAAAAAAGCTTTCGAAATGAAAAGCTCGGAAAATCTCAAAATGGCTGAAGACTACCTGGGAGACAATAGCAACTCTCCAAATATCGTTGTTCTAGAAAAAGGAAAGCTGCACTATCAACGATTAAAGCCCGGCAATGGAGAAACTGTTTCGGAAACGAGCACTCCTCTTATCCAATACGAAGGCAGGCTTATCGACGGCCAAGTTTTCGACAGTACAGGAAAACGGGGAAAACCAGCCGAACTGCCTTTAAAATCAACGATTCCTGGATTCAGAAAAGGGATCGTAGGCATGAAAGAAGGAGAGAAACGGCGTTTATTTATCCATCCTGATTTAGGCTATGGGGAAAATAGCCGGCTGCCGCCAAACGCGCTGCTGATTTTTGATGTAGAAGTGATCAAAGCAGACGCAGCTAAAAAAGAAGCAAAGGCTCCACAAAAAGAAACCAGCATGAGCTGGCTCAAACGCTGGGCAGTGCCAAATTAGAATTTGGTATAAATTCAGCACTTCAATAAAATCGACCGTTCAACCCCATAGTTAAAGGTAGCTATCTATGACTCAATCCATCACACGTTCTATCATCCGCTCTTTTCTCTCCGCCCTCTTCAGCGTGCTGGGATTTCTTGCCGGCGTCTTTCTTATTATTGCACTTCTAGGAGCTATGCTCAAAGATAAAAAGGATGGGCTGGAAGCTAAATCCTATTACTCTCCGACAATCGTTGCCAATGCCGATAAGGAAAGAACCGCGGCTTCCGATAACGCTCCTGTGATTTTAAAACTTTCAATCTCCGGATTGATCGGAACCGAATCGCTGAACATGAATACTGTCAGCCAAATTTTGCAAGAGTCGCGCGAAGGATTGTTTAAAAACGATAGAGTCAAAGCCGTGTTGGTTCAGATCAGCAGTCCCGGGGGAACTGTTGTTGATTCCGATGGCATCTACCGAGCACTGAAGCAATACAAAAAAGATTACAATGTTCCCATCTATGGATTTGTCGATGGCCTTTGCGCTTCGGGAGGAATGTATATCGCCTCCGCCTGTGATAAGGTGTACGCTACCGACGTCAGCCTAATCGGCAGCGTCGGCGTTCTTTCTCCCGCGTTTTTCAATTTTACCGAACTCATGGAAAAAGTCGGCGTCGACGCCAAAGTGCTTTCTGCAGGAAAAGGAAAGGACGCCCTCAACCCGCTCCGCCCCTGGAAAGAAGGGGAAGCCGATTCTCTTAAAGCGATCATCGACAGTTATTACAATCAGTTTGTCGATATCGTTGTTGAAAACCGTCCGGACATCAAGCGCACGCATTTGATCAACGATTATGGAGCGCATGTTTATCTGGCTTCCAAAGCACAGGAACTCGGCTATATCGACGGATCGGGCTTCACTTACGAAGAAACAATGAAACTTCTCGCCAAAGAGATGGGGATTGAAGACGACTATTACCAAGTTGTCCGTATGGAAAGAAAATTCGATCTTTCAGACTATTTTAACAACGGGACCATGCTTTTCAACGGTAGAGTGAAACACCAAATCGATCTCTCCCCAAGCTTTGATCTCAATTTAATGAATCAATACCTCTATTTGTATATGCCCTAGGCTATGATGAAAAGACTGTTTATCATCGACGCGTCAGGCTACCTGTACCGCTCCTACCATGCCATACAGAATTTGACAAACGCTCAAGGAGAGTCGACAAATGCCCTTTACGGATTTATCCGCTCTCTCTTGAAATTGATCAAAGATTTCGAACCGAAGCACATGGTTGCCGTTTTTGACGGTCCTAAGGGCACAGAGAGAAGAAAAACCCTTTACCCAAACTACAAGGCCAACCGCAAGGCGATGCCGGAAGATTTGCGTTATCAAATCGAGTGGGCCCAGGAATTTTGCGATCTTCTAGGCATCCCGAAATTGGTTGTTCCTCAAGTTGAAGCAGATGATACGATGGGATCTGTTGCCAAATGGGCGGAGCAAAAAGGAACAGAAGTGTACCTGTGCACAAGCGATAAAGATCTCTGCCAGCTTGTCAGTGAGAAGATCTTTGTTCTTAATACCCACAAAAACAACCTAATTATGGGATCCAAAGAGGTGAAGGAATCGTTTGGTGTTTCCCCCTCTCAAATGATCGATTACCTGGCAATTGTGGGAGATGCTTCCGATAACGTTCCGGGAATCCCGGGGTTTGGAGCAAAAACTGCGGCCAAAGTGTTGGAAGAAATCGGCACTCTCGACCATCTTCTCTCCCATCCGGAAAAACTGAAAGGAAAAAAACAAGAAGCAGTCAGGACATCTGCTGGCACAGCAAAATTGAGTCAAAAGCTGGTGACCATCGACACTTCAATCGATTTTCCTAAAGAGGGCGAATTCTTTGAAATGGCTTTGCCAAAACTCAAAGAGCTGCAGCAATTTTATACCGATAAAAATTTTAATACCCTTTCTCGCGAGCTTAAGCATGAATCGGAAAATGAAGAGCAGCTAGACTATGCCCTAATCGATGACGAGAGTTCGTTGGATCAGCTGATTGAAGTGCTGCAGAAAGAAAAAGAGATCTGCTTCGACACAGAAACGACTCACTGGCATCCTTTAAAGGCAGAGCTAGTCGGCATTGGCTTTTGCATCAAGCAAGGCGCTGCCTGGTATATCCCGATGAACGGAAAGCTTGGGCTGGAAAAAGCGCTGAAAAAGCTCGCTCCTTTATTTGAAAACAGCAGGATCGGCTTTTACGCCCATCACTTAAAATATGATCTTCATATCCTGAAAAATTACGGAATCTCCCTTGCGAATATCTCCTTCGACACCATTTTAGCATCCTATATCCTAACTCCTCATCTCAGACAGCACTCCCTGGATGCCCTGACGTTAGAACACTTTGGCAAAACGAAAATTCCCACTAGCGATTTAATCGGTAAAGGGAAGAATCAAATCACAATGCTTGAAGTTCCGATTGAAAAAGTTTGCGCCTACTGCTGTGAAGATGTCGACTATACGTATCGATTGAAACAAATTTTTGCCTCTGAGTTGAAAAAACGGAAATTGGAACCTCTGCTCTTCGATTTGGAACTTCCCCTTCTCAAAGTACTTAGCAAAATGGAAAGAGAAGGAATTTTTCTGGATGCTCCTATTCTGAAAACATTGGAGAAAGCGGTTAACACTGATTTACAACGACTTGAAAACGAGATACATGCGATTGCCGACGAGCCGTTCAACCTCAAATCGCCGAAGCAACTAAGCGGGATTCTTTTTGAGAAGATGAAAATCCCTCCTCCGAAAAAAACGGCGACAGGGTACTCAACGTCTGCAGAAGTATTAGAAACACTGCAAAACGAATACGCTATCGCGAAGAAAATGCTTGAGTTTCGTTCATTGGAAAAATTGCGCTCCTCCTATATTGAAACGCTTCCTAAAGAGATTAATCCGAAAACCGGCCGGATCCACCCAACCTTCAACCAATCTGTTGCTGCAACTGGAAGGCTCTCTTGTCAAGATCCCAATTTACAACAGATCCCTATCCGCACTCCTCTTGGCAGAGAGGTACGCAAAGCGTTTCGTCCGGAAAAGCAGGGGTGGAGTTATCTGTCAGCCGACTATTCTCAGATCGAGCTTAGGCTTTTAGCGCATTTCAGTGAAGATCCTACGCTCATTTCAGCTTTTGAAAATAACGAAGACATCCACACCCACACCGCGGCAACAGTGTTGAATATCCCTCTTGAACAAGTGACAAAAGAACAAAGAAGGCAAGCAAAAGCCGTCAATTTCGGCATTCTTTATGGTCAGCAAGCATGGGGACTTTCGAAAGAGCTGGGGATCTCCCTCGAAGAAGCAAGCGCTTTTATCAAGACGTATTTTCAGCGTTATCAAAGAGTGAAAGACTTTGTCGAGTCCTGTAAAGAGAAAACACGAAAAACCGGCCGGGCAATGACGATCATCGGCCGCGAACGCCCTATTCCTGAGATCGATAGTAAAAATCCACAGATTCGAGGGGCAGCCGAGAGGCTTGCTGTGAACACTCCTCTCCAAGGAACAGCTGCGGATTTGATCAAGAAAGCCATGATTGTCATTGATGAAAAACTGATGAGAGGGCAACATTTGGGCTTTATGATATTGCAGATCCATGATGAGCTCATCTTTGAAATCCCCGATTTCGAGATCACAGCGATAGAACAATTAGTGATCAGCAGCATGGAGGGAGTTTATCAATTGCGGGTTCCTCTGACAGTAGACGTCTCTATTGGCAAAAATTGGAAAGAATGTTAAGATTGAAGAAAGTAGCCGTTACGGGCGGCATCTCGAGTGGTAAATCACTAATATGTCAGTACTTCAGCGAATTCGGCGCTTATGTGATCGATGCTGATAAGATCGTCCATCAATTACTCAATCCTGATACAGAAATAGGACAAAAAGTGGTCGCTCTTTTGGGTGAGCGCATATTAGACAAACAAACGATCAGCCGCTCCAGAGTTGCCAAGCTTGTATTTCTTAACCCAAGGTTATTAAAGTCTTTAGAGAACCTCCTGCATCCTCTAGTGTATGAAGAGATTAACCGCATCTACAAAAAAGTCGCACATGAGAAAAATCCTCCCCCTCTTTTTGTGGCGGAAGTTCCCTTGCTATTTGAAAGCGGCGGAGAAGCCTACTTTGATCAAACGATTGCAGTTGTCTCTATTCAGGAAAAATGTTGGGAAAGATATCGGGCTTCAACGGGAAACGAAAGGGAAGACTTTAATCGGAGGACAGCCTGCCAATTGCCGCAGCATGTAAAAGCGGAAAAAGCAGATATCGTCATCCATAACGAGGGATCGATAGAATCCCTGAAAAAGCAAACAAAAACAATCTATGAATCACTTAGGCAGTGTACTTAAAAAATGCCTATTAGAATAGGAGATTTCCGTTGAATGGAATCGGAAAAAAATAGCCCAAACGTGGCTTCAGCAGTACCAGAAGAAAAAAAACCTCTTCAAAAAAATGGCAATGAACAGGAACGAAAAGCGGCGCGCACGACAAAAATTTCCGATATTCAACGAATGAATATCGATCAGCTGAACCAATTGGGCAAACAGCTGGGCATCAAGCATACAGGCTCGCTGACTAAGTCTCAAATGGTGTTTGAGATTGTCAAATCGATCTCTGAAAATCCTAACGAGATCCTTTATGGAGAAGGGGTTTTGGAGATCTTGCCGGACGGATTCGGATTCCTCCGTTCGACGAACTATAATTATCTTCCTTCGGCAGAAGATATTTATGTCTCTCCGGCGCAGATTAGGCGCTTCGATCTCAAAAAAGGGGATACTGTCAAAGGAACGATCCGCCCTCCCAAAGAAAAAGAGAAATTTTTCGCTCTTTTAAGAGTCGATACAATCAACGACCAGACGCCTGACCAAGCTCGGGAACGGATCCACTTTGAAAATCTAACCCCGCTTTATCCCGATGAACGGCTTGTGATGGAAACTGCATCTGAAAAGCTGTCGACTCGCGTCCTCGACTTGGCTGCTCCAATCGGTAAAGGGCAGCGCGGCCTCATTGTCGCCCCTCCTCGTACGGGAAAGACGATTATTCTGCAGAACATTGCCAATGCGATTGCAACGAATAACAAAGAGATCACACTGATCGTTCTGCTGATTGACGAAAGACCGGAAGAAGTCACCGACATGCAGAGAATTGTCAAAGGGGAAGTGATCTCTTCAACTTTTGACGAACCTCCCGAGCGTCACGTCCAGGTTGCCGAAATGGCGATCGAAAAAGCGCGCCGTCTGGTCGAGCATGGCCGCGATGTCGTCATTCTTCTTGATTCGATCACTCGTCTGGCTCGTGCATACAACACGGTTCAGCCCCATTCAGGCAAAATTCTAACCGGTGGTATCGATGCAAACGCTCTGCATAAACCGAAGCGTTTCTTCGGTGCAGCACGAAACATTGAACAGGGCGGTTCTTTAACGATTATTGCAACAGCGTTAATTGAAACAGGATCACGGATGGACGAAGTGATCTTCGAAGAATTCAAAGGCACAGGCAATATGGAGCTTGTCCTTGACAGACGCCTTGCTGACCGCCGGCTCTACCCTGCGATCGACCTAATCAAAAGCGGTACACGCAAAGAAGAACTGCTCTACCATCCAAGCGAACTGGAAAAAATCTATCTACTGCGTCAAGCAGTGGCAGATTTGACTTCTGTCGATGCGATGAACTTGCTCCTTGGACGCTTAAAGAAAACCAAGCAAAATGTCGAATTTTTGTTATCAATGAAAGATTAAAAGAGGAATTCAAGAGTGCCGATCTTCCGCACGCTGTTTATTTTGGCTGCCTTAACCATAGGTTTCTGGACATTATGGGAACATCACTCAACGTTTCGTGAAATTGTGCAAACGTATGTGGAAAATGGCGAATTTTTAACACTTGAAGCACGTTATTCCGCCGATCAGATCATGCAAGCGCATGAAAAAGAGTTGATTCCCGATGCTCAATACTCTTATCAAGACCCTGCGCTTAAGTTCTATCCCTATCTATTGATGGAAGTGAAATATACACAGCAGGGAAGAACTCGCGAAGGGGTGATTTTGTGGAGCATGGTGGATGGAGAAATGGTTCTTGACACCGATAGCTGGGAAAAAACGCATGGGTTCGAAGATGCCATCAACGCAGGAGCTAACCGTTCCGATTTTGTCCTAATCAACACATTAGCCAAATATCGAGGTTCGCTCTCTTCAGCACGTCTTCAAAAAGAGCTGAATCTTGATGATCAGGCATTTAATCAGCTGATCGAAAATAGCCGCAAGAAATACTTGATTATCATCCGCGGCAATGAAGTGGCTCTGCACTTTCAAAATCCCAATTTTTTAGTTCCCCCGCAAACACGGATCAACCAATGGCTGGTGACAAAGCCCTATCACCATGCAATAAGAGTGGGAAAGCGCTACTCGCAAAAGCAGATTGAAAAAGTGGCTAAAGCTGCTTTTGGCTACGATTTTACCGTTCGCAGCGCAAAAGAGGTCTTCCTGCCAGTCTACAGCATTGAAGTGCTGAATCCCGACGGTTCAATACTGACAAGTTATTGGAATGCGTTGAACGGACATCGAATAGACAATAAGTATCTCTCCCTTTCACCATAAGGTGAGGATTAGACGCTTTTTAAAGTGTTTTTTAAGTGTTCAACACCTTCGCCTGTCAAAGCCGAAAGCTCAAAAAGAAAAGCTGCATCAATGCGATGCGTTTTGTGAAAATGTTCCAAATGCAGCTGCGCTTCTTCGGAATCGATCTTATTCAACACAACGTAATAAGGCCGATCCAAAAGGGCCGGATTGTATTTGCCGATTTCTTGCCGAAGAACTTGGAAATCCTCCGAAGGGTTTCTTCCATCAATTCCGGAAGCATCCAGCACAAAAATCAGAAACTTAGTGCGCTCAATATGACGCAAAAATTCAAATCCTAGTCCACGATCCAGATGAGCGTCTTTAATGATGCCCGGAATATCTGCAATAAACAAACGGGTGTAATCATTTTTTTCAATGTATCCAAGATTGGGAGCCAACGTTGTAAAAGGATAGGGAGCAATTTTCACTTTTACTTTTGCCAGACTGGAAATTAATGTCGACTTGCCTGCGTTCGGGAAACCAACTAAACCGACATCGGCAATCAGCTTCAACTCCAATTCAACTGCAATCTCTTCGCCAGGTTTGCCTGGTGTGCACTGATTAGGAGCTCGATTTGTTGAGGTTTTAAAAGTGGCATTGCCGCGTCCCCCACGCCCTCCTTTGCACGCTTCCCACCTTTGTTTAGGCTCGGTCAGATCGCAGAGAATTTCACCGGTTTTTGCGTCTTTGACTAGAGTTCCGCAAGGAACTTTTAAAATTAAATCTTTTCCACTTTTTCCTTGCATACGATTCGGGCCGCCTTGCTGCCCGTTCTCTGCTCGAAAGTGGAAGCGTTGACGAAACCATTCCAACGAAAGCAGCTGTTCATCCGCTTGGATGATCACAGAGCCTCCACGACCGCCGTTGCCTCCGGCAGGACCGCCTTTGGGGATGTATTTTTCCCGACGCCAGGCAACAACTCCGTTGCCCCCTTTTCCGGCAGCCAGTTCTATGGAAACGCGATCAGTAAACATAAATAAAAATGCCACGCAAAAAACAAAACAACATCGAAAAAATTTCAAATTGCTTTATTATACAGCGTGGCGATAAAGAAAATAAAAAAGTTGAAATTCAGTTACGCCTTAACGGAGACAACAGTCTTGTTCGTCTTACGGAAATCGACAACTCCGTCGCAAAGAGCAAACAAAGTATCATCGTTTCCTCTCTTGACATTCGTTCCCGGATGCCATTTGGTTCCGCGCTGGCGAACGATAATTGTTCCGGCCTTAATCACTTCCCCATGAGTTCTTTTTACGCCCAGACGTTTGGAAATGGAATCGCGTCCGTTGCGGGAAGATCCTTGTCCTTTCTTATGAGCCATTATTTATCCTCTTCTTTTTTCTTCTTAGGCACAGCTTTTTTGGGAGCAGCCTTCTTTTCTTCGACTTTTCCAGATGAAGCGATATCCGTGATTTTTACGCGGGTGTAGTGCTGCCTGTGCCCCCAATGCTTTTGGGTATGGCCGCGAGGCCTGTACTTCAAGCTGCTGACTTTCGGACCAGCGGAAGTTCCAACCACTTCTCCTTTAACGAGGTAACCTGCGACAACAGGTTCGCCGATTAAAGCTTCAGTTCCGTCGTTAACAAAAAGAACTTCGCTAAATTCCACAGCGGACCCCTGATCTACATGAAGCAATTCCACATCAATCACATCGTCTTTTGCAACGCGATACTGTTTTCCACCTGACTTAATGATGGCGTACATGATTTATCTCCAATAGCGCTATTTTTATTTTTTCAACTATAGAATATCTGAAGAGGTCAATGAAATCAATGGAAATCTGAAGAATTGACAGATTGGTTGAAGAGGAACATAATGAGAACTAATATCGAGGATAGATTCATGCAAATTGTTCTTTTACAAAACCGATTGACAGACGGTGAAGTGGCAGAACTTATCGACGAGTTTCCTCAGTTTCTTTTTTTAGCCGCATACGAGATCCCCTTCAACCAGCTAAGCAAAGAGGAGTGGGAAAGAGTAGAAATCATTTACGGCAACCGATTATCAAAAGAGAATTTGCAATTTGCCCATCAATTGCGATGGATCCATTCACCTGTTCCCAACTTAAACCCTCTGTGTCTAGACCAATTAGAGAAAAAAGGCAATGTCATTGTAACTGTCACCCGCGAAGAAAACGCTTATCAAATTGGCGAATATGTCATGTGCGGGATACTGGCATTTGCAAAAAATTTATTTCATTGGATGAAAGCGGGCGAATCCCCTTCTCTTCTGTGGAATAGCAAATGGCGTGAATCGATGTGGACGCTTAAAAATAAAATCTTCATCCAAATCGGCTTAGGAAAAGTTGGCACTGAAATTGCTCGCCGAGCCCGGCAACTGGAGATGAAAGTCTGGGGAGTGCAAGAAAAGCGGTCTTTTCATCCCTATTGCCACAAAGTTTTTGATATGGAGGAGCTGAACGCGATCCTTCCCGAGGGAGATGTCGTCTGTGCAGCGCTTCCAAGACCTCAGCAAAAGAGAACTTTATTTGGAAAACAGGAAATTAAGTTAATGAAGGAAGGTTCAATCTTTGTCATGATTGGATCTAAATCTTTAATTGACGAAGGATCCCTTGTAAACGAAAAAGACGCAAATAAATTTCGGGGAATTCTCATTGACGCATTCTATCAGGTGCCGATTCCTCCCACTTCCAAGCTATGGAAATTGCCAAATGCTGTGATCACGCCTGAAGTCGCGCCTCGTCCTAAGTCGGAAGGTAAAGAAGCATACAGTCTTTTCCGTTACAATCTCAGGCAATATACCCACGGAAATTTCTCCGATATGCGTAATGCCGTCGGCACGAAAAAAACTTTGATTACGTAAACACTCTAACCTGTGATTGCGTCCTAATCTGTGGCCAAGCGCTACAGATTAGGACGCAATCACAGGTCTAACCGATCATGTTAACACGAACATTTACTACTGGAACTGCAACTTTCAAAGCTCATTTCATCATCAGAAGAGGAGCAGCCAATTAACTTGGTATCAGAGATCCGATAGTGTTTTTCCGCAAAGCTTTGGTCTCTCGTGTAATAAACACAAGTTTCCGAAATAATGACACTTAAGAACGGTTCACCCTCTCTTTCCACAAGGTTAAATAACACCCCTTGAATGTTAAATTCATTTGAAAGCTCCAGTATTTCAGTTTCAGATTCAAGCGATCCACTACCTTCCTCTTCACAGATCGATTTCATTCCGCCAATAACAAAAAATTGAATGGAATGATCCAAACACCCTTGACCTTTAAGCTTATCTGTTAATTGCTCAAGACACAACCTGGGAGACTGTATGGATAAATGCGCCAGCCCTAGAAAGCACTCCCCTTCTTCCGTCCAGCCTCTTGCACAAATCCCAAGACACGGCCCAAGTCCAACAGTCGACAAATATTTTTCCTCTTTAACTGAAACCACTTCAAAATAATCCATTTCAACAACAAGAATGTCTTTAATATCGGGATAGCCAGAAATTAACTCGCGGCATTGGTAAAGATGACTATATTGTTTTCTTGCCAGATCATACCGAGCTTCTGCTAGATTGCGAGGCTGTTCATGTGTTTGCAAAATTTCCATAGGACCCTGGAAGCGCCCTAAAAGATCATCTGTATAACCAAGATCCCAAAAATCGAGATCTATTGAATCGCTATCCGAAAAAATCGCATGATCAAGTGGAAACATAAGAAGACTAACCTTATTAATTATAATATTAAACTATATTAAACATAATGAAAATTATTTGTAAATAAAAATCTATTTTCTGTAATTTTGAGAAAAGTACAAAATTTTTGAATAGATTTTCAGAAGAAGATATGTATAATCAGAGCTTTCATCGAATCAAATTGGAGGCGTTCTCATGAAAATTGAACACTTTTTTCAACTTTTCTCAGGGACGAGCCTCACATACGACGACCTCATCCTCCTTCCGCAATTTGTTGATTTTTCCATTGAAGAGATTAACCTCTCTACGCGATTGACTCGAGAGATCTTTCTGAATTCACCTATCGTCAGCTCTCCTATGGACACTGTGACAGAATCTGAGCTGGCGATCGCCATCGCTCTTCAAGGGGGGATTGGCATGATCCACTACAATATGACACCTGAAGAGCAAAGACAAGAAGCCCTTAAGGTGAAGAGATTTAAAAATGGATTTATTTCTGAACCGATCACACTCCCTCCTGAAGCTTCAATTAAAGAGGTGATCAAAATCAGGCAGGAACAAGGCTACTCGACAATTCCGATCACTGAAGACGGCTCCCCACGCAGCCGTCTTCTTGGAATGATTTCAAAATACGATTACTCATCTCTGACACCCGATTATCAAAAGAACCTGGTCAAAGAAAGAATGGTTCCCGTTAACCACCTGCCATGCGCAACATTTGAAGAACTTTGCGATAAAGACGGCCACTTCGACCTCCGCCATGCAAATGAAAAACTTTTAGAAGCACACAGCGCAGCCCTTCCGATCATCGACAAAGATGGAAAGCTGCTTTACCTAATCACCCGCTCCGATGTGGATAAACATCAAAATTTTCCTAATGCTGCCTTAGACGCTGCCAATAGCCTGCTTGTCGGCGCGGCTGTCGAAACATGGAAATCCAAAGCAGAAGCAAGAATTGAAATTCTTTCCAATGTCGTCGATGTGATTATCTTTGACACCTCTCAAGGGTACACCCAGTACGAGATCGACCTGATCAGGTGGACAAAGCATCATCACCCCCATCTGCAAGTCATCGGAGGAAATGTCGTCACAGAAGAGGCGTGCGAAGCGCTCATCAAAGCGGGGGCAGATGCTATCAGAGTAGGAATGGGATCCGGATCAATCTGTACAACACAAGAGGTGGGAGGAATTGGCAGGGGACAAGCAACTGCTGTCTATGCTTGCGCAAGCACCTGCCGCAAGCATGGAGTGCCGGTCATTGCCGACGGGGGAATTTCGAAAAGTTCAGATATCGTCAAAGCTCTGGCACTGGGCGCAGAAACAGTGATGCTTGGCTCTCTTTTAGCCTCGACGGATGAAGCACCTGGACGCAGCCAAATCAAGGACGGCATCCGTTTAAAGGAATACCGAGGCATGGGATCAAGCCAAGCAATGGAAAAGGGAAGTTCAGTACGCTATGGCACTCATCAAAGCAAAATCCGCATGCCTGAAGGAGTTGCTGGACTCGTTCCTTCGCGCGGATCCATCTCTGAATGGATCCCCTGTCTACTGCAAGGAGTAAAACAGGGATTTCATAAACTGGGATTCGCAGCAATCACCGATCTGGAGGGTAAAATCCAGATTGAAAAGCGATCGGAAGAGGCGAAGCGTGAAGGGCAGGTTCACCACCTCTATGAATATCACCTGGACTCTCAACCACAGCTTGAAAAAACCAAGGAAACATCTTTAAATCCTAAAAAATATTTTACAATAACGCATTCATAAGATGGCATGACCTTATCCGAAAAAAAATCTTTTGATAGAGAAGACAATGGTTTAAAGTGATTTTATACGATTGTCAACGACCTAGAGGACCAATCATGAGCTGCGACCTTCTTCCCATCCGAAGAGTTTTAATCAGCGTTACAGACAAATCGGGCTTGAAAAAGCTCATCAAAGGTTTGCAAGATCATACGAAGCAGTTGGAGATCATCGCTTCGGAAGGAACAGCTGCCGCTTTGAGCGAAAAAAATATTCCTTTTACACCACTAAGGGACTATACAGGTTTCCCAGAGTGTTTTGGCGGCAGGGTAAAAACACTGCATCCACGTATTGCCGGAGGAATCTTGTTTAGAAAAGGGCAAGATGAACAGGAAGCTGAGCAATTAGGGATCGGCCCGATCGATCTTGTCGTCTGCAATCTAGACGACTTTCAAAAAGCAAGCTTAAGAGCCAACCCCTCCACAGCGCAATTATTAGAGTCCATGGATATTGGCGGATCCACCTTAATTAGAAGCGCATGCAAAAACTATAGTAACGTAGCAGTCATTGTCGATCCGAAGGATTACCCTTCATTTGTCCATGAATTAAAAATCAACAGTGGAAGCGTTTCTTTAGAGACTCGAGAGAAATTGGCAGTTAAAGGGATCAATGCCTGTGCAGATTATGAGGCTCTTTTAGCCAAAGTCCTGACCAAGCGGATTGCAAAAAAGGATACGCAAAAACCCCGTTTGACGAGAGGAAAAAAACTTCCCTATGGAGAGAATTCCAGCCAGAAAACTTGGATCTACCAATTTGAGGAGCAGGAAGGACTTGCAAAAGCGGAAATTCTTTGCGGCAAGGAACTTTCCTACAACAATTACGAAGATGCTGCAGTCGCTTACTACGCAGTGCAAGAGCTTTTACGCTTAAAAGCTGCATGCGGTGTAGCAATCATCAAACATGGAAGCTTATGCGCCTATGCGACGGGAAACACATTGAACGAAGCTTTTGAAATGGCATGGGAAGGGGATTCAAAGTCCGCTTATGGGAGTGTCATCGCGATCACATCCCCGATTACTGATGAATTGCGCAATGGTATTAAGAACAAATTTGTCGAGGTATTGATCGCTCCCGATTTTTCCCCTTCTTTTGTTGAATGGGCATCGAAAAATAAAAAGCGCCTTCGCATGGTCAAAATCCCCAACCATTTGAAAAGCCCTTTTTCTTCTCAAAACTTCGACGGCAAAATACTCGCTCAAATGAGTAAAAAAATATTGATCCCGGAAAATTTTGATAGTTTTTTTACTAAAGGCGAAAACAATCAAGGCATTGTGACCAAAGCGACTCCTTCTAAAGAGCTATACCCTCTTTTTGCATTTGGGATTTCAGCTGTCAACTACGCCAAATCCAATGCCGTGGCGATTGTCAGAGAGGCCAAGCCTGGCTGTTATCAATTGATTGCGATGGGAGCCGGACAGCCCAACCGCGTCGACAGCCTGGAAAGGTTAGCTATTCCCAAGGCAATTGAAAACTTGCAGTATGAGCACGGCTTTAATCCTGAGTATGATCCAAAAGTGGATTTGGGAAAATGCGTGATCGCAAGCGATGGCTTTTTCCCTTTTGACGACAGTATCCGATTTGCAACATCAGCTGGAATCAAATATTGCATTCAGCCTGGCGGATCGAAACGGGATAAAGAGGTGATCGAAGCAGCAGATAAGGAAGGCATGTGCATGGTGATGACAGGGGCGCGATATTTTTCCCGCTGATCCTCTACTCGCCTTAAATATTAGGCTTTCCTTTTTCCCACCCTTGAGCAATCCACTCTTCCATATGTTTCATCACAGAATTGACAATTTCTAACATTTGCACCCAGGATTGCTCATCATCCTCAGCTTTATCGAGATCTTCCTTGTTAAATTTAGAACGATCCTCTGCCTCTTCATCAACTTCCAACGTTAATTCGTGAGGGCCTGATCCATCATCCGGCTCAACGGATACAGTCATTTCTCCATCATCCACTTCGCTAAATCTAACCGTTGAAGGTCCAACATCCTCTAAATCTGTCCTTAGATATTGATGACCGTCTTCATCAATTCCCCCTTCGCGAGTCACGCCTTCAGGGTCGGTAACAGTAATTCTGATCGATCCGTCATCTCCTCTATCGACGTGTCCCCGGCAACTGCCGACTTCAGCCTCCTGGTTATTGGCTGCGATCACAGCAGAAGCCATCACGCTTCCCCCTATAGCTACATCCGAACCTGTCATTCCCCCTCTATCTACCGTTGCTTGCAAAGTACGCTGCTCTCCGTCTTGAGGCGAAGGCCTGGGGATCTCGCGATCATCAGCAATCATATGTATTTCCTCTTCCTCACTTAACTCTTCCAGTTCCGGCAAAGCGTTCACTTTATCTTTTGCATCGGCGATTTTCGCCTCATCTTTCGCATCCTCTGAGCTTTCTATAAAACGGTGCGGATCAACTCCGCCAAGTCCGCCTTCGTTAGCGACCGTCATGCTCTACCTCCTTTTTTAAGTATTTCACCCATTTGTTCAGATCAGCGTGTTCCTTGCTTCCACTCATCAGCTTTTCTCCATGTGCTAAACACCGCTTAGCTTCTGAAAGATCCCCTTGTTCCAAATAGCATTCTGCTGCATGGATATAGGGTTCCGGTCTATTTGGTTTTAAGGAATTGGCAATCGAAAATGCGTCAAGAGCGATATCCAGCTGCTCTTTTTCCATTTTTTTAGCCATCCCATATCCAAACCACATGCCATACTCCTTTGCATTCAGTGAAACAAGGGTAAAAAACGCAACCGCCGCCTCTGTATATCTTTTCTTTTCGAACAGCCCTTTCGCGATCTCATACAAAACATTCATCTGTTCTTCCGATAGTCCAATCGCTTCAAACCAAGGTTTGCCTTCTCCATTCTCAAACTGATTGGCTTCAGTGAACTCCAAAATTTTTTCCAAAGGCAGATGCAGCGTCTTGATAATGGACTCCCTCTCAGGATGTTGTTTTTCCTTTAACTCCTTGAATAAGACTTCCCATCCTTCCGAAGAGCGGCTGCGGAAATCATCAAACATCCGTTTATATTCAACCTTCAACCTTGCCAATTTGATCTCAGGACTTTCCAAATCTCCATCTTTAGGAACGTAGGTTTCCTGAAAATTTTTTTCGGCAAGCCTTTCCGCACACTCATCCACTGTGAGTTTGACCAACTCCAATCCCTCAGCAACAGTAGACACACCTCCCCCAGACTCAATAATTTCTTTAGACTCTCTTTCCATGTTCTCGTTAACTTCAAGTTCAGCAGGCTCCAGCGGTTCTTCAATAGGCTCTTTTTCTACTTTCTCTTCTGTCATTAGTACTTCTTCTTTAAGAATCGGAACAGGCGCTTCAACCTCCTCCTCTTCAGAAAAAGGCTCTTCGACCGGTTCTGCCTCCTTTTCAAGAAAAACCTTTTTATTCCATTTACTGACAAGATCGCTCTTGATTGCTGAGGCTGACAGGGAAATGCCGTCAATAGAGCTGTGGGAAAGATAAGCAAAAGGATCATCGGAAAAATGGGAAATTTCGATAAGAATTTTAATCGTACGGGAAACATCATCGTAAAGGGAACTCAAGACATTGCGAAGGTTTTTCGCACGTTCTGCGATCTTTTCTGCTTCATCTTCTAGATTCCATCCTAATGACCCTGCGTACAGCAGGATGCGCACCTTTTCCAAATGCTTCGGCTCAATTCCTTCTAGAACCCCCTGTATCTGCTCGTAAAGATCGCCTTGATCGGTTAAGCCAACAACCACTGAAAGCCCTCTTTCCAATGCTTTGAGAAGCCAAACGTTGATTTCCCTATCTGAAACGTCTAAATGCCTTCTACTCATCCGATCACCCAAAATGACAAATGACGCCCCACGCTCTCTCAACATGGAAAAATGGACCTCTTGGGTAAAAGCCCCTGTTTTAGCAAAAGATAAATTCCAGGCACCGCAACTCACTTGAGGAAAAGAGGAAATTTCGGAGGTTAAGGAAAAAGGCAAAGCGAAAAGCCACTCTGTTTGTCCGGAGCGGCCTGCTGCCTCGGCAAGCTTCTTCAATCCTTTAATCGTTCGGTCAACATCATCATAGGTGTGACAAAAAATCAAACATTCCTCTTTTTGCACACTCTTTGTAAGAAAACGGGAAACATCGATCGTCGTTTCCTTCTTTTCAATAACTTCCTTCTCGTTTTTCTGGACAACCCCTTTCGGCTTCACTGTCAATATTTCCATTGGAAGCCTTTCCTCGGGCACTTTTCGCTTAAGAGAAAGGATACCGGGGCTGATACAGACACCGTCAATCCGGTCGATCATGCATTTTTCCAACAATTCCGGAGTAAACTTTGGAATGGAATATAAGATCTTGATCTGCTTGGCTAAAGCCGCTCCACAAACATCCTCCAACGCCAAGCGACATCTCGACAAAGCATCTCGAATTTCACTTAATTCCAATCGTTTAGGAAAACCCAACTGCGGCTGGCAAACAAAAGTGACGCTTTCACGCTGCTCATCGCTTAAATCGGATAAGTAACACTGAAGCCTTTCTCTTAAACACTCATGATCTTCGTACTCGCGCAGCTCCAGAATAACAGGAAGACCAGCCAAAATGGACATTTTGACTTTATCCCTGATAACCTCTGCATTGCTGCCGCCTGCCTGTTCGCCGACAAACACAAATTGTGCGTGTTTCTCTTTCAAAATCTGCCCCTCAACAGCTTTCTCAAAGTGCGAAGATCCGTTATAAGGCTGGGCGGAACTCCCAAAGGTGATCTCAGGAAAATTCCCTCTTTCCTCAATTGAAATCTGATCAAGATCCATCAAAGCTAAATAAGGGTCGATCTGTAATCGATTCCTCTCCTTATTTTTTAATCCTTCAACCTTCTTAATCACTTCTTTCAAATCATCATAAGGCTTACAAGAGATAAGGCAGATAAAACTTTTATCCATATAAAACTTAATGTTTAAAAAATTCCCATATATATAAATTATATATACGCATTACTTTAAACATCAAGAAATATTTTATCCGATTAATCAACGGTCTAAGAGCGTGTCGTCAAAAGACAAGGCAAACTGGCATCAGTTGGCGAGTCTGAAACCTGTGATTGTGCCCTAATCTCGTTTATCAAGCGATCAACTCAATAGAATAAAAAAAATAATTTTCAAACAAAATCCTACTTCAGTCCTTGCTCGAATATTCCTTGGCATCCTGCTCACGATACTACTGAAAACTGTTTCTATTTTGTTTCTTTCAGACCGCAGCTTTTTCTCTATTTTCGGCTTGTGTTGACGTTTTAGATCTTTCCTTCGTTTTGGAATCAATGAGATGTGCTTTTCTAAAAAAAGTTGTTCCTCAAAATGATCATTCGTGTAGGCCTTGCGCCTTTAGGTAGATCTAAATCCATGCTCATCAAAGGTTTGAGCAACCTCATCACATACACAAAAAATTGTAATTACTTGATTTATCATACTTTCTCCTTTTTAAAGAGAAAGCATGATAGAGAATGCGGCCAATCATCTACAGCTGAAGGTCATCTTTCGATAAATTTCTCCTCCATCTGTAGCGCTTGGACGCAATCACAGGTTGAATCAAAGGCACAGCGTCCAATACACTATCTGAATTAAAAGAGGGAGCAAAACATCATGCAAAATTTAACCCAATCCACTTCGATATTTCATGAAATGTCTGGATCAGACTCCATCCTAATTCTGGATTTCGGATCGCAATATACGCAGCTAATTGCCAGACGGATCAGAGAACTCGGTGTCTATACCGAAATCCTGCCTCCTGAAACCCCTTTTAGCGCTTTATTGTCCATGAAGCCTAAAGGGCTAATCCTCTCCGGCAGCCCAAGTTCCACACATGGACAGCCACTGATATGCGATCCAGAAATTGCAAACTCTCCTATCCCTGTGCTGGGAATTTGCTATGGAATGCAGCTTCTCAATAGGCTGCATAAAGGAACTGTCATCCCCTCTCGAAACGGAGAATACGGAAAACAACCTATTTCCCTCCATTCCTGCGAAGGGATCTTTAAGGGGTTGGATTCCCACCAAATGGCTTGGATGAGCCATGGAGACAGCATCAACCGCCTTGCCGATCCGCTCATTGCTACCGCTCAAAGCGAAAACGGCCACATCGCAGCGATGCAGCACACCTCCCTTCCACAATATGGAGTACAGTTCCACCCCGAAGTGACCCACACAGAAAACGGAAAGGAAATCTTGCACAATTTCATTCAGATTTGCCAATGCAAACAAACCTGGTCTTTGAAAAATCATATCGAATCGGCAAAAGAGGAGATTAGGAAGCAGGTAGGCAACGGTACAGTGATCAGCCTAGTTAGCGGAGGAGTCGATTCAACCGCAGCAACTTTTCTTTGTTTTGAAGCTCTTGGATCTGAAAAGGTGATCCCTTTGCATATCGATACCGGTCTAATGCGAGCGGGAGAATCAAAAGAAGTGTGCGCATTACTCCGCTCACACGGTATGCGGCATCTTGATTTTGTCGATGCCTCTGATGAGTTCCTGGACGCTCTTAAAGGAGTGGAGAATCCGGAAAAAAAACGGACGATCATCGGCAACCTCTTCATAGAAATTTTAGAAAGGGAAATCGCAAAAATTGAGAACAAAGGCACCTGCACATTTTTATGCCAAGGCACCCTTTATACCGATTTAATCGAAAGCGGACAAGGAGTGGGCAAACATGCGGATGTGATCAAGACCCACCACAATGTCAATCCACCAGTTGTCCAAAGAAAAAGAGAGCAAGGCTTAATCGTTGAGCCAAACAACAAAATCTTCAAGGATGAGGTGAGAATATTGTGTGAACAGATGGGAGTTCCTTCCTCACTGGCCTGGCGCCACCCTTTCCCCGGTCCCGGGCTGGCGATCCGCATTTTAGGCGAGGTGACCAAAAGTCAGCTTGAATGCTTGAGGGCAGCTGATGCCATCTATTTGGAAGAGATTGTCAAAGCGGGTCTTTACGATGAGATCTGGCAAGCATTTGCCTGCTTGTTACCTGTATCCACTGTCGGCGTGATGGGTGATAAACGCACTATCGGACAAGTGATTGCATTAAGAGCTGTCAGCAGCATTGATGGAATGACTGCGGATTTTTTCCCTCTTCCAATGGAACTTCTCAGCAAAATCAGTACGCGGATCATCAACGAAGTGCCAGAAGTTAATAGAGTGGTCTACGACATAACTTCCAAACCTCCTGGAACCATTGAGTGGGAGTGACAAAAAGACCGATAATCGCTATCATTAACTCCTAAAAAAAGGCATCCCCATTAAAGACAACAACTTCCAACATTTTATCGAAGCAGGCAAGCGTGCCAAAGAAGTGCGCGCTTATGGAAAATCTTTGATTGTCAAAGGAGCTTCTTACAAAGACGTCACCGCTAAAATCCGCCAAAAGATCAAAGAACTGGATGCCATTCCCGCTTTTCCTCCTCAGATAGCCCTTAACGAAACTGCAGCCCATTTCCTTCCATCTCCCGATGAAGAGATCATTTTTAAAGACGAACTGATCAAGCTCGATATTGGCGTCTGCTACAAAGGAGCGATCGGTGATTGCGCCGTTACCATCGACCTTGGAGGAAAACATCAAAAGCTTATCAATGCTGTTGAAGCAGCTCTACTTGCAGCAGAAAAGATCATTGAAGTCGGATTGCCAATTCAGGAAATTGGTCGAGTCATTGAAGAAACCATTCACTCCTTTGGATTAAAGCCGATTGAAAACTTGACGGGACACGGTCTGGGAAATTATTGCGTGCACAAGGCTCCAATGATCCCGAATTGTTTCCATCCAATGAGGGAAAAAATTGAGCCTGGAATGACCTTTGCCATCGAGCCATTTGCAACCGACGGATTCGGTGCAGTTTACGAGAAAGGACGGCCGGAAATTTTCTCTCTGACACAACACCGCTATCCATTGAACCCTCAAGCTAAAGCATTCATCCGACAGATCAAGGAAATGCAAGGCCTTCCTTTTGAGCTTGCAGATTTAAGAGGGGAAGGAAAAGAGAAGGTTGTCAACTATCTATTAAGGAAGCGGATATTAACCGGTTATCCGCCGTTAGTTGAGGAAGGAAACGGAATGGTCGCTCAGGCCGAAAATTCTGTTCTCGTAGATCTCGACGGCTCAGTCACGATCACTACCCGTTAGGTTAGATCTAGGGCGAGCTAAACATGCATCTTGCAGCCTCTTTTACCTTGAGAAAATCATTTTTAGACTCGCCAAGCCTCGTCTTCCAAATGATCGGATAATCCAAAACAAAAAAAAACCGAAGACATGTTCATCAGTGATCGTGTCTTCGGTGGTGTGGCCAGAGCCAGAATCGAACTGGCGACACAAGGATTTTCAGTCCTCTGCTCTACCGACTGAGCTATCTGGCCAAGTAAAGTGAATAAGATAGAGTAAAAGACAATTAACTGCAAGCAAGTTTAACAAATTTTGAATCAACCCATCGACAGCCACATACAACTGAAACAGTGCGGCAAGAGTAAAAAAAAGCTGCAAAAGCAGCTTTTACTCCGATTGCAGCAACTACCAAGCCTCATCTGAAAATTTAATTTTGAAACATGATCGGTATAGCTCTCTTAAGGGTTCAAAAGCAGCTCTGCTACCTTTTTTCCTGTATCGCTCAACTCATAAAGCTCTCCCTGAAGCACATGGCCCTCCTCTTTAGTCCTGACGGCAGAAATCAACCCTTTCTCTCTGAGCTTCTCAATATCCCCATAACCCATTTCAATAAACTCAAACGGCTTGTTATCCCTCAATATTTCAATCATCCCTTTAATGTTGAACAGAATTTGCGCCCCTTCTTCCGAAGCTTCTCTGATCATTTTTTTTTGGTTCGCAGACAAGTTCTGCAAAATATCTTCAAAATTTTTCATACGATCCTGTGAACCTATCCCAAGCTCAGCAAGAGCTTGGGATTTAAAAAACATCTCTTTAATAAGCTTTCGTTACTGTGATTTGATCACGGCCTTTAAACATTTTTCCGTCTTTGGTTTTTCCCTTCAATGTCAGCTCTTGAACCCCTTCTTTGAGATTTAAATCCGATATGGAAAATCCAGCAACTAAATCCTCTATTCCATCATTGTTCTGATCGAAAACCATAAATTTCTCAGCTCCATCCACATTGCCTATGGATAAAGAGCTTGGATCGATATGATTAACGTCAAAATCCTCAGACCCTAAGATTGCAATCTCAAGGACACCGCTTTCCAAGTCCTCCTTATCTGTCAAATCAAGGCTGTCTTTTTCGATATCTATCTCAACAGCCAAAGGCTCATCTGTTTTATTCCAGCCAGCTTTGTCGTCCCACTTATGCTCTTTTCCTTTTTCCAAATCAGAATCGCCTGCATCATACACCGCAGCAACACCAAGCGCTGCAACAGACATTAGTAAAATCAAACCTGCTTTAAATAAGTAACTAACCATCCTCTCCTCCTTCTTTTTATATCTCTAAAAAATTTTAAATTAATAAATTTTTGAATTAAAAAATCGAAGCGCGATAAAACAACTTCCCTCTGCCCTCAAACCTATTATGCATTTTTCAATTTTTTTTTACATATTTTTCATAAAATATTAATTTTTAATATTTTATGAAATTTAATCATCTGCAATTCCCTTATTGAAAAGCGGTTTATCCACTCTAATCATATCTCTCATGATCGAAACAGCTTCCTGCATTTGAAAATCTAAATTTTCAGGAAGCTCTTCATTTTTCTGGAGAGGATCCCAGTCAAGCTCCCCCTTTAAAAATTTTTGATAGACAGCATTTTGCGCTAACCTCTTGCGGCTATTTGCCTGAAAAAAATTAAGATGGGAACTCCAGGAAGTCTTTTTCTTTTGCAGCGAGGGCATGTAATAGCGTAAATACCAAGGTTTAAGTCCTGGATCGACATCAGCGAGCTGGTCTTGAAAAGAGCTGGGTATCGTATCGGAAGCGATCGGATATTCCAAATATTCTTCGCCAATCAACTCTTTGCTGTAATAGCTTGGAACAATAATATCAGCTTTGACCCCGGAAACTTGGGGAGTTTTCCCCGAAACAGTATAGTATTTTCCAACCGTCACCTTAAAATGGGAGGCGCTTGAACCGTCAGTGACGGTTTGACTTTGGATAGTTCCCTTGCCATAAGTTTGTTCATCTCCAACAACTAAGGCTACGCCATAATCCTGAAGAGCTTGAGCGACAATTTCCGCCGCCGACGCTGTCGCTTTGGATGTCAGAATAATCATGGGGCCGTCAAAGGAAACTTTCCCATCCATATCCCGATAAAAACGCTCTTCACCATTGGAGTATTTGGAAACGACGACAACGCCATTGGTAATGAATAAACCGGCAACTTTGACTGCCTGGTTTAGAAACCCTCCACTATTTTCTCTTAGGTCGATGATCAACCCTTCCAACTTCCCTTGTTTTTCCAAATCCTTGATCGCCCGGCGCATATCTTTTTCACTTGTCACTCCATGATCGCCCTGGTAAAAGGAGTCCATGCTGATTTTTCCAATAATCCCGTCTCCATACGGCTCATACTCAGCTTTGACGCGCCCCTCTTCAACTGTTATCAATTCCCTTGGCAAGTTCGCTTTGATCAATATATCCTTTCCATCAACAGTGCGTTTTAGTTCGATAGATACCGAAGATCCTTTCTGCTCTCTCAATTTGCCTACCAACTCTTCCAATGAGACATATTCAACATTGTTTCCATTAATGTTCACAATTCTGTCACCAACTTGAATCACTCCACTTTTCATCGCAGGCCCGTCCTTAATCATGCGAGTGATGACAATCCCCTCCGGCTTCTGTTGCAAAACGACACCGATCCCTTTAAAGCCTTTTTCCAATCGAATTTTCATATCCAATGCCTCGTTCTGATCGAGAAAAGAGGTATGTGAATCTAAGCTTCCGGCCAGCGCCTTCAAAACATGCATCGCAAAAAGATTTTCTTGTTCCAGGCTATTGAGTTTCTTTCCTTGGCTATCAACGTATAAATATTGATTTTCCCAATGCTCAGTAGTCTCCATAAAAGACTGTAGGATCCGTTCCCGATTTTTCATCACAGTTTTGTCTCCATAACGAAGCCGTTCAACGTTGATATAGTTAACCAATTGTTCTTTGATACGATTTTTCAATTCGCTGGAATTTTTAGGAAACGAGGATTTTTCTTCCTGAAAATTCAGCCGTGACTTATTACTGCTGCTTTGAAACAAAGCATCTCCATTTTTTAGAATTTCTTTCCGATATTCCCTTGTCCTATGAATCCCGTTTTGAATCAGCTGATCAATCTCTTCAAATTTATCTAGCTGCCCTTTTCTATACTGGCTGATGATGCGCTTCATCTGAATTGGAGAAACATTGACTGCTTTATCCACTTCCTCTTGAAGCAAATACACCCTATTCGGATCGAACTGATCGATGTAAAGCTGAAAGGCTTTGGTAAAGATCTCCCCTGATACCTGGTGATAGTCGACATGCTGGGATAAAATTTTCTCCATCACCTCATGTACGTCCTTTTTGGTCAACAGCTCTTCTTGCTCTGAAAAAACGCTGACCGGAATCAAAACTGCTACCAGAAAATATAAAAATCGCTTCATCATTCCATTCCTTACTTATGAATCCATCCCTATTATAATTATAATTATTTAAAACAAAAAATTCAAAAATACTGAATTTGAGTTGGTTCAGCATATTGTATAAATTGGTTGCCAAGAGTATTCTGTTTTTTATGAATCAGAGTTCGGAAAATACTTTTTCACTAGACATTTTTGAAGGGCCATTAGCTTTCCTGCTGCACTTAATCCAAAAAAGCGAAATCAACATTCACGATGTTCCGATTTACGAAATCACCAAACAATACCACGAAAGAATTCAGGAGTGGACTTCCTTATCGGTGGACAGTGGAGCAGAATTTATCGGCACAACTACCCAGCTATTGTTGATGAAAAGCAAAAAACTTCTTCCCAAGCATGACGCAATTGAGGAAGAAGAGGAAGACCTTGACCCGCACTTTGAGATTATTCATCAATTGTTGGAATATTGCTATTTTAAAGAAGCTGCAAAAGATCTGGCAACTCGAGAGGAAAAACAAAGCACTTATTTTCACCGAGGAGTCCACAACCTTCCAGAAGTAAAGAAGCGGCTTGGCATCGAGCATCTCTCCATGGAGGACCTTGAAGCTCTTTTTGAAATAGCGCTGCAAAAGAGCAATCCGCAAAACAAAAACATCGCAGAAGAGGAGTGGCGCGTTGCCGACAAAATCAGCGCTCTCCGCACTTTATTGAAAATTCAAGCAAAGGTTCCATTCCGTCAGCTTTTCTCGGAAAAGCAGTCTAAACCAGAGTTAATTGTCAATTTTTTGGCCCTCTTGGAATTGATGAAAACGGGTGAGTGCTTCGTTTCAAAAGAGGGGCTTTCCAATCAAATCTATATCTATAAAGGGTCGTATGACACACAAGATAACGGGAGTGCCTGAAGAAGTCGTAGAAGCAGAGACGCACGCATTTGCTAAGCGTATCATTGAAAGCTTGTTATTTTCTTCTAACGAACCCGTCCCTTTGCGCAAATTAAAAGAAATTTTACAGACGGTATACCCTTATTCCACAGAACAAGTGAAAGAATTGATATACGCTCTTAGAGAGGATTACGCAGAACAAAACAGAGCCTTTCAAGTGGAAGAAATTGCAAAAGGATACCTATTAAGAACCTGTGCAGACTATCACCCTTATATTCATAGGCTGTTAAAACACACTCGCCCGGATAAACTCTCTCAAGCAGCACTGGAAGTACTGGCAATCATTGCCTACCGTCAGCCGATCACTCGTCCTCAAATCGACGAGATCCGCGGAGTGGACTCTTCCGGAATCATTCATACACTCTTAGACAGGCTACTGATTGAGCAAAGCGGGAAATTGGAAGTTCCCGGCAGGCCAACCTTGTATTGTGTCACCTCCCATTTCCTTCAACATTTTGGCCTAAAAGACAGAGAAGAGTTCCTTAGAGCGTGTAGGCAATTTAAATGAGAACATCTTGCGCCATCTTTTTTCCATAGAGAATGCTTTCAGACTCAGCAACTGATACCAGTTTACTTCGTCTTCCAAGCAATTCTCCTAGAGAAAAATCTACCGCAATCTGCATCTCATTTAAATTGCCTACACGCTCTTATACTGTTTTTTTCCAGAATGAAGGGATCAAAATTGTAATTAAAGCAAAGAATTCAAGCCTGCCAGCAATCATTAAAAAGCAGGAAAGAATCATCCCGAAATTAGAAAGAAACGCACAAGATTGCATGGGTCCATATGCCCTGAAGGAGAATCCGGTGTTATTGATCGAGCACCCCACAAAGGTAAGCGCACTTTCGGGATCTAATCCATCCAAAATAAAAAGCAATGTTGCCATAACTGATATCGAAATAATTAATACAAAAAAAACCAATGATTTAATAGATACTTCTTGACTAATTTTTCGATGCTTTATCCGCATGATTTTAATCGTTTCCGGCCTAAAAATAGATTCTACTTTGAATTGAGTGATTTTGAATAAAATATAATTTCTAAGAATTTTTATCCCTCCGCATGTAGAACCTGACATCCCGCCGACATACATCAGAACCAACATCAGCACTTGAACTCGATAAGGCCAAAGATCAAAGTTAACAGTCGAAAAGCCTGTGGATGAATTGGCCGAGACAATTTGAAAAGTCGCAAATCTAGCAGCATCTTTAACACTATTGATATTGACAAATTCCCCTGTCAACAGTTGTTGATCTGTATTTAAAATCGAAAAAGTAGAAAATAAACATGACAATAAAATAACTAAAAAATAGATGATAATTTCCACATCGAAAATTTTATATATTTTCTTTCTTATGATATTGAACCAAATAGCAAAATTCAAGCTTCCAACGATCATAAACAGGATCACAACCCATTCTGTGATCGGATTTTTAAATGCTCCTATGCTTGCATTTTTTACACTGAATCCACCTGTTGATAACGTTGAAAAGGAAATTGTGATCGCATCAAACCAAGTAACATCTGGATTAGTCAACCTTAATAAAACAGTCTGCAACACTGTAAAAAACAAATAGACCTTCCATAAAATTGAAGCGGTTTCCCTCAACCTAGTCGCTAACGAAATTTCTGTCGGCCCGGGAATTTCTGAAGACATCAATTGCTTGCCTCCAATTCCCAAGGAGGGCAATACAGCAATGAATAACACAATAATCCCCACTCCACCTAGCCATTGAGTTAATGACCTCCAAAATAAAACGGCTTTGCTAACCGCTTCAATTCCTTCGGCTATAATTTGTCCCTCTTTATTTCTAACAGGTGGAACTGTTCCGAAAAATTCATAGACTACAGGTGTTTCGCCTTCTATGATGAGCTGAATTTTTTTCTCCTGCCCATGATTGTTATATTCCTTTCCAACCAACACACTCGCTCCCGTTGTTGTAAATCCTGAGACACTTTCAAAATAGGCTTGAATCGGATTTGAAAGAGTGTCGCTAAAGATAAACGGAAGAGAAGAAATGCCTGGAGTCAATATCCAAATAAGAGCAACGGTTAAGATACTCTCTCTCCTGTGTAAATGACCTTGCGATTCACGACCAAAAAAATACAGGACTGCGGAAAAGAGCAAACAACAAATATACGATAAAAAAAACGCTTTTACAGAATGAGGCTGGGGGTGTTCCTGAAAACCAATAAAATATTTGAAATAAATGGATAAAAAAAAGGGAATTAGCAGGATGAATGAAAAAAAGAAAAAATATTTCCCTAAAATTTAAAAATATTTTTAAAATTCATAAACCCGGACGCTTCATCAAGAGAACAGTTAGAAACAACGCGATGATCACGCAAACGACAACGCCTCCTGTCGAAAAAGCAAGGCCTAAAACCGAAAGGAAATGTCTCGAAAGAGCAACTCCAACAAAAGCAGAAAAGATTCCAATAGCAGCCGATAGGAGAAGCATGGATCTAAGATGATTTGTCAATAATTGCGCAATCAGCGACGGACCCGTCATCAACGCCAGGACCATCAAAACTCCAACAGCCCTAAACCCTCCAATCGCTGTTGCAGACACTTGAGTCATCAAAAGATAGTTTAAAAAAACCGGTGAGAACCCCAATGTTTTCGAGAGTCCGCTGTCAAATGTTGTGATTGCATATTCTTTATAAAAAAGACCAATCAATGCAATATTTAGAAAAAGCACCGCCAAAACAAGCTTCAAATCCTGCAAGCGCAAAGCGTCAGCATTGCCCATCACAATCTCAGTCCCGATATGTGCATTACGCGTAAGAAGTGTTACGAGAATGATCCCCAAAGCAAACAGACTGGTAAACACAATGCCAATACTGGCGTCTTCTTGAAGACCTGCCGACTTTGTCAAAAATTCAGTTAGAAATGTTGTGACAATTCCCATCAAAAGAGAAGCTGCCAAAAGCGCGCGAATGGAAAGATGGAGATGAGCATATCCGTCCGACCCCGGCAACATGTAAACGGAAAAAAAATAAACGACAACAATCCCCAATAAAATTGTGTGGGACAAAGCATTAGCCAGCATCGTCATTTTGCGAAGCACCAGATAGCAGCCCAATAAAGATGAGGAAACCGCAACGCCAGCTAAAACAAACACTTGGATTTCATCCGAAACCAGCTCTTGGATGCCAAGCTGACCAGTAAAAAAAAGCCGCATCCTCATTGCAAAAACTGCAATAAAACTTAAAAAGTTCTGTCCCATATAGGGATTGATTGCATGCATAACAGTTTAAGCCTCTTTAACAGTTGAAGGGGGAATCGGCTGTCTGTGAGGATCTATTTTCGGATCTTCTAAAAGTTTCGTCAATTCTTTTTCAAGCTCTGGCGTAAGGATATGTTCCATCTCCTCGGCACTGCGGTGAACCCGCTCAGAGCCAACTCCTAAATAGTCGGCCAAATACACCTCCCATAATCGATGCAAGCGGACAATGTGCGCAGCGCGGTGGATTCCGTCCGTCGTCAGCCTGTATCTATTTCCACGCTGCTCCACCCATCCTTGTTTGGAAAGCCTGTAGAAAACAAAACGTAAAGACAAATAAGAAACTGTTTGATAACATCTGATATCGTTCACGGAGTACCAGAGGCCTTTTCCCATTCTCCACATGGTTTTCATGACATTCTCAACCAAACAAAGGTAACGGAAATAAGCAATGCGCGCCAACCTAATGACAAGCCCCCGTTCAGGCGCAAAAAGAAGAGAGATTGCACAGATCACTGTTGCCACCAATACAATCATCGGCCCTGTTGGAATAGACAACCTGTCCTTAGGGAAGAGAGTCTGAAGATGGTTAGTCACTTCAACTGACAAGATGTTGCCCAACAATCCGCTGACGATGCCAAATAAACCGGAAATCAACAAAAGATAAATCAAGCGATGCGTATACTGGCGCGCAGCAACGGCTGGCGCAATCAGCATAGCAGACATCAATACGACACCAACAGAACGGATCCCAACAACAATAGCTATGGTCAAGAGAAAAAAGACAATCGCATCAAGCGCTTTTACATTCAGTCCAAGACTTTTGGCATAGTCCCTGTCGAAAGTCAGTACCTTAAGTTCTTTGTAGAGCAATAAAATTAATGAAATCACCAACACAGACAATATTCCATAGAGGGCAATATGGATATCAGTCATCGTTGCTGCCTGGCCGTAAAGATAATTAATGCTCTGCTTATAGAGAGAAGTGTGTGAAAATTGCACACGTGAAGCCAGTGTAATTCCGACGCCCACAAACGCCGACAAGATGAAACACATGGCGGAATCAGACTTGATTTTATGAGATCTTTCCAAATAGTGAATGCAATACAATGCTGCTAATGACGTAGCAAATGCTCCGACCATTCCCATCAATGGCACAAGAAACCATTGTTCATCGCCGTTAAGCGCTAAAGAACCGAGCAGAGCCCCAAAAATCACGCCGGGATAAGAGGCATGGGAAAGCGCTTCTCCTAACAAAGATTGCTTTTTCAAATAGGCGATCACACCGACCCAAGCAGCAGACAAGCACATCAACATGGACCCAATCGTTGGCGCTCTTAAAATCGGATCGGTGAAATACAAAAGAAAGCCTTGAATCAACGCTAAAGACCCTGCTGTTTAGATTTTGAAATTTTCAACGCCTCATCAAATAATGCGTAGCTCTTCCCGTAGCAAGCATTTAAATTTTCACGAGTAAACACCTCTTCTGTGCGCCCCGAAGCAACTAGGCGGATATTCAACATAATGACCCAATCGAAATAGTTGTCAACGCTATCCAGCTCATGATGCACGACACAAACCGTTTTTCCCTGATCCCTAAGTTTATGCAAAATGTCCATGATCACCTGCCTTGTCCCCAAATCAATGCCAACAAAAGGCTCATCCATCAAATAGATGTCTGCTTCCTGAATGAGCGCACGCGCCAAAAAAACTCTCTGCTGTTGGCCGCCGGACAACTGGCTGATTTGGCGATGGGCGAACAGTTCCATTCCAACCATTTCCAAATACTCGTGCACGGCAGCATAATCTGCCTGTCTAGGCCAGCGAAAAAGTCCAAGATGCCCATATCTTCCCATGAGAACCAGATCTCTAACAGTGATGGGAAAATCCCAATCGACGGTTTCTTTCTGCGGGACATACGCGATACGTTTTCTGGCTTTTTCCAAAGGCTGGTTGAAAAATTCCACTTTTCCACTGATCGGACGTATCAACCCAAGAGCTGTTTTAATCAGAGTCGTTTTTCCGGCGCCATTAGGCCCGATAATACCGGCGACAACCCCAGCTGGAACCTGCAAGGAAACATCCCAAAGAGCAGAGACATCTCCATAGTTGACTGACAGCTGATGCGTAGTAAGCGCGCCGGATTTATCCTTCATTATCTTCACCGTTCTTATTGAGGTATTTTGCAATCAAACGCACATTGTGGACCAACATTTTCAAATAAGTATCGCCGGAAGATCCGGGAGGCCCCATCGCATCTCCATAAAGAGGGCCGGGAGCAATTTCAAGATTTAATCCTTCTTCGTTTCCAGCGTCTTTTAATTTACGAATCGATGCCCTGCTAACGTTTGACTCTGGAAAAATGACGCGAATCTTATACTTTTTCATATGATCGAGGATCAACCGAATGTCAGCTGCGCTCAACTGGCTTTCCGGTGCTAGCCCTTCTGGAGCAGCAAACCTCTTTTGCCAACTGCCATCTTCAATTTCCCGATCTGCCGCTAAATAAGCGCGTGCAAAGTAGTTGAAAGCGTCGTGGCTTGTCACTAAATATCTTTTTTTCGAAGGAACTTCCTGCATCAAATGCTGCAACTCAAAGTGAGCGTCGATCAACTCGCGATAAAGCGCTTCTCCCCGGCTTTGATAGTCTTTAGCATGCTCTGGATCGTTTTCACTTAGAACTTCGACAATTTTAATAATCGTTTGAGCCCATAAGCTCGCATCCATCCAAATATGCGGATCGACCGTTCCATTATACGTCAAAATTAAAGAAGGATCATGCGCTAAAATCCAATCGCCGAGCCCGTATGCTTTAGGATGACTTTCCAGGGATTGCCGAAGGCTCGGTGAATGTTCCAGTCCAAGGCCATTGTAGAAAACAATATCTGCATACGCCAGTTTTTCATCATCCCCTTTGACAAGTTGATAGGAATGCGGATCCAACTCCCCCTTCACCAAAGTCAGCGTATCAACCCTGTCTCCACCCACTTGTTTCACAAGATCTTCGATCATCCCAATCGTACTCAAGATCTTAATCTTTCCATTCGGCTTCAACCAAATGCTCAATTCGCTAGGCTGAGTTGAGCATCCAAGGCATAAACAAAGCAATAATAAAATGATCTTCTTCATATAAATCTTAAGTCCTCAAAATTGTAAATACCCATTGAACAACCGCTTGTGAAATCGATTCGGATTGCATAGCGTCCTACGCTTGCAATTTTAACAGCTCTTACCTGCTCATCGACAAATTTTGCATTCGTCTTTCTTTCTCCAGTTGATCCATCTACACAATTTGCACAAGGGCACATTTTTTGCAGATCGCTCAACCGGTAATCAATCACCTTTCCATCAGTCCATTCAATGGAGAAATGATAATTGTCCTTTTGCCTAATCTCTTTAATTTGTAAAGCGGTCATGTTCCCATCTCCTTCCAACGCAATTCAAAACGTCCAATGCCCGGAGATTCCATCCCTTCCAGCTCCTCCTGAACGCGGCGGGAAACATCAAGAAATGCACGAGCTGCGCAAGCCTCTCCATCTCCATCAAAGATCGATTCCCCAAGATCGGACTTTCGGCAAAGGAGGGGATCGATGGGGACAGAGCCTAAAAACGGCAAGCCGCTTTCTCTTGCAAGCCTCTCTCCACCGCCTCTTCCAAAGGGATAAACCATCTGATCGTTCACCTGCATGCCGCTCATATTTTCGACGACCCCTAAAAGAGGAATATTTACCTGATCGAACAGATGGATCGATTTTTTCACATCCATCAACGCAATCTCCTGAGGCGTCGTGACCATGACAGCTCCCGTGATCTCTGCTTGCTGGCAGAGCGTCAACTGAATATCTCCTGTTCCTGGGGGAAAATCGATGATCAAATAATCCAGCTCGCCCCAGTCGACTTGATGAATAAATTGAGAGATCACCCCATTGGCAATAGGGGCGCGAATGACTGCCGCTTCGTTTTCCTGTCTGAAATAGGCCATCGACATTACACGAATTCCTCTGCTCAACGCTGGAGACAGCCTATCCCCCTTTTGACCCGGCATGCGATCTTCAGGCAGCATTTTCCTTATGGAAGGCCCATACACATCCGTATCCATCAATCCAATTCGGAGCCCTTTGTTCTTCAGCGCCAAAGCCAGATTAACCGCTACAGTGGATTTGCCAACGCCTCCCTTTCCCGAAGCAATAGCGATCGTTCGGGAAATTTTTCTTATGTTGCTTTTTTCCTCTTTTTTATCGTACATCGGCAATGGCATCATCGTCCTCCAACATCAACAAAGAACTGTCCAGTTTACACAGAAAAATGTTTATTCTGAAGAGATATACCGAAAAACAGAGAAAAAAAAGATTCTCAAAATGGATTTTATTTATTTTGTAAACGACTTCTTAGAATATTTTTTGCAAAAAAATCACAAAGATGTTTAAATCCTGCTTCTGTGTCTTTTGTAAATTGATAACATTTTCTGATGCAACTAACTATTAAACGTTGCTCAATTTTTTACCAAAGACATAGTAAAGGGAATATAAATTAGAACTTAGGCTACAACTCAATTTTTGGGTTCATCTTAGTCAAAGTGATAGAGCTTTTGAGTTCACTTTTTAGATAGTGTCGCCTATGAATAGAATGTTACATCTTAATTTAAAGAAAAAAATTTTCAACCCTCCCATAACATTCTCCTCATAGGCGATACTATCTCTTTAAGAATGAATAAACACGGTAATATTGAAGGAAGGTCAAAATGATACAAGATAAGCACCAAACAAATGGTCATGAGCTCGAAAACTTAATCGACTCTGCAATTAAAAAAGTAGGTGGAAAAAAAGAAAACGACATTTGTCGATACCTGCCGACAGGATCGGGAGGCTACATCCATCACTTCACCATGCGTAAAATGAAACATGAAAACCCAAAAAAACTTGTCACCATGATCAGGCAGCACATCCTCAATGAGGAAAAACCGACTGCTGTACCGCCAAAACCCAGAGCGGCAAGAGGTTCAAGGAAAAGACGTGATCAATTTTTGTTTACCAAAGAAGATATTGAACGGATGCTCAACATGGCTCGTCTAGCAGGAGACAAGGAGATGATCCGCAAACTTACCCCGCGTAAAGACCTCAAACAGATCAAGCGGGAATTAATCTCTTCTATTCGCCACAATCAAATTGATCACGAACTGTGGAACTGCTACGTGGAAACTGTCACGACAGCAGAGGCAATTTCAAGCAACAGCCAATAAACAACCCAATCATGCGGTTTGAAGGTGCAAACCTTCAAACCGCATCCCGATTCTTGGAATTGATTCGGTATATTTTCAGATGAATTTCTTCTTGATTTCTTCTATTTGTATCAGTAAAATTTCCCCTCCAATACTAAATACTGTTGCCATTTTGCCGCTTTGTTTGGAGGACGATTTTTTTTAGCGGTAAAAAACCGCTAAAAAAAATCGAATTTCAAAGCGTTCAAAATGGCAACAGTCGATTAATCGAATCGACTTAAGGTTTAGTCAATGGAGGATCCTTATAAAGAGCATAGCGAACCGCCCGAAATCAATCACACGTTCGCATTGCCTGGATCATGATAGAAACACGACAAAAATAACGAGGTTTAACTATGTCGAAAGAAACCCAAAAAGAATTTGGGAAGCTTCGGATGTTTTTTTGGCCCGTACATAGCTACGAGCTCAAAAAGCTTCTTCCGATGTTTCTCATGTTCTTCTGTATTTCCTTTAATTATACGATTTTAAGAGATACGAAAGATACACTGATCGTTACCTCTTCGGGAGCGGAAACCATTCCATTCCTGAAAGTATGGGGGGTCGTTCCCTCAGCGGTCGTATTTATGCTCATCTATGCAAAATTGAGCAACACATTAAGCAAGTCCGCGCTGTTCTACGTAACAATTACACCCTTTCTCGCGTTTTTTGGGCTTTTTGCGTTGGTCCTCTATCCAAATAAAGAGTTGCTCCATCCTACAGAATTGGCCGACTCTCTTCAAGCAGTCCTTCCACTTGGTTTCAGCGGTCTGATTGGCTGCCTTAGAAATTGGACCTACTCGGTTTTCTACATCCTGGCCGAACTATGGGGGAGCGCTGTTCTATCCTTGATGTTTTGGGGATTCGCAAACGACATTATGCGCGTCACCGAAGCAAAAAGATTTTACAACCTGCTCGGACTCGGCGCAAACGTCGCCCTACTTGCCTCGGGAACAGCCATTATCCACTTTTCCGACATCCGCAAACACTTGCCTGCCGATGTTGACGCATGGCAAATCTCCCTCAACTTCCTAATGGGAATGGTTGTGCTTGCCGGTATAGTGATTATCGGTATTTACTGGTGGATGCAGAAAAACGTCTTAACCGATCCTGCATTCTACGATCCATCAGATGTTAAGAAGAAAAAAGAGAAACCAAAGATGTCAATTACAGAAAGCTTCAAGTACTTGCTGAGCTCAAAATACATCTTATGCATTGCGATTCTCGTCATCGCTTACGGTATTTCCATCAACTTAGTTGAGGTAACCTGGAAAAACCAGCTTAAGCTTCAGTATCCGAACCCAAATGATTACAGTGCCTTCATGGGAGGATTCTCTCGCTGGACAGGGCTGGTAACCATCTGCATGATGTTTGTCGGCGGATACATTATTCGAACAAAAGGATGGGGTTTTGCAGCTGCAATCACTCCTGTTGTCCTATTATTGACAGGCATCGCATTTTTCACATTTGTCCTCTTCCGCGAGAACCTGTCTACCTACATCGCTGCGTTAGGTACAACGCCTCTATTTCTTGCTGTTGTGATCGGCATGATCCAAAACATCATGAGCAAATCGAGCAAATACTCCCTATTCGATCCGACAAAGGAAATGGCTTATATTCCTCTTGACCAGGAATCCAAAGTCAAGGGCAAAGCTGCGATCGACGTTGTCGGCGCCCGCCTTGGAAAATCAGGGGGGTCTTTGATCCAGCAGGGACTATTAGTCGCTTTTGGCACTATCTCTGCAATCACTCCATATGTTGCAATTGCAACAATTGCTGTAATTATCGGATGGTTGTTTGCCGTACGTTCCTTAAACAAACAATTTGTCGCTTTGACAAGCGATGCGCCTACTGAGGAACCAAAAACTCCGGAAAAAACTTCTACAGCAGCTGCTGCTGCAAGTTAATTTTTCCAAAGTTTAAGGCTACGTTCTCAAACCGGCTGCTTCTAAAGTAAAGAGGCAGCCGGTTTTTTTTGCCCCCTAAAAATCCACTAAAAAATATCAATATGGCGTCTTTCCGCTTTATTCGATTTTTGATATGATCTCCTTATTCAATTTTAGAAATTCAAAGGGAAATTCAATGGAAAAGCAAAAACGTTGGCAATTCTACTTGATAGCAGCAGTTATTTTACTGACGCTCATCAACATCCTACCCACAGTCTTCTACTACATGAAGCCACTAAAAGCTCCTGTAAACGCCAATTTGGCACGCACAGTCGCCTTTGATGCTGTCCAAAGGGTCAATAAACTGGAAGAAGACTCGAAAGCCTGGCTGAATTCTTTCAGCAAAAATCTGGGAATTAAACCCGTCTCCATCCAACTGCAAAACGACGATCCGGGTTTAATCGAAGTGACTTTCAAAAATTCTCATGAAGCCAAATTGTTCCAGCACTATCTGCCAAAAGCAGGTTCGCTGATTCCATTCGTTCCCGCACAATTGAGACTCTATGAACAAGGCGCAACTACCGACAACACCGTTTTGGTTGCCAGACAGATTAATGTCCACCTAGATCCCGCCAAGATTGATAACTATTTTCACTACTTTCCGAAAATGGAAAATGGAAAAATCTCCGAAACGTATAAAGAGCATGTCTACGACCGCGCTTCAAGGCTCGGAACAGCTTTTACAGGAGAGAGCCGCACAGGATTGCAGCTGAAAGCGATCACCAATCACTCAAGCAGCGATAACAACGGCGCGATCCTTGGCCTAGCTAACGCAATCGTTGACTACGCCCGCACATTTGGAGTGGAACATCCGGTCACCAAAAGATTCTACGCCAGCTTTACTCAGGTAAATCAAGCTGACAAGGATCAATTGATCCAGAAACTGCAGTCCCGCGTTAGCGCTGCGAAAACAGACCTGCAATCTGAAGTCAAGGCACTAACCAATCTGAAAGAGGTTCAAGAGAAGGAAAACAAGAGTCTGGAACCTTCACAAACACAACGCCTCAACCAGCTCAATAGTCAAATCGCAACTCTTGATCAAGCTTCCGAATTGATTAAACAACACGCTGCCGTGTTCAAATCCGGAAAAGCTCCAATGACAGTTGAAAGCATTGAAAAGCAGCTCCAAAATTCCTGGTCTTCAATCGATCCGAAAAAATCCTTGCAAAAGCTGAATTTCGACGGGCGAAATCCCTACTTTGAACAAATGGTGATTGACTGGAACAATGACACCATCTCTTTCAATCTTTATCAGGACGTTCAGGAAATTCGGCTCTCTCAAAAAAATACTGAAGCTGCAGCGATCAAAACTGACAAGATGAACCAGGCAGTGATCAACAATATCGCTGAAGCTGCCCGTCAATCGGATGAAACAGTTAATCCTGCAGGAAATGAATTTGCCGTCAAATTAACAGACCTAACCAATACTGAGAGCTTTCTCTCGTTTGATTTAGGCAAACTGTCCGGAAAGTTGAGCGAACAGATCACACAGCAGCTCATCTCCGACTGGCTGCCTGAGCATGCTGATCTCAGTCGAAAGGTATTTCCAGTCATCGGATACGACACATATCAAACCCTTACTCCTCAGGAGCAGAAACTAGGGATTGTCGTGTACGCACCGGCAGCAAACAAAGAAATGGCTTCTAAAGGATTTAAGAACACCTCGATTTATGTCATTGCCAGAGGATTGGATGCCATTATCCAAAAATACAGAGAAAACACAAGCGCACCAGGCGCCAAAGAACTCTCCTATGATTTGGAAAAGCTGCAATCTTTGTTGAAAAAAAGGGGGTTTATCGCTTATCCAGGGTCCTCTTTTGGAATCGACAAAGAATTCAGTCAAGATTTGATCTTCGAATTGGATGACTTCTATTCCAATCTTTTCAATGCAACAAGAGAAGACTTCTATGTCAAAGGCAGCAAAAAAACAGCCCTTCTGGACTTCACAAATGTAGAGCAAAGGATCATTGCGACCAATAAAATCGAAGATAGCATCCAGGAGGACCTCTTAAAATGGAGGGACGAGTACAATGCGGCTCAGGCTGATATCGACAGAACACACCGCTATGACGTTCCACCTCCGACAAAGAATGCGTTCTGGGAAAATTTCAAGCTTTCATTGAGAAAATATTTCCGTGGCGACGAACGTAAAATTCTGAAGTGGGGCCTCGATCTCTCAGGAGGTAAAACCGTGCGTATCGGGTTGCGCGACCAGAGCGGACGGATAGTCACCAATCCGGAAGATCTCAAGCAAGCGGTTAATGAGCTCTATACACGCATCAATAAAATGGGTGTTGCCGAGAGAACAATCCGCATTGAGAACAACAACATCATTCTCGACTTCCCCGGCTCCCAAGCGTTTTCCGCTTCCGAACTGGTCAAAGCATCGGCAATGTATTTTCACATCGTGAACGAGAAATTTTCTCAATTCAACTCTTCTCTGCGTGAAGAGGTCAATCAGTTTCTACAGAATGTCTGGAACGAAGCTGTCGTCACAAATAGAAAAGATGCGCAAAGTATCAATGAGATCGCTTGGGAACAAATGGGCGGCAATCTCCAAACAGGAGAAGTTGGCGAACCTCGCAGCGAAGTAGCCAGGACTCTTTATGAAAACGGATTGCGCATCGCCAATCCTCGTACAACGGTCAAAAGCGCGGCATTTGACGACACCCACTCTTCAATCGCAATGCTGAGAGGAGACGATTACTCAGAATGGAACGGACAGACCCATCCGCTGTTAGTTGTCTTTTCAAACTTTGCCCTTGAAGGTTCCAGCCTGGAAAATGTCAATGTCGGCTACGATCCGTCCGAAGGAAATATCTTGAGTTTCGGAGTCAAACGCTCTTACGATGCCAGCCATCCAAGAGCGGGATCAAGCCCTCGCGACGACTTTTACAGCTGGACATCGCAGTTTTCCGAAGATAAGATTGCTGGAACAGCAAAAGAAGCCTACTCACAAGGCCGAGGCTGGCGAATGGCTGTGATCCTGAACGACCATGTAATCACAAGCCCCAACTTGCGCGCAGCTCTTCGAGATGCTGCAACAATTAGCGGACGTTTTTCTCAAAGGGAGATCAACCAGCTAGCAGCTGATTTAAAGGCAGGATCTTTGAGCTTTACGCCAAAAATCCTCTCCGAACAAAACATCAGCGCAGAACTTGGTAAAGAAGAGCGCACAAGAGGAATTTTAGCTGCCTGCATCGGGCTTGTCCTTGTCGGAGCGACCATGATCGGCTACTACCGTTTTGCCGGTGTTGTCGCAACCTGTGCGGTCCTATTCAACTTGCTAATCATGTGGGGAGTCTTGCAAAATCTTGGTGCAGCTCTAACCTTGCCAGGGATTGCAGGTATCGTCCTTACAATCGGTATGGCCGTCGACGCCAACGTTCTCGTCTTTGAAAGGGTGCGGGAAGAGTTTGCGGTTTCAGGTCGAATCGCATCCGCTATCCAAGCCGGATACCGTAAAGCGTTCAGTGCAATCGTCGACTCAAACATTACAACCATCATCGCAGCCTTGATCTTAATCCAGTTCGACTCTGGACCGATCAAAGGTTTCGCTGTCACGTTGATCATCGGTCTTGTCTCCTCCATGTTCACAGCCTTGTTCATGACTCGTTATTTCTTTGCTGGCTGGGTGAAAAATCCGAAAAATAAGAAATTGAACATGGCAAATTTGTTCGGTGGCACCAATATCGATTTCCTCAGCTACACAAAGTCTGCGATGATCATTTCGGCTGCGATCATTCTGGTCGGCGGCTATCTTTTCTGGACCCAGAAAAACACGATGTTCGGCATGGACTTCACAGGCGGATATTCCCTCAATGTAGAAATGGAAGACACTCTAGGTGAAGAAGAAGGCATTTACAAGGAAAAAGCCAGCGCAGCCATGCTTGCAAACGGCGCGCACGCAAATAGCTTTCAAATCCGCCAGCTAAGCCGCCCCAACCAATTGAGAATTCAATTGAGCTTAGGGATGGAGGAAAAAGGAAGCCCGTTTTACGGAATGCCTGAAGCAACACAAGACGATGAAACCACCTACGATTATGAGAAAGATCCAAGAATCACGTGGGTTGTCAAAGCGTTGGAATCAGAAGGGCTCAACATCCAGCAATCCGATCTCGTCAATCTGGATAAGCAGTGGTCGATGATGAGCGGTCAATTTTCAGAAACGATGCGAAACAACGCATTTCTGGCATTGACGTTCGCACTGATCAGCATTCTCCTCTATATTACGGTCCGCTTCGAATTCAAATACGCAATTGGAGCGGTGATCGGCCTGGTTCATGATGTTTTAATCACAATGGGAATCTACGCTATCTTCCACGCAATAGGTTTCCCCGTGCAAATCGACCTTGTGGTCGTTGGAGCGATCATGACGATCATCGGATACTCGTTGAATGATACCATTATCATCTTCGATAGGATCCGCGAAGATCTGAAAATTTTGAGAAAGCTCTCATTTGCAGAAGTGATCAATCACGCATTGAACGTTACGTTGAGCCGCACAATCATGACATCAGGCACAACCCTTGTGGTTCTGTTGTCGTTAGTGCTCCTCGGCGGACATTCGATCTTTGATTTCTCGTTGGTGATGACTATTGGAGTGATCATCGGAACACTTTCTTCATTATTTATTGCCGGACCGGTTATGCTATTCTTCCATAATCGAGAAGAGAAGATTAAAAACAGTCAAACTTCTCTAAAGAAAGCTTGACAAGCTGCCGGTTAAAGTTAAAATAAGAAACACGCATAAAACCCTGGTTTGGTGAGATCTAAGACCAAACCAGGGATCGATTTTGGAGTTAATCATGATATCCTGGAATTTCGAACCTGATAATCCCATGTGGGTGTATCCGAAAATGGACAAAAGGTGGCAGGATGACATCATTAAAGAGTTCAAAATCCACCCCGTTACAGCTCAGCTCTTTGTTTCCAGAGATTTTACAACAGTTGACCAGATCCACCAGTATTTGTACGCAAAGCTCCCCGATCTCCACGATCCTTCTCTTCTCCAAGGGATGGACAAAGCGGTCGAACGCATCGTTAAAGCAATCGAAAACGAAGAGAACATTCTCATTTACGGCGACAACGATGTCGACGGAATGACCGGTACCGCCCTACTCACCGACTACTTAAGAAAAGTCGGGGCAAACGTTTATTTTTACATTTCTACACCGGGAACACTTCGCCAAAACTTGATCATCGAAGCGATCGAATTTGCGACAAAAAATCAATGCAAATTGTTGATCACGGTTGACTGCGGAGTTACTGCAGCTACCGAGATTGCCAAGGTGGTTGAGAAAGGGATTGATGTCATCATCACAGATCATCATGAACCGACCGATCAAATTCCTCACTGCATTGCGACATTGAACCCCAAACTGCTCAATAACTCCTATCCTAACAGAGACTTGACCGGAGTAGGCGTGACGTTCAAGTTGGTACACGCATTAACCAACTATTTAGTTAAACAAGGAAAAATCGATTCCAAAAAAATCGATCTCAAACGTTATTTGGATCTCGTTGCCCTTGGAACTGTTGCGGATATGGGACAGCTTCTGGGAGAAAACAGAATCTTGGTGCGCTATGGACTGGAACAACTAAAACGAACCAAAAGAATCGGTCTTGCCAAGCTGATTTCCGTGTGTGACATGGAGCCGAAACAAGTTTCAACATTTACTATCGCCTCAAAAATCGCCCCCCGTTTAAACAGCTTGGGAAGAATTGCAGATCCGGTCAAAGGGGTTGAACTTCTTCTAATTCGCAATGCAAAACAAGCAGAAACGATGGCTCAAGAACTTGATCTCAATAACCTTGAAAGGCAGAGAATTGAAAAAACAATGACGGCCGATGTCGATCAAATCATCTCCTTGCACCCCGACATCTTGCAAAAAAAAGCGGTCGTCATCCACTCAGACAAATGGCATCCTGGCGTCATCGCAATTCTTTGTACACGCATTTCTAAACACTACAACCGTCCAACTGTCATGATCGCAATAGAAAATGGAATCGGCAAAGGGTCGTTGCGCTCGATTCATGAGTTCCCCCTTCTCTCCGTACTCAGAGACTGTTCGGATCTCCTTGTTAATTATGGAGGCCATGACTATGCTGCCGGATTGACAATCAAAGAAGAAAATATTCCCGAGTTCAAGCGCCGCTTTATTGAAGCCGCCAATCGAAAGCTCTCTACCCACGATGTGGTGACAAAACTCAACCTAGATTCTGAAGTTCAATTTTCCGATCTCACTTTCGATCTGATGGAATCTGTGAAACTGCTGGAGCCTTTCGGCAACGAAAACCCGCAGCCATTAATGTATACGCGAGCCAAACAAGCATGGCCTCCAAAAATCGTCGGAAAAACCCATTTAAAACTCTACCTAGAACAAGGAGATAGAATGCTGGAAGGGATCGCCTATGGCAAGGCCCACTTAAGTCCGCTTCTCCGAAAAAAGAACATTATCTTGGAGGTGGCCTTCACTCCTCAAGTGAATAACTTCTTAGGACCAAGCATTCAGCTTTTAATCAGAGATTTCAGGATTATTGAAGAGAGTCAGCCCAATATACCAAATTAACTTCAAGAATCGGTTTTTGACGTCATCGTTAGCCTTTGATTTTGAGACCCACTTGCATCACTCAACCTATTCAGGTTGAGCTACTTCAGCGCCGGCTTCGCCTGGCTCAAATTCAAGGCAACTCTTTGTCAAAATTCCAATTTTTGAAGCTGGTTCGGTATAACGTTGAAAAGTCAAGATAAGGACAAATCTTAAAGTCAATCTGTCCCCATCTGATGATTGCACGACCTAGACTGCTCGTCTGCGGCCGCCTTTTTTACTGAGATGTTCTTCTTTATATTTATTCACATCTTCAACATGAATGACCCAAGCAGCTCCTCTACGGTGAGCTTTAAGCATCCCTACACGTGTCGCGTAATAAATTTTTTGTGCTGGAACCTTCAGCATTTCAGCAACCTGATTAACTGAATAGTAACCTCTACCATTATCAAAAAGCAGCTCGCCTTCATGCATTGACTTGGTACGAGAGTACTTGTTCTTGCGATACTCATCAAGATCTTTCACGTCGATCGTCCAACGCGTCGTTTCTTTTTTTGCTTTAAGTTTCTTAAGTTTAATGGCTACGTAAATGGCTTGCCGTGTAACGCCGTTGATCCGAGCAGCTTCTGTGATCGAAACAACTTTCGGCTCCTCGCACATTTCCTTAATATTGGACATTTTTATAAACCTCCGTGTCTATTTTCAATAAATCTTAATCAATCGCTAATTATTAAATAAGCGATCTATATTAACTTTGTGAAGGATCTATTTTAACAAAATAAAAATATAAATCAAGCATTTTTTGTGTAAAAAATACTTTTTTTCAATTTTTTTTTCTCACATTTAGACAAAGGTTATGGATGAAAACCTTCATTTCTTGTATGCTTATGCTTTATCTTATTGATTTTGAGATAGGTTCATCATGCGTAAATTTCTGTTTCTCGCTTTGACTCTCAACCTGGTATTCCACTCAATCGATGCCAAGCTTCCGGAAATCGACTCGCCAAAAGTGTTGGAAAAAGTGAACGAAATCATTAAAAGCCACGCTTCGCACACCAAACTAACTCCTGAAATCATGAAAAGAGTGATTTCAAACTACATCGACGAGCTTGACCTCAACAAAATCTACTTCATCGAATCAGACATCGACCCTTGGATCCATCCTTCCGAAACTCTTTTGGAAACAACACTGCAACAGTTCAACAACGGAGACTTTTCTCTGTTCTTTAAAATCCGCGACCAGATGCTCAAAGCCATTTCAAGAAGAAAACTGTTGGATATGCAGGTCACAGCTTCCGAGCTTCCGGAAGAGGTCGATCCCAAAGAATTCAAAGACATGGATTGGGTCAAATCTGAAGAAGAGCTTGTGATCCGTTTGGGAAGGATCAAAGCGCTACAGATCGAAACTTCACGCAAGCTCAACGAAGAATTAAGAGAGAAGTCGCTGCAACGGATAGAAAAGCATCAAGCAAAAAAAGAGGAAGAGATCGCCAATCCAGACCCCAAGCATAGTGAACAGTTTGTCCTCTCCTCTATTTTAAAAGCAACTGCGTCCGCCCTCGATACGCACACCGTCTACTTCACTCCGGGCGAGGCTACCCAGTTCATGATTAATGTGCAGCAACGCTTATTCGGAATCGGAGCACAGCTCAGAGACGATTTGAACGGCTTTACCATCGTAAAGATCATCGAAGGAGGGCCTGCTTCTGAAAGTAAACAACTTAAAGTCAAAGACCGCATTGTTGCTGTCGACGATGAGCCTGTTGTAGGAATGGACATCCTCAGCGCCGTAGAATTGATCCGCGGCAAGGAAGGCACTCCTGTAAAACTAACGGTCATCCGAGAAGAAGGCGACGACGAAAACAAAAAAAAGGAAGAGCTCAACATCACAATTATCCGGGGCGAAGTTGTGCTCAAAGAAACGCGATTTGAAACAGCTTACGAACCGTTTGGAGACGGTGTGATCGCGTATCTGAAGCTTTATTCCTTTTATCAAGATCCGGAGAGTTCATCGGCTTCCGATCTAGCAAAAGAGATTGAAAAACTTAAAGAAAATCATCGGGTCAAAGGGATCATCCTTGATCTTCGGGACAACTCCGGAGGGCTGCTCTCCCAAGCTGTTAGTGTTACAGGGTTATTCATTACTAAAGGTGTTGTCGTAGGGGTCAAAGACAACACAGGAAACGTCCAATATCTTAGAGACTTAGACGGTAAAATGATGTGGGATGGCCCTTTAGCTGTGCTTGTCAACAGAGCAAGCGCTTCGGCATCTGAAATCGTTGCGCAAACACTTCAAGACTATGGAAGAGCCATTATTATTGGCGATGACCATACCTATGGAAAAGGCTCCTTTCAAACATTTACTCTAAATGTCGGCCAAGAAAAGCCAGTCAATCCTGAAGGTGAATACAAGGTCACTAGAGGCATCTACTACACAGTCTCTGGAAAAACACCTCAATTAACAGGCGTCCTTTCAGATATCGTTCTTCCAGGACCTTTATCGGAAATTGAAATCGGAGAGCAATATGCGAAGTATCCTTTGGAAAACGATTCGATCAAACCGAATTTCGACGATGACTTATCAGATATTCCCTACTCACAAAGAAGCAGAATCCGTTTGCTATATAAGCATGATCTTCAGAAAAAGCTCGATACTTACACTGCTTATCTGCCCTTTCTCAAATCCAACTCTGCCTACCGTATCGAGAACAACAAAAACTACCAAGCCCTTCTGAAAGAGATCAAAAAAGAAAACCTTCTCGAAGATGAGTCAAAAGAGCAATTCGGCCAAAACGATTTACAGCTGACCGAAGCTTACAACATCATGAAAGACCTAATCATTTTGATGGATACATGCAAGGAAGACGCTATCTAGATCTAAGAGCGTGCAGGCGATTTTAGAGTGCTTCCTTGCCAAAATTCCCATTTTTGCAGTACCATTAATCTATTTTCTAAATCAAATGCAAATCATAAGGTACTATGTCCGTTCGAGTCCGTATTGCTCCTTCTCCAACAGGTGATCCTCATGTAGGTACAGCCTACATTGCCGTTTTCAACTCTATCTTCGCCCGTCATCATAACGGAACATTCATCCTTCGCATTGAAGATACGGACCGCACAAGAAGCAGGCCCGAGTATGAACAAAACATTTACGAAGCTCTAAGCTGGTCCGGTATTGAATGGGATGAAGGCCCAAATATTGGAGGCGCTTATGGCCCTTACCGGCAATCAGAAAGACTTCCCATCTATAAGGAATATGCTGATAAGCTTGTCGAGAAGGGACATGCTTACAAGTGTTTCTGTACAGCTGAAGAGCTAGCAGAAATGCGCCAAGTCCTGGCAAAAAAAGGGGGCCGTCAAGGTTACGACCGCCGTTGCCGCAATTTAAGTCCTGAAGAGATTAAAGAAAAAGAAGCCGCTGGAAAACCCTCTGTAATTAGGCTGAAAGTCCCTCTGAAAGGCGAATGTGTATTTACAGACCGGATCAAAGGACGGATTGCATTCCCCTGGGCAGACATTGATGACCAGGTGCTGATGAAGACAGATGGATTTCCAACGTATCATCTAGCAAATGTTGTCGACGATTATCTCATGAAAATCTCCCATGTGATCCGTGGCGATGAGTGGATCAGCTCCACTCCTAAACACATCCTCCTTTACAAATATTTTGAGTGGGAGGTTCCTGAATTTCTTCACATGCCGCTTCTTCTGGGAGTAGATGGAAAAAAACTCTCTAAGCGAAAAAACCCTACATCGATCTTTTTCTACAGAGACAGCGGATACTTACCCGAAGCTTTTAAGAATTTCCTCACCTTAATGGGATACAGCATGACGGGCGACCGGGAGATCTATCCTTTTGAAGAGATCGTTCAAGAGTTCGACGCTTCGCGCATCGGTGTTTCAGGAGCTGTATTCGATATCAAGAAACTGGACTGGCTGAATCAGCAATATATCATTAACTGCATCCCTCAAGAGAAGCTGTGGGACAGATTAAAAGAATGGCGATTCAACGATGCTTTTATGGAACGCTTAATTCCTCTTTGCTACTCCCGTATTAAAACATTCGGGGATTTCATGGAACTCTTTGATTTCCTATTCATCAACAACCTGGAATACAAAGAGCAAGATTTTACCCAGAAAGGGCTTTCCAAATTACAAGGAGCCTTTATCCTTCAAGGAATGATCTGGGTGTT